>NZ_MUZA01000136.1 GCF_021442385.1 Micromonospora sp. MH99
CGGCTGCGGCACCCCCGCCGGCTGCCGCACCTCCGCCGGCCGCGGCACCGCCACCTCCGGCCATCGCCGGCCCGCCGGCGGGTAGCCCACCGCCGGTCGGTGCGGGTGCGGCGGTGGGACCGGGCCCGGAGCCGGAGGGGCGTACGGGAGCACTCTGTCCACCGCCGCCACCGCCGCCACCGCCGCCACCACCGCCACCGCCGCCACCGCGGGTGGAGTTCAGCAGCATGGCGCCGTTGGCGATGGCTCCGGAGGCCGCCAGGCCCCCTCCTCCGCCGCCGCCCATGGCGATCTGGCTGGTCGCCGGGGCCAGCAACTTGAGCAGGGCCGGCATCGCCACGATGCCCATGCACATCAGCACGATGCCGGTCAGCACGGTGGTGAGGTCCTTGCCGTCACCGATCATCCAGAACGCGGCCGCGTAGACGGTCGCCGCGGCCGGCTTGTAGAGCAGCGCCGCCATCAGCCAGCTCATGTAGCGCGCCAGCATCGCGCGTCCGGTGCCGGTCATCGCCGCCGCCGCGGCCAGAGGCATCAGGCCGCACAGCAGCACCTTGATCGCGGCGATGCCGATGCTCAGCAGGATCTGCGCGAACGAGATGAGCAGAAGCATGAACGCGATGGCGATCAGCGCGATGGACGTGAGGCCGTTGAAGGCGGCCACGCCGGCAGCGGGCGCGAACATCACCAGGCGTTCGCCGAGATCGCCGCCGGTCGAGGCGTCCACGATCCACTTGGAGTAACCGTCGCCGAACTCGCTGAGGAGCGCGACCGTCGGTACGCCCGCAGCGCTGATGAGCGTCAGCTGCACCAGGCCGCGTCCGGCGTCGGTGGCGGCCTTCGCGTTGCGCTCCAACAGGATTCGCCCGGCCGCGATGAGCAGTGAGAACACTGCGACGGCACCGGTGATCCAGTAGGTGTACTCGCGCAGTCGATCGACGGCTCCCCCGGTGAGGACCGGGGACGGCACCGCGATCCAGCCGGCTATCAGCGTCTTCAAGGCCCAGGCCGCGGTTTCGCCCATGGCCTTGGCGAGGCCCTCGAGCATGGAGTCCGCGAACGAGGTGGTGACGCCGCCGACAAGGTCCCCGGCCGCGTCCGCGAGGCTGCAGTCGGCTTGCGTGATCGGATTGCACATCAGCGGGCCCCCCATTCCACGACGCCGTTCAGGTCGGTAACGGTGCGGCTCAACGAGGTCCAGGCGCCGCCGGGCGGCGCCACCATCTTCCAGTCACCGTCGCGCCACTGGAGCGTGGTCGTGACGATGAACCACCGTGCGGTGGTGCCGTTGACCGACCGGTAGGCCAGTCCGATCACCGCGGTGTCCGGCGTGTAGGTCAGGTACAGGTAGCCCGCCAGCGGCGCGAGATCGCCCGGTTGCGCCGGTTGCTCCGGCTCCGCCGCGAGCGCTGCCTGCAGTGTGTCCCGGTCGGTGCTGGGCAGGAACTGCTGGGTCAGGGTCGGTTCCCACGAGGCCCGGCCGGCGGCGGCACCCACCCGGCTGACCAGCTGCGCGGCGGCGATCAGCGCGCCCTCGGGCGTGCGTGCGAAGCCCTTGGCCTGCTTGTCGCTGCGCTCCCGGGGCCCGGCCCGGTCGCTGAACGGCAACGCGGTGCCACGGACGACCTGCCAGGTGACGCCCGTTGGCGCGGTCACCGGGACCGCCGTGGGCAGCTTGCCCGTGGCTTCCGGCTGCGGCGTCGCGCTCTCCGCGGACACCGTGGGTGCCACCGAGCTGGGCTCGGCGTCGTCGCCGGACCGAACGGCGACGACGACCCCGAGTGCGACGATCACCAGCAGCAGCGCCGCGGCCAGCACGAAGCCCGGCCGCGTCCACGGCGACGGTTCCTCTGCGTAGTCAGCCTGGTAGTTCTTCGAACGCATGGCGGTTCTTCCCCCCCGGTGATCGCCGTGCTCAGGTCAGCGCGTCGACCAACTGAGGCCCCACGCCGAGTAGCACACAACCGGCCAGCCACCAGCCCAGCGCAGAGGTGTTGGTGTCGTCGCCACGGCGGTGGGCGATCGCCATCTTGGCGCCGATGAACATGGCGCCGCCAACGGCGACGGCCGTGACGAGCCACTTCACCCAACCAAGGATCGTCAGGATCTTGTCCGAGCCGGGGGGTGCGACGTTGCCCGGGTTCGGTGCGGCGATGACACCGGTCGCAGCGTCCTGCACGCTGGTGACCGCGTCGTGCAGTTGCAGCAACAACGACATGAATCCTTCTCCTAGATCGAGACAGCTTCCACGATGGAATCGCGTAGCGCGGCGATGTCGGGTGGGGGGACGCCCAGATCGACGGGCTTGTCGGCGGCCAGCAGAACCTCCTGCCAGCCGACGCGCCAGACATTCGGTGCCCAGCCGGCCAGCAGTTGCAGACGCTCGTTGACGATCTTGGGCGGTCGGCGCGGCGACGCGGCGACCGCGACGACTCCCCGCACCTGGGCGTGCACCGGGATGGCTCGCCGACGCCACTGCTCCACCGCACCGGCCGCCGCCAACGTTCCGGCGGCGCTGGCTCGACAGACCAGCACGACGTTGATCATCGGAGAGTTCGGCGGCAACTGCGGCCACACGGGCCCGTAGTCGTAGCCGATCTGGGTCAACGTCGCGAGCGTGGTGGCACCGCTGCCGCCGTGGCAGCCGACCCACCACACCGGAGGCCACCCGTTGGCAACAGCCTGCGGTGGCACCGGTACGGCCGAGAGACCTGGCAGTGTGTCGTACCGCGTACGAATCTGCGCATTGACCGAGGGCACGTCAAGAATCGCCCTGCGCTCGACCGTGCATGTGATTTCCCCCGTACCTGACGTACCTTCGCGGCAGACAGTAGCACCCGGCTGCACGGCTATCGATATGGTGAATCCACATCGTGACGTGCAGAGCTGACTCCTGATCAGACGGCTCACAGTGGATACGAAGCAAGCGGGCAGCACGGGGGTAATGCGGCTATGAATAAGGAAGAAGGCGGATCCGTGCATTATGGACTCGCCGTACGGGTGGCGGTTTTCACTGTCGCCATACCGACGCTGCTCGTGACGCTGTCCGGCTGTTTCCGATCCGGGCCGGCCGGCGGCGAGGTGCCGCGAAATGGTGGACCCGCACCGGCCGTCGCCGGAACGGTCGCCAGCGCCACACCACCGGAGGCCCTCGGCCGTGACGACGAGGACGACGAGGGCCCCACAGCGCCGGTCGCCAAGGCGGCGCCCGCCGCTGCCGCCTTCGCCGCCGCGTGGGCCCGGCCGGGGCTCGACGCGGCAGGCTGGCTCGAAGGCGTCAGGCAGTTGTGTGTCCCGCGGTTCGCCGAGCAGTTGCGCACCGTCGAACCGGCCAACCTGCCCGCGTCCCGCATCACCGGCCCGCCCAGGGCGACCTACCCCGTCCGCGACGGCGGCGGGCAGTTCGCGATCCCCACGGATCGCGGGACGCTGCTGGTGAGTGTCGCCGATATCAAGGGCCGCTGGCTGGTCACCGGCAACGACTTCAAACGGGCCGGGCAGTGACCGACCAGAAGACGAAAGGTCTCGTCGGCGCGGTCGTCGCGGTAATCCTGCTGCTGGCTGGCTGCGTCATCGGGTTGCCGCTGTTCCTGATGGGCGGCGCGGCCAGCGCCTCGCCGTGCGGGCCGATCCCCGTTTCGGTGCCCTCCGGAGGCAGCGAGGGCACCACCACCTGGAATGAGAGCCAGGTTGCCAACGCCGCGATCATCGTCGCGGTCGGCCAAGAGATGAAGGTGCCGGCCCGTGGCCTGGTGATCGCCCTGGCCACCGCCATGCAGGAGTCCACGCTGCGCAACCTCAACTACGGGGACCGCGACTCCGTGGGCCTCTTCCAGCAGCGTCCCAGCCAGGGCTGGGGAACCGTGGCACAACTGACCGACCCCCGGTACGCCGCCGGCAAGTTCTACACGGCGCTGCTGAAGGTCGAGGGCTGGCAGGGCATGCGGCTGACCGACGCCGCCCAGGCCGTCCAGCGCTCCGGCACTCCCGAGGCCTACCAGCAGTGGGAGAACGACGCCAACGTCCTGGCCGCCACCATCCTGAAGGTCGGCAGCATCGACGACCTGGGTGGGGGAGCACCGGGTGCGCCGTGCGGGCCGGGCGCCTTCGAACCCGTCCCGGTCGGTCCGGGCGGCTGGGTGCAGCCGGTGCGGGCTGGCGTGGTCGCACCGTGGGGCCAGGACCGGGGCGACCACAGGCATGCCGGCGTCGACCTCGGTGCCGCGAAGGAGACGCCCATCCGGGCAGCCGCCGCCGGCGTCGTGTCGACAAGCAAGTGCAACGCCCCGGCCTGGCACGGCTGCGACACCGACGGATACCCCGGCCTCGGCGGATGTGGCTGGTACGTCGACGTCCGCCACGCCGGCAACATCGCCACCCGCTACTGCCACATGATCCATCAGCCCTTCGTCCGGGTCGGGCAGAGGGTCGCAGCTGGTGAGGTCCTCGGCCTCAGCGGCAGCTCCGGGAACTCCTCCGGGCCGCACCTGCACTATGAGGTGCACCGGGGCGTCGCTCCTGGCCAGAGCCTGAGCTTCGGCAACTCCGTGGACCCCGTCGCGTTCATGGCAGGCGTCGGAGCGCCGCTGGGCGGCTGACCGCCGGTGCGGCCCGCTCCACCCGCCCACCACCTGCGCCCCGCGAGACAGGGGGTAGGGGCGGTGTCCACGGGGACGCCCGGCGGGTCGTGCCGGCAGCCGCAACCTGCCGCAGCGGCCGGTCGAGCAGACGCGGTGCGGCCCAGAGGGCTGGTGGTGGTGCCGCGCCGGAGCTGCTCAGCGGGCGGCTGAGTGCGGCGCCCGGGTGGGCACGCGTTGCGGCTGCACCCGCCCCCGGCCCGCCACGCTCCGCGCGGCGGCCGAGCG
>NZ_MUZA01000137.1 GCF_021442385.1 Micromonospora sp. MH99
CTCGCCGCCGACCTGACCGCCGCGCGGCAGACCGCGGCCACCGCCGAGGCCGACCGTGACGTGGCGCAGCGGCGGGTGGCGCAGCTCGGCGACCAGGTCAGCGACCTGGCATTGGCGTTGGGCCGGCTGGGCGCCGCCGCCCCCGGCGGCGCGGGCGCTTCCGACCCGGGTGCCCCGCCGGCGCAACCTTGACCGCGTCCGGGCGGTTAACATCCCCGGTGGCGGTCCCGACAGGCCGCCGCCGTGGCGTCACCGCCTCGGCCGGCTACCCTTGGGTCCGGCTCACCCGTGGACGCCTCACGCCCTCGGGCGGGAATGGGGCGACGGGAAGACACCGTTACACCCAGAAGACCAGCACCACGAACGAGGGGAAGTCGATCATGGGCGAGCGTATGCTGCGCGGAAGCCGCCTGGGCGCGGTCAGCTACGAATCCGACCGCAACACGGAGCTCGCGCCGCGTCAGACCCGCGAGTACCTCTGTGCCAAGGGCCACCAGTTCGAGGTGCCGTTCGCCGTCGACGCCGAGGTCCCGACGACCTGGGAATGCAAGTTCGACGGCAGCGTCGCCCGACTCGTCGACGGCAGCGAGCCGGAGCAGAAGAAGGCCAAGCCGCCGCGTACCCACTGGGACATGCTGCTGGAGCGGCGCTCGATCGCCGAGCTCGAGGACATCCCCGCCGAACGCCTCCAGGAGGTTCGGACCCGCCGCGGCCGCGCCTGAGCCGCACCCGCACGACACGACGCCCCCGGGTTCTCCCGGGGGCGTCGTCGTGTGTGCGTACGTTTCAGTTGCGGCCCGGCTCGACGATCTCACCCTCGATGGCCCGGCCGCCGTCGACGACCACCGGCCGCTCCGGCTCCGGACGCGGTGTCGGCTGCGGCGCACCCTGGCGCACCCGCACCGTACGCGGCCCGAACAGGTCACCGGCGACCATCGACGACACCCGCCGCTCGGCGGTGCGTTGCACCCCGGCGCGGGCCAGGCGACGCACCGGCGGCACCATCAGCAACAACCCGACCAGACCGCTGACCAGACCGGGCGCCGCCAGCAGCAGCGCGCCGGCCAACCCGACGAGCCCGTCGGTCACCTGCCGTCCCGGTGGCTGCCCGGCCTGCGCGGCGGTGCGGAACCCACGCCAGGCGCGCATCCCCTCGCGGCGCAGCAGCACCAGCCCCAGCAGCGACGCGGCGAACACCAGCAGCACCGCCGCGCCGAACCCCACCGCCCGCCCCACCAGGACGAACACCGTCAACTCCAGCACCACCGCCAGCAGCAGGGCGACCGGCACGAACCTCAGTCCTCGGCGCATCTCACCTCATCGCCATCCCGCGGCACACCGACACGTACCGCACATCCAGCATGACACGGCCGCGCTCACGGCCACCGCACCTGACCCGTGGGGGTGCCGTGCAGACCCCGGCGTACGGCCTGGCGCCGGTCCTGCACACCCCAGCGGGTGATCCGCCACAGCGCCTCGGCGACGATGCGCGGGCTCATCTTGCTGTCGCCGCGTTCCCGCTCGGCGAACGTGATCGGCACCTCCACGATCCGCACCCCGGCCCGGTGGGCGAGCCGCGACAGCTCCACCTGGAACGAGTAGCCCTGCGAGCACACGGACTCCAGGTCGATGGCGTCCAGGGCACTGATCCGGTACACCCGGTAGCCGCCGGTGGCGTCCGAGACGGGCATGCCCAGCGCGAGGCGCGCGTACAGGTTGCCGCAGCGCGACAGCAGCAGCCGCCGCAGCGGCCAGTTCACCACCTGCGCGCCGCTGGTCCACCGCGACCCGATCACCACGTCGGCGTCGCGGGCGGCGTCCAGCAGCGCCGGCAGGTCCTCCGGGGCGTGTGAGCCGTCGGCGTCCATCTCCACCACCGCGTGGTAGCCGCGCTCGCGCGCCCACCCGAACCCGGCCAGGTACGCCGCGCCCAGGCCCTGCTTGCCCTCGCGGTGCAGCACCTGCACGTGCGGGTCGCCGTCGGCGATCGCGTCGGCGATCGCGCCGGTGCCGTCGGGGCTGTTGTCGTCGGCGATGAGGATCTGCACGGCGGGGGCGGCCCGGCGGACCCGCCCCACGATCGCCGCGATGTTGTCGGCCTCGTTGTAGGTGGGGATCACCACAAGCACCCGGCCCACGCCGGGCACCTCGTCCGGACGCCGGATCGTATCGGTCGCCTGGATCACGGTTCCTCCGCTCCCGCCGGCGTACCGGCTGTTGCTATCCGGGCACGACCCGCTGCCGTCGGCGCAGCACGCCCGCGCCGGCCAGGGCGGCCACGGCCAGCCCGGCGAGGGCCAGCTCCGGCCACCAGCCGAGGCGGGTGGCGAGGGTACGCCCGCTGTCGAGCCGTAGCTGCCGCACCACGACCTCCCGGGTGTTGAACCCGGTGGCGTCGCTTACCCGCCCATCGGGGGCGACGAACCCGGACACCCCGACCGTGGAGGCCATCAACGCCGGCCTGCCGTGCTCCACCGCCCGCAGTCGCACCATGGCCAGCTGCTGGCGGGCTTCGGCCTCGTCGAAGGTGGCGTTGTTGGTCTGCACCACCAGCAGCTGCGCGCCGCCGGTGACGGTGTCGCGGACCACCTCGTCGTAGGCGACCTCGAAGCAGATGACGTCGCCGAGCACGGCCGGGCCGGCGCGTACCACGCCCGGGGTGCTGCCCGGTACGAAGTCGTTGCGGATCAGGTCCACCTTGTCGCTGACCTGGCGGGCGATCTCGCGCAGCGGCACGTACTCGGCGAACGGCACCGGGTGGCGCTTGGTGTAGAGCTGGGACATGTCCGCGCCGGTGTCGGGCCGCCACAGGATGCCCGCGTTGCGGACCTGCCCCGGGCCCGGGCCGAGCAGCACCGCGCCGACCAGGATGGGCGCGCGGATCGCGTCGGCGGCCTGGGAGATGCGGGCCCCGGCGGTGGGGTTGCGCAGCGGGTCGATGTCGCTGGAGTTCTCCGGCCACACCACCAGGTCGGGTTGCCGCTGCGCGCCGGAGGCGACCCGCGTGGCCAGCTCCAGGGTGGCGTCGACGTGGTTGTTGAGCACCGCCTGGCGTTGGGCGTTGAAGTCCAGACCGAGGCGCGGCACGTTGCCCTGCACGATCGCGACGGTGACGGGCGCGCCCGACCCGGTGGCGGCCAGTGGCACCAGCAGACCCGCCCCGGCCAGCGCGAGGGCGGCGACGGCCGGAACGGCCACCGGCGTCCACCGCCGCGCGCCGCCGGGCCGGGTGGCCGGTTCGCTGTGGCCGGGGCCGCTGGTGGTGTCGGTGTCGCCGGGGGTGCCAGTGGGGTCGGTGTCGCCGGGGACGCCGGTGGGGTCGGTGTCGGTGGGGCTGGTGGGGCGCAGGGTGGTCCAGGTGCGCCAGCCGGCGGTGACCAGCAGCCCGCCGACGACCGCCACGGCGAAGGTGACCAACGGCGCTCCGCCGAGGGCGGCCAGGCGCAGCAGCGGCGAGTCGTCCTGGGTGAACGCGAGACGCCCCCACGGGAACCCGCCGAACGGCGTACGGTCGCGCAGCGCCTCCTGCCCCACCCACAGCAGCCCGGTCACCGCCGGCCACGCCCAGCGGCCACGGTCGGCCAGCGGTGACACCCACGCGGTGGCGACGCCGAGCAGCGCCAGATAGCCGGCCTGCAGCAGCGACAGCAGCACCCACGGCAGGTAGCCGGTGTGCAGGTTCGTCCAGGCCAGCAGCGGCGCGAACAGCGCCACCCCGGTGAGGAAGCCCACGCCGGCCCCGGCGCGCAACCGCCGCCGGTGCGCGGCGGCGGCCAGCAGCGCCACGCCGACCGGCGCGAGGGGCCACACCCCGTACGGCGGGAAGGCCAGCAGCAGGGCCAGCCCGGCGGCGACCGCCATCGGCGCGGCGACACGCAGCGGCAGCGGCCGACGCACGGCGACCGACGCGCTGATCACCGTGGGGGCGTGGCTCTCGTCGCGGTCCAGGGTCGTCACCGCTGCTTCACCTCGATCACCCGGCGAAGGCTACCCGGCCACAGTCCCCGCCGACCGCATCGCCCCGCACCTAGGGCCCCGCTCCGCGATCGTGCACTTTCGGCCCCGACACAAGGGGCATTCCCGCCCACAACGACGACAGCAACTGCAAGATCGGCGCCGGGATGGGGTGGGGTGCGGGGGTGGGGGGATGAAATCGGGGCGCGGCTTTCGCCGCGCCCCGATGCTCCCAGGCCCTCCCCGGCCGGTGCGGCGAGGATGGGGCACGCCGACCTTCGGACCGACCAGGCGGTTGACTGGCTGCCCCCGCCGGGCCGTTGTCTACTGGCCGTGCACCTCACCCTGCCCGTACACCGGTAACCGCGACCGGTTCGCGCCGCCCCGCCGACCCCCGCCCGCTGGACCTGGCCGCCGCGACGATGACGCTGAAAAATGTCGCTCGGCCAGCGGACGAAGGGACGAAGCGAACAACAGCCGCTTCCCGTGGTAGGACTCAAAGACGGTACGTGCTGCACCCCGCCTCCTGTCAACCCACCCCCGGCCTGTCGTGTGTTGCGCCACGGCGTGTCGGGTCGGCGTGTCTCACTGCGTGCCCAGGTGGTGGCGCAGCAGCGCCCCCGCTGCCGCGCGGTGTTCCTCGGCGAGCAACCCGCCGGCGGCCAGCACGTAGTCGACGTCGACGACCGCGCGGGCGGCCCGCGGCAGCGCCCACCCGCCCGCGTGATCGGCCAGGACCGCCGCCAGGACCTGCCCCGACGCGGGGGCGGGCGCGTGTCGCAGCACCCCACCGGAGCCCACCAGCAGCCGCACGTCGCGCAGGTCCCGTCCGGCCCGCTCGCCCGTGGCGGC
>NZ_MUZA01000138.1 GCF_021442385.1 Micromonospora sp. MH99
CGGCGCGGCGTCGCCGGGCGGCCCGGCGGCGGTCGGTGGCGCGTCGGCCGCCGCGAGCCGCCGTGCGGTGAGCAACGGGTCGGGCCGGAGCAACCCGAGGAGTACGACGGAAGCCAGCACGAATGCCGTCGCGCTGAACGCGAACGGGCCGGCCAGCGGCGGCAGCCCCCAGCCGGTGGTGGCCCGGTCGGCCAGGTCGGCGAAGTTCGGCGCGGCCACCGCCCCGATGGTGGTGGCCCAGACGATCAGCGAGAGCTGACGCCCTCGACGGGCCGGCTCGGCGAGGTCCACCGCCGTGTAGCGGGCCTGCAGGTTCGCGGCGGTGCCACCGCCGAACAGCAGCATGCCGAGAAAGAGCAGCGGCACCGAGCGGGTGGCCGCCGCCACCACCACCAGGACGCCGCCGACGGCGCCCACCGCGTACGCCAGCACCAGGCCGGGACGACGGCCGTGCCGGGCCATGATCCGGGTGACCGGGACGGCGAGCAGCGCCGCGCCGACCACACCGGCGCTCTGCGCGACGCCGGCCACCGCGGTGCCGGCGATGCGGGCGGCGAGCAGCGCGCCGACGGAGATGCCGATGGTCACACCGATGCCGCCGATGATCTGGGTGGTGAAGAGCAGCCGCATGGTGCGCCGCTGGATCGGCGCGACGTCGAGCCGGGCGTCGCTATGCGGCACGGTCAGGTCGGTGGCCATCGGCGCTCCTCAGGACGGGGTGACAGCCCATCCTCGCGCACGCGCGCCGTGGCCCACCGCCCCTGCCGGACCCGCGCGCGGCCCCGTCCCACTGCAGATCTTGGACAGTTTCCGTCGGCAGATGACGGAAACTGTCCAAGATCTGGTTCTGTGCCCGTCGGTCAGCCGGCCAGCACCCGCTGGTGCAGGGACGACACCGCCGAACGGGCCGCGACGAACGCCCCGTGCTGCCAGGCCACCTCGTGGCTCAGCCAGTCCCCGGCGAAGTAGACCCGACCGGCCGGCTGGAGCAGCAGGTTGTAGCCGGCGGTGCCGTAGCGGGGCGAGGTCCAGGCGCCCTCGATGTAGCGGGTCCGGTCCCAGGCGTGGGAGTACGAGGTGACCAGCTCGCTGCGGTACTTGTCGCCGTGGATCTTCGCCCCCTGGCTGACCGCGCGCTCCCGGCGCTGCTCGGGGGTGAGCCCGCTGTACGCCCGGGCGTTCGCCCCGGTGTTGTAGTAGCCGACGACCAGGCCGCGCTTGCCGTGGAAGCCGTAGGACGGGTACCAGATGTGCGACAGGTCCAGGTCGGTCTCGGTGATGCCGCCGTAGATCCGCTGATCGGTCTCCCACCAGCGGCTGCGGTACTCCAGGCCGATCTTGCCGGCGGCGGTGACCGGGAAGTCGGCCAGGGCGGCGGTCACCCCGGCGCCGAGGTTGTGGGGCACCCGGGCCATCAGGTGCGGCGGCAGCGCCGCCACGCAGTAGTCGGCGGTGATCTGCGACTGCCGACCGCCCTGCCGGTAGGTCACCTCGACCTGGCTGCCCCGGTCGGTCACCCCGGTCACCTCGGCGTTGAGCCGGATCCGGTGCCCGCCAACGGCCTTGGCGAGGGCACGCGGGATCTGGTCCATGCCGCCCACCGGCTGGAACATCAGCATCGCCTGGTCGTAGCCGAACTCGAAGGAGAAGTACCGGCCCACGTTGCTGGCGAAGACGTCGGAGAGCGCCGGGGGCGTGCCGAGCAGCGTTCCCCCGTCGTTGCCCGCGCCGGGGTACGCGGAGAAGCCGCGACGGTTGGTCCCGGCGTACGCCCAGTCGTTGGCCCGCCCGCCGATCGCGCCGAAGCCCTGCAGGAACGACAGCAGCCGGTCCCGGTCCTCGGTGGTGAGCCGTGCGTCCAGCGCGCCCTGGTCGGTGGCCTTGGCGAGCAGTTCCGAGACGTAGCCGTACACGTCGGCCTTGGCGGTGCGGTACCGGACCGGCTCGGTCATCCCGGCGGACTCGTTGTAGATCCAGGCGTCGGCGTTCTGGTTGGTGAAGACCTCGATCGGTACGCCGAGCTCCCGGCAGTAGTCCATGGTGACCATCCACTGTGCGATCCGGCCCGGCCCGGCGTTGAAGTAGACGCCGTCGGAGAACTCGGCCCGCTGGGTGTGCCCGTCGAGGTCGGTCTCGACGTCGCCGCCGCGGATGGTCAGGTTCCGTCCGCCGACGCGGTGCCGCGCCTCCAGGACCGTGCAGTGGTAGCCCGCCTTGCCCAACTCGTACGCGGTGGTGAGCCCCGCGATGCCACCGCCGAGCACGACGACGCTGGCCCCCGGCCGGCCGGTCAGGGTGAAGTCGGACCGCTCGGGCGCCCGGAACGCCGGGGTCACCGACGCGTCGGCGCTGGGCGCGAGACCCATGGCTCCCATCGTGGCGAGCATCGCACCGGCACCGCCGCTGATCCCTACCGCGCGCAGGAACCCACGCCGGCTCACCGTCGACTGCGTCTGATCGCTCATGAACGCCTCCCCTACAAGATCGACTCACGTGAGTCTGCAGAGGAGCTGTTACGCGGATCACGCAACGTCGTTTCCGGCAGGTATCGCCTCAGCCGCGGGGAAGCCGGCCTTCGTGGGCAGCGCGAACGGCCTCCGCGACGTACGGCTGTGCCACGACGTCGAGGTCACCGTCCCCGTGGAGCGGCGGCGCTAGCCCGCGAGGGCGCGGGCGGCGACGGTGAGGTCGGCGACGAGACCCTCGTACGCCTTGTCCTGGTCGTCGGCACGCAGCACGGCGGACGGATGGATGGTGGCCAGCAGCCGGGCCGGCGGGGCGTCGGCCCGCTTTCCGGCGCTGTCCACCGGCACCTGGGTGAAGTCCTCCGGGTGCTGGGCGGACGCGGGCCAGGGCAGCAGTTCGCCGCGCTGTCTCGTCACCCGGAAGGACGGGCCGAGCAGCGCCTTGGCGGCGGTGGCGCCGAGCACCACGACGATCTCCGGGTCGAGCCGGGCGAACTCGGCCACCAGCCAGGGTCGGCACGCGGTGATGTGCACCTGGTCCGGGGTCTGGTGGATGCGCCGCTTGCCGCGCGCCGCAAAACGAAAGTGCTTGACGGCGTTCGTCAGATAGAGCTGCGTCGGGTCCAGCGTGGCGTCGTCGACGGCGCGGCGCAGCAGCCGGCCGGCCGGGCCCACGAAGGGCAGCCCCTTCTGGTCCTCCATGTCGCCGGGCTGCTCGCCGACGAGCACCACGCGGGCGCTCTCGTCACCCCGGCCGAAGACGGTCTGGGTGGCGTCGCGGTACAGCTCGCAGCCCCGACAGCCGCCCGCTGCCGTGCGGAGCTCGTCGATGGTGTCAGCGTCGGGCGGGATGAACCGCTGGGCGCCGGGAGCGCTGTCGGTCTGCTCGGCCATGCCGACTGTTATATACCTCTTAGGTATCGCCTGCCGGTTACGCCCCGGGTGGGCGCGGCCCGGCCGCGTCAGTAGCCGTTGCCGTTTCCGCCGCCGCCACAGGACGCGATGGCGATCAGCACGATGATGATCACGATGATGGCGACCGCGATCGCGATCCACAGTCCCCTGCGGTTTCCACCTGTAGCCATGGTCAGGCACCTCCGGCGGCCCGCATACCCACCCCACTCGCTCTGAATCGTCGCTATTCCCCCTTTTACCGGCGGAAGGTTCGGTTGCCCCTCAGATGGCAAAGCCCGCCTCCGGGGCGGGATGGACGGCGCGGGCCAGCGCGGCGGCCAGGGGCGTCACCTCCTCGACGGCCAGGGAACTGACGGTCACGCGCAGGGCGGGCGGGGCGGCGATCCGGTAGAGGGCGCCGGGCGCCACCGCCCAGCCGGCGTCCCGCAACGCCGTCAGCGCGCTGGTCTCGTCCGGCACCGGCAGCCAGACGTTGATGCCGCTGCGGCCGTGCGCGGTCAGACCGTGCTCGGCGAGCGCGGCCAACAGGCCCTCGCGCCGCAGGTCGTAGCTCTGCGCCGCCCGCCGGACCAGCTCGTCGACCGCCGGGTCACGCCACAGGGCGAGCACCAGCCGTTGCAGCACCGTGGACACCCAGCCGGCGCCGACCCGCGTCCGGCCCGTCACCCGGGCCACCGTGGTCTCGTCGCCGACCAGCACCGCGAGCCGCAGGTCCGGGCCGAACGGTTTGCTTACCGAGCGCAGGAAGGCCCAGCTCGCGGTCGCCCCGGCCAGTGGGTGCAGGGGTACGCGGGCCAGCTCCGCCGCGTGGTCGTCCTCGATGAGCAGCAGGTCCCGCCGGCCGGCGAGCAGTGCGCGCAGCTCCTCGGCGCGGGCGGCGGAGACGGCGGCGCCGGTCGGGTTCTGCGCCCGGCTGGTGACCACCAGCGCCCGCGCTCCGGCGGTCAGCGCGGCCGCCACCCCGGCCACCAGAGGACCCTCGTCGTCCAGCGGCACACCGATCGGCCGCAGCCCGAGCGCGGCGACCAGGTCGAGCAGGTTGGCCCAGCCGGGATCCTCCACCGCCACCGCGTCACCGGGGCGAAGGTGGGCGCCGAGCAGCCGCTCGATGCCGTCCAGCGCGCCGCCGGTGAGGGTGAGGTCCCCGGCGGGTACGCCGTCGGCGCTCAACCGGGCGCGTGCGGCCTCGGCCAGCTCCGGGAGCACGCCGGCCTGCGAGTAGCCGACCGGCGGACCGGTGTCGGCGGCGAGCGCGGCCAGGTGCGGGCCGATCGGGGGCAGCAGTCGGGGGTCGGGCTCGCCCCGGGACAGGTCGCGGGCGTCCGGCAGCGGCGCGGGGCGCAGCGCGGAGCGGCGGGC
>NZ_MUZA01000139.1 GCF_021442385.1 Micromonospora sp. MH99
GCCTCGACCAGCGTGCTCAGCCCACCGGCCAGGGTGCCGAAGACCGGGGCCCCCGGCGCGCGCGGCGCGGCGGCCTGCGCCGCCCGGACCGCGCCGACGAGCGTGTGCTCCACCCGGGCGGCACGCGCCAGCGCCGGCATCGTGGTGACCAGCGACAGATCGTCCGCGCGGCCCGCGTACACGCCACCCAGCATCGGATCGACCAACCGCTCGACCACCTCGTCCCCGAAGCGGGACCGGACCAGCGCGCCCACCGAGACGTCCGCGTCCGGCCCGACCAGCGGCCGGCCGCCGTCGGTGTCGGCGTCCGCGGCCGGGCGCGCGACAGTGGCCACCCGATCCAGATCCCCGGGTACGCCCACCAGCGTCCCGCCCGGAATGGGGCGCAGCCCTCCGTCGACGACAAGCGCGGCCTGCCCGACGCTCGGGTGCACGATCCGGTCCGCCAGGCCGAGCCGGCGGATCAGGGTCACCGCCGCGCTCTCGGCGCCTGTCGGATCGCGCATCAGGAACGACTCGGCGCCGAACTCCACAGGCGCTCCGGCCAACGTCCCGGTGCGCAGCTTGCCGCCCACCGCGCCGGACTGCTCGTACACCGTGATCTCGGTGCCTTCCGGCGCGCGGTCGCGCAGCCGGACCGCGGCGGCCAGCCCGGCGATCCCGCCGCCGACCACCGCCACCCGCCAGGGCTGCCGCATCGCCGTGTCAGCCCTGGTCGGCCCGGCGGCTGGAAACCTCGTGCACCAGCGCGACCACCCGGGTCAGCACGTCCGGGTCGGTCTCCGGCAGCACACCGTGGCCGAGGTTGAACACGTGCCCGGGGGCCGCCCGCCCCTGCGCCAGGATGCGGCGCACCTCGGCCTCCACCACCGGCCACGGCGCGAGCAGCACGGCCGGGTCCAGGTTGCCCTGCACCGCCTTGTCCGGGCCGATCCGGTGCGTGGCCACGTCCAGCGGGGTACGCCAGTCGACGCCGACCACGTCCGCGCCGGCCTCGCCCATCGCGCCGAGCAGCTCGGCGGTGCCCACCCCGAAGTGGATCCGCGGCACGCCCGCGGGCGACCGCTCCGGCTCGGCGCGTCTGTCGCCGCGCCCCGACCCGGAGTAGTCGTCAACCAGCCCGCTCAGCACCGCCGTCGAGTGCGGCAGCACGAAGCGCCGGTAGTCGGCCTCGGAGAGCGCGCCCGCCCACGAGTCGAACAGCTGCACGGCCGAGACGCCGGCCTCGATCTGCACCCGCAGGAAGGCAAGCGTCACCTCGGACAACCGGCCGCAGAGCGCGTGCCACAGCTCGGGCTCGCCGTACATCAGCGCCTTGGTCTTCGCGTGGGTCCGCGACGGGCCGCCCTCGACCAGGTAGCTGGCCAGGGTGAACGGTGCGCCGGCGAAGCCGATCAGCGGAGTGTCGCCCAGCTCGACCACCAGCTGGCGGACGGCCTCGTCCACGTACGGGACGTCGTCGCGGCCGATCGGGCGGATCCGCTCGATGTCGGCTGCGGTACGGATCGGCTCGGCCACCACCGGGCCGGTGCCCGGCACGATGTCCAGGTCGATCCCGGCCGCGGCGACCGGCACCACGATGTCGCTGAACAGGATGGCCGCGTCGACCCCGTGCCGGCGCACCGGCTGGAGGGTGATCTCGGCGACCAGCTCCGGGCGACGGCAGGACTCCAGCATCGGCACGCTGGCCCTGATCTCCCGGTACTCCGGCAGTGAGCGGCCGGCCTGGCGCATGAACCAGACCGGGGTGTGCGGCCCGGGCCGTCGCCGACAGGCCCGGATGAAGGGCGAGTCGGCCGGGCCGCCGGGGCGCGGCTGTCCGTCTCGGGCGGCAGTGCCCGTGGTGTCCGTGGTCATCGCCGCAATCGTGCCACGCCGCCCGACCCCAGCCCGCCGCGGGTGAACGGAAGGGGACGCACCTAACGTCCGTCGCGCCAGCGGTCGGTCGGGGTACGCGTCGGCGTGCCGTCGAAGCGGGTGGGCCGACGGCGGCATAGGCTGCCGACATGGCCCCCCCGATCGCGCTCCCGGAGACCTTCGCCCGCGCGGTCGCCGGGCTCCGGTCGCCGGCACCTCGACCGGAGATCACCCTCGAGGAGGTCGGCGCCCCCCAGCGGCTCGCGCCGTTCACGTTCGCGCTCGCCGCGACGGTGCTGCGCGACGGCGACGAGGTGGCCACCGGCCGGCTGATCCTGCTGCACGACCCGGCCGGGCACGAGGCCTGGCAGGGCACGCTGCGACTGGTCACCTACGTGACGGCGGAGTTGGAGGTCGACCTCGCCGCCGACCCGCTGCTCCCCGGGGTCGGCTGGACGTGGCTGACCGACGCCCTCGACACCCAGGACGCCTGTCACCGGGCGATCGGCGGGACTGTCACCCAGACCATGTCGACCCGGTTCGGCGACCTGGCCGGTCCACCGACGGCCGGCGACATCGAGATCCGCGCCTCCTGGACGCCCGTCGACGACGACCTCGCCCCCCACCTGCTCGGCTGGTGCGCCCTGCTCGCCTCGACGGCCGGCCTGCCCCCACCCGGGGTCACCGCCCTGGCCGACCGCCGTCCGGCCGCCACCGCCTGAAACCACGGCGGCGGCCGGCACAGCGGATCAGAGGTAGTTCTCCGCCTCGTCGCACACCTTGTCGAGGCCCTTCATCGCCGCGTCGTACGCGCCCTTGTTGCCGGCCGCCGCCGCACCCAGGGCGGTGGTCAGCTTGTCCAGGCAGCTCGCGATGACCTTCTTCTGCCGCGCCTGCTCGTCACGGTCGTTGCGGGTGCCGGTCAGGTCCTGCTCGGTGTTGTCGAGCTTGTCCTGCATGGTCTGCAGATCCGTCTTGAGCTTCGCGATCTCGGTGGTGTTGGCCGCGATGGTCCCGTCGCGCTGGCTGACCTGGCCGGTGAGGCGCTTCTCGGTCCGGTTCAGCTCGTTGTTCTTGGTCACGAACAGCCCGGTCATCACCCCGCTGACCACGAAGAGCAGCGCGGCCACCAGAGCCAGCACCAGCACCGCCCGACCCCGCCGCGGGGCCGCGGGAGCGCCGTACGGCGCCATCCCGGGCGGACCCGACATGGGCTGCCCGTACGCCGGGCCGGAGACGGGTGGCGCGGACATCGGCTGCCCGTACGCCGGCCCGGAAACGGGTGGCGCGGACATCGGCTGGCCGTACGCCGGCCCGGAAACCGGCGGCGCGGACATCGGCTGGCCGGCGTACGGCGGGGCGCTGGCCGGGTAGCCCGGCGTCTGCGGGGTGCCGTACTGCGGCGCGGCCTGACCCGGCGCGTACTGCTGCTGCGGTGCCGGCTGGCCCGGCGCGTACTGCTGCTGCGATGCCGGCTGGCCGGGCGCGTACTGCTGCGGCGGCGTGGGCTGGCCCGGCGCGTACTGCTGCTGCGCGGGCTGCCCGGCCGGGTACCGCACGGTCGGGTCGTTGCCGGCCGCGTGCTGCACCGTGGCGTCGGGGTCGGGCGAGCCGGCCGGCGGCGTGGGGGTGGCGGGCGGGAAACCCTCCGGCCCGGTCGGTGGCTGGGACATGTTCTTCCTCCAGGTGAGCAGGTCCTCCGCCGGTAGGCGCGACGGACCAGGTGCAGCGGCGGGATCGTCCGGGACCGAGGACCCGGATGGGTCGGAGACGGCCGGGAAGGCCGTCGGTGACGCGAGCGGCCGGAGAGGCCGTCGGTGGCGCGAGCGGCCGGGAAGGCCGTGGGTGGCGCGAGCGGCCGGAGCCGCCGGTCAGCAGATCTTGAACCCGTCGCAGGCGACCTTGATCGGGATGGCGAGCCCGATGCCCTCGGCGTCACGAGCCTTGGCGGTGGCGATGCCGACCACCTGCTTGCTGCCGTTGATCACCGGACCGCCGGAGTTGCCGGGGTTGATCGGAGCGTCGAACTGGATGGCCGGCCCGGAGCTGCCCTGCGCGGCGCGCAACGCGCTCACCACACCGGTCGTGACGCTGTCCTCCAGGCCGAGCGGAGCACCGACGACGATGATCTGCTGGCCGGACTTCACGGCGCTGGGCGCGGTGACCAGGCCGGTGAACTTGCCGGTCGCCCGCAGGTGCGCCACGTCGTTGGCCTTGTCGACCTTGACGATGGTGGCCGGGAAGCGCTGGTCCGTGCGCTCCAGGAAGACCTGTCGGCCGCCGCTCTCCCAGATCGACTCGACGACGTGGAAGTTGGTGAACAGGTTGGTGCCGCCACCGGCGGCCGGCTTGCCCACCGCGAACGCGGTGCCGGTGAACTGGCCGGCCCGCACCCGAAAGACGCTGGGCAGCACGGCGCTGGCCACCGCCTCGGGGTTGAACGCGGCCCCGGCCTGCTTCTCCAGCGCGTCGGTGCGCTGTTCCAGGCCGTCGAGGCGGGTGCCATCGCCGTCCTGGGCCTGGGCCAGCCGGCGGTCGGTGGCGGCGAGCCGGTCGCCGAGGCGGTTGAGCTGGTACGCCTGCAGGCCGGCCACGGCGGCCAGCACGACGACGAGCAGCGTGGCGAGCGCCATCGGCCAACGGCGCCGGGTGGGTCGCGCGGGCGGGGTGGCGCCCGGCCAGGCGGGCTGGCCGGGGTGAGTCGCGGTCGGGAACGGCGGCGGGCTGGCCAGGTCACCGGCGGGCGGATAGCCGCCCGC
>NZ_MUZA01000014.1 GCF_021442385.1 Micromonospora sp. MH99
GCCGGTGGCCCACGCGGGCTGTGCCGGGTCGCTGGGCTGCGGTGCGGCGGCGGCACCCCAGGCGGGGTTCGGCTGCTGCTCGGACTGGGTCGCCCAGGCCGGGGCGGACGGGTTCGGCCGCGCGGGTGGCGGGGGTGCCCAGCCCAGGTCGGGGCCGGCGGCGTTGTAGCCGTTGTCCGGCTGCGCCGGGCGGTCGCCGTACGGCGCCGGTCCGCCGGCGCCCGGTGACACCTCGTCCGGCTCCTGGCCGGGGCGGTGCGGGCCCTCGGACGTCATGGGTGCGCCTCCTCCATCACATGTCGGCCGCCGGTGCCGATCGGTCTCCTCGGCATGGCTGCCGGCGTCACCGGCGTACCGCCGTGCCGGCTCCCCGCACCGTATCTGGTGGCCGCACGAGGCGTCCAAAGGAGCACCGGTCGTCACTGCCCGTCGCCGGGTGGTGTCGAGCAGCTTCTATCGGCTCGGCGTCGGCCGGGCCGGCGGGCGGCGACCGAAGCCCACCGTACCGGGCGCTGCGGCAGGGCGGAATCCCGGTGTCAGGTGCTGGCGGAACGCCGATGGCCCACCCGGTGGGCCGGGTGGGCCATCGATCTGGAGGAGGTGAGGGATGTCGTGGAGCGTCAGCTCATGTGACGCTGGGCGATGACGAGGAGTTCCTCGCGAACGGCCGGCGAGTTGGCCGAGCGCAGCGCGTGCTCGATGGCACGGGCGCGGCGGTTGGCGTCGCGGTGGTTGCGGATTCGCTCGATCATGCTCATTGGTGGGTCCCCCTGGCTATTCGGTTGTCGGCCCCTGATGCATCTATTCAACCGCAGAACCCGCCCAACTTCCATCGATTATTAGGTGAGCTGAGACACCCGCCTAACAATCGAAGGTCAACGGGGGTTGTGGCCGACGGTTTCGTCGCCCAACGGACACGGCCGGTGTGCCGGGCGTTAACCCGTGGCACACCGGCCGTGGCTGGCGTTTCGGACCGGTCAGGTCCAGGCGAGCAGCGCCGCCTCGGGGTCGGCGAGGAAATCGCCGATGTCGCGCAGGAACTTCGAACCCAGCTCACCGTCGATGATCCGGTGGTCGAAACTCAGACCCAACGTGGTGACCTGCCGGGCCTTGACCTTGCCCTTGTGCACCCACGGCATCTCCCGCACCGCGCCGAAGGCGAGGATCGCCGACTCGCCCGGCGGCAGGATCGGCGTGCCGGTGTCCACCCCGAACACCCCGACGTTGGTGATGGTCAGGGTGCCGCCGGACATGTCCGCGGGCGAGGTGCGGCCGGACTTCGCCGTCTGCACCAGGCCGTTCAGCGCGTCGGCCAACTCCCGCAGCGAGAGCCGACCGGCGTCCTTCACGTTCGGCACGATCAGGCCACGCTCGGTGGCCGCCGCGATGCCGAGGTTGACGTACTCCTTGACGACGATCTCGTCGCCGGCCCAGGTCGAGTTGACCATCGGGTGACGCTTGACCGCCAGCAGCACCGCCTTCGCCACCAGCAGCAGCGGCGAGACCCGGACGTCACGCCACTCCCGCCGGCCCCGCAGGCGCTCCAGCGCCTTCATCGCCCGGGTCACGTCGACGGTCAGGAACTCCGTCACGTGGGGAGCGGTGAACGCCGAACGGGACATGTTCTCGGCGGTGAGCTTGCGGACGCCCTTGACCGGGATGCGCTGTTCACGGTCGGCGCCGAAACTCGCGGCGCTCGTCGCGGTCGAGGTGACCGCGACCGGCTCGGCCGCCGCCACGGAACCGCTCGCCGCCTGCTGTACGTCCTCCCGGGTGATCGAGCCCAGCGGCCCCGACCCGGTCAGCGTGCTCAGGTCGACGCCGAGGTCCTTGGCGAGCTTGCGTACCGGCGGCTTGGCCAACACGAGCCCGCCCGTCACCGGGCCACCAATTCCGTTACGGACCGGCTCCGGCGTGACCGGCTGCGGTGCGACAGGTGCGGGGGTGACCGGCGCCTCGGCCTGCGCCGGGACGGCACCCTTGCGGGGCCGACGCTTCGCGGCGGTGGTACGCGGGCCGTAGCCGACGAGCACCGCCGTCCGCCCGCCCGGGGCGGCACCGCCGATCAGGCCCGGCTCGATCATGCCCTCGGCCGGGGCCACCTCCACCGCCGCCAGCGAGGCCGCCGACGGGGTGGGCAGGTCGTCGCTGGGCGTGGCCGTCGTGGACGGCGCCTCCAGCGGGCCCGCGCCCGGGTCGGTGTCGATCGCGATGATCGGCGTACCGACCTCGACAGTCGCGCCCTCCGGGTGGTGGATCGCCTGCACCTGCCCGGCCCACTTCGCCGGGATCTCCACCGCCGCCTTGGCCGTCTCGACCTCGACGATCGGCTGGTTCAGCTCGATGGTGTCGCCGACCTTGACCAGCCAGGCCAGGATCTCGCCCTCGGTCAGCCCCTCGCCCAGGTCGGGCAGGTTGAACGTCTTGATCCGGGACATGTCGCTCACCAGCCGAAGGTGCGGTCGACGGCGTCGAGCACCCGGTCGAGGTCGGGCAGGTACTCCTCCTCCACCCGGGCGGCCGGGTAGGGGGTGTCGAAGCCCGTGACCCGCAGCACCGGCGACTCCAGGGAGTAGAAGCACTCCTCGGTGATCCGGGCGGCCAGCTCGGCGCCCAGGCCGATGTTGGACGGCGCCTCGTGCACCACCACCGCGCGGCCGGTGCGCTTCACCGACTCGTACGCGGCGGCGAGGTCCAGCGGGGACAGCGAGCGCAGGTCGATGACCTCCAGCTCCCGGCCGTCCTCGGCGGCGGCCGTCGCGGCCTCCAGGCAGGTCCGCACCATCGGCCCGTACGCCAGCACCGTCACGTCGGTGCCGGGCCGCACCACTCGGGCCGAGTGCAGGGGGTACGCGTCCGAGAGCGGCGCGTCCAGGTCGACGGGCCCCTTCTCCCAGTACCGCCGCTTGGGCTCCAGGAAGACGATCGGGTCGTCCGAGGCGATGGCCTGCTGGATCATCACGTACGCGTCCTGCGGGTTGGCGCAGGTCACCACCTTCAGGCCGGCGGTGTGGGCGAAGTACGCCTCCGGCGACTCGGAGTGGTGCTCGACGGCGCCGATGCCACCGCCGAACGGAATCCGGATGACCATGGGGATGCTGAGCCGGCCGCCCGAGCGGTAGTGCATCTTCGCGACCTGCGACACGATCTGGTCGTACGCGGGGTAGACGAAGCCGTCGAACTGGATCTCGCAGACCGGCCGGTAGCCACGGATGGCCAGGCCGACGGCGGTGCCGATGATGCCGGACTCGGCCAGCGGGGTGTCGATCACCCGCTGGTCGCCGAAGTCCTTCTGGAGCCCGTCGGTGATCCGGAAGACGCCGCCGAGCTTGCCGACGTCCTCGCCCATGATGACGACCTTGGGGTCGGTCTCCAGGGCGCGGCGCAGGCCGGTGTTGAGTGCCTTGCCGAGGGTGAGCGTCTCCGTGGCCATCAGTGGGCGCTCCCCTCGAACGACTCCATGTAGCTGTTGAACTGCGCACGCTGCTCGTCGAGCAGCGGAGACCCGTTGGGGTAGACGTTGTCGAACATCGTCACCGGCTCCGGGTCGGGCATGGTGAGCACCCGTTCGCGCAGGTGCACCGCCTCCCGGCGGGCCTGCTCGTCGACCTCGGCGAAGAAGGCCGCGTCGGCGATCTGCTGCTTCTCCAGGAACGCCTTGACCCGCAGGATCGGGTCCTTGGCCTGCCAGGACTCCACCTCGCTGGCGATCCGGTAACGGGTCGGATCGTCGGAGGTGGTGTGCGCGCCCATCCGGTAGGTGTACGCCTCGATCAGGCTCGGGCCCTGCCCGTGCCGGGCGTTGTCCAGCGCCGTGCGGGTGACCGCGTACGACGCCAGCACGTCGTTGCCGTCCACCCGTACGCCGGGGAAACCGAAGCCGGCGGCCCGCTGGTAGAGCGGGACGCGGGTCTGCCGCTCCAGCGGCTCGGAGATCGCGTACTGGTTGTTCTGGCAGAAGAAGACCAGCGGCGCGTTGAACACGCTGGCCCAGACGAACGCCTCGTTCACGTCGCCCTGGCTGGTGGCCCCGTCGCCGAAGTAGGCGATCGCTGCCTCGCCGTCGTCGGTGCCGACCTTGCCGTCCATGGTGATGCCCATGGCGTATCCGGTCGCGTGCAGGGTCTGCGCGCCGATGACGATCGTGTACATGTTGAACTTGAACTCGTTCGGGTCCCAGCCGCCCTGGTCGACGCCGCGGAACAGACCGAGCGGCATGATCGGGTCGATGCCCCGGCAGTAGAGGACGCCGTGCTCCCGGTAGGTCGGGAAGGCCATGTCCTGCGTCCGCAGCGCGCGCCCGGAGCCGACCTGCGCGGCCTCCTGGCCGAGGAGGCTGGCCCAGAGGCCCAGCTCGCCCTGCCGCTGGAGCGCGGTCGCCTCGGCGTCGAGCTTGCGGACCAGCACCAGGTCGCGGTAGAGCCCGCGGTACTCCTCGTCGGTGAAGTCGACGCGGTACTCGGTGCCGTCCGGCCCGGTGGCGCTGTCGATCCGCTCGCCTTCGGGGGTGAGCAGCTGCACCAGCTCGGGGTCGCCGGTCGCGCCCTTCTTGGAGCGGGGAGCTGCCCGCCTGCTGCGGGTGGTGCCCCCGGGGTCGCCCTTTGCCATCGGTCTCTCCCTGTCGTGTCTGCGTCGGCACCGGGGGATCACCCGGCCACGCAACTCGTGCGCCTGCCCGGCTGCTGCCGGACCGGTTCCTGGCGGCCGCGCCTAGCCCCGGTGGGGGTTGCCGCGCGGCGTGAGCCGGGTTCTGGCCGAACCCGGATCGGGAGCGCCGGCGCCGGGCCGCGCCTGCCGCGAGGGTGCGCGGAGGTCACGGCTGCGTTGCCGTCGTGCTCCATATTCGCAGAGCAGGTGAGCGCGCCCACAGTACGCCCGCCTCGCATTCCGACCGCCTACGGTTTGATGTTCTTTGTCGCCATCGTGCCGTCCTGCGTCCACCGGGCGTTCCGGTGCTGATTCGTCACCGTTCGGTCAGTGCCGCGTGTCGACACGCGGTGGATGTTGGCTGACGGAGGGTGACTGGGCGAGGCTGATTACCGCAGGAACGTGCCGATCGGGTGATTAGCCGGATTCCGCCGGTGAGCGTTCGGCGAGTCCTTCAGGCGGCGACGACAAGGGGTGTGCGGTGGACGAGCCAGGTGACGGTCCCGGCACACCCATGCTCGGCCGCCACCGGTCGCCGGGCGGCTACCGCCGGGTGATCGGGTCGCACCGGGCACCCGGCGCGGGCGGGCCCTCCCGGGGTTACCTGCTCACCGTCGCCCTGTTGGCAGGCACCGCGTCGATGCCCGTCCTCGCCGCGGTCAGCGCTGGCTCGGCCACCCCGGGCAGCAGCGCGTTACCGGACACCAGCACCCCGTTCATCCCGACCCCGTCGGTCGGGCCGGTGGTCATTCCGATGCCGGTGACCAGTCAGCCGCCGCCGATCGCGTTGCCGTCACCGGGCACACCCAGCGCCGGTCCGACCGCGACCGCCGACTGGGTGCCCGCCGCTCCCTGGCGTCTCCCGGACGAGTCGTGGTCCGGCCCGAGGGCCGACGACCGGGTGCCCGCCCCCCGCGAGGTGCCCGCGCCGCCAGCGCCGCGACCCACCCGGAGCGCCCCGCCGGCCGCACCGCCGCCCCCGCACCCGGCCAGCCCGTCGCCGTCGCCGGCACCGACCGCGTCACCGGACCCGGACCCGACCGGAACGTCCGACCCGAGCCCGTCGCCGACCGATCCGTTGACACCGACCACGAACGACCCGTCGACACCTACAGCGACCGACCCGGCAACACCCTCATCGACCGACCTGCCGACGGCTACGGCCGTCCCCACCAGCACCCTCTCCGCGCCGGCAAGCCCCGCCCCACCACGGGCGACCCCAAGCCCGCCCGAGCCCACCACCGCGCCCACGCCGTCACCACCGCACAGCGCCCCGGCCGCCCCGGTTCTGGCCGCCGGGCCTCGGTGATCAAGAAGTTCGGGTCAGGAATCGGGGTCGCGGTGACGCAAACTTCTTGATCATCACGGTGAGCGGCCACCGGTCGTGGTGGTCCCGCGCCTCCCTGGCTCACCCCGGCGGTACGGTGACGAGCAGGCGGTGGTCGGCGGTAGGCGCGTACCGGAGGGGGTGGCGTGGGCGGCGGTGTGGAACCCCGCCCGGTCGCCGTCCGGCCCGGTCCGGGGCTGCGGGTCGCCCGACTGGTCACCGAGCTGACCGCCCCGGCCGTGCTGGTGTCGCTGCTGATGATCGCCGTGAGCTGGCACAGCGCCCGGGGCAGTGCCCGCGGCCTGCTCTGGGGTCTGCTCGCGACGTTCTTCGTCACCGGCATCCCGTTCGCCTACATCGTCGGCGGGGTCCGCCGCGGTCGGCTCACGGACCACCACATCGGCCGTCGGGAGCAGCGCCGGGTGCCGCTGCTGGTCGGCCTCGGCTCGGTCGCCGCCGGGCTCGCCCTGCTCGTCGTCCTCGGTGCACCCCGGCCGTTGCTGGCGCTGGCGGTGGCCGGGCTGGTCGGCCTGGTGGTCGCCGTGTCGGTGAGCCACTGGTGGAAGATGTCGATCCACTCGGCGGTCTCCGCCGGCACCCTGGTCATCCTGGCGCTGACCTTCGGGCGCGGGTTCCTCGTCGCCGCGCCGCTGTTGGGCGTGGTCGGCTGGTCCCGCGTACGCCTGCGGGACCACACCGTCGCGCAGGTGCTCGCCGGCGGTGCGCTCGGCGCGCTGATCGCCGCGGTCGTCTTCGGTCTGCTGCGCTGAGCGACCGTCGCCGGGCGGGCGGCGCGGTGCCGCCCGCCCGACGGTCGTCAGGCGCCGTCGTCGGCCAGGCGGTGGCGGTTCGCCTCGATCCAGGCGTCCAGCGCGGCCGGGTCGTCCGGGTCCACGCCGTCGGCCATCAGTTGCGCGACCGCGGCGGTGGCCGGGCTGCGCCGCTCGCCGGTCGAGTAGAGCCGGGCGAACTCCGGCACCATCTCCTCGATCGCCTCGTCGGTGCGCGTCGCGGCCGCCTCGGGCAGCCCGCGCTGCCGCGACGCGTACCGGGCCCAGGCGCGCAGCACCCGGGGCAGCATCGCCGCGTCGTCCATGTCCAGCACGGCACGGCGGTGCACCCAGTCGAGCAGGAAGAGCCCGGACACGGCCGGGCTCCACCGCATCGGGTCGGCGTCCGGGAAGCTCGCCGAATGGTCCAGCAGCAGGCTCAGGCAGAAGTGCAGCGAGGCCAGTTCCGGGCCGTCGACGCTGTCGAGCCCGAACCGGGCGGCCTCCGGCGCCGCCAGGAACCGCCGGACCAGGTCGGTGCGCTCGGCGGCGGACAGCGGCTCGACCTCCGCCGGGCCGGTCGGGTCGGCGGCTGTGGGGAGCAGCGCCAGCCGGGCGCCGACCAGCGCGCGGTCGGTGGCGAGCGAACCCTCGCCGGGCAGCTCGGTCAGGTCGTCGGTGACCGAGAGGTGCCGGGCCACCTCGCCCCGCAGCCGGGACGGGTCCTCGGTGCGGAACCAGGTCAGCTCGTCGTCGGCGCACATCTGCCGGACCTGGTCCAGGATCCGCTCCGCCGGCCCGCCGACGAAGATGTCCTTGGTGATCCCGATGTTGTGGTCGATCAGAGCCACCAGGGCGTGCTCCGGGCCACCGGCCGCGTCGTCGTACGCGAACGTGGCGAGGTAGGAGGTCTGGTCGCCGTACACGTCGCCGTACGCCCAGCTGCCGGTGAGGTGCACCCGGCCGAGCTGCCCGGACCAGGCGGGTGCCTGGCTGCCCGGACGCACCCGCTCGGAGCCCTCGGCGGTCGGGACGAGCGTGGCGAAGACCTGCCGGATGGTGGTCGCCGCCGCGATCCGGCGGCGGGCGGTGGCGGCGAGGAACCCGGTGACGAACTCCCGCACGGCGGTGTCGCGGTCGGTCTCCGCGATCGAGTAGACACTGCCCAGCAGCGCGCTGCCGAGCATCTCGGCATCCAGGGCGGACTCCAGCTTGGTCACGTCGCGTGCGGCGTGCAGCACCGCGTCGTAAGGGGTCTGAGGCGTGGCCATGCTTCGACCCTACGCCGGTCGGGGCGTACGCAGAGGCGTCAGCGGCGGGCGGCGTCCCGCAGCGCGTCGCGTGCCTGCGCGTAGGAGGCCAGCACGATCCGCACCGGGGCGAGCACGTACTCCTCGCCGACCTCGGCGACCCGGACCGTCAGCCGTTGCCGGGCGCGGGCCCGCGCCCGCTGAGCGGCCCAACGCACCACCGGCCGGGTCAGCGCCGCCACCAGCAGCCCGGCCAGCAGGCCACCGAGCAGCAGCACGGTCGGCATGGGCACCTGCCCGACAGTCGGGTTGTCCAGCGCGGGCAGGCCGAGCGCCCGCAGCGCGTAGCCGAGCGCCAGCCAGCCCAGGCCGACGAGGGCGGCCAGGGTGACCAGCCACTGCACACCCCCGACGACACGCCACCACACCGGCTGACGGTCCAGGCCGAGGTCCGTGCCGGCGATCGCGCCGTCCAACGCGTCCGGTAGGTCGTCGAGACGGGACCGGGCCGCGGAGGTGACCGCCGTCGGCCAGGCCGCGGGCAGACCGCTGGCGGCCCGGTCAGCCACCGCACGGATCGCCAGGCCGAGCGCCGAGCGCTGGGCGGCCGTCGGATCGGGCACCGAGGTCGCCGAGACCAGGCTCTCCGCCGGGTCGGCTGCGCCGCCGGTCGGGCCGGGAAGGTGCAGCCGGCGCAGCGGGTCGGGTCGGAGCCGGCGCCAGCCCCGCACCACAGGCCAGCCGGTCGCCGCGCCGGCCCGATGCCGGTACGCCCGCTCCACCGCCTCACTCACCGCCGGCACACCTGCCGTGCCGGCCAGCGCCCGGTTCAGCGCGGCGACGCTCGCGTCGTCCGGGCCACCCGCCGGTCGGGCCGAGCCGACCAGCTCGTCCAGCCCGGCGACCACGGTGTCGACGTCGCCGGCCAGTCGACGCAGGGCGGCCTGGCGCTCGGCGACCGTACGCTCCAGCGCGGTGCGCAGCCCGACCATCCCGGCCGGGTCGATGGCGGTGGTGGCGAGCAGTGGCACACCGGTCAGCCCGTCCGCGTCGAGCAGCCGGCGCAGGTCGTCCAGGACGCGGGGCAGCTCGGTCGGTGGCAGCCGGTCGGCCTGGTTGAGCACGACGAGCGTGACGTCGCGGTGCCGGTGGAACTCGCGCAGGTAGCTGTCGTGGATGACCCGGTCGGCGTACTTCTGCGGGTCGACCACCCAGACCACCTGGTCGACCAGGCCGAGCAGCCGGTCCACCTCCAGACGGTGGGACCGCTGCACCGAGTCGAAGTCGGGCAGGTCGAGCAGGATCAGCCCGTGCAGCGCCGTCTCGTCGTCCCCGTCGAGCGCGCTCTCCCGGACGAAGCGGTGCCGGGGCAGCACCCCGGTCCAGTCGAGCAGCCGGTTGGCGCCCTCCAGCGGCCCCCACACGCACGCGTGCGTCACGCCGGTGGTCGGCCGGCGGACCCCGACCGGGGAGAGTTCCAGCTGGGCCAGCGCGTTGAACAGGCTGGACTTGCCGCTGCCGGTGGCGCCGGCGAGCGCCACCACGGTGTGGTCGCGGGACAACGCGAGCCGGGTGCCGGCCCGCTCGACGAGGGTGTGCGCGGGCACCAGCTCGGCGTCCGGCAGTAGGCCGTCGACGGCGGTCAGGAACCGGCGTACGGCGTCCAGGCGGGCGATCAGCGCGTCGGGGTCGACCCGCTGGTCACCGCGGAACGCCTCGCGTACCCGGCCGGCGATGTTGGTCACCGCGAACCCTCCTCGTCGCCGACCGGCAGGGCGCCGTCGCCGGTGGCCAGGCCGCTGCGGTGCCGGGCCAGCTCGACCCGTCCGGCGGCCCGGCGCAGCGCGTCACCGGCCGCCTCGGCGGGCCGGGCTTCGGCGGTGCGGGCCAGGAACCGCTCGGCCTCCGCGTCCAGCAGCGTCCGGACCCGCGCCACCAGGTCGACCCGGGCCTTGGCGGCGAGGGTACGCACCGCCTGGTCGCCGAAGATCGCCTGGAGGACGGCCTGCGCGGCGACAGTCGTGCCGGCCCCGGTGGCCAACTCCAGCCCGGTGGGGATGAACGCGGTCGAGGCGAACACGGCGATCATCACGGCCAGCCCGGTGGCGTTCACCGCGTAGGCGGCGGTGCGGGCCACGAAGCGCTTGTCGCCGCCCTCGACCCGGACCAGCTCCAGCACGCCGCGTTGCCAGTCGCGGACCATCCGTTCGGCGCGTTCGGGCAGGTCGTCGCTCGGGTGGGCGAGCCCGGGCTCCAGCAGGTCCGCTCCCGCCGGGTGTGCCTTCCACCCGGTGTACGCGGATTCGGCGGCCTCGGACGCGACGCCCCGCAGCAGGGTGACGAGCTGCGACTCGATGGCGTTGCGCAGCTCGGCGGCCGGCGCGGGCCGACCGGTGACGGCGGCCACCACCCGGTCGCGGAGTCGCCCGATGCGGGCCTCCAGCGTGCGGAAGAACTCGCCGGTGCCGACGAACTCCTGCCAGCGGGCCAGGACCTCACCGCGGAGCAGTCGACCGTCCTGCAGGCCCTGCTCGACGGTCCGCTCGGCTCCCCGGTACGCGGCCCGGACCCGTTCGTCCAGCCCGTCGGCGGCGGTGACCTGCTCGTCGGCCGCGTCGGCCAGCTCCTCGACGGCGGGGTGCAGGGCGGCCAGCGCGCCGTCCAGGGTCTGCCGGACCACCGCCGCGCGGGCGTCGGCGTCGGCGGCCAGCCGGGCGAACCAGTCGGCCAGCGGCGCGGTGGCCCCTTCGGGCAGCAGCCCCTGACCGTCGACCCAGGTCTCCGGGAGGACGAACAGCGGCGCCCGGCCCAGATCCTGCGCGGCGAGCATCTCGGTCAGGTGGGCGGCGATCTCGTCGCTGGCCTCGGCGGGCACCCGGTCGAGCACCATCGCGATCACGGCGCCCCGGGCCCGCGCGCTGCGCAGCAGCTCCCACGGCACCGCGTCGGCGTACCGGGCGGCGGTGGTGACGAAGAGCCAGAGGTCGGCGGCGGCGAGCAGTTGGCTCGCGAGCGCCCGGTTGGCGTCGACGACGGAGTCGATGTCCGGTGCGTCGAGGAAGGCCAGACCCGGCGGCAGGGCGGGGGCGGTGACCAGGTGCAGGGAGCGTGGATCGTCGCTCGGCTCGGTGGTGCGGGTCAGCCCGGGCAGCAGGTCGCCCTGCCGGAACCAGGACGCGTCGGCCGGGTTGCAGACGAGCACCGGGGAGCGGGTGGTGGGCCGCAGCACACCTGCGGCGCTGACCCGGGCCTTGACCAGGCTGTTGACCAGGGTCGACTTGCCCGCGCCGGTGGAGCCGCCGACCACCACGAGCAGCGGGGCGTCCAGTCGGGCGAGCCGGGGCAGCAGGTAGTCGTCGAGCTGGTCGGTGAGGGCGCTCGCGGCGTGCCGGGCGGCCTTGGCGGAGGGCAGGGCTAGCGGATAGCGGGTCGCGCCGATCGCGGCCCTCAGGCCCGACAGCGCGCCGGGGAGGCTGTCGTCCCCGGTGGTGGCGGGCTGCTCCTCCGCGGCGTCCGGCGGGCCGGTGCGGGCTGCGACGGCGGGCGCGCCGGAACGGGTGGCGGAATCGCCGTGCGTCGTCACCGCTAAAGCGTGCCCGACCGATGCAAGGGAAGACAACCGGACGGTAATAACGGCTGGGTTGCGTCGGGTCGGCTCAACTCGACTTGACGATTCGCCAACGCGTGGCACTATTGAGTCAAGTTCACTCAACTTGTGGTGGGGTCCGCTGCGGGCGGCGCCCGCCGAGCAGTCGCGGGCGGTGCCCGCCACCTGCACAACCTTACGAAGCGAGGAAGCGAAGATGGCACGTGCGGTCGGTATCGACCTCGGCACGACGAACTCCTGCGTCAGCGTTCTCGAGGGCGGTGAGCCCACCGTCATCGCCAACGCTGAGGGCTCGCGGACGACCCCGTCGATCGTCGCGTTCGCCCGCAACGGCGAGGTGCTCGTCGGTGAGGTCGCCAAGCGCCAGGCGGTGACCAACCCGGACCGGACGATCCGTTCGGTCAAGCGCGAGGTCGGCACGAACTGGTCCGTCGACATCGACGGCAAGAAGTACACCCCGCAGGAGATCTCGGCCCGGACGCTGATGAAGCTCAAGCGGGACGCCGAGGCGTACCTGGGCGAGCAGATCACCGACGCGGTGATCACCGTCCCGGCCTACTTCAACGACAGCCAGCGCCAGGCCACCAAGGAGGCCGGTGAGATCGCCGGCTTCAACGTGCTGCGGATCGTCAACGAGCCGACCGCGGCCGCCCTGGCGTACGGGCTGGACAAGGGTTCCAAGGAGCAGACCGTCCTGGTCTTCGACCTCGGCGGCGGCACCTTCGACGTGTCGCTGCTGGAGCTCGCCGAGGGCGTCATCGAGGTCAAGTCGACGAGCGGTGACAACCACCTCGGTGGCGACGACTGGGACCAGCGGATCATCGACCACCTGGTCAAGACGTTCCGCGGCGAGCACGGCATCGACCTGGGCCAGGACAAGATGGCCCTCCAGCGCCTCCGTGAGGCCGCCGAGAAGGCCAAGATCGAGCTGTCCGCCGCCACCACGACCAACATCAACCTGCCGTACATCACCGCCGGCGCGGCCGGCCCGCTGCACCTCGACGTGACGCTGAGCCGCGCCGAGTTCCAGCGGATGACGCAGGACCTGCTGGACCGCTGCAAGGGCCCGTTCGAGCAGGCCGTGAAGGACGCCGGGATCAAGATCTCGGACGTCGAGCACGTCATCCTCGTCGGTGGTTCCACCCGGATGCCCGCCGTGACCGACCTGGTCAAGCAGCTCACCGGGCGCGACCCCAACAAGGGCGTCAACCCGGACGAGGTCGTCGCCGTCGGCGCCGCCCTCCAGGCCGGTGTGCTCAAGGGTGAGGTCAAGGACGTCCTGCTGCTCGACGTGACCCCGCTGAGCCTGGGCATCGAGACCAAGGGCGGCATCTTCACCAAGCTCATCGAGCGCAACACCACCATCCCGACCAAGCGCTCCGAGGTCTTCACCACGGCGGACGACAACCAGCCGTCGGTGCTGATCCAGGTGTTCCAGGGTGAGCGGGAGATCGCGGCGTACAACAAGAAGCTCGGCACCTTCGAGCTGACCGGCCTCCCGCCGGCGCCGCGCGGCGTGCCGCAGATCGAGGTCGCCTTCGACATCGACGCCAACGGCATCGTCAACGTGCACGCCAAGGACCTGGGCACCGGCAAGGAACAGAAGATGACGATCACCGGCGGCTCGTCGCTGCCGAAGGACGACATCGAGCGGATGCGCCGGGACGCCGAGGAGCACGCGGAGGAGGACAAGCGCCGCCGCGACGACGCCGAGACCCGCAACGTGGCCGAGGCGCTCCAGTGGCAGACCGAGAAGTTCCTCGCCGAGAGCGGCGACAAGCTGCCCAGCGAGAACCGGGAGCAGCTCAACGAGGCGCTCGGTGAGCTGCGCGGTGCCCTCGGCGGTCAGGACATCGAGAAGATCAAGACCGCCCACGAGAAGCTGGCGCAGGTCTCCCAGCAGGCCGGGTCGCTGCTCTACTCCCAGCAGGCCGAGCAGGGCCAGCAGCCGGGTGGCGAGGCCGGCCCGGGTGCGGCAGGTGCGACCGGTCCGCAGGCCGGCGCCACCGGTGGCGCCGACGACGTGGTCGACGCGGAGATCGTGGACGAGGACGGCAAGAAGTGACCAACGGCCTCCGACACGTATCCACGGCGAAGGGATGAGGTAGCCGCATGACGCAGAAGCCACGAGCCGCCGACCCGGGCGACACCGGGTCGACGCCGGGTGGCTCCGCGCCCACGGAGCCGACCACCGGCGACGGGGAGCGGGTCGTCATCCGCAACAACCGCAAGCTCACCGACACGTCGGAGCCGGAGGGCACCGCCGCGGACGCGGGCAGCGACGTACCGGCCGAGGGCCTGGTCGAGGACGCCGAGATCGTGGTCGACGAGATCGAGGTCGAGGTCAACGCCACCGACGGGCCGGAGCCGTCCGGCCCGCCGGTGGTGGACGCCCCGGCGCAGCCGGTCGACGGCGGTGGGGTCGGCACGTCGCTCGGCGCCGAACTGGAGGCGCTCCGGGCCGAGCTGGACGAGCGGACCAGGGACCTCCAGCGGGTGTCGGCGGAGTACGCCAACTACCGCAAGCGGGTCGACCGGGACCGCAGCCTGGTGCAGGAGCAGGCGACCGGCTCGGTGCTGGCCGCGCTGCTGCCGATCCTCGACGACCTGGACCGGGCCCGGGAACACGGTGACCTGGTCGGGCCGTTCGGAACGGTGGCGGAACAGCTCACCACCGCGCTGGGCAAGTTCGGCCTGAACGCCTTCGGCGAGCAGGGCGACCCGTTCGACCCGACCCGGCACGAGGCGGTCGCGCACCAGACCTCGGCCGAGGTCAGCGAGCCGACCTGCGTGCAGGTCATGCGGCGCGGCTACCAGCTCGGTGAGCGACTGCTGCGCCCCGCGCTGGTCGCGGTTGCGGATCCGGAATAGTGCGAGACAGTGACCGGGCCGTCCCGTCCCCCGCACCGCGGTGGACGGGACGGCCGGGCCACGACTGTCGGAAGGGGGTGGTGGACCGGTGAGTTCGAAGGACTGGCTCGAGAAGGACTTCTACGCCGTGCTCGGCGTGGACAAGGCCGCCTCCGCGGACGACATCAAGAAGGCGTACCGCAAGCTGGCCCGGGAATCGCACCCGGACCACAATCCGGGCGACCCGAAGGCCGAGGAGCGGTTCAAGGCCGTGTCCGAGGCGTACAACGTGCTGTCGGACGCCGGCCGTCGCCGGGAGTACGACGAGATGCGGTCGCTGTTCAGTTCCGGCGCGTTCCGGCGTAACGCCCGGGCGGGCGGCCAGCCGGGCGGGGTGCCGTTCGACGTCTCCGACCTGTTCGGTGGTGGTGCCGGCGGCGGTGGTGACCGCCGCTTCGGCGGGGCCGGCTTCCAGGACCTGTTCAGCTCGATCTTCTCGGGCGGGCAGGCCGGTGGGCAGGCCGCTCCGCGTGGGCCCGCGCGTGGCCGGGACGTGGAGACCGAGGTGGCTCTGGACTTCGGCGACGCGGTGCGCGGGGTGACCCTGCCGCTGACGTTGCGCGCCCCCGGTGTCTGCGACACCTGCCACGGCAACGGCGCCAAGCCCGGCACCCAGCCGCGTACCTGCCCGGTCTGTCACGGGGCCGGGGTCACGACCCGCAACCAGGGGTCGTTCAGCTTCTCCGAGCCGTGCGGCAACTGCCAGGGCGTCGGCACCGTGGTGGAGGAGAAGTGCCCGGAGTGCCACGGCAGCGGCGGGGTCACCAAGACCCGCACGATGAACGTGCGCTTCCCGGCCGGCGTGGCCGACGGGCAGCGCATCAGGCTGGCCGGGCGCGGTGAGCCCGGTGAGCGCGGTGGCCCGGCCGGCGACCTCTTCGTACACGTCAAGGTCCGGCCGGACGAGCTGTTCGGGCGTACCGGAGACGATCTGACGTTGACCGTGCCGGTGACCTTCGCGGAGGCCGTGCTCGGCACGGACCTGCGGGTGCCCACGCTCGACGGCGCGGTGACGTTGCGGGTTCCGCCCGGCACGCCCAGCGGGCGGGTGCTGCGGGCCCGGGGCAAGGGTGTGGTCCGCCGCGACGGGCAGGCGGGTGACCTGCTGGTCACCCTGGACGTGGTGGTGCCGGCCCGGCTGTCGGACGAGGCGCGGGCGGCGCTGGAGGCGTTCGCCGAGCAGAGCCCGCCGGCGGCGCGGGAACATCTCGACGCCCGGGTGCGTCGGGTCGGTTAGTCCGGTGGGATGGACGCGGAGGTGAGCGGGATGTCGGGCGAGTTCCTCGGTTCGGGTGACCCTGCCTACGAGGCCAAGGTGCTCATGATCTCGGTGGCGGCACGGATGGCGGGGATGCACCCGCAGACGCTGCGCCAGTACGACCGGTTGGGGCTGGTGCAGCCCGGCCGGGCTGCCGGCGGTGGCCGTCGGTACAGCGTCCGGGACGTGGTGCTGCTGCGCGAGGTGCAGCGGCTCAGCCAGGACGACGGGATCAACCTGGCCGGCGTCAAGCGGATCATCGGGCTGGAGCGGTTGCTGGAGCAGGCGCAGCAGCGGGTCGCACGGCTGGAGGCGGAGCTGGACGCCGCGTACCGCCGGGTGGCCGAGCTGGAGTCGCTGGCCCGCTTTCCGGGCCAGGATCTGGTGCCGACCAACCGCACGTCCACCGCGCTGGTGGTCTGGCGTCCCCGCCGTACACCCGACCGCTGAACCTGCTTCTCGGCCTGCCCGTGCCGGAATTTCCGGCGCGGGCCAGGCCGTTTCCGTTAGCCTGTCGATACGGGTCCTATCGCCTTAATTCGGGCCTATCGGCGCGGTTGGGGGAGCGATGACGGAACCGGCGAAGAAAGTGGCCCAGCAGACGGAGGACCGGCTGGAAGACCTGGCCGACACCGTCCGGGAGAAGTTCGACAAGGTGACCGAGGGAAGTTTCCGGGACCGGATCAAGGAGGGGCGCTTCGCCGAGCAGTCCGACGGCGACCACCGCCGAGCCGAGACCGAGCGCAAGCAGGACTGATCCGGTAACCGACGTGCGGGCCGGGACCCACGGGGGGTCCCGGCCCGTTCGCCTCTGCTCGCTTGCTCGGGGCGGGCCGCGGCCTCAGCCGAGGCGGCGGTTCTCGCGGACCAGGCCGCCCTCGCACCAGTCCCGGTAGACGAAGAGATCCGGCCGGGCCAGCAGGACGCGGCCGTTGTGCGCCCAGATCCTCATCAGCTCGTCGCCGTCACGCTCGGCCTGCTCGACCAGCTTGCGGAAGCGGCGCTTGGGATGGGCCCGGAAGTTCGTCCGGATGCCGTCCGCGGCGTAGATGTAGAGGCAGTGCAGCGCGAAGCGCCGCGCGGGGCAGGTCGGGTCCATCGCCAGCTCGAAGAGCGTCAGCACCAGGCGGTCGCCGGAGACCAGGAGGTCCCAGTCGGGTGGCATGGAGGACAACGGCACCGAATCGGGCTGGTACGCCCAGGCTCGCAACTCCGCCGGCGTCGGATCGACGGGGTTGGCAAAGCCGTGGAACGTCGACTCCTGCACGCTCACCGGCCAACCTTCCGCTCTCGCCCGCGTCTGGCAACGCTGCCTGCGGACCGTGGCTGCTGGGGCGAAACGGTAACCCGCCGCCGGGTGCTGCGGTAGTACCCGCAGGGAGCAATTCGGCATCCGCCGGCCGGCCCGGCCCCGAACGGCCGTTCGGGTGTCCTGGCCAGCGCCGCCACCGCGCCTACAGGGGCGCGGCGGCGGCGCTGAGCGTCAGTCGTGGACCGGCACCGGCTCCCGCCGCTGGGCCGCCGCGCGGTTGCGCAACCACCGCTTGAACCACGGGAAGTCGGGCAGTCGAGCCAGGATCGGCCCGGTCACCACGGTGATCAGGACGTACGTCGCGGCGAGCGCGGCCAACCGCGGCTCGACGCTGCCGGCCGCCACCGCGAGCCCGGCGATGACGATCGAGAACTCTCCTCGGGGTACGAGGGCCAGGCCGGCTCGCCAGCGACCGGGTTCGGCGATGCCGACGCGGCGGGCCGCGAGGTAGCCGGTAAGCGTCTTCGTCGCCATGGTGACCACGGCCAGCGCGAGCGCCGGCAGCAGCACCGGCGGGATCTCCCGTGGGTCGGTGACCAGACCGAAGAAGACGAAGAACACCGCGGCGAACAGATCCCGCAGTGGCGAGAGCAGTTCGGTGGCGTGGTGGGCCACCGGACCGGAGAGAGCGATGCCGACCAGGAACGCGCCGACCGCCGCCGACACCTGCAGCTTCGCCGCGATGCCCGCGATCAGCAGGGTCAGGCCGAGTACGCCGAGCAGCAGCGCCTCCGGGTCCTTCGCCGACAGGGCGGACGAGATGAGGTGGCCGTACCGGATGGCGACCACCAGGACGATCAGCACCGTGGCCACCGCGACGGTGAGCGCGATGCCGCCGCCGAGCAGGCCGGTGCCGGCCAGTACGGCGGTGACCAGCGGCAGGTAGAGCGCCATCGCCAGGTCCTCGATCACCAGGACCGAGAGGATCACCGGGGTCTCCCGGTTACCGAGGCGGCCGAGGTCGGCGAGGACCTTGGCGATCACCCCCGAGGAGGAGACCCAGGTGATGCCGCCGAGCACCAGGGCGGCCACCCAGTCCCAGCCGAGCAGCAGGGCGAAGATGGCGCCGGGTAACGCGTTGAGGACGCCGTCGATCAGACCGGCCGGTGCCGCCGAGCGGAGGTTGCCGACGAGCTCGTTGGCCGAGTACTCCAGGCCGAGCATCACCAGCAGCAGGATGACGCCGATCTCGGCGCCGACCGCGAAGAACTCCTCGCTGGCGGCGAGCGGAAGCAGCCCGCCGTGCCCGAAGGCGAGCCCGGCGAGCAGGTAGAGGGGGATGGGCGAGAGGCCGACCCGGCGGCTGAGTCGGCCGAGGAGCCCGAGCAGCAGCAGCAGCGCGCCGACTTCGACGAGCAGTGTGGTGGATTCGTGCATCCGCCTCAGCCGTCCGGGTCACTGTCGGCGAGGATGGCGGACACGCCGTCGAGACCCTGACGGGTCCCCACGACGACCACCACGTCACCGGCCGCGAAGCGGAAGGATGGCTCGGGCGACACGTTCACATTGCCGTCGCGCAGCACCGCCACGATCGAGGCGCTGGTGCGGGTGCGAGCCTTGGTGTCACCGAGCATCCGGTTGACGTACCGCGAACCGGCCGGGATGGCGATCTGCTCGGTGAGCAGACCGGCAGCCTGCTCGCGCAGCCCGGACAGCTGACCGAGCATCAGCGACGCGCCGAGAATGTCGGCCAGCGCCTCCGCCTCGTCGTCGGTCAGCGGGATGTCCGCCTGGCAGGAGTCGGGATCATCCGGGTCGTAGAAGACAAGATCACGGCGGCCATTGCGGTGGGAGACCACGCCCAGGCGGCGTCCGGACTCCGTCACCAGATCGTGGCGTACCCCGATCCCCGGTAAGGCGGTCTGCTCGACACGTACTCGCACCCGCCCAGGCTACCGCGAGGTGAACGGCACACAGATCTTGGAAGGTTCCGCCCGGCACCCTTGATCAACACCAGATCGCCGATATCGCGGTATCCCGGGCGGCAGGACACCCCCAGATCAGCGATCCCGTGTCGATCTAGAGCGCGCTGCCACGCCTTGGGAGGTCTACGGCTTCTCCGCCACGAATACGCCAACGCCTTCCAACGTCTCGGTCAAGCCGGTCGCCCGGAGGATCATCATGGCCTTGCCGACCACGGTGTCCGACACGCCGTACTCCTTGCAGAGCTGCGACCGGCTCGGCAGCTTCGTGCCGGGCGGCCAAGCGCCTGATTCGATCTTCGTTCGTAGCTCGTCTGCGAGCACCTGGTACTGCTGCTTGGGCATACACACTCCCCGGATGGCACGCCCATTCGATCACGCGAGTACCTACAACCTCAAGCAATTGGAGCTTGGTCGTTGACCTGCAACCGCCACCGCTTGTAGGTTCGGTTCGAACGCTTCCGGATGGCACTGGAACGCTCAGGGGGCCGGGGCGAGCTCCCCCGTGGTTCGTCCCGGCCCTGCTCTCTTCTACCGCGCTGTGCACTGCGAGGAGGACCACGCTCATGCCTGAACTGGTACGACGCTGATGACCGGGCGGTTCGTCATCCACCTGCCGATCTCGGCGCCCGATCTGGCGCGGGCCAAGATGCTGGGTCGGACGGCCGGAAGGTCGCTGGCCTTCCTCGCTCGGATCGACCTCGGCGGGATCACGGTCTCCACCGAGGACGACCAAGGGGCTCGGCACTGGGTCTTCTGCGACCGGCGGCTGGATGGTGGTCGTCGCTGCGTGCTTCGGGCTGACCACGAGACGCCCTGCACCGCCCGCCTCCCCCGCCGGGCCGGCGGCTGACGGCGGCCACTGCCGGGGTTGATCGACTCGGTTTCGGCGATATCGGGGTGTCCCGGGGGCCGGATACCCCGTTTTCCAGGAAGACGTGTCGATCTACCGGCCGTGCACGCGCCAGCGCCCGCCCGGGACGGACGGGCGGGCACTGGCGGCACGGGCATGGTCAGCGGAGGCTGGCGAAGAACTCGCGGATGTCACCGACCAGCACGTCGGTGGCCTGGTGGGCGGCGTAGTGACCGCCGACGTCGCCGCGTCCATCGACGTCCCTCTCGTACGCCGTCCAGCGGACGATGTTCGCGTGGTCCCGTTCGGCGAAGCGGCGGATGGACTGGAAGTCGCCGGGGAACATGGCCAGCGCCGTCGGTGTCGTGGTCGGCTCGGACGGCTGCTGACCGGCGTGCGCGTCCTCCCAGTAGAAGCGGATGGCCGAGGCGGCAGTGCCGGTGAACCAGTAGAGCGCCACGTTGGCCAGCACGAAGTCGTCGTCCACGCTCTCGTCGAAGAGTTGCGCGTTCCAGGCGAGCAGCCCGACTGGCGAGTCGGCCAGTCCGTACGCCAGGGTCTGCGGCTGCTGGCTGTGCACCTGGTTGAAGGAGAACTTGTTCTCGTAGAACCACTGGAGGTGTCCGAGCGCCGCCTGGTCCGCCTCGGACAGCCCGGCGAACTCGGCCGGGTCGCCGGACGGGAACGAGAAGAGTTGGGTGACGTGCACGCCGAGGACGTGCTCGGTGTCGATCCGGCCCAGCTCCGGCGCGATCATCGAGCCGGCGTCGTTGCCGACCGCGCCGTAGCTGTCGTACCCCAGGCGGTTCATCAGCTCGGCCCACGCGCGGGCGGTGCGGAAGCGGTTCCAGCCGGCGCTGCGGGTGGGGCCGGAGAAGCCGTAGCCGGGCAGCGACGGGATGACCAGGTGGAAGGCCGGCGCGGCCGGGTCGGTCGGCTCGGTGAGCGGGCCGATCACGTCCAGGTATTCCAGCACCGAGCCCGGCCAGCCGTGGGTGAGCACCAGGGCGGTGGCGTCCGGCCGGGACGACCGGACGTGCAGGAAGTGGATCTGCTCACCGTCGATCTCCGTGACGAACTGCGGGTGGGCGTTCAGCCGGGCCTCGACGGCCCGCCAGTCGAACCCGTCCCGCCACCTGTCGGCGAGCGCGCGCACCCGGTCGGCGCTCATCCCGTACGCGTCGCCGGCGCCGGGCAGCTCGGCCGGCCAGTTCGTGCGACCGAGGCGGGCGGCCAGGTCGTCGAGGGCGCTCTGCGGGATCTCGACGCGGAACGGACGGATCGCGGTGCCGGTCATCTCGAACTCCTTCGGAACGGAATGTTTCGTTCTGCAATGACAGTAGCAGACCGGAACGATCCGTTCCACTGCTATCCTCTGGTCATGTCGACGACGCCCCCCAAGGCCCTGGCCGGTCGCCGCGCCCAGGCCGCCCGCAACGACGAGGTGATCCTCGAAGCCGCCCGCGCGGTCTTCCTCGACGACCCGAAGGCGCCGATCGCCGCCGTCGCGGACCGCGCGGGCGTCGGCATCAGCGCGCTCTATCGGCGGTACGCGGGCAAGGAGGCCCTGCTGCGCCAGCTCTGTCACGACGGGTTGCGCCGCTACATCGCCGTGGCCGAGGAGGCGCTCGCCGAGCCGGACGACTGGACCGCGTTCGCCGGGTTCCTCGCCGCTGTGGTCGACGCCGACGTGCACTCGCTCACCGTCCACCTGGCCGGCACCTTCACGCCACCCGAGGAGATGGGTCGGGACGCGCTGCGCGCCGGCGAGCTGGCCACCGCGCTCGTCGAGCGGGCGCACGCCAGTGGGCGACTGCGGCCCGACGTGGTCGTACAGGACCTGGGGCTGGTGCTGGAGGCGTGCGCGGCGGTGCGCGTACCCGATGCGGAGCGGACCGCCCAGCTGCGCCGCCGGCAGCTCGCGGTGCTGATCGGCGGCCTGTCGACGGCGCCGGACTCCGACCCGCTGCCCGGCCCGCCCCCGGCGGCCGGGGAGTTCGACTGGCGGTGGCGGCTCCGGGAGTGACGACCGTCACAGCGGTAAGGTTGAGCGGAATACGCTCAACTCTGGTTGTGTCCAACCCAGTGGACAACGCCGATCCGGGGGAGCCCATGAACACCGAGAAACTGACCACCAAGAGCCGCGAAGCCATCACCGGCGCCGTCGCGCTGGCCAACCAGCGTGGCCACGCCACAGTCGAGCCCTGGCACCTCCTGCTGTCCCTGCTGGACACCGACGGCTCGACCGCCGCCGGCCTGCTGCGCGCCGTCGGGGCCGACCCGGCCGAGCTGCGCCGGGCCGCCCAGCGGGCGGTCGACGCCCTGCCGGCCGCCCGGGGCTCCAGCATCGCCGAGCCCACGCTGGCCCGGGAGTTCGTCAACGCCATCGGCGCCGCCGAGCAGATCGCCCGGCCGCTGGGCGACGAGTACACCTCCACCGAGCACCTGCTCGCCGGCCTGGCCCGGGTGGGCGGCGCGGTGTCCGACTCGCTGAAGTCGGCCGGCGCCACCGAGGAAGCACTGGTCGCCGCCTTCCCGACCGTCCGCGGCGGAGACCGGCGCGTCACCACCGCCGACCCGGAGCAGACCTACCAGGCGCTCACGAAGTACGGCGTCGACCTGACCGCCAGCGCTCGCGACGGCAAGATCGACCCGGTGATCGGCCGGGACTCCGAGATCCGCCGGGTCATCCAGGTGCTCTCCCGGCGTACGAAGAACAACCCGGTGCTGATCGGCGAGCCCGGTGTCGGCAAGACCGCCATCGTCGAGGGCCTCGCCCAGCGGATCGTGGCCGGCGACGTCCCCGAGTCGCTGCGCGACAAGAAGCTGGTCTCGCTGGACCTCGGCGCGATGGTCGCCGGCGCGCAGTACCGCGGCCAGTTCGAGGAGCGACTGAAGTCCGTCCTGGAGGAGATCAAGAACTCCAACGGGCAGGTCATCACGTTCCTCGACGAGTTGCACACAGTCGTCGGCGCCGGCAAGGGCGAAGGTTCGATGGACGCCGGCAACATGCTCAAGCCGATGCTGGCCCGCGGTGAGCTGCGGATGGTCGGCGCCACCACGCTGGACGAGTACCGCGAGCACATCGAGAAGGACCCGGCGCTGGAGCGGCGCTTCCAGCCGGTGCTGGTCGGCGAGCCGACGATCGAGGACACCATCGGCATCCTGCGTGGGCTCAAGGAGCGCTACGAGGTGCACCACGGCGTCCGGATCACCGACGCCGCGCTGGTCGCCGCCGCGACGCTCTCCGACAGGTACATCACCGACCGGTTCCTGCCGGACAAGGCGATCGACCTGGTCGACGAGTCCGCGTCCCGGCTGCGGATGGAGATCGACTCCCGCCCGGTCGAGGTGGACGAGATCGAGCGGGCGGTCCGCCGGCTGGAGATCGAGGAGATGGCGCTGGCCAAGGAGCCGGACGCCGCGTCCGCCGAGCGCCTGGCGCGGCTGCGCCAGGAGTTGGCCGACAAGCGCGAGCAGCTCACCGTGCTCTCCGAGCGCTGGCAGACCGAGAAGAGCCACATCACCAAGCTCTCCACAGCCAAGGAGGAGTTGGAGCGCCTGGGCGGCGAGGCCGAGCGGGCCGAGCGGGACGGGGAGCTGGAGCGCGCCGCCGAGCTGCGCTACGGCCGGATCCCCGCCCTGAAGGTCGAGCTGAAGCAGGCCGAGGAGGAACTGGCCCAGCTCCAGGCCGACGGCGCGATGCTCAAGGAGGAGGTCGGCGCGGACGACATCGCCGCGGTGGTCGCCTCGTGGACCGGCATCCCGGCGGGCCGCCTGCTCGAAGGTGAGACGGCGAAGCTGCTGCGGATGGAGGAGTCGCTGGGCGGCCGGGTGGTCGGCCAGGCCGAGGCCGTGGGCGCGGTGTCCGACGCCGTACGCCGGGCACGGGCCGGTGTCGCCGACCCGGACCGTCCGACGGGCAGCTTCCTCTTCCTCGGCCCGACAGGTGTCGGCAAGACGGAGCTGGCCAAGGCGCTCGCCGAGTTCCTCTTCGACGACGAGCGGGCGATGGTCCGCATCGACATGAGCGAGTACGGCGAGAAGCACTCGGTGGCCCGCCTGGTCGGTGCCCCGCCCGGTTACGTGGGCTACGAGGAGGGCGGGCAGCTCACCGAGGCGGTGCGCCGCCGGCCGTACTCGGTGATCCTGCTGGACGAGGTGGAGAAGGCCCACCCGGACGTCTTCGACGTGCTGCTCCAGGTGCTCGACGACGGTCGGCTCACCGATGGTCAGGGCCGCACGGTGGACTTCCGCAACGCGATCCTGATCCTCACCTCCAACCTCGGGTCGTCGGTGATCAGCGATCTGACGCTGGCCGAGGAGCAGCGCCGGGAGGGCGTCCTGGCCGTGGTCCGGTCGCACTTCAAGCCGGAGTTCCTCAACCGGCTGGACGACATCGTGGTCTTCGCCGCGCTGCGCGGGGACGATCTGCGCTCCATCGTGGACATCCAGCTCGACCGGATGCGAGACCGTCTCGCGCACCGTCGGTTGGCACTGGACACCACCGACGCCGCCCGTACGTGGCTGGCGGAGCACGGCTACGACCCGATCTACGGTGCCCGCCCGCTGCGCCGCCTGGTCCAGACCGCCATCGGCGACCAGTTGGCCAAGGCCCTGCTGAGCGGATCGATCCGAGACGGCAACACGGTAAAGGTGGACCTCACCCCCGCCACCAACACCCTCACGGTAACCCCAGCCTGACCCCGCCCTGATCGCGGTGATCAAGAGGTTTGCGTCATCGGAACGTCTTCTCATGACGCAAACCTCTTGATCAACAGGGTGAGAGGTGGGCGGGGAGGGAAAGGGTTGGGGCATGTTCGGGATGCGTAAGGCTTGGGAGCGGGAACTCGGTGCGGCGGTGGACGAGCTGGTCACCGCCGACACGCTTGCCTTCGGTGGGGTGGGGATCGCCGGCGCGACCCTGCCGGTGACCGAGGCGTACCAGCGCGTCGAGGCCGCGCTCGACGACCACCCCGAGGAGGTACGCCGGCAGCTCGACCGGCTGCTCGCCAAGGGGTCACCCGCAGGTCGGGCGTACGCGGCGACGCTGCTGGAGCGCGTCGACCCGGCGGCGGCCCGAGCGGCGTGGACGTCGCTGCGGGACGACCCCACCGAGTTCACCACCTTCGTCGGGTGCGTCATGGGGCGCTCCACCCTCGGCGACTACGCCACCCAGCGACTCGCGGCGGCGTGACCCGGCCGGGTCGTGCAACCCGGCCCATCCGGCACGGCGGAGTGGCGCGAACCCTGGCATCCACAGTGACCACGGCCGGCGACACCCCGGCTGCCGTCGGTAGCTGAGCTTTCGGTCACGACGCGACTCATTTCGGTGCGCGAGGTTGTTACCGTCTGCGCCGACGTACCTGGGGAGGTGGTCGGTGGACGGGTCGCAGGCGTACCTGGTGGCGGCGGTGGTCGTACTCATCGTGGTCGTGCTCGTGATCGTCGTGCGAGCCCGGCGGCGGGCCGCGGCCCGGCCCACCGGCGTGCCACCGGCCGCCCGACCCACCCTCGACGGCGCCAACCGACTGGCGCCGGGTGATCGCGTGCGGATCGGCCAGCGGGAGTACGTCGTGAGCGGCACTATCCGCCTGGTCGAGGGGGACTGGAGCTGGGTGCAGCACCTTCTCGACGACGCCTCCGGCACGCCACACCGGCTCTCCGTCGAAGGCGACGGCGACCCCGAGCTGGAACTGGTGCTCTGGACCGCCCAACCCGGCGCGACCGTCACCCCCGGCGCCCCGACCATCGACCTCGGCGGGCTGCGCTACACCTGGGCCGAGACCGGGCAGGCCCGCTACACCGCCACCGGCGAGACCGGCCTGCCCTCGGCCGGGACCATGCGCTACCACGACTACCAGTCGGGCCCGAACGCCCGGCTCTCCTTCGAGGCGTACGGCGAAGAGGGCTGGCGGGTCGCCCGCGGCGACCTGCTCGACCCCGCCGATCTGGCGATCCGACCCACCGGCGACGGGCGCTGAGCGACCCGACGCGCCCGCCGCGTTCGGCACGGCATGCCGGACTGGCCGGTTGCCGATACGGTGTGGGCCCGATCTAGGGAAGGAGAATCGTGGTCGATTCCCAGAGCACGCCGGCCCGCCAGCGGCCATCCACCGTGACGATTTCCAGCTATCTGCTCTACCTGTTCCTGGCGTGCCAGGTGATCAGTCTCATTGTCACCCTCTCCACCATCGGCAAGACCCGGGACGTGCTCCGCGACGTCTACTCGACCAGTACGGCCGAGGGCGCGGATCAGGTGGCGAACTTCGTCTTCGCGTTCGCCCTCGGCGCCGGCATCCTCGTGCTCCTGCTCGCGGTCGTGCTGGCCGTGCTGGCCATCTTCAACAACCGTGGTAGCAACGGTTCGCGCATCACCACCTGGATCGTCGGCGGCATCATGGTCTGCTGCACGGGTGGCACCGTGCTCAACGGCGCGGGCGGCGGCAGCTTCACCACCGGTGGGAACACCAGCGGCGACATGCCGAGCAGCGAAGAGGTCCAGCGCCGCCTCGAGGAGGCGCTGCCGTCCTGGATCGCCCCGGTCAGCATCACGCTCGGCGTGATCAGCCTGCTCGCGCTGCTCGCGGCGCTCATCCTGCTGGCACTGCCCAAGTCGAACGAGTTCTTCCGCAAGCCCGCCGCGGCCTGGGAGCCCCCGACCCCCGGCACCAGCTACCCGGGCTACCCGCAGGCATCCGGCCAGCCCGGCTACCCGCAGGCTCCCGGCCAGCCCGGCTACCCGCAGGCTCCCGGCCAGCCGGCCCATCCGTCCAGTGGCGAGCCGGGTTACCCGCCCAGTGGCGAGCCGGGCTACCCGTCGACGCCGGGCCAGGCACCCGGGTCGGAGCAGCCGCCGTCCGGCACCGACCGGCCGGACGACACGCCGCCGGCGGACCGCCCCGGCCCGACCCCGCCGTCGACCAGTTGACCGCTGGATAAGCACGACGCCGACGATCCCTCCGAGTAGGTTGCAACCCGACGCCTACCGGAGGGATCCGTCGTGTCGTACCCCGAACCGGCACCGCCCCGCCGGCCTGCCGTGGTCCTGCTGGCCTCGGCCGTGCTGCTGGTGATGGCGGTGGCCGCGCTCGCGTACACCGTCGTGGACCTGGCGGTGCTGGGCCGGACCGTGGACGCGTTCCGGGCTGCCGCTCGGGACACCTCGGCGACCCCGCAGCAGATCGACGACGTGGTGACCCTGCTGCGCGCGTCGGCGGCGCTGACCGCGGTGGTGGCGGCCCTCTCCGCGCCCGTGCTCGCCGGCCTGGCCCTCGGGCTGCTGACGGGTCGGCGGGGCGTACGGGTGGCCACCTGGGTGGTCTGCGGGCTCGGGCTGCTCGCGGGATGCTGCAGCGTGGCGGTGCTCGTCGGCGAGCGGGCCGCGCCGCTGCGGCTGGGCGCCGACGAGCAAGCCACCGCCGAGCTGCTCGGCCTCATCTCGGACGCGTACCCGTCCTGGTGGATCCCGCTCAACGCCGGGCTTTCGGTCGGGCAGGCCCTCGGTTACCTTGTGGTAGCAACGCTGCTGACCCTGCCGGCGGCCAACGCCTGGTTCGGTCGACACCGCCCCACGTCACCCACCATGCCGTCCGCCCCACAGGCGTTTCCGCCCGCACCGCACCAGCCCCCGCCGGCGTCCGCCGCGCCCCCGTACCCGCCCAGGTGAGGACCCGCCCGTGACGCTCGATCCCACGACCGCTGAGCGACGGGCCCTGATCACCGGCGCCACCGCCGGCATCGGCGCGGCCTTCGCCCGACGTCTGGCGGCCGACGGCTGGCAGCTGGTGCTGGTCGCCCGGGACGCCGGCCGACTGGGCGAGATGGCCACGGAGTTGGGCTCCCGGCACGGTCGTGCCGTGGAGACGTTGTCGGCGGACCTGTCCACCGACGACGGCTGCGCGACAGTCGAGCACCGGCTGACCTCCGACAGCCCCGTCCACCTGCTCGTCAACAACGCCGGCATCAGCCTGAACAAGCCGTTCCTGCGCTCCACAGCGGAGGACGAGGCACGGCTGCTCCGGCTCAACGTGCACGCCGTCATGCGACTGACCCTGGCGGCGCTTCGGCCGATGACCGAACGGCGCGACGGGGCAGTGATAAATGTCTCTTCGGTTGCGGGTTTTGGCGCGGTGATGCCCGGGTCGACCTACTCGGCCAGCAAGGCGTGGGTCACCAATTTCAGCGAGTCCGTCGGCCAGTCGGCACGCCCATTCGGTGTCCGGGTGATGGCTCTGTGCCCCGGCTACACGCGCACCGAATTCCACGAACGGGCCGGCATCAACATGTCGAAAACGCCTGAGTGGCTGTGGCTGCGAGCCGAGGATGTCGTCGACGACGGCCTACGTGACCTGCGGAAAGGCAAGTTGGTAAGCATCCCGGCATGGAAGTACAAGGTGGCGGTCGCCGGTTTGCGTCACGCACCGCGCCGACTGATCGAGGCCGTCTCCCGCGACACCCGTGGCCGGATCGGTCGCGACGAGCGCTGAGCCCGCGACGCCGGTCCCGGCAGTGGAGCCCACCGTCCGGCGTTGGCGCACCGCCATCGGGTCGGTCGCTGAGCGTAGCCGAACATAGCCAGTCATCGGTGTCTCACCGACCTGATCCGGGAGGCCCGTCCACACGGCGTTCAGAGTTGAGCAGTAACCTCTATCGCCATGGGGGACCACGACGACCTGCGCAAATTCATTACCGACCTGGCTGTGGTCCACGGACGGGTCACGTTGTCATCGGGGCTCGAGGCAGACTGGTACGTCGATTTGCGGCGTGTCACGCTCCATCACCAGGCCGCTCCGTTGGTCGGTCGGGCGCTGCTCGATCTCACCGCCGACTGGGAGTACGAGGCCGTCGGTGGGCTCACCCTGGGCGCGGACCCTGTCGCGCTCTCGATGCTGCACGCCGCCGCTCCGACCGGCCGCGCCCTCGACGCCTTCGTGGTGCGAAAGGCGGGCAAGGCGCACGGTCTGCAGCGACGGATCGAGGGACCGGAGGTGGCCGGCCGCCGAGTGTTGGCGGTGGAGGACACGTCCACAACGGGCGGAAGTGTGTTGACCGCTGTCGAGGCGCTTCGTGAGGCCGGAGCCGAAGTCGTGGGCGTGGCGGTTATTGTTGATCGAGGCGCCGGCGACGCGGTGCGAGCCGCCGGATTGCCGTACAGGGCGGCCTATACGTTGGCTGACCTCGGCCTTGTGGCGTAAAAGTTTGCCGATTCGGATCTGCTGATATGCAGGCGGATCGATGCTGCTGGTGGAAGGATGGAATACGTGGGAACTGCGTTGGCCGAAATGACAATGCCTCAGATCTCGCCGCTTGCCGGTGAGCCGATCGAACGTGCCGATGCCGAGCGTCTCGCGGGGGTCCTCAAGGCCCTCGCGGATCCCGCCCGGTTGCGGCTGCTCAGCCTGATCCAGTCGGCCCCCGAGGGCGAGGCGTGCGTCTGTGACTTGACCGCGCCGCTCGGCCTCTCTCAGCCGACGGTCAGTCACCACCTGCGTATCCTCACCGAGGCCGGCTTGCTGGAGCGGGAGAAGCGCGGTGTCTGGGCGTACTACCGGCTGGTCCCGAGTGCGATCGCGACGATCGCCGACCTGCTGACCCCGCCGCGTAAGCGGGCCACCAAGAAGGCCCGCTGACATAGGCGCTGCGCACCGTCCCACGCCGGGGCGGTGTCCGGTGGCGAACCAGGGGTGGCGCCACCGGTAGGTGATACCTGCTCGTCCTCGGCCGCACCGCCGGAGGGCGGGCCTGACATGCCGACGGCCGACCCCCTCACCAGGGGGCCGGCCGTCGTCGTACCTGCGATCAGCGCTCCTGGCCGTGCCCCCGACGGTCGTGGTCGTGCGGGTGCTCGTCGTGGTCGAACTTCTCGCGTACCGCGTCGACCGCGCCCGCAGCGCTGGCCGCCGCGACCACCGCTACCGCCTCGCCGCGCTTGCGCGCCCGCCGGTCACGCAGGAACTCGAAGAAGATCGGCAGCACCGAGATCAGGATGATCAGGGCGACCACCGGCAGGATGTAGTGGTCGATCTTGTCGCCGATGGCCTTGTAGATCCGGTCGGCCAGCAGGTAGCCGATCAGCAGGATGCCGTCCACCCAGAGCACCGCGCCGACGATGTTCCACATCAGGAACTGCCGGGCCGGCATGCCCAGCGCCCCGGCGACCGGGTTGAGGAACGTCCGTACGATCGGGATGAAGCGCGCCAGCACCACTGCCTTCGCCGGGCCGAACTTCTGGAAGTAGTACTCGGCCTTCTCGACGTACTCCTTCTTGAAGAGCCGCGAGTTGGGCCGCTCGAACATCCGCCGGCCGTACCGCGCGCCGAGCCAGTGCCCCAACTGGGCGCCGAGGATCGCGCAGATCGGCCCGCCGATGAGCAGGCCGGCCAGCGAGAGCCGGGTGCCGTCACCGAAGATGGCGTCCGCCACCGGCGAGGCGGCCACGCCGGCGAGGAACAGCAGCGAGTCGCCGGGGAAGAAGAAACCCACCAGCAGGCCGGTCTCGGCGAAGAGGATCACCCAGACGCCCACCAGCCCGAAGGTCTGCAACAGGTCCTTGGGATCGAGCGGGTTCAGGGCGACGCTCTCCGTGAGAGCGCGGGTCTTCTCAGCTGTGTCCACGGCCACAAAGGGTACCGAAGCCCCGTGCCCGTACCGCGCCGGACCGGCTCCCACCACCCGCTGGCCGTAAACGGCGGTGCCCCGCCGACAAGCGTTGTCGGCGGGGCACCCGTGGTACGGGATGGATCAGATTGTTCGCGTGGATCAGGCGACGAAGCGGGTCCGGCGGCGCTTGGCCACCAGGTAACCGCCCACGCCCGCGACGAGCAGCAGCGCGCCGATGCCGGCGATCAGGCCGGTCGACTGACCGGTGATCGGCAGCGCGCCACCGTCACCGCCACCCTCGCCGCCGCCGTTACCGCCGGCTGCACCCTTGATGGTGAAGGCCGAGGTGTCGTTCTTCGGGTTGAGGTCGGCGATGGTGGACCCCTCGCCTTCCAGGTTGAAGTGCAGCAGGTGAACTGAGCCCGGTGCGCCGGCCAGATTGTCGATGCGCAGCCCGAACTCGAAGACGGCCGCGTCGCCCTTGTGCAGGGTGTCGTACCAGAGGCAGAGGTAGGCGCGCGCGCCCGGATCGCCGTACCAGCCGACCATCTCGCCGTCCTTGAACGGCGAGCACTCGTCCGGCGCGGTCACGACGGTCGCGCCGGCCGGAATGGTGATTTCGGCGGCGGTCGTCAGCTCGCGGGGCGAGTACGTGTTGATGGCAGCCGGGCCGTTGTTGACGAAGCCGACCTTGGTGTTGACGGTCTTGCCTACAGCACCGGCAACCTCGGCCCCGGTGGCGGCAACGTCGGCCCGCTGGTTGCCGGTCACGGTCGCCGTGATCATCGTGACGTTGTTGCTCGGATCCTTGTCGGTCTGCTTGAGCTGACGGGCCTGCGTGGTCGGCGCCGGGACCAGGGTCAGCGCCGCGCCGGTGCCCTTTCGCCATTCGCCGGCCGGGAAGGGGAACTCCGCGAGGAACGCAGCCCAGTCGCCATCGGCGAACCACTCAGCCGAGCCGTACTGCTCGCCCGGTGCCCAGGCGTCCGGTGCGATCTTGAGCATGGACGACGAGTCCAACTGGACGACGGCTTCCGGCTCGATCTTCTGGTCCATCGCGCACTGGGCGAAGTTGGTGCCGAATGCGTAGAGGTAGGAGCAGTTCGAGTGCTGGGCCGCGGTGAGACCGGTGCCCGTCAGCAACAGGACAGCGCCGTTCGTCGTCTTGTCACCGACGTTCGCGACGCGCAGGGGCGCCTTCACGGACGCTCCTGGCGCACCCGAGACCTCAAGGACGTCGTCCGCCTTGAGATCCACGCCCTCGCCCACCTCGATCGTGGACGTGGCAGTGACATTCGCCCTGCCCTTGGAGGCCATGGTCAGGGTGAGGTCAGCCTTCTTGCCCACCGACGCGGTGTCCTTGGCCTTGACGGTGAGGTCGAGGACATAGTCGATGGTCTCGGCACCCTTGAGATTGCAGGTGATGGTCGTTGCGGTCTGCGAGCAGCCGGCCACCGAGTCGGTCAGGGTGACCGTGGCGAAGTCGGCGACCGCAGAGCGGTCAACAGTGATGGTGAAGTTCTCCGGCAGGGCCTCGGCGAACGCCTGGAGCATGACGGACTTGGCCTCACCGCCGGGGGCGAGGAGGGCGTTGTTCGCGTACAGGAAGACCTCGTTCGAGGGCTCCTCGGCGAGGGCCGGGCTGGCGGAGGCGGCGACGAACGCGCCTGCGACGCCCAGGCCGGCGAGCCAGCGCCGAGTGGAGTGGGTGAGCATCAGGGGGGATTCCTCCAGTAGGGGGATTCAGGTGCAGCCTGCGGATCTTAAGGAATCGCTAAGGTTCGCTGTCGCCCCTGATCACCGCTCGGTCGCCAACATGAACCGAAAGGTTGATCAGCGTCGCCGCAACGTTCAGGCCGTCCGCTCCCGTCATCTGAGGCAGGACCCCGGGAGGTGCAGTGACGTACGAGGAGTTCGCGGACACGCGGCTTGCCCCGCTGCTGCGGTACGCGGTGATGCTCACCGGCGATCCGCACCAGGCGCAGGATCTGGTGCAGGAGACGATGGTCCGGGTCCAGCTCAACTGGCGGCGGGTCGTCCGCGCGGACTCGCCCGAGCGGTACGTGCGCCGGATGCTCACCAACCAGTACGTCGACTGGAAACGCGGCTCGTGGATGCGCCGGGTGCTGCTGCGCGGTGAGCCCGACGAGTCCCTGCCGGCGTCGGTCGACCACGCCCAGTCCGCCGTGGACCGGGACCAGATCTGGTCGTGGCTGTCCCGGCTGCCGCGCCGGCAGCGCGCCACTCTCGTGCTGCGCTACTACGAGGACCTACCCGACGCCGAGATCGCCGACATTCTCGGCTGCGCCGTCGGCACCGTACGTTCGTCCATCTCCCGGGCCCTGGCCACGCTCCGGGCCGAGTATGTGGAGGTTCGCTCATGATCGAGGATGACCTGCGGGCCGCCTTCGCCCGGCACGAGCCGCTGACCCCGCCGACCGGTCCGTTGCGGGCCGCCATCGACCGTCTGGCGATCGGCCGGCGTCGACGCCGTCGCCGCTGGCAGGCCGGTGGCACCGCGCTGGCCCTGCTCGGGGTGCTGGGGCTCGGGGTGCCGCTGTTGACTCCGGAGCGCGCGGGGCCGCCGCCGACCGCCGAGCTGCTCGGTGAGTCGGCTCGGCCGGCACCGTCCGGCGCGCTGAACATCCTGCTGCTCGGCATCGACGGCGACGGGCGGACGGCGGCACGCGCGGACGCGGTCCTGTTGGTGCACATCCCCGCCGACCGCAGCCGCCCCTACCTGGTGTCGCTGCCGCGTGACCTGGGGGTGCCGATTCCGGGCCAGGGAACCGACAAGCTGAACGCCGCGTTCCCGTTCGGCGCCGGTTTCACCCGTCCCGAGCTGACCAAGGGGTACGAGCTGACTCGCCGTACGGTGGCCGAGCTGACCGGGGTCCGGGTCGACGCCGGCGTGGTGCTGACGTACCGCGCGGTGCGCTCGCTTACCGACGCGGTCGGCGGGGTGCCGGTCTGCCTGCCCGAACGGGTTCGCTCCGTCCACACGAAGCGGGTCTTCCCGGCCGGCTGCCAACGTCTCGACGGCGCCGCGTCGGTCGACCTGCTCCGCCAGCGCTACGGTCTGCCCGAGGGAAGTCAGGATCGGGACCGCAACGCCCGGCTCTTCGCCGCCGGGCTGGTCCGCCAGAGCACCGACCAGGGCGTGCTCACCGATCCGGTACGCCTCGCCAAGCTGCTGACCACCGTCGGCCCGGACCTCGTCGTGTCACCCGACCGAGGGACCCTGCTGGACCTGCTGCGGCTCGCCCCCACGCTGCGATCGGTGGAGCCGGTCGGGATCGGCCTGCCGGTCGCCTGGCCGACCGGGAAGGAGCGCTACCTGCGTACCGACCCGAAGCTCGCGCCGGAGTTCCTGACCGCGCTGCGGGACGACCGGCTCGGCGACTGGACGGCCCGGCACCCGAAGCTGGTCGACGAAGCCCGCTGAGCGGTCAGCGGTAGTCGTCCTCGTCCCCGGTGACCACCCGGGCCTGCTCCATGGCATCCCAGTCGTCGACCTCCATGCCGCGCTGCGGCTCGACGTCGACGTGGGCCGGGTCGACCACGGTGGCCTGCTCGACCGCGTCGGCCGGCTCCGCCTCGGGGTCGCGTTCGTCGGCGGCGAGGTGGTCGCCGGGGGTGAAGTCCTCATCGGGCTGACCCATGGTCCCTCCCGGGTTCTCGGGGCACGATTCCCACCACCGTACGGGCTGCGTCGACGCCGCGCGCGGAAGCCGAGTCGGCGGAATCAACCCATGACGGCGCGCGCCGATGCCAGGATGGTGCCGTGGGCTTCCTCATCCGACTGGCGATCACCGCTGTCGCGTTGTGGGTGACCACCCTGATCGTGCCCGGCGTCGACGTGCACGGCCGTTCGGGTGGCAACACCGTGCTCACGCTGATCGTGGTGGCGCTCATCTTCGGCGTGATCAACGCGGTGCTCAAGCCGATCATCCGGGTGGTCGGCTGCGTGTTCTACCTGCTGACGCTGGGCCTGTTCGCGCTTGTCGTCAACGCGCTGCTCTTCCTGCTCACCGACCGGATCGCCCGCGGGCTCGACCTGCCGTTCCAGGTGGACGGCTTCTGGCCGGCGTTCTGGGGAGCCATCGTGATGACAGTGGTCACCTGGCTGATCAGCGTCATCGTGCCGGACCGTCTGGACACCCGGTGAGCGGCTGACACCCCCCTCGGTTGGTCCTGCCCACCACACCTGCGGGATACTGCCGGGCGGAGGACAGCGCGGTCCGGCGCACAAGTGAACAACAGCGGCCAGCACGGCCGAGAGTGGTAAGTAAGGAGCGCATCACATGCCCATCGCTTCCCCCGAGGCCTACGCGGAGATGCTGGACCGCGCCAAGGCTGGCCGGTACGCGTACCCCGCGATCAACGTGACCTCCTCCCAGACGCTGAACGCGGCGCTCAAGGGCTTCGCCGACGCGGAGAGCGACGGCATCATCCAGGTCTCCACCGGTGGTGCCGAGTACCTGTCCGGTCCCTCGATCAAGGACATGGTCACCGGCGCGGTGGCGTTCGCCGCGTACGCGCACGAGGTGGCCAAGAAGTACCCGGTCAACATCGCGCTGCACACCGACCACTGCCCGAAGGACAAGCTGGACAAGTTCGTCCGGCCGCTGATGGGCATCTCGCAGGAGCGGGTGAAGCGCGGCGAGCAGCCGCTGTACCAGTCGCACATGTGGGACGGGTCGGCCGTGCCGGTCGCCGAGAACCTGCAGATCGCCTCCCAGCTCCTCGACGAGGCCGCCAAGGGCAAGATCGTCCTCGAGATCGAGGTCGGCGTCGTCGGTGGCGAGGAGGACGGCGTCGAGAACGCCATCAACGACAAGCTCTACACCACGGTCGAGGACGGCCTGGCCATGGTCGAGGCGCTCGGCCTGGGCGAGAAGGGCCGCTACATGGCGGCGCTGACCTTCGGCAACGTGCACGGCGTCTACAAGCCGGGCAACGTCAAGCTCCGCCCCGAGATCCTCAACCAGATCCAGGAGGCGGTCGGCGCCAAGTACGGCAAGGACAAGCCGCTCAGCCTGGTCTTCCACGGCGGCTCGGGCTCCCTGCTGAGCGAGATCCGCGAGGCTCTCGACTACGGCGTGGTGAAGATGAACATCGACACCGACACGCAGTACGCCTTCACCCGGCCCGTCGCGGACCACATGCTCCGCAACTACGACGGCGTGCTGAAGATCGACGGCGAGGTCGGCAACAAGAAGCAGTACGACCCGCGTACCTGGGGCAAGGCCGCCGAGGCCGGCCTGGCCGCCCGGGTCGTCGAGGCGTGCGAGCACCTGCGCTCCACCGGCACCACGATGTCCAAGTAACGACGTACGGCCCGACGGCCGGCTCTCCCCTCGGGGGAGCCGGCCGTCGTCGTCAGGTGGTCAACAGGCGGACGGCCTCGTGGACGTCGTCGGTGAGGTGGATCGTCGACGACAGGTCGCCGAACGGCGAGGCGGCCAGCAGCGGACGCAGCAGCGCTTCCACCGGCAACTCCCGCGTCCAGTAGTCACGGTCCAGGAAGATGTACGCGCCGCTGGCCCCATCGGTGCCGTAGTAGGTCTTGGTGGCCGCCTGGAACACCTCCTGCACCGTGCCCGCCCGACCAGGCGCGAAGACGATGCCGCCCCGGGCGAGCCGCAGGATGGTGTCCTCCCGGATCGCGTTCGAGAAGTACTTGGCGATCCGCCCCGCGAACAGGTTCGCCGGCTCGTGCCCGTACAGCCAGGTCGGGATGGCCAGCCCGCCGGCCCGCGCCCACCCGGCGTCCCCGGCGCGCTGGCGGGGCACGCCCGCGTACCGCTGCCGGACCGTCAACGCCGCGGCCGTGTACCGGTGGTGGTCGGTGAAGTCGGGCGCGGTGGCCAGCAGGTCGATCGCCGCGGTCAGGTCCGCCGCCGCGTGGTCCGCCAGGTACGCGCCGAGGTTCGCCGCCTCCATCACCCCGGGGCCCCCGCCGGTCACCACCAGCCGGTCGGCCCGCGCCAGCTCCCACCCCAGCACGGCCGCCATCCGGTACGCCGCACTGCCGCGCTGCACGGCGTGACCGCCCATGATGCCGACCACCGACTGCGGCCCGTACCCGCCCAGCCAGGCGCGGGTGGCGTCGGCGAGCGCGTTGTCCACGCCATGGTCGTGCAGCCGCTGACCGAGCGCCTCCTTCACGTCCGGCAGCGCACCGCCGTGCGCCCGGTAGTGCTCGTACACCCGGGTGTCGTACATCCCGGTGAACCCGCCCTCGGCGAACCCGTCGGCGAGGTCGTCCGGCGTGTAGAGGTGCGACGGCTGGGTCGGGTACGGCAGCCCGGAGAACGGCGGCACCACGTTCGCGCCGCGCCGGACCAGGTCGGCGCCGACCTCCCGGGAGGCGAACCGGCAGCCGACGAAGAGCGTGCCGGTGACCTCGATGCCGGTCAGGTCGGGCACCGGGGCGAGGTCGAGGCGCAGGCCCTGCACGGTCAGCCCGGTCAGGCGGCCGGTGCCCAGCTGCCGGTCGAACTCGTCCCGGGTCTGGATCTCGTCGGCGTGCAGGTGGGGCTCGATGACGTCGGTGGGAGGTGGGGTCGGCACCCGGCCATCCTGCCCCTTGGGCGAGGCCCGCCAAACCTCGGGCGGGGTGGACGCGACAGGAGCCCGGTGGTCGTGGCCACCGGGCTCCTGCGTAACCGGTTCCTGGGGAGGCTCCGGACCATTAGTTGTAATGGAAAACACCTGGCCGCGGCATAGGCCGCAGGCGTGATGAACTCCTCAGCCGTTCAGCCGAACGCGTCGGCCGACCCGCTCGCGTGTCGCCCTGTCCAGCGGGTTGAATGGGGCGATGCAGAACCTTTTGCCGGAGCCACCGGCCACCCTCCTGCCCGCGAACGACGAGGCCGACGCCGCCCTGGCCGCCGCCCAGGAGGCCGGCACCGACGAGGCGTTCGCCGCGGTGGCGGCCCGCTTCCCGACCTTCAGCGCGGCCTGGGGCGCGCTCGCGGCCCGGGCGTTCGCGGCCGGCGCCGTGGTGACGGGGTACGCGTACGCCCGCACCGGCTACCACCGTGGCCTCGACCAGCTCCGCCGCAACGGCTGGAAGGGCCACGGGCCCGTGCCGTGGTCGCACGAGCCCAACCGGGGCTTCCTCCGCTGCCTGTACGTGCTCTCCCGGGCCGCCGACGAGATCGGCGAGGCCGACGAGGCGGCCCGCTGCGCCCAGTTCCTGCGGGACTGCGACCCGGCCGCGGCGGACGCGCTGGCCAGCAACTGACACCGCCGTCGAAGGCCGGCCCGGAGCTGGGCCGGCCTTCGACGGGCTACAACCCTTCGGCGACAGCGGCGGCGATCTTCAACCAGGCGTCGCGGGTGGCCGAGGAGAGCCCGCCGTACCGGATCGGCTCGCCGCTGTCGATGAGCCGCTCGTACGGCGCCAGCAGCACCGCCCTGGTCCGGGCCGCGAAGTGCTCCTGGATGGCCGGAAGGTCGATCTCCTTGCGCGACGGCGGCATCGACACCACGGTCACCGCCTGCCGGACCAGCCGCTGCCGGCCGCTCTGCTCCAGGTGGTCGAGCATCCGGGCGGCCGTCTCCGCCGAGTCGTTACGGGCCGACATGGTGACCACGAGTTGGTCGGTGGCGTCCATCGACGCCTGCCAGTTCTGCGCCCGCACGTTGTTCCCGGTGTCCACGAAGATCAGCTTGTAGAACCGGCTGACCACCTCGCGGATCTCGGCGAACGCGGCTGCGGTCAGCATCTCGCCACCGGTCGCCGACTCGTCCGAGGCCAGGACGTCGAACATCCCCTCACCCTGCGAGCGGACGTACTGCGACAGGTCACCGACCCGGCCGTGCGCGCCCTGGAACTGCCCGAGGTCGCGCAGCATGTCCCGCACGGTGCGGGAGTGGAAGTCCTGCTGGGCGCGCATGCCGAGCGTGCCCTGGGTCTCGTTGTTGTCCCAGGCCAGCACGTAGCCGCCGCGCTTCTGCCCGAAGGTCATCGCCAGCAGCAGGATGGCCACCGTCTTGCCGGCGCCGCCCTTCGGGTTGACCACTGTTACCTGCCGCAGCCCACCGAAGTTGCGGCGCACCATCTCGATGTCCCGCTTGAGCTCCTGCTCGTGCCGCCCCGGCGAGAGCCGGACCAGACCGATCTTGTTGACCACCGCGCGTACGCCCATGGTGGCCACCGGGTCGGCGGGTCGTACCTGCCGGCGGCGCGCGAAGTCCTCGGCCGTCGGCGCGGCAGTGGTCTCCGGAGTCCAGGTGGCGTCCGGGTAGCCGGTGGCCGGCACCCGCGCCACCGGGTCGGTCTCCTGGTACTGCTGAGGCGGCGCCGGTGGAACCGCTGCCGCGGCCTGCTGCCAGGGCGGCGGATACCAGCCCGGCGACGGCGGGAACGGCCCCGGCGGCGGGGTCGGCACCGCGCCCTGCTGTGGGGGTTCGACCGGCGCCGGGCCGGCCTGGCCGGGAATCGCCGGCGAGTACGTCTGACCGGCGTACGTCTGGCCGGCGTACGTCTGCCCCGCTCCGGTGCCCTGGTCGACGGCGGGCGGCGGCGGTGGAGGTGGAACGGGCGGCGCGGGAATCGGCGGCGGCGCGACGGTGGCCTGGCCCTCGGTCGACGGGGGTGGGCTGGCCGGACGCTGCGGCGGGTACGCCCAGGGCGACTCGGCCGCCGGCCGTGCCGCTCCGCCGGCAGGGCCGTTCTCCCCGGTGCCGGCCGGTCCGCCAGACTGCGCTGCCGGCCCCGCCGCTGCCGAGCCCGCGGTGGCCGAGCCTGCGGTGGCCGGCCCTGCGGTGCTTGGGCCTGGGGTGGTCGGGCCTGCGGTGCTTTCGCCTGCGGTGGCGGGGCCTGCGGTGCTTGGGCCTGTGGTGGTGGGGCCTGCGGCCGGCGGGCCGGCCGTGCCGGGGTCTGTCGTTACCGGCCCTGAGGTGGGCGGGCCTGCCGGGGTCGGTCGGTCGGCGGGCGTGACTGTTGCCGCCGGGCGGTCCAGGGAGAACGGCAGGTCCAGGTCCACGCCGCCCGACGCGGCGGGCGGATCGTTGACCGGACCGGGGACAGGCTCGTCGGCGGACGCCGCTCCGGCTGCGGTGCCTGCGGCTCCGGTCGCAGTGCCTGCGGCTCCGGTCGCGGTGCCTGCGGCTGCCGCTGGGGTGCCTGCGGCTCCGGTTGGGGTGGCCGCGGCCTCGGCTGGGGTCGCCCCCGGGCGCGTGCCGGTGGCCGGAGTGCCGGACGTCGGCGGGAACGTGTCACTACCCGGCCCGACGAGGGCACCCACCCCCGGCGGTACCGGTGCTGTCGACGCAACGGGAGGCACGGGCGGAGTGGCCGGCGCGGGTGGAGTTGCCGGCGCGTCGGCGGGTGGCCAGCTCGGCTGCGCCGGTGCCCAGCCCGTACGCGCACCGTTCGGGCCGGTGGCTCCCCAGCCGCTCGGCGGCGGCACCGCCCCGGTCAGGGACGGGTAGTCCGACGGAGACGGCGGTGGCAGGGCCGCCGCCCCCGGCTGCCCGGGAACCGGCGGACGGCCGGTCGGCGGCGCGGCCACCGGTGGCGAGACGGCCGACGACGGCGCGGACGGCGGTGGACCGCCCCGCTGCTCGGCGACCGCCGCCCACGGCGGCACCACGTCACCCGCGCCCTGCTCGGCCGGATCCGGTGGCCAGAGTGGTTCGATGTCCCGCTCCGGCACCGGCTGCTGGCCGGGCACCTGCGCCCGGTCGGCGTTCTTGTCCATTACGGTTCCTCCCCAGTCCTCCTGCGAGGATAGGCCCACCGGACGACCGGGGCCGGTCGGCGCAGTCGGGGTCAGACCACCCAGACCGCCCAGGCACCCGGTTCGATCCACCAGGAGCGCTTGCGGGTCAGCTCACCCTCGACGCCATCGTCGAGGTAGGGCACCTTTCCCTCCCGGGGCAGCACCGACACGGCCCGCCCCCGGGCCCGCCGCACCTCCAGGCGTACCCGCTTGCGTCCCAACGCCGAGCGGACGACCACCGGGACGGCCACCGCGACCTCGACCTGGCCGTCGGCCGGGTCCGGCGCGGCCAGCAGCGCCACGTCGTCGAGCGACGCGTACCCGCCGGCGTTGCCGATCGCGCAGGCCAGCAGCGGTTCGTCGCCGTCGGTGAGGATGGCGTCGTCCACCTCCACCCGGGCCCGCCAGTGCAGTGGACGCCCGGCGTCATCGGCGGCGCCGAGCAGAGCGCCGTCCAGGGTCACCGAGCCGCCGTCGTTGCGCAGCAGATCCAGCCGGCGTGGCGTGCCGTCCAACACGGCGGCCGCTACGGCCACCGGGTCGCGGGGCAGCCCGAGCTGCGCGGCCAGGTCCCGGTGGGTGCCGCCGCGCGCCGGGTCGAGAGGGAGTACGGCGACCGGCGGCAGGTCGGGCAGGGTCCGGTCATTGCGCAGGTCAGCCGGACGGCGACTCGGCGGTGGGGCGTACCGCCGGACGAGCCGGCGCAGCACGGCGCGCAACTGCCCGTCGCTCGCCGTGGCGACGACCAGCCGGGTCTTGCCGTCCGAATCCGGCCAGGTGAGACCGTCCGGGCGGGCCGGACCGTCGAGCTGGGCCAACACCGCGTCGATCTCCGCGTCCGAGCGGGCGGTGACCGTCTGCACCCGGGCACCCCGGGCGGTCAGGGCATCGGCGCAGGCCAGCACCGGCACCCGGGGTCGATCGGTGGCGCACCGGTCGCCGTCGCCCGGCTTCCCGCCGGGGTCGGTGCCGGCGTCGGTCGCCGTGCCAACGGCAGCCCCGTCCGACCCGTTGACGCCGGTGTCGGTCCCGGTCGCGCCGCCGCAGCAGGCTCCGCCGCTGCCACAGCCCCCGGGAGCGTCGCGCTCCGAGGAGAGAGTGAGCAGCACCACGTCGTACACGGAAGGAGCCTCCTGCCTCTCGACGCGACCCCTGCCGGTCGCGCCGTCACTACTTGTTAACCTGACACCCCGGGCTCGCCAACCGGTCGCCACCTGGCACCCGAGCCTTCTGGAGGCGGAAAAGATGCCAGCGATCGTGCTCATCGGCGCTCAGTGGGGCGACGAGGGCAAGGGCAAGGTTACCGACCTGCTGGGTGAGCGGGTCGACTACGTCGTGCGCTACTCCGGCGGCAATAACGCCGGGCACACGGTCATCACCCCGGACGGCCAGAAGTACGCGCTGCACCTGATGCCCTCCGGGGCGCTCTCGCCGAGCGCGATGATCGTCATCGGCAACGGCGTGGTCGTCGACCCGAAGGTGCTGCTCGCCGAGATCGACGGTCTCGCCGAGCGCGGGGTGGACGTGTCCCGACTGCGGATCTCCGGCGACGCGCACCTCATCATGCCGCACCACCGGGCACTGGACCGGGTGGTCGAGCGGTACCTCGGCTCGTCCCGGATCGGCACCACCGGCCGGGGCATCGGCCCGGCGTACGGCGACAAGGTCGCCCGGATGGGCATTCGACTCCAGGACCTGCTCGACCCGGGCATCCTGCGCAAGAAGCTGGAACTCGCGCTGCGCGAGAAGAACCAGATGCTGTTCAAGGTCTACAACCGCAAGGCGATCGACCTCGAGGCCACCGTCGAGGAGTACCTGGAGTACGCGGAGCGGCTCAAGCCGTACATCGCCGAGACCCGGGCCATGCTCTGGGACGCGCTGGACCGGGGCGAGACGGTGCTGCTGGAGGGCGCCCAAGCGACCATGCTCGACATGGACCACGGCACGTACCCCTTCGTGACGTCGTCCAACCCGACGGCCGGCGGCGCCTGCGTGGGCGCCGGCATCCCGCCGACCGCGATCAACCAGGTGATCGCGGTGAGCAAGGCGTACACCACCCGGGTCGGCTCGGGACCGTTCCCGACCGAGCTGTTCGACGCCAACGGCGCGCACCTGCGCAAGATCGGCGCGGAGTACGGCACCACCACCGGCCGGGAGCGCCGGTGCGGGTGGTTCGACGCGGTCGTGGCCCGGTACGCCTGCCGCCTCAACGGCGTCACCGACCTGGTCATCACCAAGCTGGACGTGCTCACCGGGCTGCCCAAGGTGCCGATCTGCGTTGGCTACGAGATCAACGGCAAGCGTGTCGACGACATGCCGATGAGCCAGACGGACTTCCACCACGCCACCCCGGTGTACGAGGAGCTCGACGGGTGGTGGGAGGACATCACCAAGGCCCGCACCGTCGACGAGCTGCCGGAGAACGCCCGCCGCTACATCGCCCGCGTAGAGGAACTCTGCAACACGAGGGTGAGCGTCATCGGCGTAGGCCCAGGCCGAGAAGAAAACGTAGTCCAACACCCCCTCCTCCCCTAACCCCAACCCCCTCCGGCCCCCGGCCCCCGCCCCCGCCCCGGTGATCATGAAGTTATTGCCACCCGTTCCGGCGTGTCGTGGCAATAACTTCATGATCAACCCAGGCGGGGGCGCCTGGTTATCCACAGGGAAGCGCTGGTTGTCCACAGGGGTGTGTCTGGGGTTCCCCGGTGGGTCAGGGTGGCCGGGTGGATGCCTTGGACGCGGTACGGCGGGTTGCCTCCGCGCGGGACGGGATTGTGACGCTCAGGCAGGCGCGAGCCGCTGGTTTCACCACCCACGAAGTGCAACGGCTCTGTCGCGCGGGCCGTTGGCGCGTCGTGGCGCGTGGCAGCTACCTGGTGGACGCCGACCTGTATGACGGGGTGCCCCGACGGGCGCGGATCAGGGCGGCGTTGGAATCCTTTGGGCCGTCGGCCGGCGCAGTGCTCGCAACAGCCGCCGAACTGCACGGGATGGCTGGTCTGAAGGCCACCGATGTGATCCACCTGTCGGTGCCTGGCCCGGTCGCCAGGCCAGCCCGGATCGCTCATCCGGAGGTGGTGGTTCATCAGCTGGTCGTTCCGTCCGGGCAGTTTGTCCGGGTGGACGGGCTCACCGTGACCGAACCGCTCCGGACCCTTGCCGACGTGAGCCTGCGGGTTGATCGTTTCTCGGCGGTGAGTGTGCTGGACTCGGCATTGAACCGTCGGTTGGTGACCGCCGAAGATCTGCTCTCCTTCCCGCGCCTGATCCGCGGGCGGCGTGGCGCGGTCGCGGCACGCGGCTTCCTCAGCGAGGTGGACGGGCGGGCACAGTCGCCACTCGAGACGCGTGCCCGACTCCGATGCGTCGACGGCAGAGTGCCGCCCGATGCGCTGCAACTTGAGGTGCGTGACGACGACGGCTATCTGCTGGGCATCGGTGATCTCGCGTGGCGTCGCCACCGGATCATCGCCGAGGCCGATGGCCGAGGCCCGCACGGTCTGCCGGAAGCCGTGTTCGTCGACCGACGACGCCAGAACCGCCTGGTGAACGCCGGCTGGACGGTCCTCCGATTCACCTGGAAGGACACTCTGCGCCCCGACTACATTCCCTGGACGGTCCGTCAGGCAATGGCCGCGGCCCGAGTTCGTTGACCATGAAGTTGTTGCCACGACACACCGCAACAGCGGGCAATAACTTCATGATCACCGGCGCGATGCGCGGCGGTGGGCGGGGCGGCCAGTAGGATGCCCGTCGTGCGGGTTCTCTTGGTGGGTGGTGGTGGGCGGGAGCATGCTCTCGCGCTCGGGTTGGAACGCGATCCGGCTGTTTCGGCGCTGATTGCCGCGCCTGGTAATCCGGGCATCGCCTCGGTTGCCGAGTTGCGGGCCGTCACGGCGACCGACCCGGCCGCTGTCGCCGCGCTGGCCGTGGAGACCGCGGCTGACCTGGTGGTGATCGGGCCGGAGGCGCCGCTGGTCGCCGGTGTCGCCGACGCGGTACGCGCCAAGGGCATCGCCGTGTTCGGCCCGTCGGCCGAGGCCGCCCAGCTGGAGGGCTCCAAGGCGTTCGCCAAGGACGTGATGACCGCCGCCGGTGTGCCGACCGCCCGGGCGTACGTCTGCACGGACGAGGAGACCACCGCGCGGGCGCTTGACGAGTTCGGCGCCCCGTACGTGGTGAAGGACGACGGTCTGGCCGCCGGCAAGGGCGTCGTGGTGACCGACGACCGGTCCGCCGCGTTGGCGCACGCCGCCGAGTGTGGCCGGGTGGTGATCGAGGAGTTCCTCGACGGTCCGGAGGTCAGCCTGTTCGTGGTCACCGATGGCGAGGCGGCGCTGCCGCTGCTGCCCGCACAGGACTTCAAGCGGATCGGCGACGGCGACACGGGCCCGAACACGGGCGGCATGGGCGCGTACGCGCCGCTGCCCTGGGCGCCGCCCGGCCTGGTCGACGACGTCATGCGCGACGTGGTCCACCCCACCCTGGCGGAGTTGCGCCGCCGGGGCACCCCGTTCGCGGGCCTGCTCTACGTTGGCCTCGCGATGACCGCCGCCGGTCCTCGGGTGATCGAGTTCAACGCGCGCTTCGGCGACCCGGAGACCCAGGTCGTGCTCGCCCTGCTGGAGACCCCGCTGGGTGGGCTGTTGCACGCGGCGGCCACCGGCACGCTTGCCGAGCACCCTCCGCTGCGCTGGCACGACGGCGCGGCGGTGACCGTGGTGGTAGCCGCGCAGGGCTACCCGGCCGCGCCGCGCACCGGCGACGTGATCACCGGCGCGGACCGGCCGGGCATCATCCACGCGGGCACCGCCCGCCGGGCGAGCGACGGCGCGTTGCTGTCCGCCGGCGGCCGGGTCCTCTGCGGTACGGCCACCGGCCCCGACCTGGCGAGTGCCCGGGATGCGGCGTACGCGCTGGTGGACGGGGTGGAGTTGGCCGGCTCGCAGCATCGCACCGACATCGCCACCGCCGCGGTCGAGGGCCGGATCACGATCCCGGGCTGAGGCTGGCGCCTCAGCCGTAGTAGCGGCGTAGTTCCCGGGCGAGCACCTTGCCGGTGGCGTTGCGGGGCAGGTACTTCACGAAGACCACGTCCCGGGGTACGGAAAAGCGGGCGAGGTAGCGCCGGACGTACTCGCGGACCGCCTCGGGGTCGAGGGTCTCGCCGGGGTGCAGGGCGAGGAACGCGGCCAGCCGCTGGCCGTACTCCGGGTCGGGTACGCCGATCACGGCGGCCTCGCGGACCTGCGGTAGCTGGGCGAGCAGGTCCTCCACCTCGGACGGGAACACGTTTTCGCCGCCGGAGACGATCATGTCGTCGGCCCGACCGTCGACGAAGAGCAACCCGTCGGCGTTGAGCCGGCCGAGGTCACCGGTGTCGAGCAGGCCGTCGCGGCTCTCCCGGCTGGCGCCGGACGTGTAGCCCTCGAAGAGCATCTCGTTGCCGACGAAGATGCGGCCGACCTGACCTTTCGGTATCGGCTGGCCGTCGGCGTCGAGGATCTCCAGGCGGGTGCCGTGCGGTGGCCGGCCGGCAGTGGTGGGTGCCTGGCGCAGGTCCGGGGGACCGGCGATGGATGCCCAGGAGACCTCGGTGGAGCCGTAGAGGTTGTAGAGGACGTCTCCGTACACGTCCATGAACTTGGGGGCGAGCCCGCCGGGCAGTGCCGATCCGCTGACCGCGACGACCTTGAGTGCGGGGCGCGGGTCCGGTGGGGGCACTTCCAGCAGCCGTTGGAGCATCACGGGTACGGCGAAGAGGGCGTCGCAGCGGTGTGCCACCAGGGCGGCGAGCATGGCGGCCGGGTCGAAGCGGCGGTGCAGCACGATGGTGGCCCGCAACGCGAAGCACACCTGCAGGGCGGCGAATCCCCAGGTGTGGAAGATCGGGGCGGCGATCAGCACGCGGTTCTTGGCGTGCAGCGGGATGCGGTCGATGATGGACACGAGCGGCCCGAAACCGCTGGGTGTGGGCCGGCGGGCGCCCTTGGGGGCGCCGGTGGTGCCCGAGGTGAGCACGATGATCCGGCCGTCGCGCTCCGGCGGGCGCAGCTCGCCGGGGAGCGCTCCGGCCACCAGTTCCTCGCGGGCGCGCTCGTCGAGGCGGGGCAGTTCGGCGGGGAGGCCGAGGACCCGTTCGGCGAACTCGTCGTCGTGCACCAGCAGCCGTAGCCGCTGCTCCTCGGCGACGGTGGACAGCTGGGCGGCGGAGAGCCCGGTGTTGACCAGGACCGCGTCGACGCCGAGCAGGGTCGCCGCGACGATGGTCTCGATCAGGCCGTGGTGGTTGCGGCACAGCACGCCGATCCGGTCCCCGGCCTGTACGCCGAGCCCGGACCGCATCGACCGGGCCATGCGTTCGGCCCGGTCGAGGAGCGCCTGGTAGGTCAGCTCGACGCCGTCCTCGTCGATGATCGCCGGTCGGCCGGGGTCTCGGGCGGCTGCCTGGCGTAGTTCGCCGGCGAGACTCCACCCCCAGGTGCGCAAGGCGTTGAGCTGCGAGGCGATCCGGACCGGGCGGCCCGGCGTGAGCAGCCCGCGACGGGTCAGCGTGGCGACGACGAACGGCAGGTCCATGCCGCAGACCTCCTTGGGGTGGTACGCGGACAGGCAGGTGACTCCCGTCCGGCAGGGCGTTCTTCCTTGATCATGCACCCGACGCGGCACCAGGCCCAGCCAGCATCGGCGTGGGGTGACGAAGACGGCACGGATAGGTAGGACGCCGCCCCTGGCCCGGCCGGCGGTCGGGCCAGGGGGTGGCTGACCGGAGGCTCAGCGGATCTGCGTGCCGGAGATCGCCCGGGAGATCACCAGTCGCTGGATCTCGGACGTACCCTCGAAAATGGTGTAGATCTTGGCGTCGCGGTACCAGCGTTCGACGGGGTGGTCGCGCAGGAAGCCGGCCCCGCCGAGCAGTTGCACCGCCTTCTCGGTGACCGACACCGCCACCTCGCCGGCCTTGAGCTTGGACATCGAGCCCTCGCCCGCCGTGAACGGGCGGTTGTTGCGGCCCATCCAGGAGGCCCGCCAGACCAGCAGCCGGGCCGCGTCGATCTCCATCCGCATGTCGGCAAGCGCGAACGCGACAGCCTGGTTCTCGATGATCGGCCGTCCGAACTGGACCCGGTCCTTCGCGTAGTCCAACGCGTACTCGTAGGCGGCCCGGGCCACGCCGAGCGCCTGCGCGCCGACGGTGGGTCGGGACAGCTCGAAGGTGCGCATCGCGGCCTGCCCGCTGGCCCGTTGCCCGGAGCGGGCGCGGTCCAGGCGTTCCAGCAGGGCGTCGCGTCCGCCGAGCAGGCAGCGGCCGGGCACGCGTACCTCGTCGAGGAAGACGTCGGCGGTGTGGGACGCGCGCAGGCCGAGTTTGCGCAGCTTGCGGGTCGCGGCCAGGCCGGGGGTGCCGGGCGGTACGACGAACGCGGCCTGGCCGCGGGAGCCGAGCGTGGGGTCAACGGAGGCGGTGACCACGTGCACGCCGGCGATGCCGCCGTTGGTGGCGTACGCCTTCTGGCCGTTGAGCACCCACTCGTCGGTGGCCTCGTCGTAGACGGCCCGGGTGCGCATGGCGCCGACGTCGGAGCCGGCCTCCGGCTCGCTGGTGCAGAACGCGGCGACGGCCGGGGAGTCCACGTCGCCGAAGCACTGTGGCACCCACTCGACCATCTGGTCGGGGGTGCCGGCGCCGTAGATGGCGGCGACGGCGAGCGAGGTGCCGAAGATGCTCAGGCCGATGCCGGCGTCACCCCAGAAGAGTTCCTCGCTGGCGATCGGCAGGGAGAGCCCGGTCGGGTCGGCCCAGCAGGTGGCGAGGAACTCGAAGCCGTAGAGGCCGACTTTCGCGGCCTCCTGGATCACCGGCCACGGGGTGTCCTCGCGCTCGTCCCACTCGGCGGCGGCCGGGCGCACGACCTCGGCGGCGAAGCCGTGCACCCAGTCGCGTAGATCCCGCTGTTCCTCGTTCAGGTCAAGCGAGAACTCAGCCATGTCAGGCCTTGGGGATGTCGAACAGGTTGGCGATGTTGGCGGCGAGGCCGAGGTCGCCCTTCGCCTTCAGCTTGCCGGTCATGAACATCATCACCGGGTTGGCGCCACCGGAGACGATCTTCAGGAACTCGACCGGGCCCATGGTGAGGGCCAGCTTCGGGTCGTGCTGCGGAGTCTCGTTCACCTCGCACTTGCCGTCGGCGATGACCACCTCGTAGGTGTCGCTGCCGCCGTCCGGACGACCGGTGATGATCCAGTGGATGACCGCGTTGGTGGAGCCGGCCCGGTCCGCGCGGAACAGCGACGGCATCCGGCCGAACACCTCACCGAGGACCTTGCCGCGCAGGTCGCCGGACATCACCTGGGCGATCTTGTCGTCCGGGGTGGACTTGACCAGCTGGGCAAACTCCTTGGGGCCGACGTTGGCGAAGGTGGCCGGGTCGAAGTCAGTCATGAGATGTGCCTTCCGGAAGATTTGGCTACTCGCGCGTAACCCTACGCACGAGTAGGTATGCTCGCAAGGTGTCCAGTGTCCCCGCCTTCAAGCGCCTGCCCCGCGCCGTCCGCGAGCAGCAGATGCTCGACGCGGCAGTGAAGGTCTTCTCCCGGCGCGGCTTCCACGCCGCCAGCATGGACGAGATCGCGGAGGACGCCGGCATCTCCAAGCCCATGGTGTACGCGTACCTCGGGACGAAGGAAGAGCTGTTCGTCGCCTGCCTGCACCGGGAGGGCACCCGGATGATGCAGGCCATCGCCGGCGCCGCCGTCCCCGACCTGCCGGCCGACGAAAGGCTGTGGCGTGGCCTGCGGGCGTTCTTCGGCTTCGTCGGCGCGCACCGCGACGGCTGGGCGGTGCTCTACCGGCAGGCCCGGGGCGAGCAGCCGTTCGCCGGAGAGCTGGCCAGCATGCGGGCCCGGCTGGTCGAGGTGGTCGCCGGGATGCTCGACCACGCGCTGCGCGCCGAGGGCCGCGAGATCGCCGCCCTCGACCTGGAGGTCGTCGCGTACGCCCTGGTCGGCGCGACCGAGTCACTTGCCGACTGGCTCGCCGACCACCCGGACGCCGACCCGGAGAAGACGGCCACCCGGATGATGAACGTGGCCTGGCTCGGCGCCGCCCAACTGCTGCACGGCGTCACCTGGCGTCCGCCGGCCGACTGACGGTCCCGACGGAGGCAGCGTCGGTGCCCGGCTCGCCGGCCCGCGCCGCGCGGCGCCGCCCGCGGAGCCAGCGGACCACCTCGACGACCAGAGTCACCGTCAGGGCGAGGCCCAGACCGAGCAGGAGGCCACGCAGCGGGTCCTGCTCGAAGGCCAGCCCGCCGACGTAGCCGACCAGCGCCGAGTAGAGCCCCCACGAGCCGGCAGCCAGCGCGTCGAAGGCCAGGAACCGTCGCCGGGGATAGCGCACCGCGCCCATGGTGAGGGTGACAGCGGTCCGGCCGCCGGGGATGTAGCGGGCCACGGTGAGGATCAGACCGCCCCGGGTGGCGATCCCCCGGCGGGCCCGGTCGATGGCGGCCCGGCGTCGACCGTCGGGCGGCAGCCGGTCGAGCAGTCGCCCTCCACCGCTCCGCCCGATGGCGTACGAGACGTGGTCGCCGACCAGCGCGCCGGCGGCGGCCACCACGATGACCGCCGGCAGGTACGGCGCTCCCGAGGCAGCGAACACCCCGGCCGTGATCACTGCCGTCTCGCTCGGCACGACCGGGAAGAAGCCGTCGAGCACCGCGATCGCGAAGATCGCCAGGTACACCCAGGGCGAGGACATCGTGTCGTGCAGCAGGTCCAGCAGATCCATGATCCCGATGCTCGTGCGGGCGGCGGCCGCTGCCATCGGCCAGTGGTCAGGTGGGCGGCACTACTTAGGTAGCGGCCGGCCCGGACTGCGCGTCGGGGTCATCCCCCACCGCACCCGGGTACGGCGCCACGGGCCGGTGCGATCCGCCGGTTGAGCCCTAGGCTCGCTGGGTGGCCTCCAGCGCCCTCGCCCTCCGGCGGGTCGTCCACCGGTACGCCCCGCAGATGCTCGCCGTCCTGGTCGCCGCGGCCGTCTGGGCCAGCGCGACAGGTGACATCGGGGTCCGTTCGCCGCTGCCGGGCGCGGTCGTGCTGCTGATCGCGCTGGGCTCGGCGTGGGCGGCCGGCATGATCCGCACTCGGCGCTGGCCGTTGTTCCTGGCCGCGGCGGTCGGCTGGCTGGTGCTCGCCGCGGCGGCCGCCGGGGTGCTGGCCTCGTACCAGGCGGGTCTGCGGTTACGCGGCCGCCAACTCGCCGGCTACCTCGCCGGTGCGGCAGTGGTGCTGGCCGGTGGGGTGCTGGTCGGCCTGGCGGTGGGTGGCGTACGCCGGATCACCACCGCCGCCAGCGGCAACGTGCTGCTGCTCGCCGCCTGTCTGGTCGGGCTGCCGTTGGTCTTCGGCCTCTGGGTGCGGGCCCGTCAGGACACGCTCGCCGCTCTGCGGGACCGCGCCGAACGGCTGGAACGCGAGCAGGAGGCGCGCGCCGACCGGGTTCGCGCCGAGGAGCGGACCCGGATCGCCCGGGAGATGCACGACGTGGTGGCACACCGGGTCTCGCTGATGGTGGTGCATGCCGGCGCGCTGGAGGTGACCGCCGTGGACCCGGGGACCGTCGAGGCCGCCGCGCTGATCCGGACGACCGGCCGGCAGGCGCTCACCGACCTGCGCGAGGTGCTGGGTGTGCTGCGCCAGACCGACCCGGCGGTGACGCCGGAGCGAGGGCTCGACACCTTGGACGAGTTGATCGGGGAGTCCCGTGCCGCCGGGCTCCGGGTGTCCCGGCAGGACGAGGGCGTGCCGATGGCGCTACCCGCGACGCTGGGCCGCACCGCGTACCGGGTGGTTCGCGAGGCGCTGACCAACGTGCGCAAGCACGCGGCCGACGCCGAGACGACGGTCTGCCTGCGCTATCTGCCCGACGGGCTGGAGGTGCTGGTCCGCAACGGCCCGTCCGAGGGGACGTCGACGCTGCCCGGTGCCGGGCAGGGGCTGCTCGGGCTGCGTGAGCGGGTGGAACTGCTCGGCGGCCGGTTGGAGGCGGCTCCCGTGGACGGTGGTTTCCTGGTCCGGGCCCTGATCCCGCTGGCGGGTGCGGCGTGATCCGGGTGGTGGTGGTCGACGACGAGCAACTGGTTCGTGCCGGGTTGCGGTTGATCCTGGAGGCCGCCGAGGACATCACCGTCGTCGGCGAGGCGGCCGACGGCGTTGGCGCGCTGGAGCAGGCCCGGCGGTTACGCCCCGACGTGGTGCTGCTCGACGTGCGGATGCCGAGCGTCGACGGGCTGACCGTCGCGCCCGAGGTGGTCGCCGCCGGCCCGAAGGTGATCATGTTGACCACCTTCGACCTCGACGAGTACGTGCACCAGGCGCTGCGGGCCGGCGCGGTCGGCTTCCTGCTCAAGGACACCCCGCCCCGCGAGCTGGCCTCCGCCGTCCGGACGGTGGCCGCCGGGAACGCGATGCTCGCCCCGACGGTGACCCGGCGTCTGATCAGCTCGTTCGCCGAGCGTGGTCCGGCCCGCCGGGACGCGGCCCGGGAGCGGTTGGCGCCGCTTACCGAGCGGGAGTTGGCGATCGTCCGGGAGGTGGCGCGGGGGCTCGGCAACGCGGAGATCGCCCGGCGGCTGACGATGAGCGAGGCGACAGTGAAGGCACACGTCAGCCGGGCGCTGGCGAAACTGCACGCGGGCAACCGGGTGCAGTTGGCCATCCTGGTGTACGACGCCGACCTGCTGTGACGGGTGTCGGGTCGGTCCGCACGGTCAGTCGCGGGCGGCGGCGCGGCGGTGCGCCCGGTGGCGCAGCCAGCGGATGCCCTCGATGCCAAGCGTCACGAGCACCGAGAGACCGATGCCGGCGAGGACGCCCTTGACGGGGTGCCGCTCGAAGGCCAGCCCACCGAAGTAGCCGAGCAGTCCGCAGTACATGGCCCAGGTGACCGTGGCGATCGCGTCGTAGAGCAGGAACGACCGGCGGGGATACCGCACCGCGCCCATGGTGAGGGTGACGGCGGTCCGGCCACCCGGCAGGTAGCGGGAAGTGGTCAGGATCAGCCCGCCGCGCCGGTTCAGTGCCCGCCGGGCCCACTCGGAACTGGCCCTCCGTCGGCTCCCGTCGGGAAACCCGGCGAGCCGGTTCGCACCGCCACCTCGTCCGATGGCGTACGAGATGTGGTCGCCGGCGCAGGCACCCACCGCGGCGGCGGCGATCACCGCTGCCAGGTTGGGGTTGCCGCCGGTCGAGAGCACGGCGGCGGTGATGACGGCCGCCTCGCCGGGTACGGCCGGAAAGAACGCGTCGACCGCTGTGAGCCCGAAGATCAGCAGGTACACCCATGGCGAGGTGACCAGCTGTCGGAGCAGGTCGAGCGCGGCGTCCATGCACTCATGCTCGCCGGGTGCGAGCCGCCCGGTGGCCGAGTCGGCGGATCACCTCCTTCGGTCCCGGATGTCAGGCCGAGCGCGCCAGAGCGGGTGGGGTGAGCAGCGGGCCGTGCGGGATCTTGTCGTCGGCGGTGGGGCCGTGCGAGGTCAGCACCACAGGTTTGCCCAGCTCGACGCCGACCGCCTCGGCCCAGTCCGCCGGCGGGTCGTCGTACACCGGGCGGGAGCCCAGCAGGCGGTCGGTGAGCGCGGCCTGGCGGTCCAGGTCGCCGGGTGGGCCGGGGTCGAGCCGGTCGGTGGTGTCGTAGCGGCGGCAGATCCGCAGGTCGGGGTTGGCCAGGTCGAGGTGGGTCAGCGCCAGGCCGTCCACGCCGCCGGCCGCCGCGAGGGCGTACCGGTGGGCGACCGCGTCGAAGTGACCGAACCGGAACCGGCCCTGCCACGGGTTCGTCGGGTTGTGCGGATCGGACAGCGGCAGGCTCGGGTCCTCGGTCACCAGCGGGCCGGCCCCGTGCCGGGTGGTGACGATCCGCAGCACCCCGAGCCGGGTCAGGTCGCCGGCCTGACCAGCCTCGGCGAGCAGGCTGTCGGCGTTGGCGAACGTGGTGGTGCTCCACGTCGTGTACGGGTGGAAGCCGTGCCACTCGTCGAGCAGCACGCCCTGCGCGCCCTCGAAGACGCAGGTCCCGGCACGCAGCGCCCCGGCGAGCCAGCTCCCGTCGACGATGGCGACCCGCCCGGCGAACCCGCTGAACGCGGGCAGGCAGTCATCCACAGGTGGCGCGTCCAGCGGGCCCAGCTCGGCGGTCAGCCGGTCCCGCAGGGTGGTGAGCCTCCGGCGCAGCAGGGCCGGGCGGTGGCAGTCGGCGACACGGGGCGCGTCGTCGGGGTGGGCGAGACCGTACGCGACGGCCTCACCCACCCCCAGCCCGCAGGAGCCGTGCCGGTCGGCGCCCCGGGCGATCTCCCGGGCGCGGTTGGCGGCCCGGTGGTACGGGGTGGCGAGCAGCGCGTCGGCGTCGACGGTCAGCCGGTCGAGCGCGTCGGGCACCCCGATCGTGGCGAGATGGTCGGCCTCGGCGGCCAGCGCCAGCGGGTCCACCACGACGTGCCGGGACAGGTGCGTACCGACACCGGGATGGAACGTGCCCGCGCCGAACTGCGCGAACGTGTGGTGCCGCCCGTCGCGCAGTACGACGTTGTGCGCCGCCTGCGCGCCCCCGTTGAAGCGGACCACCGTGTGCACCGGGCGGGTGGCGCAGAGCCAGTCCACCACCGTGCCCTTGCCGGCGTCGCCGAAGCCGAGGTCGACCACCGCCACGTGATTCACAGCCGGGTCACCCCGCCGGTGGTGTCGCGGAACGCCGGCAGCGTCGACACCTCGGCCCGCCGCCCCCGGCCGAGGCGGGCCAGGGCCTTCGAGACGGTGCCGGTGGCGCTGGAGCCGGCGTGGTCCAGGTGGCGAAGGCCCTCGTCCAGGTCGATGGCCTGCTCGCCGAGGCCGATGGTGAGCGCGATGGTCTCGCAGACGGCGTCGAGGTCGTCGAGCACCACGGCGTTCTGCCCGAAGAGGTCCCGCCAGAAGTCGAGCACCTTGGCGTTGCCGGCGTAGTGGCTGCCGGCGGGGAGCAGGTAGTAGGTGTCCCAGCGGCGGGTCACCTCGTCGACGACCTGCCGCAGCGGCACGTCCTCGGAGAGGTTGTCGCCGATCAGCCCGGCCACCTCACGAGCCTTCACCTGCGGGTACGCCAGCTCGTCGCCGATGATGAACAGGTAGCCGCGCCGGCCGCGCTTCTCCCAGTTGTCGGTCACGGTGTGCCGGGCCATGAAGTACAGGGCCAGCTCGTACGACTCGCTCATCTGCCCGCCACCACCGCCTTCGAGGACGATCCGGCCGAGGTCGTCGTCCATCCGGTTGTCCGACTCGAACTGGCCGACCTGCAACGGAACCCGGTCGCAGGTGGCGTCGCCGATCGCGCCGAACATGATCTGCGGGTCGCTGGCGTACCCCTGCCGTTGCAGCAGCCCGAGCAGCTGCGGCAGCTTGGTCTGCAGGGCGCGCGGCACCCTGCGCATGGAACCGGTTACGTCGAACAGCACAGCGATGGGCGTCGATCGCGGGTGCTCGTCGGAGTCCCGGCTCTCCCGGCTCGCGTCGCGGGGGTCGAGCGCGGGGTGCACGGTGCGCGCGCCGCTGTCGCTGTAGGAGAAGGCGCTCCGGCCGGTGGACCGGCGGTAGCGGTCGGCGGCGTCGTACACGTCGGTGGACCAGATTCCACTGCCCATGACAGCTCCTTAGGGGGTGAGGGTGAAGGGTCGGAAGGTGCGTGGCCCGTAGAGCCGGTCCAACACCTGGTCGAGTTCGCGCAGCAGTGCCCAGGCGTCGTCCGGTCGGGCGTCCAGGGCCCGCTGCCGGCAACCCTGCGCGAAGGCGTGCAGCTCGCGGGGCGCGCGCGGGCCCATCAGCCAGCTCATGCAGCGGCTGGCCATCGCGATGTCGGTGCCCGGGCCGCAGGGCCGCTTGCCGGGGACCTCCTGCGGATACCAGTCCTGGTGGCCGGGCACCATGGCCGGGATCGTGCTGCCGACGGCTGCGGAGAAGCACCAGTCCACAAGCACCACGCCGTGTGCGGCCGGCTCGATCAGCACGTGTCGCGGCAGGACCGCGCCGTGCACCACGCCCGCCCGGTGGGCCAGGCCGAGCACCACCAGCAGTCGCCGCCACATCCAGGCCACGTCCCGGGCGTCCAACCCGTCGGGGTACGCGCGTCGCACCACTTCGAGGTCGTGCAGGCCCGGCGCGGTGGCGAGGACGGTGATCCGCCGTTCGGCACCGGAGGCGGCGTCGCGGTGTGCGAACTCGTCGACGAGCCGAGGCACGTACGGCAGGTAGCGCGGGTCGCCGCGCTCGGCGATGGTGCGCAGGGCGTGCGCCTCGCGGGCCATGAGGTCGTTGTCGGTGGGCCGTCGGGGGAGTTTGAGCAGCCGGTCGTCGCCCACGTCGTAGAGGTCGGCCAGGTCACCCGAGTGAGCCGGCGTGCCGAGGCGGTAGTCGCCGAGGACTGTGACCTGCCGGGCCTGCCACCGGGTGGTGACGTGGATGAACGCGTCGAGGGCTTCGGCGCGTACCGCCGGGTCGGCCGGCAGGCGGTCGGGGTGCAGGGCCGCGACCAGCTCGCGGTAGCGGCGGGCCGGCTGGTCGGCGCCGAACAGGTCGGCGTCGGTGCGGGCGGCCGCGACCAGGCCGATGGCCTCGGTGGCCCTCACCGCACGGTCTCCTCGCGGGCGGGGCGCAGCAGCGCCGGGTGCAGCAGGCGGGCGTCGCCGGCCCGGTAGAGCCGTGCGCGGGGGCCGCCTCGGGCACCGCCGCGCTCGGTGCTGGCGCCGGTGCTCTCCACGAACCCCGGCACGGAGAGCACCTTGCGGTGGAAGTTGCCGGCGTGCAGCGGGTGCCCCCAGACCGTCTCGTAGACGGCGCGCAGCTCGCTGATCGTGAACTCGGCGGCGAGGAAGCGGGTGGCGAGCGGCGTGTACTCCAGCTTGGACCGGGCCCGCTCCAGCGCGTCGTCGATGATGCGGCTGTGGTCGAAGGCGAGCTGCCGGCTGGTCAGCGCGGTCACCGGCAGCCAGCTCGCCTCGTCGGCGTCGGTGCCGGCGGCCGGGTCCGGCAGGTCGGGTGCGAACGCGAGGTGGGCGATCGAGACGACCCGCATCCGCGGGTCGCGGTCGGGAGCGCCGTAACTGCCCAACTGCTCCAGGTGTACGCGTCGCAGCGCCTCCCCGCCAAGCCCGGTCTCCTCGGCCAGCTCGCGTCGAGCGCCGGCGGCCAGGTCCTCGTCGAGGCGGACGAAGCCGCCGGGCAGCGCCCAGTGCCCCGCGAAGGGCGCCTCGCCGCGTCGGATCAGCAGCAGGTGCAGCGCGTCGTCGCGGATGGTCAGCGCCACCACGTCGACTGTCACGGCGACCGACGGGTAGGCCCGTGGGTCGTACGCGGCCAGGAAGTCCTGCTCGTTCATCGGGTCTCCCTCACCTTGAGATCATCTCGCTCTGAGAACAACGTAGCGCAGACGTGCGCCCCTGCCAAGCCCGAATCAGGATCGGCAGGGGCGCGTCAGCGCACGAGACCCGCCAAATGCGGCCGGCCGCGCGAGTCGTGCAGGGCGAATGCCCCGTCCGGCAGCAGGGTGAAGTTCACCGTGCTCGGCAGCGGTACGGGCAGCTTGAACGCCACCTCGACGGTGCAGGCGTCCGGCAGCCGCGTCTCCAGTGCCGCGAGGCAGCGCGCCTTGCTCCACATGCCGTGCGCGATCGGCCGGCGGAAGCCGAACAGCCGCGCCCCGAGCCGGGAGGTGTGGATCGGGTTGTGGTCCCCGGAGACCCGCGCGTACTCGGTGCCCACGTGGGGTTCGACCCGCCAGCGGGCCGTGGCCGTGGGCGCGGGCGGACGCTCGCCCCGATCGCGCCCACCGGGTGCGCGGTCCCGACCCAGGTACGTCGAGACGCCGCGCCACACCTCCTCGCCGTCGACCGAGCCGACCAGCACCACGTCCACCTGCCGCCCCCGGTCGTGCGGACGCAGGTCCTGGGCGAACGTCGTGAAGTCGAGGGCCTCGTCGGCCGTGATCGGGCGCTGCGTGGTGATCCGGTTGCCGACGTGCACCACACCGGTCAGCGGGATGGGAAAGCCCGGCGCGGTCATCAGTCGCAGGGTCAACGGAAAGCCCAGGACGTGCGGGTAGGTCGCGGGCAGCCGATCGGTGAGCCGGAACCCGCAGACCCGGTCGTAGTCGGCCAGGTGGGCGCGGTCGGTCCGCACCCCGGCCACGGTGAACTCGACCGCCGGCAGGTCGGCCCCGCGCCGCCCACCGAGTCCGGGCAGCGCGCCGAGCGCGGCCCGCCGGTACAGCGCGCCGGGCGCGGGCATCCGGGGCAACTCGACGCGCTCTCGGCTGCCCGTGCCGGCCGATCCGTGGCCGGTGAGATCGCTTCTCACCTGGGCCGCCGACGCGCTCAGGTCGTGCGTCTGCTCGTCGGCGTCGAGGGCCTGCGGCCGGCGGATCGCGTCCAACGTCTCGGACGACAGGATCTCGGTCGGGCCCTCGATCAGCTCGTGGACCGACAGGTCGTCCGGCTCTCTCCGTTTGCCCATCACGCCCCCAGCAGGCTCTGGCCACAGACCCGTACGACGTTGCCGCTGACCGCGCCGCTGGCCGGCCAGGCCAGCCAGCCGATCGTCTCGGCCACGTCCACCGGCAGCCCGCCCTGGGCCAGGCTGTTCATCCGCCGGCCCGCCTCCCGGACCACGAGCGGAATGCGCGCGGTCATCTGCGTCTCGATGAAGCCCGGGGCCACCGCGTTGACGCTGATCCCCCGGTCACGCAGGGCCGGGGCGAGCGAGTCGACCAGACCGATGACGCCGGCCTTGCTGGTGGCGTAGTTGGTCTGCCCCCGGTTGCCGGCGATCCCGGCGATCGAGGAGACGCCGATGATCCGCCCGCCGGCCGGGATCAGCTCCCGCTCCAGCAGTACGTCGTTGATGCGCTCCTGACTGGACAGGTTGACGTCGATGACCTGGTCCCACCGGTCGGCGTCCATCCGGCCGAGCGTCTTGTCCCGGGTGATGCCGGCGTTGTGCACCACCACGTCGACCCGGCCGTGCCGGCTGGCCAGGTGGTCGGCGAGACGGGTCGGCGCGTCCGGCGCGGTCAGGTCGAGTTGGACTGCCGTACCGCCGATGTCGTTCGCCACCGCGGCGAGGGCGTCCCCGGCCGCCGGGATGTCCAGGGCGACCACCTGTGCGCCGTCGCGGGCGAGCACCTTCGCCAACGCCGCGCCGATGCCCCGGGCGGCCCCGGTGACCAGCACGACCTGCCCGTCCAGCGGGCGGTCCCAGTCGGCCGGCGCGCTCGCCCCGCCGGCACCGACCCGGATGACCTGCCCCGAGACGTACGCGGACCGGCCGGACAGGAGGAACCGCACTGTCGATTCGAGGCCGGTGCCGGTGGCGTCGCGGGTCACCTGGACGAGCTGGGCGGTGGTGCCGCGACCGAACTCCTTGCCGATGCTTCGGACCAGCCCTTCCAGGGCGCGCTGTGCGGTCGCCGCACGCGGCGTCGGGCACTCGCCGGGCGGGGTGCCGAGCACGATCACCCGGCCACTGGGCAGCAGGGCCCGGGCGTGCGGGTGGAAGAAGTCGTAGAGCTGGCGCAGTTGCGTCGAGTCGGTGATCCCGCTGGCGTCGTACACCAGGGCGCCGAAGCGGTCCTGCGCCCCGGCCGTGCCGGTGTCGCGCAGCTCGACCCCGGCGGCGGTCAGGATCGTGGTGACCTGCTCGGCGAGCCGGCCGCCGTCGGCCGCGCCGAGCAGCGCCGGCCCGGGCAGCAGCGGGTCGCCGGGGTGGTGTCGGCGCAGTCGCGGCGGGTCGGGCAGCCCGAGGCGCTTGACCAGCGCGCGGCCGGCGGCCGATTGGACGAAGCTCGCGTACCTGTCGGTCATGGGCGTAGCCTACTGGCGAGTAGGGTTCGAGCAACACTTGTCGAGGAGGCGGATCGTGCAGAGCATCCGGCGGGTCGCGGTCATCGGGGGCAACCGCATCCCCTTCGCCCGTTCCAACTCCCGCTACGCGGACGCGTCAAACGCGGATCTGCTCGGCGCGGCGCTGGACGGTCTGATCGCCCGCTACGGGCTGGCCGGGCAGCGGGTCGGCGAGGTGGTGGCCGGCGCGGTGCTCAAGCACTCCCGCGACTTCAACCTCACCCGCGAGGTGGTGCTCGGGTCCCGGCTCGACCCGCACACCACCGCGTACGACATCCAGCAGGCCTGCGGCACCGGCCTGGAGGCCGCGATCCTCGTCGCCAACAAGATCGCCCTCGGGCAGCTCGACGTCGGCATCGCCGGCGGTGTCGACACGACCTCCGACGCGCCGCTCGCGGTCAACGAGGAGATGCGGCGCACACTGCTCAAACTCAACTCCGCCCGGACGGTCGGCCAGCGGATGAAGATCGCCGCGAAGCTGCGCCCGCTCCAGCCGTTCAAGCCGGAGATCCCGCGCAACGCCGAACCGCGTACCGGCCTGTCGATGGGGGACCACGCCGCCCAGACCGCGCTGCGCTGGCAGATCGACAGGCGCGCGCAGGACGAGCTGGCCCTGCGCTCGCACCAGCGGTTGGCCGCCGCGTACGACAGGGGTTTCTTCGACGACCTGATGACGCCCTACCTGGGGCTCACCCGCGATCAGAATCTCCGCCCGGACAGCAGTCTGGAGAAGCTCGGCTCGCTCAAGCCGGTCTTCGGCACCCGCGGGCCGGACGCCGAACACGCCACCATGACCGCCGGCAACTCCTCGCCGCTCACCGACGGCGCGTCCACGGTGCTGCTAGCCAGCGAGGAGTGGGCCGCCGCACACCACCTGCCGGTGCTGGCCTGGTTCAGCTGGTCGGAGACGGCGGCCGTGGACTTCGTGCACGGCGACGAGGGGCTGCTGATGGCTCCTGCGTACGCGGTGCCCCGGATGCTGGCCCGTGCCGGGCTGACGCTGCAGGACTTCGACTACTACGAGATCCACGAGGCGTTCGCCTCGCAGGTGCTGGCCACCCTCGCCGCCTGGGAATCGCCGGAGTTCTGCAAGGACCGGCTCGGCCTGGACGCGCCGCTGGGCGCGATCAACACCGACCGGCTCAACGTCAACGGCTCGTCGCTGGCCGCCGGGCACCCGTTCGCCGCGACGGGCGGGCGGATCGTGGCCACGCTGGCGAAGCTGCTCGCCGAAAAGGGGAGCGGGCGTGGCCTGATCTCGATCTGCGCGGCCGGCGGCCAGGGCGTGACGGCGATCCTGGAGCGCTGACGGGCGACGCCCGCCCGGTTCTGTGCCGGGCGGGCGTCGGTGTCGTGGACGGCTCAGCCGACTGTGAACTTCTCCCAGATGCCGATGGCCGGGCGATTGGCGATCAGTGGCTTCGACCCGGCGCCGTCTGCGGTGACGTAGCGGCCGTTGACGACGGCCTTGAAGCTCACCGTGCCGTCGCTGTTGCGGGTCATGGTGAATCGCTCCCAGGCGCCGACCGTGGGCCGGTTCGCGATCAGGGGTTTGGTGCCGGCACTCTCGGCGGTGACAAAGCGGTTGTTGGCGCGGGCGAAGAGGCCGACCTGGCCGGCGCCGAGGTCGACCACGTCGAACCGCTCCCACGCGCCGGCGGTCGGCCGGTTCGCGATCAGCGGCTTCGCACCTGCGCTCTCGGCCACGACGTAGCGGCCGTTGACGCTGGCCTTCAGAGACCTGTTCGCGTCCGCGACCGGCACCTGGTGGAACTTCTCCCAGGGGCCGATGGCGGGTCGGTTGGCCGACAGGGCGACGGCTCCGCCGGGCTCGGCGGCGACGTACAGTCCGTTACTCGCCTTGAGGCTGACGGTGCCGTCGCTGTTTCGGACGACCGTGAATTTTTCCACGGTGGTGACCAGCTGGCTGGTGGCGTTCAGCGTTCCCGGGTCGGATGGGGTCTGGGTGACGTAGAGGCCGCTGGCCCGGGACAGGAGGGCGACCTGGCCGTTGCCGGCGTCCGCCAGGTCGTACTGCGCGGTGGCCGTCAACCCGACCTGGTTGGGCAGGAGGTTCGGCGCGGTGGTGCCGACGTAGCGGAGGTTGGACAGGGCGAGCAGGCCCACGGTCGCCGTCCGCCGCAGCATGCTCACCTTCTTGGTGCTGCTGCCCGACAGGCCGTCGGTGCCGCTGGCGCTGACGGTGACGTCGTAGGTGCCCGGCTTGGCGTACTTGTGTGTGATGCGCGGGCTCGCCTGGCTGACGGAGGTGCCGTCGCCGAATGTGAACTCGTATCGATCGATCGGGACGAAGCCCGGCTGGGAGGTGGAGGCGTCCAGGCTGACCGTGCTCGTGCCGAGGTCCAGGGTCGCCTCGAAGGACGACACCGGGTGCTTGGCCGGCTCCGTCGCGCCACGGTCGGCGTACGTGATTGGGCCGGCGCCGGTGTTCGGCACGGCCGGGTCGTCGCGACGTGACAGGCCCGCGGTGTCGACTTCCTGGTAGCCGGGTGCCGCTGAGTTCGCCGAGTCGACGTTGTCCCGATCTCCCGTCGTTTCCCGGTCGTGTGCGGCCTGCCCGGAAACGGTGCGGAACTGGGTGAGCCCCATCCGGGTGCCGTTCCAGGAGTAGCTGGACGCGGACGCGGACCAGTGCCAGACGTTGTTGTAATCGATCACCGTGCCGCTCGGCGCCTCGTCGTAGACCCGACCTCGACTCCTGCGGGGTCCTGTCGATCGCAGTAGACCTGGGAGAAGGCGCCGTTGTTGCGGAGCACATTGTTCTGGATCGAGACGCGGGAGGAGGCCCCGTCGATCCGGATGCCGCCGAGGCAGCGATCCTGGATGTCGTTGTTCGCGATGGCCGTGCCCGTGGCTCCGCGGTTGTGGACGCCGTAACCGATCCCGCCCATGATTCGGTTGTTGGCCACCACCGTGTCGGCGGCGCCAGGGCCCACCACGATGGCGGGGCCGGAGAAGCCGGCGACATCGCTGCCGAGGATGGTGTTGCGTGGCCCGTCGATGCGGATGCCCACGCTCCCATCGGTGGCGGCGTGGCTCTCCGTGGTGGATACCGTGACGTCGTCGACGACCACCCCGCTGGTGGCAGCATCCATGGTCAGCCCAGCGGGAAGTGCCGCTCCGGTGGCGATGACCTCTTCCAGCAGCGCTCCCGTCACATCGACGAGTCGGATGGCGGGCACCGTCGCGACGTCTGCCATCGTGAACCTGCCGCCCGCGACCAGGATGTTCGAGGCGTTGCGTAGGTCCAGGGCGGGCACGTCGGCCGCCCCGCTGACGTTGAGCCCCTCGATGTAGATGTCGTGTTGACCGTTGACGACCAGGCCCGCGGTCGGCCCGAGAAGCGTGACCCGCCCTCCAGAAGGCCTGGCGATGAAGGCGATCGACGCCTCCGGCGTGCCGCTGCGGGTGAAGGTGACCCGCTCGGCGTAGAGGCCGCCGTCGACGTAGACCGTCGAGCCGGCGGTCACCACGGCAGCGGCGGCACCGATCGTGCAGAACGGAGCTGCTTCGGATCCGGGCCCCTGGTCGGAGCAGTTGGCGGCAGCCTTCTTGACGTAGAGAACCGTTGGTTCGACCGCCTGGGCGGGTCCGCCCGTCGCCAACAGGGTGCCGCCGGTCACCGCGGTGACGGTGAGACCGGCGAGGAGATTCTTGCGCATGCGTGCCCTCTGTCGAGGTGGAGGATCCGGCGTCGCCGGAGTCGGAGGGAAATGATGATCCACTACCGGTGGGTAGCGCGCGGTCCCCGGGCGACAAAACGGCCAGGAGGTCCCACCGGCACCCGTGGTGGCCTCCTGGCCGGCCGGATCGCCGGGTAGGAGAGAATGAGGTACGTGACGACGATCCCGAACGTGCTCGCCAACCGGTACGCCTCGCCCGAACTGGTCGCCCTCTGGTCACCGGAGGAGAAGGTCCGGATGGAGCGGCGGCTCTGGCTCGCCGTGCTCCGTGCACAGCGCGACCTCGGGGTGCCCGTGCCGGACGGCGTGGTCGAGGCGTACGAGCGGGTGCTCGACCAGGTCGACCTCGCCTCGATCGCGGAGCGGGAGCGGGTCACCCGGCACGACGTGAAGGCCCGCATCGAGGAGTTCAGCGCGCTCGCCGGGCACGAGCACGTGCACAAGGGGATGACCTCCCGCGACCTCACCGAGAACGTCGAGCAGCTTCAGGTGCGCGCCTCGCTGGAGCTGATCCGGGACCGGGTGGTGGCCACCCTCGCCCGGCTGGCCTGGCTCGCGTACGAGCACTCCGAGCTGGTGATGACCGGCCGTTCGCACAACGTGGCGGCGCAGGCCACCACGTTGGGCAAGCGCTTCGCGTCGGCGGCGGAGGAGCTGCTGATCGCGTACGAGCGGCTGGAGGAGCTGATCGCCCGCTACCCGCTGCGCGGGATCAAGGGCCCGGTCGGCACGGCCGCCGACCAGCTCGACCTCTTCGACGGCGACGCCGACAAGGTGGCCGAGCTGGAGCGGCGCGTCGCCGAGCACCTGGGCTTCGCGCGGGTGCTGGACAGCGTCGGGCAGGTCTACCCGCGCTCGTTGGACTTCGACGTGCTGTCGGCGCTGGCGCAGACCGCCGCCGCGCCGTCGTCGCTGGCGACCACGATCCGGCTGATGGTCGGTCAGGAGTTGGTGACCGAGGGCTTCAAGCCGGGTCAGGTCGGCTCCAGCGCGATGCCGCACAAGATGAACACCCGTTCGTCGGAGCGGGTGAACGGCTTCGCGGTGATCATCCGGGGTTACCTGTCGATGGTCGGCGAGCTGGCGGGTGACCAGTGGAACGAGGGGGACGTGTCCTGCTCGGTGGTCCGCCGGGTGGCCCTGCCGGACGCGTTCTTCGCCGCCGACGGGCTGTTCCAGACCTTCCTGACGGTGCTCGACGAGTTCGGGGCGTACCCGGCGGTGATCAACCGGGAGTTGGAGCGGTTCCTGCCGTTCCTGGCGACCACCAAGATCCTGGTGGCGGCGGTGCGGCGCGGTGTCGGCCGGGAGGTCGCGCACGAGGTGATCAAGGAGCACTCGGTAGCCGTGGCGCTGGCCATGCGCGAGAAGGGTGCCCCGGAGAACGACCTGTTCGACCGCCTGGCCGCCGACGGCCGCCTGGGCCTGTCCCGAGCCGACATCGACACCCTGGTGGCCGACCGCACCGCCTTCGTCGGAGCGGCACGATCCCAGGTGGAATCGATAACCCGCCGCATCACCAAGGTCGTGGAAACCCACCCGAACGCGGCAACCTACACCCCACCCCCCATCCTGTAGTAGCCACGCCTTCCCTTGTTGATCAAGTGGTTTGCGTCATCTTTGATCTCCTGAATGACGCAAACCTCTTGATCACCGGGAAAGGGCGGGGGCGGGCTGGGGTTACTCGCCCGTTGGGGTTTCTGCGGCTGTTCTCAGGTTGGGGGCGCTCGCCGGTTCGGCGATGCCGCCGAGGGATTCCGCGAAGGCCGGGTCGGTGGCGGTCTCCGCGGCCACCGCCGGCTGGTCGGCCGGCATGACCGGGGACATCGTGGGTACGGCGATGACCGCCGTGCCGTACGCGCAGATCTCCATCCACATCTCACCGCAGTCCCGGCTGTCGAAGCGCATGCCGATCACCGCGTTCGCGCCGAGGCGCAGGGCCTCCTCGCCGAGGCGGGTCACCGAGTCGGTGCGCCACCGGGTCAGGTTGTCCGGTGCCATCGGGTCGTACGCGCCACCGCGCAGGTTCTTGACACCCTCGCGGTACGGGTTGCGCGTCCTGGCCATCGATGACACCACCTCACCGAGAATCTGGCGGATCTCGTAGCCGGGCAGTTGCTCTGTCGTCACGACCAGCACGGTTCCGATGCTGTCAGGAGTTGCGCGACCCGATCGTGTGCCGTGTTCACCTGATCGGATGCTGCAAAACGACGCGGCGCGGACGGTCGGCACGCCGCCGACCATCCGCGCCGACCGGGCGCTAACTGTCAGACACCGGCCACCGAGGTGATCCAGGCCCGGTTGTACGCGACACTGCCGTAGTTCTGGATGCTCGACCCGTCGGCGGTGGAGGCCACGCCGACCTGCTGGCCGTTGTAGAACTGCGGCCCGCCCGAGTCGCCCCGCCAGGCGTTGCCGTTGATCCGGGTGCTGCGGATCGCCTGCCCGCCGTACGCGTCGGTGGCGCTGTTGCTGGTCACCCGGACGGTGGCGGTCTTGAGCTGGGCGGAGGCGTCGCACCCGCTGTAGCAGGTCATGCCCCACCCGTAGATCGAGTTGGTCGAGTTGATCGGCGGGTTGCTGCTGGCCAGGGACACCGCCGAGGTGCTGACGGTGCTGGACAGCCGCATGAGGGCCAGGTCGTTACGGGTGTACGTGGCGCTGACGGTGCGGGTGACCCCGCCCGAGGCGCGGTAGACGCTGCCGACCCGGACCGACATCGTGCCGTTGATGCAGTGGCGGGCGGTGAGCACCCACTGCGCGGCGATCACACTGCCCGAGCAGGTGAACGAGCCGTTGCTCAGCACGGCGGCGGCCCAGGGGGCGGACGACACGGTGCCGCCGCCGATGATGGGTTGGGGGCCGGCCGGGGCGGCGGACGCGCCGGACGCGGCGGCGAGGGCGCCGACCAGCGCGGTGCTGATCAGGGCGAGCAGGGGACGAACGCGCATCGGTGGACTCCTTGGAGGGGCTGGGGCCCGGGGTCGCCGGGTGCCCGGTGGCGACAGCGGGAGGTCCCCGCCGCCGCTGGCATCGAGCCATGTCGATGTACTCTAGGGCCGACGAGCATCGTTTTCAAGAAGCTCATCGAGATCAACCAATGTAACGATTCGGCTACCCAGCGCGCCGTATATGCCCTGCTGGGGCCGCCTGTCCCGCCCTGCCGGCCGCCCCCGCCGCCGGTTATGTGGATCACTGCCTGAACTGCGCCCGGCCGGTGCGTCCGCGGCGGTATCTGCCAGGTACGCTGGCTGCGCTCGCCCGTTGTGGGTCGGCACCCAACTGCGTACACAGTCAGGAGTGCCCAGTGCCTCGCGTCGTCGTCGACGTCATGCTCAAGCCCGAGATCCTCGATCCGCAGGGCCAGGCCGTCGCAAACGCGCTGCCCCGGCTCGGCGTCAGCGACGTCGCCTCAGTGCGGATCGGCCGGCGTATCGAGATCGACTTCACCGGTGAACCGGACCTGGACCGGGCCCGGGAGATTGCCGACAAGCTGCTCGCCAACCCGGTCATCGAGGACTTCACCGTCCGCCTGGTCGAGACCGACGAGACCGCGGACGCCCGCTCGTGACCGCCCGGGTCGGTGTGGTCACCTTCCCCGGCTCGCTCGACGACGGGGATGCGGCCCGCGCCGTCCGGATCGCCGGCGCCGAGCCGGTCCGGCTCTGGCACGGTGACCCGGATCTGCACGGCGTGGACGCGGTGGTGCTGCCCGGCGGCTTCTCCTACGGTGACTACCTGCGCTGCGGAGCCATCGCCCGGTTCGCCCCGGTGATGGAGACGCTCGTGGACGCCGCCCGGGGTGGCCTGCCGGTGCTCGGCATCTGCAACGGCTTCCAGATCCTCTGCGAGGCGCACCTGCTGCCCGGCGCGCTCACCCGCAACCAGCACCTGCACTTCCGTAACCGGGACCAGGTCCTGCGCGTCGAGTCGGCCGGCACGGCGTGGACCAACGCGTTCCAGCCCGGCCAGGAGATCCTCATCCCGGTCAAGAACGGCGAGGGCTGCTACGTCGCCGACACCGCGACGCTGGACCAGCTCGAAGCCGAGGGGCGGGTCGTCGCGCGCTACGTCGGCGGCAACCCCAACGGGTCGCTGCGCGACATCGCGGCCATCACGAACTCCGCCGGCAACGTCGTCGGCATCATGCCGCACCCCGAGCACGCGGTGGAGGCGCTCACCGGCCCCTCGCTGGACGGCCTGGGCTTCTTCACCTCGGCCCTCAAGCACCTGGTGGGGGCGCCCGCGTGAACGCGAGCAGTCGGTCAGGCGGGCACGAGCGCAGCGAGGAGAGGTCATGACCACCCATCCGGACCCGGTACGGGACACTCCGGAGGCGTACTCCGCCCCGGCGCAGCCGACCGAGCCGCTGGCGCAGCCCGCCGCCCCGTCCCAGCCGGCGACCGCCGACTGGACCGACGGCGTGGACACCGTGCCGCGCGCCGGTGGTACGCCGGGCGAGCTGCAGCCGTACACCGAGCTGGGTCTGCGCGACGACGAGTACGACCGGATCCGGCAGATCCTCGGCCGTCGACCCACCCAGTCCGAGCTGGCGATGTACTCGATCATGTGGAGCGAGCACTGCTCCTACAAGTCGAGCAAGGTGCACCTGCGTCAGTTCGGTGAGAAGGCCCCGCACAGCGACCGGATGCTCGCCGGCATCGGCGAGAACGCCGGTGTGGTGCAGGTCTCCGACGAGCTGGCGGTGACCTTCAAGGTCGAGTCGCACAACCACCCGAGCTTCGTCGAGCCGTACCAGGGCGCGGCGACAGGCGTCGGCGGCATCGTCCGGGACATCCTCGCCATGGGCGCCCGCCCGATCGCCGTGATGGACCCGCTGCGCTTCGGCGCGGCGGACCACCCGGACACCGCCCGGGTGCTCACCGGCGTGGTCGCCGGCGTGGGCGGCTACGGCAACTGCCTCGGCCTGCCCAACATCGGCGGCGAGCTGGTCTTCGACCCGTCCTACCAGGGCAACCCGCTGCTCAACGCACTCTGCCTGGGCGTGCTGCCGGTCAGCCGGCTGCAGAACAAGGCCGCCGCCGGCCCCGGCAACGTCGTGGTGCTGATGGGCGCCAAGACCGGCCGGGACGGCATCGGCGGCGTGTCGGTGCTGGCCAGCGCCACCTTCGACGAGGGCAGCGAGGCCCGTCGCCCGGCCGTGCAGGTCGGCGACCCGTTCACCGAGAAGCTGCTGATCGAGGCGTGCCTCGAGCTGTACGACGGCCAGCTGGTCGTCGGCATCCAGGACCTCGGCGGCGCCGGCCTGACCTGCGCGCTCACCGAGACCGCAGCGGCGGCCGGCACCGGCATGCGGGTCTGGCTGGAGCGGGTGCCGCTGCGCGAGCCCTCGATGGACCCGCACGAGATCCTGGCCAGCGAGTCGCAGGAGCGGATGCTGCTGGTCGTCGAGCCGGAAAAGCTCGAAGCGGTGCTCAAGACCTGCGAGAAGTGGGGCGTGCTCGGCACCGCGATCGGTGAGGTCACCGCGCCCGAGCCGGACGGCCGCCCCGGCCGACTGCTGATCACCTGGCGGGACCACCTGGTCGTCGACGTGCCGCCGGGTTCACTTGTCGACGACGGCCCGGTCTACGCCCGGCCGATGCGGGAGCCGGCCGACCTGATCCTGCTCCAGGCCGACCGCGCCGAGACGCTGCCCCGCCCGGCCGACCCGGAGGCGCTGCGCGAGACCGTGCTGCGCATGATCGCGTCGCCGAACCTGGCCGACAAGACCTGGGTCACCGAGCAGTACGACCGCTACGTGCTGGGCAACACGGTGCTCGCGCAGCCGGAGGACGGCGGCGTGATCCGGATCGACGAGCGGACCGGGCTCGGTGTGGCGCTGTCGGTGGACGGCAACGGCCGGTACGCCCGGCTCGACCCGTACAACGGCACCAAGCTGGCCCTGGCCGAGGCGTACCGGAACGTGGCGGTGACCGGCGCGAAGCCGATCGCCGTCACCGACTGCCTCAACTTCGGCTCTCCGGAGGACCCGGGCGTGATGTGGCAGTTCGCCGAGGCCGTGCGCGGCCTCGCGGACGGCTGCCTGGAGCTGGGCATCCCGGTCACCGGCGGCAACGTCAGCTTCTACAACCAGACCGGCGCGGCGGCCATCCACCCGACCCCGGTGGTCGGTGTGCTGGGTGTGCTGGACAACGTGGCGGACCGGGTGCCGATGGGCTTCGTCCCGCGTCCCGGCGGCGAGCACGACCAGCTCTACCTGCTCGGTGAGACGAACGTCGAGCTGTCCGGCTCGGAGTGGGCCTGGGTGACGCACGAGCACCTCGGCGGCATCCCGCCGCAGGTCGACCTGCTCCGCGAGAAGGCGCTGGCCGAACTGCTGGCCGAGGCGGCCCGGGTGGGTCACCTCAGCTCGGCGCACGACCTGTCCGACGGCGGCCTCGCCCAGAGCCTGGTCGAGTCCTGCCTGCGCCGTGGCGTCGGCGCCCGGATCGCGGTGCCGGAGCAGTTCGCCGACGGTTCGATGCCGTTCGTGTACCTGTTCAGCGAGTCCGCCACGCGGGCGCTGGTGTCGGTGCCGCGGGGCCACGACAAGGCGTTCGCGGCGCTCTGCGCCGAGCGGGGGGTGCCGTTCGAGCTGATCGGCGTCACCGACCCGACCGGCGGCGCGCTGGAGGTGCACGGCCAGTTCCGGATCGGCCTGGACGAGCTGCGTGCCGCGCACACCGAGACGCTGCCGCGTCTCTTCGGCGGCGTCGCGGCCGTCGACGTGCCCGCGCCGGCCGCCGGCGTGGCGGGCGCGGTCGAGGCCGTGCCGCTGCCGGGTGCCCCGGCCGAGCCGGTGGACGCGTCGGAGGTGCTCTCCGAGCCGATCGCCTCGGCCGGTCCGTCCCCGCAGACCGGAGCTGTCGACCCGGTCGGGTCGGAGCAGCCGGGCGAGTCGTCCGAGTCTGACCCCGGTGCCGCCGAGCCGTCGCCTGACGAGCGCTGAGGCGTTGACCGCGGCCGTCTCGGCCAGCCCGGGCAGGCGCCCGTTTCGACTGGGGCCTGACCGGGGCGGCCGAGCTCGGTCGGGTCTGCGCGGCGCTGGTGGTGGTGGACGTCCTCTCGTTCACCACCGCCGTCGAGGTGGCGGTCGCCCGGGGCATGCGGGTGCACCCGTTCCCCTGGGGCGAGCAGGCCGCCGAGTACGCGGTGCGGGTGGGCGCGGTCGCGGCGGTGGGCCGTCGCCGGGTGACAGCCGACCATCCGTGGTCGCTCTCACCCGCCGCGCTGAGCACCGCGCCCGTCGTGGCCGACCTCGTGCTGCCCTCACCCAACGGCTCCGCGATCAGCGCGGCCGCGAGCGCCACCGGCCTGCCGGTCGTCGCGGCGTGCCTGCGTAACGCCCGCGCCGTCGGGCGTTGGCTGCGCCGCCAGGGGTACGGCACGACGGACGCCCCCATCGGCGTCGTCGCCTCGGGTGAGCGGTGGCCGGACGGGTCGCTACGACCGTCGGTCGAGGACCAGCTCGGCGCGGCGAGCGTGCTGGACGCCCTGTCCGGTGTGCCGGGTGGCCTCTCCGTGGAGGCGGCCATGGCGCTCGCCGCGCTGGCCAGCACTCCGGACGTGCCCGCCGCGGTGCGCGGCAGCGTGTCCGGTCGGGAGTTGACCGAGAGCGGCTTCGGCGCCGACGTCGACGTCGCGGTCCGGGTGGGCGTGTCGGACGTCGTGCCGGTCCTTCGCCAGGGCGTGTTCTCCGCCGCCTGACCGTCGCGGGTCGCCGGCCCGCTCGCGCCGCGTCCAGATCCGCGCCGTGCCGCGACCGCGCCTGTCCGTCCGTAGGATGCGGGCGTGATCAACTCGGTCGCCGGGAAGGCGGTGTGTCGGGGTACGACGGTCCGCCCGCCTTCCGGGAAGGCGAGTTGATCAGCGCAGGACCGGGCGACCAGCGCCCGCAACGGAAACGGCCGCCCGGAGAACCGGGCGGCCGTTCGCCGTCGTGCGGTGTCGTGGTGCCGGTCAGTCGTCCAGCCAGTCGAGGCGTCGGCCACCCCGCTCGGTGGGCGGCGGGTTGTCCGGCCGGGCCCGGCCGCCCTGCTGCTGGCCGTAGCCGCCCTGGTCGTAGCCCCGGTCGTCGTAGCCGCCGCGTTGCTGCGGGGCTTCCTGTCCGTAGCCGCCCTGGTCGTACCCGCCACCCTGCTGCTGGCCGTAGCCGCCCTGGTCGTAGCCCCGGTCGTCGTAGCCGCCGCGTTGCTGCGGGGCTTCCTGTCCGTAGCCGCCCTGGTCGTACCCGCCACCCTGCTGCTGGCCGTAGCCGCCCTGGTCGTACGCGCCGGTCGGCTGGCCGTAGCCGCCGGCCGGCTCCGCCGACCGACCGCCGCCGTACGGGGCCGTCGGCTCGGGCTGGCCGTAGCCCGGCGCCTGCTCCGGCTGGTAGACGCCTGTGGCGTACGGGTCGGCCGGAGCCGGGTACTGGGTGCTGTCACCGGTGTACCGGCCGGTCGGCTCGTCGAAACGCTCGCCGTAGCCCGCCCCACCGGCGGGAGCGGGCGGGTAACCCGCGCCACCGGCCGGGGCCGTGTAGTCACGGCTGCCGTAGCCGCCACCGGAGGAAGGCGCGCTGCCGTAGCCGCCACCCGGGGCCGCGGCACCACCGTAGCCCGCGCCCGAGCCGGGTGCCGCGCCGTAGGCGTCCCCCGCCGGGCCGGCGCCGTAGCCGCCCCCCGGCATTGCCGTCGTGCCGTAACCGCCGCCCGAGGAGGGCGCGTTGCCGTAGCCACCACCGGCGCCGTAGCCGCCCGGGGCGGGCTCGTCGCCGTAGCCGGTGCCACCCCAGCCCTGCTGGTCTGCGGCGCCGTAGGGCTGCGCTGGCGCACCGTACGGGTCCGGAGGCACGTCGTCGACCACCGGGCGGTGCATCATCGTCGGCGCCTCGCTGAGCGCCGCGCCACCGACCATTGTCGGGTCGGGACCGCCACCGGCGGGGTTGACCACCCGGGTGCGGTCGTCCGCGCCGTGGAAGGCACCCCGGGCCGCCGGCACGGCACCAGCCGCACCGGCCGCGCCAGCGGTCGCCGGCTCGTCATCGTCGTCGCCGCTCTCGCGGCGCTTCATCCAGAGCAGCACGATAGTGCCGACACCGGCCGCGACCAGCAGGCCGCCGAGCAGGATGATCAGGTACGACCCGAAGCCGCCGCCGTCGTCCTCGTTGGCGGCGTTCGCCGGGGCGCCCGGGCTGGCCTCCTCGGACGGCTGCTCCTCGCCGTCCTCCTCGGTCGCCTCCTCGGTGGGGACGGCCTCGGCGCTGGCGGACGGCGTGGCGCTGGGCGTCACCTCAACCTTGATCTCCAGGCTGATCCGCTGCCCGGTGATGGACTGCCCGGCACTCGCGGTGAAGCTCTTGACCGCGTTGATGTTGTCGAAGCTGGCGCCGATGGTGAGCCGGCCCGGAGCGATCGGCTTGTCGGTCGTGCCGTTGATCCGGAAGTTGCCGCTACCGTCGCTGATCGTGTCGTAGCGGTGGCCGGCGTCGTCCTGAAGGATCACGATGGCGTTCGGCACCGCGGTGTTGTCGGCCTTCTTGACCACCTTGCCGGAGACCGACTTCACGGTCTGCGTCTGCTGCGGCGTCGGCGGCGGCGCGGCCTTGGCCGTGAGGTTGACGGTGGTCGAGCCCTGCCCGTTCCCGAGCCCAGCGCTGGCCTTGACGGTGATGCGGGCCGATCCGTTCGAGGCGTCGTCTGCCAACTTGAACTTAGCGGTGTAGGTGCCGCTCTCGGTTACGTTCCCCTGCGAGCAGCCCTCGATGCACTGGAGCTTGGGGTTGTTGGAGCTGACATCGACGTCCGTGGGCACCACCGGATCGTCAAAGTCGAGCTTGTAGCTCACTGTCGTCTCGCCGCCCGCTTGGACGGTGCCCGGGGAGGCTGAGACGTTGGTGACCTTGGGCGCGGCCAGGGCTGGTGTGGCGGGGACGGCGAGCAGAGCGCCGGCAACCAGCGCTACGACCACACCGGCCCGCTGCTTCCAGGCACGTCGGTGTGTTGACACGTCCACCGCCTTCCGGGCTGACTTCCCTTGACCGGCGGGGCGCCGGGCCGGGGATCATCACGGTACGAATACGCCGTCGGCCACTATGCCTTGTCTGACTGGATCGGCGCGACCCAGGGCCAGCGTCGAGTGCTTCACCTGTGCGTCGTATCGTCCCGTCGTGTCCTCTCCGCACAGTAAGTCCGCCGCCGTGGTGGCGGCTTTGTCGGCGCTTGACGAGGGGCGTACGCCCGAACGGCCGGTACTCCGGGAGGCGGTCCGGTCCTTGTTGGCCGTCCTCGCGGAGCGCGCCCCCGGCCGATCGGTGGAGGTGCGCGTCCCACCATACGGTGCGGTCCAGTGCGTTCCCGGTCCTCGACACACCAGGGGAAACCCGCCGAACGTGGTCGAGATGTCGCCGCAGACCTGGTTGGAGCTGGCCGCCGGCCGGATCACGTGGGCCGAGGCGGTCACCGATGGTCGTGTTCAGGTGAGTGGCGTTCGGGCGGACCTCTCGGCGTATCTGCCCCTCTAGCTGCACGGATGTCCGGGTGATCGTGACTCTCGGCAGGGAAATCGTGACTATCTGTATTGACGGCGACTCGCGTACACTGTCAGGCGACGACAGTGGTCCCGGCCGAGGAGTGTGGATCCGCACCGTGATCCCCGCCAGGCCGGTCCAGACCAGCATGAGGGAGCGGTAGTGCCCCGAGGCGACGGCCGGCTGAGCCACGACCTTGACCCCCAACGACCCGGCCCCCAGGACGCCTGCGGCGTCTTCGGTGTCTGGGCCCCCGGTGAAGAGGTCGCCAATCTGACCTACTTCGGCCTCTACGCCCTGCAGCACCGGGGCCAGGAGGCCGCAGGCATCGCGGTGAGCGATGGCTCGGGCGTGGTGGTCTACAAGGATCTCGGCCTCGTGGCCCAGGTCTTCGACGAACCCACCCTGGCCAGTCTGCGTGGCCACCTGGCGATCGGGCACGCCCGATACTCCACGACCGGCGCCTCCAACTGGGAGAACGCCCAGCCGACCATCCGGTCGACCAGTTCCGGCACGACAATCGCGTTGGCCCACAACGGCAACCTGGTCAACACCGCCGAGCTGGAGAAGGAGGTCGCCGAGCGCGGCCTCGTCGCGGACGGTTCGACAAACGACACCTCGCTGGTGACCATGCTGCTGGCCAGCCATCCGGACCTGTCCGTCGAGGCGGCCGCGCTCAAGGTCCTGCCGCAGCTGCGCGGGGCGTTCAGCTTCGTCTTCATGGACGAGTCGACGTTGTACGCGGCCCGCGACGCGCACGGTGTGCGCCCGCTGGTGCTCGGCCGGCTGGAGCGTGGCTGGGTGGTGGCGAGCGAGACCGCCGCGCTGGACATCGTCGGCGCCAGCGTGGTGCGCGAGGTCGAGCCCGGTGAGCTGATCGCGATCGACGAGGAGGGGCTGCGCTCCACCCGGTTCGCGTCGCCGGAGCCGAAGGGCTGCCTCTTCGAGTACGTCTACATCGCCCGCCCGGACGCGACCATCGCCGGGCGCAACGTGCACGCGGCGCGGGTGCAGATCGGCCGTCAGCTGGCCAAGGAGCACCCGGTGGAGGCCGATCTGGTCATCCCGGTGCCCGAGTCCGGCACGCCGGCCGCGATCGGTTACGCGGAGGCGTCCGGCATCACCTACGGCGCAGGCCTGATGAAGAACCCGTACGTGGGCCGCACCTTCATCCAGCCGTCGCAGACCCTGCGCCAGCTGGGCATCCGCCTCAAGCTCAACCCCCTGCGGCAGAACGTGCGCGGCAAGCGGCTGGTGGTCGTGGACGACTCGATCGTGCGCGGCAACACGCAGCGGGCCATCGTGCGGATGCTGCGCGAGGCGGGGGCGCTGGAGGTGCACGTCCGGATCTCCTCCCCGCCGGTCAGCTGGCCGTGCTTCTACGGCATCGACTTCGCCACTCGGGCGGAGCTGCTGGCCAACGGGTTGGACAACGACGGCATCCGGCGTTCCATCGGCGCCGACACGCTGGGTTACGTCTCGCTTCCTGGCCTGATCGCCGCGACCGAGCAGCCGAAGACCCGGCTGTGTCGGGCGTGTTTCGATGGGGAGTACCCGATCGAGCTGCCGGCCGGCAACCTGATCGGCAAGCACGTCCTCGAAGGGGTGGGCCGCCGGGTCGCCAACGCGACGTCGGAAGCCCCGGACAGCTTCGGCCCGCTCGTCGCCACTCCGGGCGGCGTGACCGCAAACCGCCCGTAGCACCAACCGGCGCGGCCCGGCCACCGCCGGCGCGGCACCGAGAACCACAAAGGGGAGAACCGTGACGCACGTGTCCGAGCGCAGCGGCGCAGGAAGCAGCCCGACCGGCGCTGGCGGCGACCACCAGCCGTGGACGGGCGGTGCCGGCCGTCAGGCCCGTAAACGCTCGGTCTCGTACGCCGACGCCGGGGTCTCCATCGACGCGGGCGACCGTGCGGTGGAGCTGCTCAAGTCGAAGGTGCGCCAGACCCGTCGCCCCGAGGTGCTGGGTGACCTCGGCGGCTTCGCCGGCCTGTTCCGGCTGGACACGAAGAAGTACAAGAGCCCGATCCTGGCGTCGTCGACCGACGGTGTGGGCACCAAGCTGGTGATCGCCCAGCAGATGGACATCCACGACACGGTCGGCATCGACCTGGTCGCGATGGTCGTCGACGACCTGGTGGCCTGCGGCGCCGAGCCGCTGTTCCTGCTCGACTACATCGCCACCGGCGAGGTCGTTCCGGACAAGGTGGCTGAGATCGGCGCGGGCATCGCCGACGGCTGCCGGTACGCGGGCTGCGCGCTGCTGGGCGGGGAGACCGCCGAGCACCCCGGTGTGCTGCGCCCGGACGAGTACGACATCTCCGCCACCGGTGTGGGCGTGGTCGAGGAAGCCGACATCCTCAGCCCCGAGCGGGTCGAGGTGGGCGACGTGGTGATCGCCATGCGCTCCTCCGGCCTGCACTCCAACGGCTACTCCCTGGTCCGGCACGTGCTGCTGGGCGCGGCCCGGATGCGTCTGGACATCGTGATCGACGACTTCGGTCGGCAGCGGACCCTGGGTGAGGAGCTGCTCACCCCGACCAAGATCTACGCGAAGGACTGCCTCAAGCTGATCGAAGAGGCCGAGGTGCGGACGCTGTCCCACATCACCGGCGGCGGCATCCCCGGCAACCTGGTCCGGGTGCTGCCGGAGCACGTCGACGCGGTGGTCAACCGGTCCACCTGGAAGCCGCAGCCGATCTTCGACCTGATCCAGTCGAAGGGCCGGATCGACGACCACGACATGGAGTCGACCTTCAACATGGGTGTCGGCATGTTCGCGATCGTCTCGGCCGAGGACGCGGACCGTGCGCTGGCCACCCTGACCGGCCGTGGGGTCGAGGCATGGCAGGCCGGCGAGATCATCGAGGGCACCGGCAACGTGCAGATGGTCGGTCAGCACACTCGCGGATGATCACGTTCCGGTGATCGTACGGGCACCTGATCAGGGCTTCACCCGAGTGGCCAGTGCCGCCTAGCCTGAAGGGCTCAGGCTGGGCGGAGGAGGGTGATGGCTGCTGCGGGACTGTCGTTCAGCGGGATGCGCGGTCTGGCCGCGGTCCCGTCGTACGTCGTCATGCAGCCGACGACCCTCTGCAACCTCGACTGCGCGTACTGCTACCTGCCGTTTCGGGCCGCTGACCGGCGGATGTCGGTGCCGGTGGCCGAGGCGGTGGCGGCGGCGGTCAACCCGTGGGCGGCGGCCGGCCGCTTCTCCGTCGTGTGGCACGGCGGCGAGCCGCTGGCCGCCGGCCGGGAGCACCTGGCCGCCCTGATCGCGCCCTTCGGGCCCGAGGTCGAGCACCACGTGCAGACGAACGCCACGCTGATCGACGACGAGTGGTGCGCCTTCTTCGCCCGCCACGAGGTGCGGGTGAGCGTGAGCGTGGACGGGCCCGCCGAACGCAATGGCGACCGGGTCAACCGTGGCGGTCAGCCGGCGTACGAGAAGATCCTGCGTGGTGTGGCGGCGCTGCGCCGGCACGGGCTGCCCTTCTCGGCGCTGGCCGTGGTATCCCGGCCGGCGCCGGGGCTCGCCGCCGAGCTGTACGAGTACTTCCTCGGGCTGGGCTGCGACGTGCTGGGCATCAACATCGAGGAGACCGAGGGGGTCAACACCCGCGACAACAGCCATGACGCGGCGGCGGTGACGGCGTTCTGGGCCGAGTTGGTGTCGGCCTGGCGCAAGGAGCCGCGGATCCACCTGCGCGAGGTCGAGTGGTCGCTGCGGTACGCGGCGGCGGTGCTCGACGGCGCGGCGGACGGCGTGTTGCCCCGTCGGCTGGACCCGATCCCGACCATCGGGCACGACGGCTCGGTGACCGTGCTCTCCCCGGAGCTGGCCGGCTTCACCGATCCGCACTACGGCGACTTCAGCAGTGGGAACGTGCTGGCCACCCCGCTGGCCCGGATCCTGACGGACGCGGCGTCGACGCCCTGGGTGGGCGAGTTCCTGACGGGCGTGGAGGCGTGCCGGGCGTCGTGCCCGTACTTCGGCTTCTGTGGCGGCGGTCATGCCGCCAACCGTTACTTCGAGCTGGGGCGTTTTGACGGTACGGAGACCGAGCACTGCCGCAACAGCAAGATCCGCCTATTGGAGGGAGTGTTGGAGCATGCCCGAGACCACCAGTCACCGGCGGCCTGAGCGCGAAGCGGACGACCCCCCGGACGGAGTGACCGAACGGGTGCGGGAGGCCGCCCCCGGGCTCGTTGCGCTGCTTCAGGAGGCCGAGGACGCGCGGCGGCTGCGGGCGGAGGTGTCGGGCGGAGACGGCGTCAGCGCGGTCTGCGCCTGGAACCACTTCGAGAACATCCCGACCTTCTACAACTGGAACAACCGCCCGCGCTGAGGCCGGCCGTGATCAGGGGCCTGTCGGCCGGCCGGAGTTGACCTCCGGCCAGGGCAGGCCCCTGATGATCGGCACCGGTCTCGCTCCCGATGGGCACATGCGTGAGCACGCGGGGGTTACCGCGTGCTCAGCTGCGTCGAGAGGTCAGCGGGTCGGTCGGACCCAGGGATCCGGGTCGTCGTCCGCGTGATTCTCATCATCGTCGTCGACGAACTCTTTAGAGTCGTCGTCGAAGTGGTGCTCAGACTTACCAGCACCCGCCAGTTCGCGCTGCAAGGCGGTGAGGTCGGTGTTCGGGGAGTGGTACTTCAACTCCCGGGCCACCTTCGTCTGCTTGGCCTTAGCACGGCCGCGCCCCATGGCTCGACCCCCTCGCACAGAATGCGGGGCAGCCCGAAGGCGGGCCCCGATGACGTCAGGCATCTCTCGTGGCTCTTACGGTACATGGGGATGCCATCGTTCGGCACCTCGGGTTACCGTCAGCCGGCTCTGCGCGTCGCGGCGATCCGGCCGTCACCCAGTGTACCTGGTAAGGAGCGGAACGAGGAGCACCCGTGACACCGGACAAAACACGCCAAACTTGACCTGGGCTCAGCTTACCGAGCCGGACCGGCGTGGGAGGCCCGGAGGCGGATCCTGGTCGATCCGCCTCCGACTCCGAAAGGGGTCAGCGCAGGTGGATCGTGCGCAGGCGACCGACCTCGGCCATCCGCCGCTCGGCCAGCCGGTCCGCGGCGACCGCCGGCGGCACGCCCTCGGCGTCCGCCAGGTGCAGGATCTCGCGGGTGGTGTCGTAGATCCCGGTGGCCCGCAGCTTCGCCCGCTCGAAGTTGAAGCCCTCGATCTCGTCGGCCACCTGGATCACGCCGCCGGCGTTGACCACGTAGTCGGGGGTGTAGAGGATGCCCCGGTCGGCCAGCAGCTTCTCGATGCCCGGGTGCGCGAGCTGGTTGTTCGCCGCCCCGGTCACCACCTTCGCGCGCAGCGCCGGCACCGAGTCGTCGTTCAGAGCGCCGCCCAGCGCGCACGGGGCGTACACGTCGATGTCCGCCGCGACCAGCGCGCTGGCGTCGTCCACCAGGCTGACCTCCGGGTGGTTCGCGCGCACCCAGGCCAGGGCCTTCGGGTTGACGTCGGTGGCGACCACCTCCGCGCCGTCCTCCAGCAGGTGCCCGGTCAGGTACTTGCCGACCTTGCCGAGGCCCGCCACGCCGACGCGCCGGCCACGCAGGCTCGGCGTGCCCCAGACGTGCTCGGCGGCGGCCCGCATCCCCTGGAAGACACCCCACGCGGTCAGGATCGAGGAGTCACCGGCGCCGCCGTGCTCCACGCTGCGGCCGGTCACGTACCGGGTCTCGCGGGCGATGATGTCCATGTCGGCCACGTAGGTGCCGACGTCGCAGGCGGTGTAGTAGCGGCCGGCCAGCGACTCCACGAAGCGGCCGTACGCGCGCAGCAGCGCCTCGCTCTTGATCTGCTCCGGGTCGCCCCAGATGACGGCCTTGCCGCCGCCCAGGTCCAGCCCGGCGAGCGCGTTCTTGTACGCCATCCCGCGGGACAGGTCGAGTACGTCGGCGAGCGCGTCGTCCTCGCTGTCGTACGGGTAGAAGCGGGTGCCGCCGAGCGCCGGCCCCAGCGCGGTGGAGTAGATCCCGATGATCGCCTTGAGGCCGCTCTGCTTGTCCTGGCAGAAGACGACCTGTTCGTGACCTGTCGATATCGGGTCGTCGGTGCTCGCGAATACGCCCATGACTGGCTCCTGAAGGTGGTGTGCGTTCCTTGTGGGACGCGGACCTGGTGGACCCCGGCGGGGATGCTGCCGGTGCGGTCGAGCCTAGTATCGGCCGCCGTACGGCCGCCCGACGTGCCCGGCGTCATCCCACGTTGCGGCGCGCGTGGTCCGGCCGCTGGGCCCGTACGGGTGCGGTTCGTGGGAGGATCGCGCGGTGCCGTCGCTCTTCGCTTCATACCTGCGCGTGTACGAGCCGCTGACCGCCTTCGACCGGGACCGGCAGAGCTACTGGCGCCGCTACGTCTCGGAAGGGCGGGCGGTCGCCCCGGTCGAGGGCCCCGGCCGCCAGCGGACGGCGGTGATCGAAGCGCTGGGCGCGGGCTGGACCAGGCTGCCGGACCTGCCCGAGGAGGCGTACGTCCTGGAGACGGACGACGGCCTGCTGGTCTGCCCCTGGAACCTGCGCATCCGGGTCGCCGAGGCCGCGCTCAACGCCCGGGACGGGGTGCCCTCGGTGCTCGCCGACGCGTTCGTGCCGCCGGTGCTCGCCGGGCAGGCCAGGGCGGTCGTCGACGACTGGCGCAGCGGCGCCCGGGTGCTGGAGCACGGGGTGCCCCGGGTGCACGAGCAGATCGCCACCTGGGGTGTGCCGCTGCGGTGGTTCGTGCTCTTCGACCCGGCGGAACGCGACCTGGTCACCGAACCGGGCCGGCGGGCGCTGCGCTACCGGACGGAGATCTCCAAGGCCCGTCGCCGATCGTCGCGGGCGCTGTCGGTGCTGCGTAAGTCGGTGGGCGAGGCGCCGATCACCGAGGCGGTGGAGGAGGCGGCCCGCTGGCTGGAGGAGTTCCACCCGCGCTCGGTGGTGGAGCTGGACTACGGCGGCCTGGTCGCCCTGCTCTCCGACGAGACCCTCGCCGCGGACGACTCGCCGGAGCTGGTCGCCGGTGGCCTCGCGGGGCTGTCGCGCGGCGAGGCCGAGGAGGCGTCCGCCGCGTACGACAAGTTGGTGGCCCGGTGGCGTGCCGTACAGCTGCTGGAACGGTGCAACTGAGGCATTTCGCCCTAGGAGCGCTCCCAAGGCGAGGTTCCCTCGTAGTTGACGCATCACGAACCGTGATCATGAGTCCGAATAAGGTAGTTTCTGCCGTGTAAAAGTCGTAAAAATCGGGCATGGTTCATCCGTCCGTCTAGGGACCTTCATCCGTTCGGCCCATGTCGGACATCGGGGACTAGCCGGACCATGGGAGACGCGTCGGCCGGCGGGACCCCGGCCGATGTCTATACATGTGGAGGAGTGACCGATGGCATCGCGAACGCACGAACCAGAGCCGCTACTCACACCGGCCGAGGTGGCGTCGATGTTCCGTGTCGACCCGAAGACGGTGACCCGGTGGGCGAAGGCGGGCAAGCTCAGTGCCATCCGCACCCTGGGTGGCCACCGTCGATACCGCGAGTCGGAGGTCAGGGCGTTGCTGCAGGGTCAGATCCCGCAGCAGCGGCAGGGCGACTGAGCCGGCACGAGTTTTTACGACAAAGGGCGGTGGATCTCGATCCACCGCCCTTTGTCGTGCCGCCTCAGCGTTGCCCCTCGGTAAGCGTGACCCGGATGCCGACGGTGCCGCCCTCGCCGCGGCGCAGCCGGCTGCCGAGCAGGCTGAGGCGGCCGATCAGGCGGTACTTGTGCTTGAGCAGGTCGCGGACCCGGCCCGTGTCGCGGCCACCGTAGAGGGTTGCGTGGGCAGGCACCTCCGCCCCGTGCGGCCGGCCCCGGACGTCGCACGGGGCCACTGTCACCTCGCCGTTGTGGCGGATCCGCTTCACCTTCCCCGAGTCGGCCCGGGTCCAGACGGCCAACGCGTCCCCGTCGCGGACCGCCCAGACCGGGGTCGGCACCGCCCGACCGTCCTTGCGGAAGGTCGTGAGCAGGAGGTACTTCTCGGCCGACAGCCGGTCCAGCGTGGTCACGCCGCCCAGGATACGGCCGCTGCGGGCCACTGAGTGGCCAGATAGCGTGAACGTCGTGACGGGGGAGCCTCTAATCGGTGACGTGGTCGGCGAACTGCTGCGGGACGCGCTCGCCGTGGCAACCGGGGTCGGGCCCCGGCCCATGGTCGGCGGGCGGCTGCCCCGGCCGGTCATCGAGATCATCGAACGGGACGACGGTCTGATCAACGGGGCTCCGGCCGCGCACTACCTCGACGGGCCAGCGGACTGGCAGCCGTACGACCACCGGGCCGTCGACCGGGCCCGGGGCGAGACGCTGGACGTCGGCACCGGCGCCGGTCGGATCGCGCTGCTGCTCCAGGAGCGCGGCGTACCGGTCACCGGGCTGGACACGTCGGCGGGCGCGCTCGCGGTGAGCGGGCGTCGCGGCGTACGGCGGCTGGTGCACGGCACGGTGGACACACACGTTGCCGACGGCCAGCGGTACGACACGTTCCTGCTGCTCGGCAACAACCTCGGGCTGTTCGAGGGGCGGGAACGGGCGCCAAGGTTCCTGGCCGCGCTCGCCGCGCTGGCCCGACCGGGAGCGCAGATCATCGCGCACGGCACCAACCCGTACGGCACCCGCGACCCGCTGCACACCGGCTATCACGAGCGCAACCGCCGCCGGGGCCGGCTCGGTGGCCAGCTGCGCCTGCGGCTGCGCTACCGGGAGCTGGGCACCGAGTGGTTCGACTATCTGGTCTGCTCGCCCGACGAGTTCGCCGAGCTGGTGCACGGCAGCGACTGGCGGCTGACCGATGTGGACGAGCGCGACGCCCCCTACTACCTGGCCACCCTGCGCCTCGCCGGCTGACCGGCGAAGGGCCCCTCGTCGACGAGGAGCCCTTCGCGCGGATCAGACCTGGACGGTCGGGGGCAGGTTCTCGGGCGGGAGGCCGCCATCGCCGTCGACCACCTCGTCGGGGGTGCCGTCCTCGTCGATGTCGACCATGGTGATGTCCACCTTGCCGTCACCGTCGGTGTCGAACTGGAACAGGTCGGCCTTGCCGTCGCCGTCGGTGTCCACCACCCACACGTCGGTCTTGCCGTCGTTGTTGGTGTCGGCGCGCAGCAGGTCGACCCGCTCGTCGCCCCGGGTCTCCACGGTCTCGGAGTCGGTGCTCTCCCCGGTGGTGACGCTCTCCGGTGCCTGGCTCATCTCGATGCGGTCCTTCCCTCTGGGTTGACGGGCCGTACGTACCCGATCGCGCGCTCCCCCACGCATGGACGCGGTCGTCGTGCTGTCTAGGGTCGCACCATGAGCGAGCGGAGCGGGCCGAGGACCCGAGCTGGCGTGGCGGGGACCCCGCGCGCCACCGGGACGGACAGGGAGGCGTGATGAACGATCGTTTCGTGGTCGTCGGTGCGGGCACGATGGGGCTCGGCATCGCGTACGTGGCGGCCGGCGCCGGGCACGCCGTCGAGCTGGTCGAGGTGGACCAGGCCCGGGGCGCGACAGCCCTGACCCGGCTCGCCGACCTGTGGGAGCGGGCGGTGCAGCGCGGCAAGCTGACCGCCGACGAGGCCGCCGCGAACCGGGAGAAGGTGACGCTGCGTCCGAGCCTCGCCGAGGTCGCCGCCGCTCCGGCGGTGCTCGTCGAGGCGGTGCCGGAGCGGCTCGACCTCAAGCGGACGGTGCTGCGGGACGCCGCCGCGCTGAGCCCGGCCCTGCTCGCCAGCAACACGTCGAGCATCTCCATCGGCGAGTTGGCCGCTGGCCTGGACGCGCCCGAGCGCTTTCTCGGCCTGCACTTCTTCAACCCGGTGTGGGCGATGGCGCTGCTGGAGATCGTGGTCGGGCCGGCGACCGCCGAGGAGACCACCGCGGCGGCCGTCGCGCTCGCCGGCCGGCTCGGCAAGGACCCCGTCGTCGTACGCGACCTGCCCGGCTTCGCCACCTCCCGGCTCGGGGTCACCCTCGGGCTGGAGGCGATCCGGATGGTCGCCGATCAGGTGGCCAGCCCGGCCGACATCGACAAGGCGATGGTGCTGGGCTACCGGCACCCGATCGGGCCGCTGGAACTCACCGACCTGGTCGGCCTGGACGTGCGACTGGACATCGCCCGCACCCTCCAGGCCGCGTACGGGGACCGCTTCGCGCCGCCGCCGTTGCTCGAGGAGATGGTGGCCGCCGGCCGGCTGGGCAAGAAGTCCGGGCAGGGCTTCTACACGTGGGACGGCGGTGTGAAGCGGTGAGCGGTCTGCGGATCGAGGAGCTGCCGGATCGGCTCGTGGTGACGCTGGCCCGGCCGGAGAAGCGCAACGCCATCGACGCCGACCTGATCGCCGAGCTGCACCAGGTCTGCGCCGAGCTGGAGGCGCACCCCCGACTGCTGCTGTTGACCGGGGGCGCGGAGGGCATCTTCGCCGGTGGCGCCGATATCGGTCAGCTCCGCGAACGGGGCCGTACGGACGCGCTGGCCGCGATCAACTCGGCGGCCTTCGCCCGGATCAGGGCGCTGCCGATGCCGAGCGTGGCCGCCGTCGACGGGCCGGCGTTGGGCGGTGGCGCGGAGCTGGCGTACGCCTGCGATCTGCGGGTGTGCACGGCCCGGGCGGTCTTCGGCCAGCCGGAGGTGCGGTTGGGCATTCTGGCCGGCGCCGGCGCGACCCACCGGCTGCCCGCCCTCATCGGCGAGGGCCGGGCCAAGGAGCTGCTGTTCACGGGCCGGCGGGTGGACGCCGCCGAGGCGCTGCGCATCGGTCTGGTGAACCGGGTGGTGGACGAGCCCGGCGAGCTGCTGACGGTGGCACACGGGCTGCTGGACGAGATGGCGCAGGGCTCCCCGCTGGCGTTGCGGCTCACCAAACTGGCGGTGGACGCGCCCGCCGCCGCACATCCGCAGCTCGACCTGGTCAGCCAGGCGGTGCTCTTCGAGGACGAGGAGAAGCACCGCCGCATGACCGAGTTCCTGGAGCGCCGCCGAGCCCGCTGAGACACGAACGCAGGACGGCCGCACCGGCTCGGAAGCCGGTGCGGCCGTCGCGGTCCGCGGTGGTGCTCAGTGCCGGATCTGCACCCCGGTGTCGGCGAGGGCCCGGATCACCTGGGCCGACTCACCGAAACCGATGATGAGAACGGCGTCCGCGCCGAATTCCTTGATCTCCTTCGCGCCGCCGGTGAAGTCCACCGGCGCCGCCGAGGCGTCGGCCGGCGGGTCGTACGTGAGCAGCTTGAGTCGGTCGCCGGCGATGCCGGCCTTCTCCAGCTCCTCACGGACGGTGGCCTGGAGGCCCTCACCGTAGGAGTCCTTACGGGCGACGATGACGATCTTCTGCGACCCGTCGCGGAGGATCACGTCGGCAAGCGCCCGACCCTGCAGGCTGTCCGGCGGGGCGGTCCGGAAGTAGAGGCCCTTGTCCTCGACGTCGGTCAGGCTGGCGTCGGTGTTCGACGGCGAAAAGAGGATCTTGCCGGCCTTGACCACGTCCGGCAGCACCTCCCGGGAGATTCCCGAGCCGCCGGCGCCGATGATGATGCTGACCCCGTCCGCCACATGCTTGGCGACGGTCGCCTTGGCCACCGTCGTGCTGGTGCCGTCGTCGCCGTCCTTCCACGTCACCGGCTTGCCCAGGGCGCCGCCCGCGGCGTTGACCTCCCGGATCGCCAGCGCCGCGCCGGCCGCCATCGGCGGGTAGGCGATCGCCAGGTCACCGGTCTTCGGCAGCAGGCCGCCCACGATCAGCGGCTGCTGGGCGTCGGCGTCACCGGGTCGGGCCTTCTTCGCCTTCGGCGGCGTCTTGGTGCTCGCCGCGGACTCGGCGCCCGCGCCGACGAACTCGGTCTTACCGTCGTTGATCTGCTGGCCGTCGAAGGTCAGCGTGGCGTAGCTCGCGGTGGCCGGCTCACCCTTGTCGGTGAAACCGGCGCGGGTCAGCGAGACGCTGCGGTACTCGATGTCCTGCCCGGCCCGGGCCAACGTCAGGCAGGCGGCAGGGGTCTCGCACCGCTGACCGTTGTTGGTGACGCCGACGATCTGCTTGGCGATGGCGGCCGGGTCGGTGCTGCCGGCCAGTTGGGCGGCGAGCACACCGATCACCACCGCGTCGTACGTCTCGGCGGCGTAGAGGTAGTCCGTCAGAGCCGGATCGACGGACCGTAGCCGGCTCTTGAAGTCGTCGGGCAGTGGGGTGAGCGGCGTCGTCCCCTTCATCCCATCGACCAGAGCGGCGCGTTCCTTCAACTCCGCTGGGTAGGAGTTGAGCATGTTGCCGTCCGTGCCGTAGAGGCGCACCTGTTGGGCGCTTCCCTCCTCGGCCTTGTCATCCCCGCAAGCGCTTGTGGCGAGCAGGATCGTCGCGCAGGCGGCCAGTGTGGCTACCCGCGAGCGGCGTGATACGAGCATGGTCGTCCTTCCTCCGGCGAAGGTCCGCTGCGCACATTAGCGTGCCCACGCCGGCGGCGGGACCGTGGAGGTGGCGAAATGCGCAGGTCGCTCGCGTTGAACACGCAGAGTGACGGAAATGCTGGGCCTTGACCCTCCGTCCTACTGTGCGCTGGGTGACGGACCTACCACAGCAGACGTTCGACGACGCGACCGCCGTGCTCCGCTCGGCGCTGGCCGGCGATGGGGAAGCGGTGACAGGTGCGTTCGACGCGGTCGTCGACCGGGCCGGCTTGCCCGGCGCGTACGGGGTCGCCTGGTGCCTGGCGGCGACGATGGTCGGTGACGCCGCGCCGAGCACCGGATGCGCGCTGGACTTCCCGGGCATCGAGCAGGCGGACTACGACACCCGCTGGGTGGCACGCTTCGTGAGCGCGTACGCCAACCAGGACGTGCCGACCGGGGAGGCGCTGTTTGGTGCGGCCGCGGCCGACGGGCTGCTCTCCGACTGCCTGCTCACGCTCGCCGGCTCGACGATCGCCACCCTGCGCAGCCGCGCCGGCTGACCGCGCTCTGCGGGGCGCGGCCCCCGTCGGGTGCCGCGCCCGCACGGGTCGCTCAGAAGGCGTGGTACGCGACGAGCGGCTCGTACTCGTAGCGGACGTTCTCGAAGCGGACCCGGAAGTTGACGCCGTCCCGGACGTTTGTCGCCACGGTGACCCAGCCGGAGTTGGCCGGCAGGTAGGTCCAGTAGTTGCAGTTGCCGGTCTTGTCGATGAAGATCACGCAGGCGTCGGTGCCGTACGGGCTGGCGTTGCGTACGTTGATGTCGCGGCACCGGGTTGTGGTGCGGTACGGGCCGGCCTGGCCGCCGTAGCCGCCGGTCTGGAAGAAGGAGCGGACCGCCCCGCCGTAACACGTGGCGAGCGGAGCGAAGAGGTTCGGCCCCGAGGTGAAGTCGGTGGAGTCGGCGCTCTGGGCGGTCGGTGCGGCGGCCTGAGCGGATGCGCCGGTAGCGAGCAGGGCGGCGGCCGTGGCGACGGCGAGCAGGCGGGCGGTCGGGGATGACATGCGTGCCTCCGGAAACAGGTGGATGACCGTCCGTATAGGACGGTCGAGCTGATCGTGACGATGATACTGATCGATCAATGCGACCGTGGTCCCAGATCGTCCGCCGTGTGTGATAGCTCTGGGTGCATGTCCGAGGCCATGCTCAGCAAGGTGCGCAAGCTGCTCGCCCAGGCCGAGGACCCGGCCTGCACACCCGCCGAGTCGGCGGCCTTCACCGCCAAGGCGACCGAGTTGATCGCCCGCTACGGCGTCGACAGGGCGTTGCTCGCCGTCCGGGACCCGACCACCGACCCGGTCGGCGACCGGGTGCTCGACATCGTCGCCCCGTACGCCCGGGACAAGGTGGGCCTGCTCGCCGCGGTCGCGGAGCCACTGCGCTGCCGCTGCGTCCGTCGCCGGCAGGGCAACGGGTTCGCGGTGCACCTGTTCGGCTTCGCCAGCGACCTGGAACGGGTGGACCTGCTCTTCACCTCACTGCTCGTGCAGGCCGCACACGGCCTGGCCGCCACCGCGGTGCCCGCGGACGACCATCCGGCCGCCTTCCGACGGTCCTGGCTCGCCGGCTTCGCGGAAGTGATCGGCGGCCGGCTCTGGGCGGCCGAGTCGGCGGCGGCCGGCGAGTCGGGCGGCCCGTCGGTGGCGCTGGTGCTGGCCGACCGCTCCGACCGGGTGCAGCGACGGCTCACCGAGGAGTACCCGCGACTGCGGACCGCACCGGCACGCCGGCTCGGCGGCACGGGCTTCGGCTCCGGGGCGGAGGCCGGAAACCGCGCACACCTGGGCGGTCGGGACCTGGACGGCAGCCGGGCCGGTCGACAACTCGACCGCTGACCGCTCAGGCGGTTGTGGTGGCCGCGCGACTGCTCAGGCGGTTGTGGGCCGCGTGACCGCTCAGGCGGTTGTGTGGCCGCGCGACCGCTCAGGCGGTGTCTTGCCCGCGTGACACGGTGGCGAGATAGCGGGTGAGCAACTCGTGCCAGCCCGCAGTCAACGCCTTGCGGTACCCCTCGGCCGCCTCACCGTGCCGATCGAAGTGCCGGTGCTCCAGCTCGACCCGCGTCCGTTCGGGCCCGTCGGGAAGGAACAGCACCTCGACCTCGCTCGCCTTCGCCGGGTCCGGCACCGGCACCCGGTCCGGGCCGAGCTGCCAGGCGAAGACCAGCCGCCGGGGCGGGTCCCACGTGAGCACCCGTCCCCAGTCGGCGCGGAAGCCGTACGGGCCGATCTCGTAGAGCATCCCGCCGGCCCGTGGCTCCATGCCCAGCTCGGCGAGGGCCTCCGGACCGGACCACGTGTACTCGGTGACCCACCAGTCAGTCAGCTCATCCGTGAAGACCGCGAACGCCCGCTCGGCGGAACCCGGGACGAGGAGGCTGCACCGTAAGGAGAACCGCTCCAGGTCCTGCCGGATGTCGGCCGGATCAGCCATCCCCTGTCCCATAGGCCCGGACCATACCGGCTGATGCCTCGGTGTGCAGCTTCGCGAGGTGCCCGGTTCCAGACAGTGGGTTGCCGAGCCGTCACGGACGGGATGCCCCGCCGGAAAGCGGGTAACCGCGCCGAACGGCCCGGACGACCGGGTCGGCGTACGGGGGCGGGAGAGTATGAGCGAGAACGCGCAGCAGCGGAATCCGGACCGGGACGTCAACGCCGGCGACCCGGACGTCCTGCTCGACATCCCGAAGGTGTCGGTCGACTCGATCCGACTGGTCGTCGACGGGCTGGACGCCGACATCTCGCTGCGCGCCCGGCTGGCCAACCTGCTCCAGCTCGACGCCGGCGTACGGGTCCACCTGCAGGGCGTCGAGCTGGACATCGACGGGGTGCACGCGGAGGCGCAGCTCCGGGTACGGCTGGAGCAGCTGGTGACACTCCTGGGCCGGGCACTCGACACGATCGACAACAACCCGCAGGTCATCGAATCCCTGGCCCGGGCGGGCAGCGGCGCGCTCGACGACGTCAACCGCAGCACCCAGCAGTTGGCCGCCGGCGCCGCCGAGGTCACCGCCCTGGCACAGCACTCCGGCGTACGCGACGAGCTGGCCCGCCAGGCGGGTGCGGCAGGCGAGTTGGGTGACCAGACGCGAGCACGACCCGCCCGCCCGGCCGAGCCGCGCCCAACAGAGTCCCGGCCCACGGAGTCCCGGCCGGCGGAGTCCCGGCCGATGGAGTCTCGGCCGGCGGAGTCTCGCCCATCGGAAGGTCAACAGCCGGAGTCGCACCGGGCGGAAGGTCAGCCGCCGGAGTCTCGGTTGGAGGGCCGGTGGCCGGTGGATCGGGCCTCCGCGCAGGCGCACCCCACCTCAGCGGGGCAGGGGTCCACGGGGCAGCAGCCGCCCGAGGGTCAGGACCGGCAGCAACCGGGGGGTGGTCCGGGAGGAGACCGACCCGCTCCGGCTGCTTCGCCTCCCGGAAAGCCCGCCGATCAGCCGGGTGGCTCGCCGACCGCCGGTTCTGGAGAGTTCCGGGCGTCCGGCGGCGGAAATCAGGGCGGTCAGGGCAGTGGTGGTGGCAAGCCCGCCGGGCAGGCCGCTGGCGGACAGGGTGCCGGTGGCCAGGGTAGCGGCGGTCAGGCCGGTGGTGGCCAAGGTGGCGGCGGTGATCAGGGCCGTAGGCAAGGCGGAGCCGATCAGGTCGAGGGCGGCAACGGTGGCGGTGGCCGGGGTGCGGATGGCCAAGGCGGTGGAGGCCAAGGCGGCCAGGGCGGTAGCGGCCAGGGCGGTAGCGGCCAGGGCGGTAGCGGCCAGGGCGGTGGCGGCCAGGGCGGTGGCGGCCAGGGCGGTGGCGGCCAGGGCGGCGGAGGCCAGGGCGGCCAGGGCGGTGGAGGCCGAGGCGGCCAGGGCGGTGGTGGTGGCCAGGATCGCGGCGGGCAGGCCAGCGGTGACCAGCAGGGTGGCGGTGGTGTTTCGAGTGGGGCGCATGCCGCAGCTCAGAGTGCGGCGCAACTCGCCGAGCAGGCGGGAGAGACCTTGCGGCAGGCCGGGCGCAGCGTGTGGGAGGCGATCCAGAGCGGAATGGCCCAGCACCGCCAACAGGGCCGCCACGACCAGTGATCATCGTCTCGGTGCGGCCGACGCGCTTGATCGACTCGGGTTCGGAGATATCGGGGTATCCCGGTGGCCGCGATACCCCAACTTCGGCGAAAGCGAGTCGATCAACGGCCAGGCCGGGCGATCAAGGGGCCAGGCAAGCCGATCGCGGGCCAGGCAAGCCGATCGCGGAGCCAGGCGGGACGATCGCGGGCCAGGCGGGGACGATCGCGGGGCCAGGATGCGGCGGGAAAGCAGAACGCCGACCGCGTCTCCGCTGGTCGGCGCTCCTGTAGCCCGGCGAAAGGCTATGTGGCCAGGGGCGGGGTCGAACCGCCGACCTTCCGATTTTCAGTCGGACGCTCGTACCAACTGAGCTACCTGGCCGCGTTGCTCGGCTCATGCTACCCGCCAACCGGATGAACCGCTGGCAGGGTCACCTGCTCCGATACGCAGAACGCCGCGCGAGGCGCGGCGTCAGCGCTGCGGTCCTGACGGGACTTGAACCCGCGACCTCCGCCTTGACAGGGCGGCGAGCACTCCAACTGCTCCACAGGACCTAGCTTGTGTTGCTCCGGCTTGCGCCGGTCGTGCCCCCAACGGGATTCGAACCCGTGCTACCGCCTTGAAAGGGCGGCGTCCTGGGCCGCTAGACGATGAGGGCGGCCCCGCCATCATTGCACATTCGCAACTTCAAGCGGACTTGCTCCCATCCGGCCCCGCCGGAGGCTTGGAAAGCATACGTGATGCCGGGCTGGTCGACAAAACCGGTATCGGTGGAGCCGCTGTGCACCGCATAACCGCAGGTCAGAGCCAATCTAGCGGAGTCGGACGATGCCGAAGCGGTGCTTCAGGTCGGCGATCAGGTGCGGGCAGGCGGCGAGCGTCGCGGCCCGGTTTCCGCCCCCGTCGTGCAGCAGCACGATGGATCCGGGGCGTGCCGCGTTGTGGACCCGCTTGGCGATCGTGGCGGCGGTCGGCTTGTCCCAGTCCTGCGGGTCGACGGCCCAGTGCAGCGGGCGCATGCCGAGTTCCTTCGCCACGGCCAGAACCTCAGGTGTCCACCGGCCACCGGGTTGCCGGTAGAAGGACACCGGTGTGCCGGGGGACGCCGCCTGGATGGCCTTGTTGGTGCGTACCAGGTCGGCCTTGATGTCTGCCACCGGTCGGCGGGCGAGATCGAGGTCGTGCCGCCAACTGTGGTTGCAGAGCTGATGCCCCTCACGGACGATCCGCCGGATCAGTTCCGGGTGTCGCTGGGCTTCGAGGCCTACGACGCAGAAGGTGGCCGTCACGTGGGCCGACCGCAGTTGGTCGAGCACCTTCGGGGTCCAGGCCGGGCTGGGCCCGTCGTCGAAGGTCAACGCCACAGGCTTTACGCCGGTGGTGCGCCGCAGCCCGGCTGGGAGCTTCGGCGGCAGCGGTCGCAGGGGCGGCTTCGGTGGCTTGGTGTGGGTGGCGGTCGGCGACGGTGTGGGCGTCGTCGGCGCGGTCGGGGTGGTCGACTCGACGGGTGGCGACCCGGCTGCGGCGTGGATGGTGCTGTCTGGCTGAGCGCAACCGGACAAGGCCAGCACCACGGCGAGGACGGACGCCAGGGCGGCGCGGGCTTGCATCTGTTCGCTCCCGGGGGTCGGGGCAGGCGGACGTCCCGACGGTAGTGGAAGCGGGTGGGGGACCGACAGGCCGGTCACGCCTCCCGGGACTGGTCCAGGGAGTCACGGACCGCCATCGCGAGCGAGACCGCCTCGGCCAGGTCGACCGGCCGGACCACCCCGGCGGGCAGGGTGTCGGCCCGCCAGCCGGGGCCGGCGGCGAGGATCAGCAGCGGGCGGCGGGGCGCGGCCAGCAGCGCGCTGAGCTGGGCCGGGTCGGCCGTGGCCCGGGTGTGTGACCAGAGCACCACGGCGGCCGGGCCGGTGCGGTTGACCGCCTCGACGAGGGCGGCCACCGGCACGCGGGCGCCCAGCATCCGGTAGCTCACCCCGGCCTCGGCGAGCGCGGCGGCCAACGCTTCCAGCGGGAGGGTGTGCTGCTCCTCGTCGGCGCAGGAGAGCAGGATCCGGGCCGGGCCGCTGGGCGCGTTGGCCTGGCTGGCTGCCGCGAACGCCTCCGACACGCATCGGGAGACCAGGTGTTCGACCTCGATCAGGCCGGAGGTGGCGGCGTGCCGGTCACCGATGCCGGCGAGCACGGGGCGCAGCAGGGTCTCCCAGGTGGCGACGACGCCGCTGGCGGCGATCGTGTGCGCGATGGTCTCGTTGATCGCCGCGGCGTCCAGGCGCATGGCGGCGCGGGCCAGGCCCCGGGCGGCCGGGCCGGCGCGGCCCACCGGGATGGCGCCCCCGCCGTCGCGCCCGGGCGGGCGGATCCGGCTGCGGGTGACGGTGTCCGCGGGCGTCCGGTCCGGTGCCTGCCGCGCCCACCGGGCCGCCTCGGCAGGGCTCACGCCCTCGGCGGTCAACCGCCGCATGGTTTCGAGGCGGGCCAGGTCGGCGGGGTGCCCGAGGGGCGCAGTAGTCGGTTCACCACCCCGCCCAGCCAGGGTGCGTACGACCGGGGGTCGCGGTCGAGTTCGGCCTCCAGGGCGGCTGGGTCGGCCCAGCGCAGCTCGGCCACCTCGTCCGGGTCGGGTCGCAGCGGGGCGGCGGGCAGGAACTCGCCGCGCAGGACGTGGTCGTACTCGAACTCGACGCGGCCGGAGGTCGGGTCCTCGGCGTAGTAGACGTAGACGCCCACCTCGGTCAGCTCGACCGGGCCGGTGCCCAGCTCCTCCTTCAGCCGCCGGTTGGCCGCCTCGGTCAGCGATTCGCCGGGTCGCGGATGCCCGCAGCAGGAGTTGGCCCAGCGCAGCGGGAAGCGGGTCTTGACCGCGGCCCGTCGTTGCAGCAGCACCTGGCCGTCCGGGTCGATCAGCAGCACCGAGAAGGCCCGGTGCAGCTGCCCCGGTGGCTGGTGGGCGGCGGCGACCGTGGTGTCCCCGCGGGCCTGCCCGGCGTCGTCGACCAGCTCGACGAGGTGGTCCTCGCGGCTCGTCATCGGCCTTCTCCGGTGATCCGGCCGGCGGCCAGTTTGCCGGAGATCAGCACCATCGGTACGCCCACGCCGGGCTGGGTGCCGGAGCCGACGAAGACCACGTTCGACAGGTCGCGGTGCAGGTTCGACGGGCGGAACGGCCCGGTCTGGAAGAGGGTGTGCGCGGCGGCGAACGGGGTGCCGGCGGCCATCCCCTGTTCTGCCCACTCGGCGGGGGTGATCGCCCGCAGCACCTCGACGCCGGCGCCGAAGCCGACGTACCCGCGCTCCTCCAGGGTGCCGATCAGTTGGTCGCCGTAGCGCTTGGTCAGGTCGCCACGCCACTCGAACGGCGCCCGGTCGAGGTTGGGCACCGGCGCGAGCACGTAGTAGGTGTGCCGGTCCGGTGGGGCCACCGACGGGTCGGTCCGGCTGGGGTTGGTCACCAGCAGCGACGGATCGGTCATCAGCTCGCCCCTGCGGATGACCTCATCGAAGGTGCCCTTCCACGCGCGTCCGAAATGGATGTTGTGGTGGGCGATCTTCGCATATCCCTGTCGTGAGCCGACGTGCAGGACGACGCAGGAGGGTGAGTAGGTGAGGCGTCGCGCGGGAGCGGCGGGGAGCAGGTCCCGGTAGGCGACCGGCAGGTCCGGGTTGAGCACCACGACGTCCGCGGGCACGAGCTCGCCGTCGGCGGTGAGCACGCCGGTGGCCCGCCCGTTCGCGGTCTGCACCTGGGTCACCGTCGTGTCGTACCGGATCTGCACGCCGTGCTTCTCGGCCGCGCCGGCCATCGCCCGGGAGACCGCGTGGATTCCCCCGCGGGGGAAGTAGACACCGGCCACCGAGTCGAGGTACGCGATGACCGCGTAGATGGCCAGCGCGTCGTGCGGGGCGAGCCCGGCGTACATCGCCTGGAAGGAGAAGATCCGCTGGGTACGCGGGTCCCGGAAGAACTGGTTGATCTTCGTCTGGAGGCGGCGGAAGGCCCCGCCGGTGAGCAGCTTGAGCAGGTTGCCGGTGATGAGGTCGGTGGGCGCGTCCAGGTTGCGCTCGATGAAGTCGGCCCGCTCCAGTCGCCACAGCTCCCGGGCGTAGTCGACGAAGCGCAGGTAGCCGTCGGCCTCCCGGGGCCCGCAGACCCGGGAGATCTCGGCCGCCATCCGGGTGGTGTCGGTGAGCACGTCGAGGGTCGAGCCGTCCGGGTAGTACGCCCGGTAGGCCGGGTCGAGCGGGGTCAGGTCCAGCCAGTCGCGCAGCTCCTCGCCGACCGCGCCGAGCGCCTCGGCGATGAGGTCGGGCATGGTGAGCACGGTCGGGCCGGTGTCGAACTCGTACCCGTCCACGGAGAGTCGGCCCGCGCGCCCGCCGGGGACCGGCTCGCGCTCCAGCACCGTCACCTGTCGGCCGCTGCCGGCCAGGTGCAGCGCGCAGGCCAGCCCACCGAGCCCGGCGCCGACGACCACCACCCGGTCCGTCCGTCCCGTCACCGTCCGCACGTGACCACCTCCTCGTCAGAATCGCTCATCAGGCCCGCCGGCTGGTGGCGGCGGTGGCCAACCCGGTCAGCGCGGTACGCGCCGTCCGGTCCACGGGTGCGCTGTCGAGCGCGGCCAGGGCGTCGCCGACCCGCTCGGCGATCATCCGCTCCACCCGGGCCACCGCGCCGGTCTCGGCGACCAGGTCGGCCAGCCGGTCGACCGGCTGCCCGTCGGCCTGCTCCAGGGCCCGGAGCTGGCCGGGCGTGGCCAGTTGCCGCGCCAGCATGAGCAGCGTGGTCGGCTTGCCGGTGCGCAGGTCGTCGCCGGCCGGCTTGCCGGTAGCCGCTGGGTCGCCGTAGACGCCGAGCAGGTCGTCGCGGAGCTGGAAGGCCTCGCCGACCGCCAGGCCGTAGCGGGTGTACGCGGCGACCAGCGCGGTGTCGGTGGTGACCCCGGCCAGGAAGGCGCCGAAGAGCAGCGGTCGCTGCACCGTGTAGCTGGCGGTCTTGTAGCGGGCCACGCGCAGCGCCCGGTCGACCGACCAGCTGGTCGGGTCGTTCTCGCCGAGCACGTCCAGGTACTGCCCGGCGACGGTTTCGACGCGCATCTGGTCGTAGCAGCGGCGGACCTCGAAGAGGCGGGCCGGGGTGATGGTGGCGCGGGCGAGCAGCTTGTCGGCCCAGACCATGCAGAGGTCGCCGATGAGCACGGCGGCCGCCTCGCCGAACCGGCCCGGGTCGCCCCGGTGGCCGGCGGCGACGTGCTGCGCGGCGAGCGCGACGTGCGCGGTGGGCCGGCCGCGGCGGGTGGTGGAGGCGTCCATCACGTCGTCGTGCACCAGCGCGAACGTGTGCAGCAGTTCGAGGGCGGCCAGCGCCGGCAGGACCGGTGGGAGGGGCTCGGTGCCGCCGACCGCCCCGCGCCAGCCCCAGTAGGCGAACGTGGACCGGATCCGCTTGCCGCCGACCAGCACGGCCTCGCGCGCGGCGGACGCGAAGCCGCCCATGGCCGCGTCGATCTCGGTGAGTGCGTCGACCTCGGCGGTGAGGAAGGTGGAGAGGGTCTCGTCGACCGCCGTGATCAGGTCCTGGGTGTACGCGGCCAGGACGGCGCGGACCGGATCGTCCCTGTCGCCCGGCCCGGTCGGCGCCATACGGGTCGCGTTGCCCGCTACTGCGTCGTTGGCCATGTGGGCGAGCGTACCCTAGGGTACGAGTTGCGTCGATTGGTGCGTCGATAATTGAGGAGGGCCGGTGGACACGGATCTCACCGCTGCCTACGAGCGCTGCCGTGAGCTGCACAAACGTCACGGGCGTACCTACTATCTCGCCACCCGGTTGCTTCCCGCGTGGAAACGACGACATGTACACGCCCTCTACGGATTCACGCGGTACGCCGACGAGATCGTCGACCGCACCGAGGACCTGCCGCCGGCCGAGCGAGCCGCCCGGCTCGACGACTGGGCCAGCCGGTTCGTGGCGGGTCTGCACGGTGCGCCGGTCGACGACCCGCTGCTGCCGGCAGTGCTGCACACGATCGCCATCTTCGACCTCGACCGGGACGACTTTGCGTCGTTTCTGAAGAGCATGGCGATGGACCTGACCGTCACGTCGTACGCGACGTACGACCACCTGCTCGACTACATGGAAGGCTCGGCGGCGGTCATCGGCACCATGATGCTGCCGATCCTGGGCAGCACCGATCCGGCGGCCGCCCGCGAGCCGGCCCGCCAGCTCGGCTTCGCCTTCCAGCTCACCAACTTCATCCGCGACGTCGCCGAGGACCTCGACCGGGGTCGCACCTACCTCCCCGACGAGGATCTGGCGAAGTTCGGCGTCACCCGCGAAGACCTGGCCGAGGCCAGCGCCCGCGGGCGCGGAACGTCCCGGACGCGCGAGCTGATCGAGTACGAGGTGACCCGGGCCCAGGCGCACTACGCCGCCGCCGCGCCCGGCATCACCATGCTCGCGCCGGCGTCGCAGGCGTGCATGCGCACCGCGTACGCGCTCTACGGCGGCATCCTCGACGAGGTGGCCGCGCAGGACTACGACGTCTTCACCCGCCGGGCCCTGGTGCCACAGCGGCGGCGGATGGCGGTGGCCGCCCGCGCCCTGCTCACCTCGACGGGTACCCCGGTCACGATCCCCGGGCCGACGGTCCAGCCGGCGGCCCGGTGACGGCGGGCACCGCGATCGTGCTCTTCACCCGCGACCTGCGGGTGCACGACCACCCGGCGCTGGCCACCACCTGCGCGGCGTTCGACCGGGTGGTGCCGCTGTACGTGCTCGACCCGGCTCTGGCCGGGCTGTCGGCCAACCGCACCCGGTTCCTGCACCAGGCGCTCGCCGACCTGCGCGACGCGCTGCGTGAGCGCGGCGGCGACCTGGTGGTGCGGCGCGGTGACCCGGTGGCCGAGACGATCCGGTTGGCTGGCGAGGTCGGCGCGACAGCTGTGGCGCTCTCCGCCGACGTCAGCCGCTACGCCAGTCGGCGGGAGCGGCGACTGGGCGGCGAGTGTGAGCGGCACCGTTTGCGCCTGCGGCTCTTTCCGGGCCTGACGGTCGTCGAACCGGGTGCGTTGCGACCCGGCGGCGGCGACCACTACCGGGTGTTCAGCCCGTACCACCGGGCGTGGTCGGCCGCGCGGTGGCGCGACGAGTTGGCCGCACCCCGCCGGATCGCGCTGCCCGACGGGGTGCGCGTGGGTCGGTTGCCGGCACCGCCGGCCGGGGAATCGCCGGACGCGGCGGTCGGCGGCGAGCGGCCGGCCCGACAGCGGCTCACCGAGTGGCTGCCCGAGCTGGACCGGTACGACGACCAGCACGACGACATGGCCGGCGACGACACCTCCCGACTCAGCCCGTACCTGCGCTTCGGCTGCGTGTCCCCGCTGTCGGTGGCCAACCGTGCCGGCGACCGGTCCGGGCCCTTCGTCCGGCAGGTCTGCTGGCGCGACTTCTACTACCAGGTCACCGCCGCGTTCCCGGAGATCTCGACGGCCGCCTACCGGCGGGGCGCCACGGAGGAGTGGCGCTACGACGACGACGCCCTGTCGGCCTGGGCGCAGGGGCGGACCGGAATGCCGATCGTGGACGCCGGGATGCGGCAGATGCGGGCGCAGGGTTGGCAGCACAACCGGGCGCGGCTGATCACCGCCGGCTACCTCACCAAGCACCTGGGGCAGGACTGGCGGGCCGGCGTGAAGGTCTTCTTCCGCTGGCTGATCGACGGGGACGTGGCCAACAACTCGGGCAACTGGCAGTGGGTCGCCGGCACCGGCAACGACACCAAGCCGTACCGGGGGTTCAACCCGGTCCGGCAGGCCGAGCGGTACGACCCGGCCGGCGACTACGTGCGCCGCTGGGTGCCGGAGCTGTCGCAGGTGCCGGGCAAGGCCATCCACCAGCCGTGGAAGCTGCCCGACGACGTCCGCCGCACGGTGGACTACCCGCCGCCGCTGTCCGTGCCCGGCACCGATCCGGTCTGGTTGCGGTGAGGCGTCGGTGCGTCAGAGCACCGAGTGCAGGGCCTCGGCGAGCTCGTCGACCCGGTCGTGCTCCGCGAGCTGCGCCGTGACGTACGCGAGGGCGTAGCCGCGTTCCGGGTCGGCCCACGCGCTGCTGCCACCGAGCCCACCCATGCCCCAGCTGCCGTCCGGCTCCCACTGCATACCCAGCGTCCACCGGACCCGGCGGTCCAACACCAGGTCCGGTCCGTCGTACTGGACCCGGGTGGCCTCGTCGACGAGGCCGGGGCTGAAGAGCCGTACGCCGTCCAGGACGCCACCGGCCAGCAGGCCGGCGTAGAGCCGGCCCAGGCCGGCGGCGGAGGCGTGCAGGTTGACCGCCGGCATCTCGGCGCCCCGCCACAGGGGGCTGTTCAGCACGGCGAGGTCCAGCCCGCCCGCCGGGTTGCCCATCGCCCGGGCCCGCAGTGAGCCGGGCTCGCCGAGCTTCCGGCTCGGCCACTGTGGGTCGCCGTAGCGCAGGTCCGCGCACCGTCGCTGGTCGGTCGCGGTCAGCCCGAAGCCGAGGTCGAGCCGCCACGGGCCGGCGATCTCGTCGGCCAGGAAGCGGCCCACGCCGCGGCCGTCGACCCGGCGGACCAGCTCGCCCACCAGGTGGCCGTACGTCCAGGCGTGCTCTCCGGCCAGCGATCCGGGCGGCCACTCGGGGTCGGCGGCGGCCAGGTCGCCCGCGAGCAGCGCCCAGTCGGTGATGGCGGCCGCCGGCCGGGGCACCGGAAAGGCCGGCAGCCCGGCGGTGTGTGACAACACCTGCCGCACGGTGGCCGGGGTGCGGAATTCCGGCCAGTACCTCTCGACGGGCGAGTCGAGGTCGACCCGCCCCCGGTCGACGAGCAGCAGCAGACACAGCGCGGCCACCGGCTTGCTGACCGAGTAGACGTTGACCAGCGTGTCCGGCCGCCACGGTCGGCCGGACGGCCCGTCGGCGGTCCGGGAGCCGCCGACCAGATCGAGCACCGGCTGGCCGTCGTACCAGACGGTCAGGCCGGCGCCGGACTCCCGGCCGGAGGCGAGCAGGTCGTGGAAGCAGTCCCGGACGGGGTCGAAGCGTGCAGGCATCGGATCACCGTAGGCGGTGGGACGGGGTGGGAGTGCCGACTTTCCCGGACCCCGGTGGTCGGGGTGGGGCGGCTGGGGGATGCTGTTCCGATGGCGGAGCCGGAGCTGGTGGATGTGGTCGTGGTGGGGCTCGGGGTCGGCGGCGAGGAGGTGGCCGGGCGGCTCGCCGAGGCCGGCCTCAGCGTGGTCGGCGTCGAACGGGACCTCGTCGGCGGCGAGTGTCCGTACTGGGGCTGCATCCCGAGCAAGATGATGATCCGGGCCGCGAACGCGCTGGCCGAGGCGCGTCGTGTCGACGGGCTCGCGGGCACGGCGCAGGTCCGGCCGGACTGGGCGCCGGTGGCGAAGCGGATCCGCGAGGAGGCCACCGACAGCTGGGACGACAGGGTCGCGGTCGAGCGGTTCACCGGCAAGGGCGGCCGGTTCGTCCGGGGCAGTGGCCGGCTCGACGGCCCGGGTCGGGTCCGGGTCGGTGACCAGGTGTTCCAGGCCCGGCACGGTGTCGTCCTGGGCACCGGCACCCGACCCTCGGTGCCGCCGATCGACGGCCTGGCCGACACGCCGTACTGGACCAACCACCAGGCGATCGAGGTCGAGCACCTGCCCGAGTCGCTGCTGGTGCTGGGTGGGGGCGCGATCGGGCTGGAGCTGGCCCAGGTCTTCGCGCGCTTCGGCGTCCGCGTCACGGTGGTGGAGGCGCTGGACCGGGTGCTGGCCGTCGAGGAGCCCGAGGCGTCCGAGGTGGCCGCCGCAGCGCTGCGCGCCGACGGCGTCGAGATCCACACCGGCGTACGGGCCGAACGGGTCGAGCACGACCGTGACAGTTTCACGCTGCGCGGCGGCGGTGGGGCGGAGTTCACCGCCGAGCGGCTGCTCGTGGTGACCGGCCGCCGGGCGCACCTGGAGGAGTTGGGGCTGGACACGGTCGGTGTGGACGCCACCCAGCGCTACCTGCCGGTGGACGACCGCCTGCACGTCACCGACGGCATCTGGGCGGTGGGCGACCTGACCGGCGAGGGGGCGTTCACCCACATCGCCATGTACCAGGCGGGGATCGTCGTGGCCGATCTGCTGGCCCACGCCCGGGAGGCGAAGGCGGGGGCCGACGCCAGCGGAACCGCCAGCGTCGTCGGCGGCGCGATGGGCGCCTCCAGTTCGCTGGCCGCGAGCGGGTCGAGCGGGTCGGCCGGCACCGTGCCGCGCGCCGACTACCGCGCACTGCCCCGGGTGACCTTCACCGATCCCGAGGTCGGGGCCGTCGGGCTGACCGAGCAGCAGGCCCGCGAGCGCGGTATCAACGTGCAGGTCGGGTTCACCAAGCTGGGCAGCTCGACCCGTGGCTGGATCCACCAGGTCGGTGACGAGGGTTTCATCAAGCTCATCGCGGATGCCGACCAGGGCGTGCTGATCGGCGCGACGTCGGTCGGCCCGGCCGGTGGCGAGGTGCTGTCCGCGCTGGTGGTGGCGGTGCACGCGGCGGTGCCGTTGAGTCAACTGCGGCACATGATCTACGCGTACCCGACCTTCCACCGCGCCATCGAGGACGCGCTGCGCAACCTGTCCTGACGGCGCTGAACGGTGATGAGGCACAACAGCGTGACAGCAAAATTCGACCATTCTGCTGTTCATTTCTTTCATTCAGGTGACGTACGATTGCGGCCGTGACCAAGCGGTTGACTGAAGTTGCCAAGAAGGCGGGCGTCAGCGAGGCCACCGTCAGCCGGGTGCTCAACGGCCGGGACGGGGTCTCCGAGACGACCCGGACGGCGGTGCTGACCGCGCTGGACGTGCTCGGCTACGAGCGGCCGACCAAGCTGCGCGGGGAGCGGGCCCGGCTGGTCGGGCTGGTGCTGCCCGAGCTGCAGAACCCGATCTTCCCGGCGCTCGCCGAGGTGGTCACCGGGACCCTCGCCCAGCGGGGCTACACCCCGGCGCTCTGCGCCCGCACCATCGGTGGCGTGTCCGAGATGGACTACGTGGAGATGCTCCTCGACCACCAGGTCTCTGGCGTGATCTTCGCGGGTGGCTCGTACGCGCTCGCCGACGCCAAGCACGACCACTACCGGCGGCTCACCGATCGTGGACTTCCCGTGGTCCTGGTCAACGCCGGTGTGGACGAGTTGGGCTTTCCCCGGGTCTCCACCGACGACGCGGTGGCGGTGGAGCAGGCGTACGGGCACCTGCGTTCGCTCGGCCACGAGCGGATCGGGATGGTGCTCGGCCCCGAGGGGCACGTGCCGTCCCGTCGCAAGCTGGACGCGATGGTCCAGGCCGCGGGTTGGGGCGACGCCGAGCGGGAGTGCGTCGAGCGATCCAGCTTCTCGATGGAGGGCGCGCGGGTCGCCGCGACGAAACTGGTCGAACGCGGCGTGACCGGCATCATCTGCGCGAGCGACGTGCTGGCCCTGGGCACCATCCGTGCCGCCCGGCGACTGGGTCGCGCGGTGCCGGCGGACATCTCGGTGGTGGGCTACGACGACTCGGCGTTCATGACCTGCACCGACCCGCCGCTGACCACCGTGCGGCAGCCGATCGAGACGATGGGGCAGGCCGCGGTGGACCTGCTGGTCACCCAGATCGAGGGTGCCGGCGTCCTGCAGGACGAGCTGCTGTTCGAGCCGGAGCTGGTGGTTCGCGGCTCCACGGCGCCCGCGCCCGGCCGCTGAGCGTGCCCCTGCCGTACTAGACCGACCGCCCACCGGCCGTCGACCGCTTCCCGCGGTCGGCGGCCGGTTTTTCGTGGTCGTCCGCAGCGCGCGAGCACTGCCGGATCACCCGCGGACCAGACCAACCGGAAAGCCATCAAACCCGGCGCAAAACACGTCACTGTCGGTGTCTGCCGTAACTATGTCGTGTCTTTTCAAAACCCCGTCGACACCTTGCTGAAATGAGTCGCCCTCGTTACAGTGACTCCACTCACACCTGGCTCCGGCGCAGCTACAGGGCGTCAGGTCGCATCACCGCAGATCAGCGCATCTCATGGAGACACCCGTTCCCGAAGGGATGGACAGATGTCCGTACCGCAATACCGAAGGGCTGCGGCGCTGGCGCTCGTGGCCGGCCTGGGGTTCAGCCTCACGGCATGCTCCACGAAGAGCGACGACAAGGACACGACCGCCGGCGGCAAGGTCACCATCACTGTCGACTGCCAGCCGGTCGGCGCCCAGAAAGAGCTGTTGAAGAACTGGAACGACGACGTCGTCGAGTTCCAGAAGCAGAACCCGGACATCGTCGTCAAGAGCGTGAGCGTCGGCGAGCAGTGCAACAACCCGCCGGACTTCACCGCCCGCCTCGCCGGCGGCACGGTGACCGACGTGTTCTACGGGTACATGACCGATCTCCAGCAGGTGCTCGACTCCGGTCAGGCGATGGACATCACCGGTGTCGTCAACAAGGACACGATCCCCACTTGGGACAGCGTCGACCCGGCGCTCAAGGAGGCCTTCACCGACGGCGGCAAGCTGTACGCCGTCCCGGTGAAGAACTACTCGATGGGCCTGGTCTACAACAAGGTCCTGTTCGAAAAGGCCGGGCTCGACGTCAACAACCCGCCCAAGACCTGGGCCGACGTCCGTGCCGCCGCCAAGAAGATCTCCGCCCTCGGCAACGGCATCGCCGGCTACTCCGAGTACAGCGCCGGCAACACCGGCGGCTGGCACTTCACCTCGCTGCTCTACTCGCAGGGCGGCCAGGTGCTGACCCCGGACGGCAAGAAGGCCGACTTCAACAACGCGATGGGCAAGCAGGTCCTGCAGAACATCAAGGACATGCGGTACGGCGACAACAGCATGGGCTCCCGCCAGCTGCTCCAGTGGGGTGACCTGCTGACCAACGCCGGAGCGGGCAAGGTCGGCATGTTCATCGGCGCCCCGGACGCCACCCAGGCGATCGTCAGCCAGTTCCAGGGCAAGTTCCAGGACTGGGCGATGGCTCCGCTGCCCGGCCAGGACGGTCCGGCGAAGGGCACGCTCGGCGGCGGCGAGGGCTACTTCTTCAAGAAGGACCTCTCTCCGGAGCAGGTCAAGGCCGGTCTGAAGTGGATCGCCTACCAGAAGCTCACGCCGGGCAAGGGTCAGTTCGACTACGTCCGGGCCAAGCCGCAGAACTACCCGGTGGGTCTGCCCCAGCCGCTGCTGTTCGCCAACGGCAGCGACGCGCAGAAGCAGGAACTCGAACTGCGTAAGGCGAACGCGAACGTCGACACCGCGAACTTCGCGATCTTCGAGGCGACCCCGGTGCCGATCAAGGGTGAGCCCCGCAACGCGCAGGCGATCTACGCGGTCCTCGACGCCGCGATGTCCGGGGTGCTGACGAACCCGAACGCGAACATCGACGCGCTGCTCAAGACGGCCGAAGAGAAGGTCAACCAGCTCCTGGCCGCCGAGAGCTGACCGGCAGGTGTGGGGGCTGGTCCGCCGGCCCCCACACCCGGCGCCGCACCGTCCGCGTCACTGACTTCCGCAGGAGTTGCCTTGGCGATCACCGCCGTCCCCCAGGCCCCCAGGAAACCGGGTCGCCCGATGTCGCCGTACGCGACAGGGCCGCAGCGCACGAGCCTCGGCCGCAAGGTACGGGACAACCTCACCGGGCACGCGTTCCTGATCGGCGCCGTGCTCTGCTTCGTGGTCTTCTCCTGGTACCCGATGGTCCGCGGCATCGTCATGAGCTTCCAGCGGACCAGGCGCGGCGAGACGACCTGGGTGGGCTGGGACAACTACTCCCGTCTCATCGCCGACCCCAGCTTCTGGCCCGCCTGGAAGAACACGCTCTACTTCACGGTCCTCGCGCTCGTGCTCGGCTACGCGGTGCCGTTCTTCGTGGCGATCCTGCTCAACGAGTTCCGCCACGCCAAGGGATACCTGCGGGTCCTGGTCTACCTGCCGGTCATGCTGCCGCCGGCCTCGGCGCTGTTCCTCTTCAAGTTCTACGCGTACGACCCCAGCGAGGCGGGGCTGTTCAACGCGATCCTGAAGGCACTGCACCTGCCCACCTCGCAGTGGATGCAGTCGCCCGAGATGACCATGCCGGCCATGGTGATCGCGTCCACCTGGATGAACATGGGCGGCGCGGTGCTGATCTACCTGGCGTCGTTGCAGAACATTCCCGGTGAGCTGTACGAGGCGGCGGAGCTCGACGGCGCGGGGATCTGGCGGCGGATCCGCCACGTCACGATCCCGCAGACCCGGTTGATTCTCGCGCTCCTGGCGATGCTGCAGATCGTCGCGACGATGCAGCTCTTCATCGAGCCGCTGATCCTCGCCAACGGCGCGGGCGCCGAGGATTCCGCGACCTCGGTGGCGTACCTCATCTACCAGCACGGGTTCTTCCAGAACGACCTCAACGGCGCCGCCGCGCTGGGCGTGATCATGCTCGTGGTGCTGGCCGGCTTCTCCGCCGTCTACGTGCGGCTGACTGCGAAACAGGACTAGGACGGCGCCCAATGGCACAGGATTCCGGTACCCGGACCCTCATCTCCCACTCCCAGCTGAGCCGGGGGCGCGGCAAGGTCATCTACTGGACGCTGCTCGTGGTCGTCGTCGCGGGTTTCACGCTCGTCTTCCTCGGGCCCCTCTACTGGATGGTCACCGGCGCGCTCAAGTCCGGCCAGGAGATCGCGCAGACCCCGCCGTCGCTGTTCCCGAAGGACCCGCAGCCGCAGAACTACATCGACGCGTGGAACAACCTGGCCCTGGCCAAGCTGCTGTTCAACACGTTCTACTACGCCATCGGGGCGGTGCTGTTCCAACTCGTCCTCGACAGCGCAGCCGCGTACTCCCTGTCGAAGCTCCGGCCGATCTTCGGCAACACGATCCTCGCCCTGATGCTGGGCACCCTGATGATCCCGGCGATGGTCCTCATCGTTCCGCAGTACGTGACGGTGCTCGACCTGCCGATCCTGCACATCAACCTGCTCGACTCGCCGTTCGCGATCTGGCTGCCGATGGTCGCGAACGCCTTCAACATCTTCCTGTTGAAGCGGTTCTTCGACTCGATCCCGGAGGAGTTGATGGCCGCCGCCCTGATGGACGGGGCGTCGTCGCTGCGCACGCTCTGGTCGATCATCCTGCCGCTGTCGCGTCCCATTCTCGGCGTCGTCTCGATCTTCGCCGTGACCGCGGTCTGGAAGGACTTCCTCTGGCCGAAGCTGGTCATGCCGTCGCCCGAGACCCGGACGGTGAGTGTCGGCATCTACACCTTCGCCGGTGGTACGCCGATGAACGTGGTGATCGCCGCGTCGGTCATCGCCGCCATCCCGACTGTCATCATCTTCCTGATCTTCCAACGGAACATCATGTCCGGTCTGACCACGGGCGGCATCAAGGGATAGCCCACGACCGCATCCACCCGCGCGACGAACGACGACAGTTCGTCCCGACACATATCTCCCTGCGGCGAACCCGCCGACGTACTGACGCAGAAAGCAGGTGCTCGTGTCCACAGCTGACAGAAGTCCGTGGTGGCGTGGAGCCGTGATCTACCAGGTGTATCCCCGGAGCTTCGCCGACGGCAACGGCGACGGCATCGGTGACATCGCCGGCATCCGGTCCCGGTTGAACCACCTGTCCGCGCTCGGCGTCGACGCGATCTGGTTCAGCCCCTGGTACCCGTCGCCGATGGCCGACGCCGGGTACGACGTGTCCGACTACCGCGACATCGATCCGGTCTTCGGCACGCTCGCCGAGGTGGAGGCGCTGATCGCGGAGGCGCACGACCTCGGCATCCGGACGATCGTCGACGTGGTGCCCAACCACTGCTCCGACGCGCACCCGTGGTTCCAGGCCGCGTTGGCCGGCGGCCCGGGAGCGCCCGAGCGGGACCTGTTCTGGTTCCGTCCCGGTCGCGGCCCGAACGGTGACCAGCGGCCCACCGACTGGGTCGGCGAGTTCGGCGGCGAGACCTGGACCCGCACCACCAACCCGGACGGCACGCCCGGTGACTGGTACCTGCACCTGTTCGCCCCCCAGCAGCCGGACTTCAACTGGGACCACCCCCGGGTGCGGGCCGAATTCGAGGACATCCTGCGGTTCTGGTTCGACCGGGGCGTCGACGGCATCCGGATCGACTCCGCCGGTCTGCTGGTGAAGGACGGGACGCTGCCCGAGGTCGAGCCGGACCGGCCGCACCCGTTCCAGGACCTCGACGGGGTGCACGACATCTACCGGGGCTGGCGTCGCGTCGCCGACGAGTACGCCGACCGGGCGCTGATCGGTGAGGTGTGGCTGCCGGACCGGCAGCGGTTCGCCAACTACCTGCGCCCCGACGAGCTGCACGCGGCGTTCAACTTCGACTTCCTCGGCTGCGCGTGGGACGCCTCGGCGCTGCGCGAGAGCATCGACGGGACGCTCAGCGCGCACGCGCCGGTCAACGCGCCGGCCACCTGGGTGCTCTCCAACCACGACGTGACCCGGCACGTCACCCGCTACGGCCGGGCGGACACCACGTTCAGCTTCGCGGCCAAGCGCGAGGGGATCCCCACCGACCTGGAGCTGGGCACCCGCCGGGCCCGGGCCGCCGCGCTGCTGTCCCTGTCGCTGCCCGGCGCCGCCTACGTCTACCAGGGCGAGGAGCTGGGGCTGTGGGAGGTCGAGGACATCCCGTACGCGCTGCGGCAGGACCCGATGTGGGAACGCTCCGGTCGGATCGACCCCGGTCGCGACGGCTGCCGCGTGCCGCTGCCCTGGGCCGGGGACGAGCCGCCGTTCGAGTTCAGCCCCGAGGGTGCCGCCGCGCCGTGGCTGCCCCAGCCGGCCGACTGGAAGGACCGCACGGCGCTGGCGCAGACCGGCGACGCGGCCTCGATGCTGGAGCTGTACCGGGCGGCGATCCACCTCCGGCGGGCCGAGGCGGCGCTCGGCGACGGTGAGCTGACGTGGCTGCCCGCCCCGGACGGGGTGCTGGCGTTCAGCCGCGGCGGTGGCTTCCGCTGCCTGGTCAACCTCACCGACGGGGCGGTGCCGCTGCCCGCCGACGGGGAGTTGCTGCTGGCCAGTGGCCCTCTCGACGACGGTCTGCTGCCGTCGGACACGGCCGTCTGGCTGCGTACCCCCGAAGAGGTGGACGGACCGCGCGCGGACGCCGCCGCCCTGACCTGATCCGACCGACGTGGTGCCGGCGGTCCCGTCCCGACCGCCGGCACCGCACCACCCGAGCACCGCGCCCGAGAAAGGAGTACGAGGGACCGCCACGCCGCACCGACACGGGGGACCTGGCCTGCCTGACGAAAGGGAGAGCGCAGCTCATGGCCAACCACACCACCGCCACCCCGCACCATCTCCGACACCCGGCGCGCGCCGGGCTGGCCGCGATCGCCGCCACCCTGCTCGCCGCCACCTCGCTGACCGTCCTGGCGGTCACCGGCAGTGCCACCCCGGCCTCGGCGGCGGGGTTGTCCCCCTTCGACATCTCCGGCCGTGGGGCCACCGTCCCGTTTCTCGAACAGGAAGCCGAGAAGGCCGCCCACAACGGCACGAAGATCGGCCCGGACCGGCGCTACGGCACGCTGCCGTCGGAGGCGTCCGGCCGCGAGGCGGTCACCCTCGACGCCGTCGGCGAGTACGTCGAGTTCACGCTCACCGCCCCGGCCAACGCGGTCACCTTCCGGCACAGCCTGCCGGACAGCCCCTCCGGCACCGGCCGGGACGCCGCCCTCGACCTGCGGGCCAACGGCACGCTGCTGAAGTCGGTGCCGGTGACGTCGAGGTACGGCTGGTACTACGGCGGATATCCGTTCAACAACAACCCGGGCGACACGAACCCGCACCACTTCTACGACGAGACCCGGACGATGTTCGGCACCACCTACCCGGCCGGCACGAAGATCCGGTTCCAGGTCTCCTCGACCGCCCAGTCGCCGTCCTTCACGATCGACCTCGCCGATTTCGAGCTGGTCGCTCCGGCGATCACCAAACCCTCCGGTGTCATCGACGTGGTCACCGACTTCGGCGCCGACCCGAGCGGCGCGACCGATTCGACAGCGAAGTTCCAGGCTGCGGTCGATGCCGGAAAGGCCCAGGGCCGTGCCGTCTGGATCCCGACCGGCACCTTCACCCTCTGGGACCACGTGGTGGTCGACGGGGTGACCCTGCGTGGCGCGGGCCCGTGGTATTCGGTGCTCGGCGGGCGGCACCCCACCGACCGCAAGCGGGCCGCCGGCATCTACGGCAAGTACGTCCCCGGCGGCGGCTACACGGGTGAGATCCGGTCGCACGAGGCCGGCGGGCCGAGCCGCAACGTCACGCTGCGGGACTTCGCGATCATCGGCGACATCCGCGAACGGGTGGACGAGGACCAGGTCAACGCCCTGGGCGGGGCGATGACCAACTCGGTGGTGGACAACCTGTGGCTGGAGAACACCAAGGTCGGGGCGTGGATGGACGGCCCGATGGACAACTTCACCATCCGCAACAGCCGGATCCTGGACCAGACCGCGGACGGGGTGAACTTCCACACCGGCGTCACCAACTCGACGGTGACCAACACGTTCGTGCGCAACACCGGCGACGACGCCCTGGCGATGTGGGCGCAGAGTGTGCCGAACGTCAACAACTCCTTCACGCACAACACCATCGGCGTGACGCTGCTGGCGAACCACCTGGTCAGCTACGGCGGCCGGGACATCAAGATCACCGACAACGTGACCGCCGACTCGCTCACCAACGGCGGTGGCATCCACGTCGCCAACCGCTACCCGGGCGTGCAGGGTGACACCGCGGTCCGGGGCACCTGGACGATCGCCCGGAACACGCTGATCCGCAACGGCAACTCGGACTACAACTGGAACTTCGGCGTCGGGGCGATCTGGTTCTCCGCCCTCAACGAGGCGTTCAGCCAGGCCACCATCAACATCACCGACACCGACATCCTGGACAGCTCGTACGCCGCGCTGCACTGGATCGAGGGCCAGACCAGCGGGATCAACCTCACCAACGTACGGATCGACGGCGCCGGCACGTACGCGCTCCAGGTGCAGGCACCCAGCCAGGTGTCGTTTACGAACGTGCGGGCCACCAACATCGCGCAGAGCAACCCGATGCACAACTGCGTGGGCGGCGGCTTCCAGATCACCCAGGGCTCCGGCAACTCGGGCTGGTACACGTCGACCCCGTACTGCGGCCCGTGGCCGGAGCCGCAGTGGGGTGGCGGCCCCAGCACCCCGCCGACCACCGGCCCCACCACCCCGCCACCGACCACCGCACCCCCGACCACGCCGCCCCCGACCACGCCGCCGCCCACCGGCGGGAACCTGGCGCTGAACCGGTCGACGACCGCGACCAGCACCAACCAGAGCTACACGGCGGGCAACGCCGTCGACGGCAACGCGGCCACCTACTGGGAGAGCGCCAACAACGCCTTCCCGCAGTCGATCACCGTGGACCTGGGTGCGGTCCGCTCGGTCGACCGGGTGGTGCTCAAGCTGCCCGCCGGCTGGGAGCAGCGCACCGAGACGCTGTCGGTGCTCGGCTCCACCGACGGCTCGTCGTACGCCACGCTGGCGTCGTCCGCCGGTCGGGTCTTCGCCCCGGGCACGGGCAACACCGTGTCGATTCCGCTGCCCTCCGGTGACCGCCGCTACGTCCGGGTCACCGTCACCGGCAACACCGGCTGGCCGGCCGCCCAGCTCAGCGAGGTCGAGGTGTACGGCGGAACCGCCACCACGCCGCCGCCGACCACCGCACCCCCGACGACGGCCCCGCCGACCACCGCCCCGCCGACGACGCCCCCGCCCAGTGGCAACCTCGCCGCCGGACGGTCGATCACCGAGACCAGCCACTCCGACGTGTACGCCGCGCCCAACGCGGTGGACGGCAACGCCAACACCTACTGGGAGAGCGCCAACAACGCCTTCCCGCAGTCGCTGACGGTGGACCTGGGCGCCACCCGTTCGGTGTCCCGGGTCGTGCTGAAGCTGCCGCCGTCGTCCGCGTGGCAGACCCGTACGCAGACGCTGTCGGTGCTCGGCTCCACAAACGGCTCGACCTTCAGCACCCTGAAGTCGTCCGCCGGCTACACCTTCAACCCGGCCAGCGGCAACACGGTCACCGTGACCTTCACGGCGACCAGCCAGCGGTACCTGCGGCTGACCGTCACCGGCAACACCGGCTGGCCCGCCGGCCAGCTCAGCGAGTTCGAGGTCTACTCCAGCTAGGCCGACGGCCCCCGCCCGAGCGGGGCGGGGGCCACCGGTCGGGAGCCCGGCGCAGCGCGGCGCCGGCCCGCCCACACCCGTCCCACACCGCACCGTCCCCCACCTGTCGCGGCACGACGGGCGTACCCCTGCACCCGTCACCGGGCAACGCACCCCACACCATCCCCGAAAGAGGTGTAGCCACCGATGTCCAGAAACGGCACCACCCGAGGCACCCCGCGAACCGGCTCGCCCGGTTCCGCCCACCCGGGCGGCCGAGCGCCGGCCCGCCGACGGCTGCTCGCCGGCGCGCTCGCCGGACTGCTCCTCGCCGCCGTTCCCGCCGTCACCCCCGCGACCGCGGCACCGGCAGCGACGCCCGCCTCCGCCCCGGCGGGCTCCGCCCGCGCGGCCCTGCTCGCCGGGCTCTCGGCCACCATGAGCGCCAGCAGCTACAACCAGAACTACGTGGCGGGCAACGCCAACGACGGCAACGCCACGACCTACTGGGAGAGCGCCAACAACGCGTTCCCGCAGTGGATCCAGGCCGACCTGGGCGCCACCGTCAACGTGGACCGGGTGGTGCTCAAGCTGCCGCCCTCGGCGGACTGGCAGACCCGCACCCAGACCCTGTCGGTGCTCGGATCCACCAACGGCTCGACCTTCAGCACCCTGAAGTCGTCCGCCGACTACACCTTCAACCCGAGCAGCGGCAACACCGCGACCGTCAGCTTCACCGCCACCAGCACCCGTTACGTGCGGGTGCAGGTCACCGGCAACACCGGCTGGCCGGCCGCGCAGTTCTCCGAGGTGGAGGTGTACGGCGCCAGCGGCAGCACCGACACCCAGGCGCCGAGCGCCCCCGGCAACCTGGCGTACACCCAGCCCGCCAGCGGGCAGATCCGGCTCACCTGGTCGGCGTCCAGCGACAACGTCGGGGTGACCGGCTACGACGTCTACGCCAACGGCGCGCTGCGCGGCAGCGTCAGCGGCTCGACGCTGACGTACACCGACAGCCAGGCGGACACCGCCACGGTCTCGTACTACGTGCGGGCCAAGGACGCGGCCGGCAACCAGTCGTCGAACAGCAACACGGTGACCCGCACCGGAACCGGTAACCCGCCCACCGGGACCAACCTGGCGGTCGGCAAGCCGATCACCGCGTCCGGCTTCGTGCACACGTTCGTGGCGACGAACGCCAACGACAACAACGTGGCCACCTACTGGGAGGGCAACGGCAACCCGAGCACGCTGACCGTGCAACTCGGTGCGAACGCCAGCCTCAGCCAGGTCGTGTTGAAGCTCAACCCGGACTCGGCGTGGGGCACGCGTACCCAGAACATCACAGTCCTCGGCCGGGACCAGGGCTCGTCGACCTTCACCACGCTCGTCGGCGCGACGAACTACACCTTCAACCCGGGCAGCGGCAACACGGTGACCATCCCGGTCTCCGCGACCGCCGCCGACGTACGGCTCTCGATCGCCTCGAACACCGGCGCCCCCGCCGGCCAGGTGGCCGAGTTCCAGGTCTTCGGCACTGCCGCGCCGAACCCGGACCTCACCGTGACGGGGATGTGGTTCAGCCCGTCCGCGCCCGTGGAGACCAGCACCGTCACGCTCTCCGCGACCGTGCGGAACGCCGGCTCGGCGGCCTCCGCCGCGACCAACGTCAACTTCTACCTGGGCTCCACCCGGGTCGGCACCGCGTCGGTCGGTGGCCTCGCGGCCGGCGCGTCGACCACCGTCAGCGCCAGCATCGGCACCCGCGACGCGGGCAGCTACCCGCTCAGCGCGAAGGTCGACGAGTCGAACACCGTCGTCGAGATCGACGACACCAACAACAGCTACACCAACCCCAGCCCGCTGGTGGTGAGCCCGGTCGCCACCAGTGACCTGGTCGCCTCGGCGGTCGCCTGGTCACCGGGTAACCCGTCGGCCGGCAACACCGTCACCTTCTCCGTGTCGATCCGCAACGCCGGAAGCGTGGCGTCCGCGTCCGGGTCGCACGGCATCACGCTCACCGTGCTCAACGAGTCGGGCACCGTGGTACGGACCCTGACGGGCTCGTACTCAGGTGTGATCAACGCCGGGGCCACCGTCGGCCCGGTCAACCTGGGCACCTGGACCGCCGCGAACGGCAAGTACACCGTCCGGGTCGTGCTCGCCGCTGACGCCAACGAGCTGCCGGTCAAGCAGACCAACAACAGCAGCGACCGTCCGCTCTTCGTCGGGCGCGGCGCCAACATGCCGTACGACATGTACGAGGCCGAGGACGGCGTGGTCGGCGGCGGCGCGGCCGTCGTGGGCCCGAACCGGACCGTCGGCGACCTGGCCGGTGAGGCGTCCGGCCGGCGGGCGGTGACCCTCAACTCGACCGGCAGCTACGTCGAGTTCACCACCCGGGCCAGCACCAACACGCTGGTCACCCGCTTCTCCATCCCGGACGCGTCCGGCGGCGGGGGCATCAACTCGACGCTGAACATCTACGTCAACGGCACCTTCCACAAGGCGATCGACCTGACATCCCGCTACGCCTGGCTGTACGGCAACGAAACCAGCCCGGGCAACTCGCCGAGCGCGGGCGGACCGCGGCACATCTACGACGAAGCCAACGTCATGCTCAACTCGACAGTGCCGGCCGGCAGCAAGATCCGCCTCCAGAAGGACGCGGCCAACACCACCAACTACGCGATCGACTTCATCAACACCGAGCAGGTCTCGCCGATCGCGAACCCGGACTCGGCCCGCTACGTGACGCCGGCCGGCTTCACCCACCAGGACGTGCAGAACGCCCTGGACCGGGTGCGGATGGACACCACCGGCAACCTGATCGGGGTGTACCTGCCCGCCGGCAACTACTCCACCTCGTCGAAGTTCCAGGTGTACGGCAAGGCGGTCAAGGTGACCGGCGCCGGGCCCTGGTACACCCGGTTCAACGCCCCCTCCGGCCAGGACAACACCGACATCGGCTTCCGGGCCGAGAACTCGGCGGCCGGATCGTCGTTCGCGAACTTCGCCTACTTCGGCAACTACACCTCGCGCATCGACGGCCCGGGCAAGGTGTTCGACTTCGCCAACGTGTCGAACATCGTGATCGACAACATCTGGGCCGAGCACCAGGTCTGCCTCTACTGGGGCGCCAACACCGACTACATGACGATCAAGAATTCGCGGATCCGCAACCTGTTCGCCGACGGCATCAACATGACCAACGGCAGCACCAACAACCTGGTCAGCAACAACGACGCCCGGGCCACCGGCGATGACAGCTTCGCGCTGTTCTCGGCGATCGACGCGGGCGGCGCGGACATGCGGGACAACATCTACGAGAACCTGTCGTCGACCCTGACCTGGCGGGCCGCCGGTGTGGCCGTCTACGGCGGCTACGGCAACACGTTCCGCAACATCTACATCGCGGACACGCTCGTCTACTCCGGCATCACCATCAGCTCGCTCGACTTCGGCTACCCGATGAACGGCTTCGGCGCGAGTCCGCCGACCCGTTTCGAGAACATCTCGATCGTCCGGGCCGGTGGGCACTTCTGGGGCTCGCAGACCTTCCCGGCGATCTGGGTCTTCTCCGCCTCGAAGGTGTTCCAGGGCATCCGGGTCAGCGACGTGGACATCGTCGACCCGACCTACAGCGGCATCATGTTCCAGACCAACTACGTCGGTGGGCAGCCGCAGTTCCCGGTCACCGACACGGTTTTCACCAACATTTCGATCAGCGGCGCCCGCAAGAGCGGTGACGCCTACGACGCGAAGTCCGGCTTCGGTATCTGGGTGAACGAGATGCCCGAGTCCGGGCAGGGGCCGGCCGTCGGGTCGGTGACCTTCAACAACCTGCAGTTGAGCAACAACGCGGTGGACATCCGGAACACCACCTCGACCTTCACCATCAACCGCAACTGAGCTGGCCGGTAGCCGACGCCGTCGGGGGGTCCCACCCTCCCGGCGGCGTCGTGCCGTGCCGGCCCTCGCCCGCGGCGAACCGGGCCGCGCCGGCCGCCGCGTCGGTGGCCAGCGAATCCATCCCGTACGCCAACTCGGTCGCCAGCGCCTCGGCCTCGGGCCGTCCAGCGCCGGCCAGCACGGCCGCCCGGTCGTTGCGCAGGCAGGTCTGGGGATGCCTGGCGATCGCCGCGGCCAGCTCCTCGGCCGCCGCCCGCGCCTGGCCCGGCGGCACCACCCGGTTGACCAACCCCATGGCGTACGCCTCGTCGGCCGACACCGCCCGCCCGGTGAGGATCAGGTCCATCGCGCGGCTCTCCCCGATCAACCGGGGCAGCCGGACCGTCCCGCCGTCGATGAGCGGCACTCCCCAGCGACGGCAGAACACCCCGAGCGTGGCGTCGGACTCGGCGACCCGCAGGTCGCACCAGAGCGCCAGCTCCAGGCCGCCGGCCACCGCGTACCCGGAGATCGCCGCGATCACCGGCTTGCTGAGCGCCATGCGGGTCGGACCCATCGGGCCGTCTCCCTCCGGCTCGACCCGATTGCCGCTGGGCGTGCCGATCGCCTTGAGATCGGCGCCCGAGCAGAACGTGCCACCGGCGCCCCAGAGCACGGCCACCGCCGCCGTCGGGTCCGCCTCAAAGGCCCGAAAGGCGTCCGCCAGAGCCCGCGCGGTAGGCCCGTCCACAGCGTTCCGAGCCTCCGGACGATCCACGATCACCGTGCTGACGGCCCCCACCCGCTCCACCCGCACACCCATCCCCCCAGCATGACCCCGAACCTCCCACCCCCGCACCCCCGCCCTCCCGCCCCGTCGATCTTGCACTTTCGGTCGGCGGATCGCGGCTTGTGCCCTGGTTCGTCGGGACAGAAAGTGCAAGATCGGCGCGTACGGGGGACGCGGCAGGTTTGTCGCCGGTGGTCGGTTTGTGATGGCGATCGCCGGGAAGTCGGTACCTGTGCGAGCGCTATTGACGAAAGTTGAGCAGGACTCCCGGCTGGACCGCACGGGAGACCGTCTGCAGAAGGTGGTTCTCGGGACGCTGCGACCGCGGCGGCTGCGGGACCTGCTGCACGGCGTGACGTTGGGGCATCCGCTGCATCCGGCGATGGTGCAGGTGCCGGTCGGCGCGTGGATCAGCGCCGCCGTGCTGGACCTGATGCCGGGGCAGCGCCGGCCGGCCACCGTGCTGGTCGGCCTGGGCACGGTCAGCGCGCTGCCGGCGGCGGTCGCCGGTCTGAACGACTGGGCGGCGCTCTCCCGGGACCAGCGTCGGGTCGGCCTGGTGCACGCCGCCGCGAACACCGTGGGCGTGGGCCTCTACGCCGGCTCGTTGGCGGCGCGGCTGTCCGGGCGGCACGGTGTCGGTCGGGCGCTCGGCTTCCTCGGCCTCTCCGCCGTGAGCCTCGGCGCGTACATCGGAGGCCACCTGGCGTACAAGCAGGGCGCCCAGGTCAACCAGAGCGTGTCCGAGCTGCACCGGATGAGCGACGGCTGGCACTCACTTGCCGACATGGCCACCCTGCCGCAGCGCACACTGATCACCCGGGAGGTCGACGACGACATCTCGGTGATCCTCTACCGCCACGGTGACGAGGTCACCGTGATGCTGGAGCGCTGCCCGCACCAGAGCGGACCGCTCGGCGAGGGCGAGGTCCAGGAGATCGACGGCCACGCCTGCGTGGTCTGTCCGTGGCACGGCAGCGCCTTCCGGCTCAACGGCGGCGAGGTCGTGCAGGGGCCCTCCGGCAACGACCAGCAGATCCTGCCCACCCGCATCCAGGACGGCGTCCTGCAGACCCGCCTGCCCTGACGCGCTCCGCTGAGCGTGGCCGGACGGCGTCGGTGTTCCCGCGCGCCGTCGGGCTGGTGTGGCCCTCATCGAATGCCGTCGGCGTCTCCGCGCGGTCGGGCTGGTGTTGCTGTCATTGGACGCCGTCGGCGTCTCCGCGCCGCCGGAGCGGTGTTGGTCTCGGCTGACGTACCCCAGAGTCATAGATATACCTCTGAGGTATGTCGCTCTCCAGACCGTGTGCCGCCGCGTGCCGCCGCGTGGCCGGTCAGCTTCGTCGGTGTCGACCGCTCGATGGCTCGTCCGGCACGGCATCCCAGCCGGAGCCGTCGGCACCCATGCCGTGCTGTTCACGGCCGGTCCAGCCGGCCTGACCCGTCGAGCCCGCCGGGCCAGCCCAGCCCTCCTCGCCGGTCCGGGCCGGCACGCCGCTGGGGGCCGGGCCTCCGGTCGGCGGTGCCGTGCTCTCGGTGGCGGCTGCCGCACGGCTGGCGGCCCACGCGGCGCCGCTGCTCCGACGACCACTGCGGGAGCTGCCGCTGCTCCGACCCGCGCCGCGTCGGGGTGCGCGGGCAGCCGCGGCCATCCGGGGGGCGGCACCGGCGGTGGCGGGGGGCGCCTGTTCCGCCCGCTCCGGCGCGGTCCGCTCGGGCGCCGGTCGCTGAGCCGGCGGCTTGGGCGCGGCGGGCCGGCCGACGAGTTTGCCTGTGGCGTGCGTGCGGGCGCCCTGGTCGGCGGCCTCCGTCGGCAGCCGGAGCAGTTGGCCGGGGCGAATCCGGTCCGGGTCGTCCAGCCGGTTCAGCTTGGCGAGCTGTCGATAGTCGCCGAACTCGTCGAGGTACCGCTCGGCCACCTCGCCGAGGTAGTCGCCCCGCGCCACGCGGTACACCGGCGCCGCCTGGTCGCCGGCGCTCGGCCCACCCGGCGCGACCAGCCCGAGCGGCCCGCTGCCCGTCGTCGCGAGCGGCCCGCTACCGGCCATCCCGAGCGACCCACCGTCGGGCAGCCGGGCGGCGCTTGTCGAAGCGCTCGACTGGGCGTACGCCGGACCGGTGTAGACCGCCGCGGCGCTGGCGGCGGCCGGACTGGCCGCGAGGATCAGCGCTACCGAACCGACAAGCGCGGCGGCGGCCTTCTGCTGGCGGCTCATCCCCGGCAACTTCGGCGCCGGCCTGCGCAGAATCTGCGCACCCAGCTCCACCACCACGGAGAAGGCGAACGTGGCCCAGCCGAACCAGCCGGCCAGCGCCAGGGCCCGCAGGAAGAGCTGCCCGTCGTCGCGGCTGGTCAGGACGGTGCCCACCTCGGCGAGGGTGGGCAGATGGTCGGGCAGGGGATTGCCCGCGAAGGCGAGCAGCGCGACCGGCGCACCCGCCACCAGCGCGAAGAGCACGACGAGTGCGCCGACGCCGGTGAGGACGCGTCCGGTCCGCCGTACGACGGACCGACCCGATGCGGACATGGCGGCCTTCCTTCCTACGGTCCTGCGGTGATGGCCCGCGCGGTCGCCTCGCCGGTGACGGTGACCCGGTCGGCGAAGCCGAACAGCCCGAGCATCGAGCGTCGGTAGGTGATCGTGACGCGTACCCGGACGACTGTCTCCCCGGCGATCTGCGGGAAGCTCACGGTGTGGCCGGTGGTGCCGGCTGCGGAGAGGTAGTTGGCGACCGCGACGCGGGCCTGCGGCTGGTCGATCCGCGTCGGCCCGCCCTCGATCGCGGTGGCCCGGTCGATGGCCTGCCCGCCCGCGCGGGCCGCTTCGGCGGCCAGGTTGTCGGCGCGTTGCAGCGTGCGCAGCTGGCCGGCGCCGTCGAAGGAGAGACCCACGATGGCCAGTACGCCGACCATCGCCACCGCCAGGAAGATGCTGACCCGGCCGTGGTCGGCGGAGAGCGTACGGCCGTTCATCCCCGACTCCGGTAGCGGTCCAGTGGTGAGGTGAAGCTGGCCTCGATGCGGTTCTCGCTGGGCATGCCGGGCACCGCCGAGAGGCGCAGATCCCGGAAGGACACCCGGCAGGCGACAGTGACGGTGACCGTCGCATCCTGGCCGAGCGCGCTGCGGTAGGCCCGGTCGAAGCTGGTGACGGCGCCTCCGACCGTGCCGCTGAACGTCACGGTCGGAGTGCCGGTGCAATTCAGCCCGCGCCAGTCCAGCTGCTGCTGAGCCGCCTCGCGTGCTTCCTCGCGGGCGTCGGCCGGATTTCGGGAGATCGAGGCGGCGCGGGCCGCGTCGTGTGCGGCGGCGTCGACGGCCTCCGCCGCCACCGCGCTGCGACCGGCCACGCCGGCCAGCACCATCAGCGCGATGAACGCGGGCGCGAGCACCGCCACCTCGATGGAGACCGAGCCCCGCTCGGCGGGCCGGTTCACGGCGGGGTCACCCGCTCCACCGTCCCGTGCGCGGTCTGCTCGACCTCGAAGTCCACGCCGGGCACCACGGACAGGGACCGGCCGGTCACCGTGCAGGTCACCTCGACATCGGTGGTCACACAGCTCGGGCCGCCGGCCTTGTTCCAGCCCAGCAGCCAGCCGCCGGTGCTGGACAGGAACCGGGTGGCGCTTGCCGTCCCGGCACCGTCGGACGCGTTGTAGAGCCGCTGGGCGTTCACCCCGCTCTGGGCGGCGTTCAACGCCGTGGAGCGGGCCAGGAAAACGGCCGAGACCTGGAGCGAGGCGAACAGCAGCACCAGGATCAACGGCATCACCACGGCCAGCTCCACCGGGTTGGCGCCCCGCTCCCGGTCGCCGGCCACGAGGCGACACCGGGCGGCGTGAACCGCCCGGCGCCACCTTGCGAACGCGGCTCGGCGCATCTGCCGGCTACTTCGGGTTCGTGTGGCTCGGGATGGCCTTCATCCAGTCGTTGGCCTTGCCGAGGGCCAGGCCGGTGACGATTGTCGCCACGAAGACCAGACCGAAGATGATCACGGCGGTCGGTACCGGGCTGTCGCCCCGCTCGCCGTCGCGCCGCAGCTCGGCGAAGCGCGTCGTCACCACGACGTGCAGGTAGGTGAGGATGGACATGGCGTACTCCTTCTCGGGGGGCGGATCAGACACGGGCGATGAACGGATAGACGACGAAGCCGAGCAGCACGAAGACGAGCAGCGCGCCCGGGATGTCGAGTCGGCTGGTCACGCCCTCGGCGCGGGCCAGGTTGTCGGTGCGGATCTGGTCGCGCAGCGAGTCGGCACGGCTGCGCAGCGTCTCGTGCACCTGCGCACCCTCGCTGCCGGAGGAGCGCATGATCGCGCCGACGTCGCCCAGCTCCGGGATGCCGATCTTGTCGGCGAGGTCCCGCAGCTCGTCCCAGGGCGCGTGCATCTGCATCTGGGCGATCCGCAGCGACTCCTGAAGCCTGTCGAACACCCAGCCGTCACAGACCGCGGCGGCCCGCTCCAGCGACTGCACCGGCCCGTGCGCGGCGGAGAGCTGCAGGGCCACCAGATCCAGGTACGTGCAGACGGCCTGGCGGAACTCGTCGCGGGCGGCGTCCGCCTTGGCCAGCACCGAGCGGTGCGCCAGCAGAGCGGCGATCAGCGCCATGCCGAGGCCACCCAGCACCGGTACGACAAGCGGCAGCGAGACGCCGAGCACGAACAGCGCCACCCCGAGCAGCGTCGGCGTGGCCAGTCCGATGAGTGCGGACAGCAGCACCGACAGCGCGTACTGCTCGGGGGTCTGGCCGATCAGGGCAAGCTGCCGGTGCGGCGGTCGCAACCAGCGGGACAGCCCGGTCAGCCAGTCCAGCCGACGGGAGGCGGGAGCGGCCACCCGCCCCGTGCCCGGCGGCTGGTGCAGGCGGCGCAGCGCCGGCCCGAGCGCGGGGGTCGCCGGCACCAGCTCCCGGATCACCAGGAACAGGCCCAACCCGATCGCCGCTCCACCAGACACGGCGACGCCGAGGAGCCAGTTGACGATCACCGCAGGCTCCTTCCGGGGACGGTGGCACTCGCGCTCACGCGATCACCTCCTGCGGGTCGGGCGCCGGCAGGAACCGGGCCGGCCGCTGCGGCTGGCTCATCGACCGCACCCAGGCCAGCAGGCCGATGAAGGCGGCACCGAGAGCGGCCATCACCACCTGACCCGTCGGTGTGCCGTACGGCGTGATGTATTCGGTGTTGACCAGCCCGTACGCCAGCGTCGCCAGCGTCATGCCGGTCAGGAAGCGGACCGCGAACCGGGGCTGGGTGCGCTTGGCCTCGATCTCCCGGCGGGTCGCCACCTCCGCGGCCGCCGCTCCGGCGATCGAGCCCAGCACGTCGCCCAGCCGCTCACCCCGGTCGGTGAGGTGCAGGATCAGCGCCGCCACGACCTGGTCGCACACCGGGTCGCCGATCTCGTCGGCGAACGCCAGCAGCGCGGAACGGGCCAGCCAGCCGGCCTGCAACCGGGCGGCGAGCAGCCGTACCTCGTCCTCGATGCCGGGTGGCACGCTGCCGATCGTGCTGATGATCGCCTGTTGGAGGCCCTGGCCCGTACCGGAGACGTCCTTGAGCCGGCGGGTCCACTCGCCGACGGCCTCGATCCGGGCGATCGCCCGCTGCTCGGCCTTGCCCACGGCGAACAGCCACGGCGTGCCGGGCACCGCCACCGCCACCAGCAGACCCACCACCGGCAGCCCGGTCAGCAGGAACGCCAACGCCCCGGCGACCACAGCGGTGAGCAGCAGCGCCTGGTAGGCCCGCCGCTCGGCAGGTGTGGCGCCGGAGCCACGCCAGAGGCGGCTCAGCCCGGGCCCTGCTCCCGGGGCGGGCCCGGCGGGCCGACGGCTGCCCACCAGCGCGACGACAGCCAGCAGCAGTCCGGCCACACAGGCGGCCCCGGAGACCACCGCGATCAACTCCAGGCTGTTCCCCATCAGGTCACCGCCGGGCCAGTCGGGTCTGTCGGGGACGCCGCCAGGCACCCGTACCGGCCTCGATCCAGCGGGTCAGCAGCCGGGAGTCGTACCCCACCCGCAGCAGCTGGTCGCGGACCCGTTCCGGGAGGTGCCGGGGGACGGCGCGGCCGTCCGGCCCGGGACCGAAGACGGTGGTGGTGGTGATCCGTCCGGCCTCACCGGCCCCGATCACCTCCTCCACGTGCGAGACGAACCGGTGCTTACGGCCGCCGATCGCACTCTCGTCCTCGACGGTGACGTAGACGATCAGATCGAGGGCGTTGCCGGCCATCCGGCGGGCCTGGTCGACTGTCATCTCCCGGCCGTGCGCCAGCGCCAGCTCGACGATCCGTTCACCCACCCCGGCCGCGGTACGGGCGTGAATGGTGCACATCGAACCCCGGCTGGTGGTCATGGCCTGGAGCATCGGCACGATCTCCCGGGACCGGACCTCGCCCACGATGATCCGCAGCACGCCCATCCGCAGCGAGAGCGGGATGAGGTCGGCGATCGTCACCTCACCCGCCGGCCGGCCGTCGAAGCCGCGCTCGCCGTGCCCCTCCCGCGCCTCGAAGCTCATCACCGCCCGGTGCCGCTCCCGGCGACGGGCCGGCAACAACTCCCGGCTCTCCTCCAGCAGCACGTACGGCTCGTCGGGCGGGATCTCGTTCATGAGCGCCCGGATGATCGTGGTCTTCCCGGCGCCGGCCAGCCCGGCGACCATGATGTTCAACCCGGCGCGCATCGCCGCCCGCAGGAAGTCGCGCAGCAGCGGGTCGATCATCTCGTCCAGGTCACCCCGGGCGCCGGCCACGTCGTCCAGGCTCACGTCCAGGGTGTTGTGCTTGCGGATCACCGCATACGGCCGGTGGCTGACCAGGAACACCGCGGCCAGTCGGCTGCCGTCGGGCAGTTGCAGGTCCAGGGTCGGCTTCACCGTGGACAGTGACCGTTCGGTCGCGCCAGCCCGCCGCGCCGCCGCCTGAAGGATCTCCACCAGTTCGGCGTCGCTGTCGGCGATCGGCTCGGCCCAGTCCACCCCACCGCCGTGCCGGGTGATGCGCACGACGTCGCAGCCGAGGATGTGCACCTCCTCGATGGTGTCGTCGACCAGCAGGGTCTGCAGCCGGCCCAGCCCCACCAGCTCGGCGGTCACCTGGTCGAGCAGCAGGCGCTCCTCGCCGGCGGCCATCGGTGTTCCGGCGCGACGGACCGCGTCCGCGTACTCGGCGACCACGGTGACGGCCAGCCGGGCCCGCTCGGTGTCCTCCTCGTCGACAGTGAACTCCCGGCCGCGCTGCCACAAGGTGAGCCGCTCGGTGAGTTCCCGGCGCAGCTCCCGGACCACCTGGAAGTCCATCCGGGGTCGGGGTGCCACCTCCGGCGGCGGCGCGGCCGTGGGCATCGGCTGCGGCACCGCAGCCGACTGGTGGTGCCGGCCGTTCGGTGGGGCCAACGGCGGCGCGGTGGACGTCGCGGCCGGCGGCTGCTGACGCGGGTCGGTGGAGACGGGCTCAAACCGCATCCGGCACCCCCTGCTGCACCGGCCAGGCCAGCCGCGCCCGCCGGCGTTCCAGCAGCGCGCCGACCGGCACCTCCAGCGCGGCGGCCGCGCGCAGCAGCGGCCGTCCGGACCGCACGGTCCCACCGAGCGCCAGCACCCCTGCGGTACGCGGGTCGTGCGGCAGCCGGGCGATCACCGGCAGTTTCAGTCCGCGACTGATCTCCGCGCGCCCGTGCCCGTCGCCGACCAGCAGCAGCCGCAGGGTGCCCGGCGGCACCCGGTGTTCGGCGAAGTCCCGCTCGATCGCGGTGACCACCGCCCGGGTGCCGGACAGGTCGGGCAGGTGGGCCCGGGTTACCAGCAGCACCACCGAGGCGGCCCGCAGCAGTGGCCACGGTGGGCCGGTGACGTGCAGCCGGCCGCAGTCGACGAGCACGTCGTAGCCGGGGGTACCCCGGTCCAGGGCGTTGAAGTAGTCGGCGAAGCGCTGCCAGAGCGGGGTGACGCTGCCGGCCTGCGCCGGGTCGACCAACCCGGGCAGCAGCAGCCGTTCCCGGCGCGGCGCGTCCAGGTCGACCAGCTGGGACCAGAACGCGGTCTCCAGGTTGCCGTCGCGCAGCTCCCCGACGGCCAGCTCGCCGATGCCGCGCGGCCCGTCCAGCTGACCACCGAGGTAGCCGGCGAGGACCGACCCGCCGGCGGGGTCGCACTCGGCCAGGACCAGCCGGCGGTGCCAGGTCAGGGCACAGGCCAACGCCGAGGTGGTCACGCCGGGCGAACCCTTCGCGGACACCAGCGCGATGATCGCCATGTTCAGGCCGCCTCGGTCAGCACGACCGCGATCCGCTCCTGGGCGGCCAACGCCACCACTGCGGGTACGTCCCGGATGAGCAGCGCCAGGTACAGCACCTTCTCGTCGTCCGTCGGGCTGACCATGTCGATGACGGTGGCCGCGAACCGGGTGCCCGCGCCGGCCGCCGCCCCGGTGGCGTTCTCGTCCGGGGTGCTGACCAGCAGCACCTTGTCGCCGGGGTGCAGTGCGCGGGCCGGCACCTGGGCGGTCTTCAGGCCGAGCGCGATCTGCTGCTGACCCGGGCCGAGCAGTGGGTCGTCGGTGACCTGCCCGAGGGTGAGCAGGGTGCCGGGCACCAGCGCCACGGCGGCGCGCTTGCCGACCACCTCGTTCAGCCGTGCCGCGGGCACCGGGTGCAACCCCTGGCCGCCGGCGACCTGCACGGTGATCAGATCGGCGGCGCTGACCTCCCGACCGACCTCCACCGGACGGGCCACCGCGAGGTAGCTGCCGGTGGCCCGGACCGAGGTGACCGCGAACGCCGCACCCAGCCCACCGAGGGCGATCAGGAGTACGGCGAGACCCAGCAGCCCCGGGCGGACGCGGCGCTGCCGGACCACCTTGGGCGGGCTGACCGGCGCGTCCACCGGCCCGGTCGCGTTACGCGTTGCCAGACTCACCGTTCGATCTCCATTCCCGACTGTGTGGCTCGCAGAACCGGCTCACTCACCTGGTCACCACCTGGAGTTCCTTGATCTGGACCGGCACGGTGCCGCTGGTGCGGGTCTGCGGGATCGGGTCACCCTCGTCGCCGTCGTCGGTCCACCAGCGCACCGTCCAGTACGTGGTGGCCCCCACCCGGTAGGTGCCGGCCTTCGGGTAGCCGTGGTCGTAGCCGCAGTCCGGGGAGGTGCGGCCGGCCCGCTTGCCGTTCGGGTCGTACGGAGTGCCGGCCTTGGTGCAGGTGACCGTGTCGCCGTTGCCCATGCTCCAGACGATCCGGTCGACCTTGGCCTCGATGGAGACTCTCAGTCCGCGGTCGGACGCGGAGGCGTGCAGCGGCCCGAAGTAGCTGGCGCTCGGGGTGGCCCACATCCACACCGGCAGGCCGACCAGGCCGGGGCCGATGTCCTTGCGAGGTGCCACCTTGAGTCGTGCCGGCAGCAGCTTGATCGACGCGAGAGCGCGCCGGGCCAGCTCCTCCGGGTCCGGCGGAGCGCCGAAGCCGGGCGGTGGCCCGTCACGCAGCACCGTGTCCTGTGCGCCGAGATCACCCCCGTTGCAGGTCTGCACGTACCACTGCTGACCCTCGGGCGCCGGCTTCTGCGGCGAGGCGAGCTTGTAGTAGCACCCGTCACCGTTGTTGAACCAGCCCAGCAGGTCGTCGTAGCAGGGGATCGTCCGCCCGCCCCACTGACAGACACCGCCGCCCCCGCCGCCGCCGGAGTCGCCCCCGCCGCCGTTGTCGCCTCCGCCGCCGGGGCCGCCCGGCGTGCCGGGCTCGTCGTCCCAGACGTTGCAGTCCGGTTGGCCGGGCGGACATTCGGCCCCCGGGTCGGCGCGGTGGGCCGCGGCGGCCGGCAGGGAC
>NZ_MUZA01000140.1 GCF_021442385.1 Micromonospora sp. MH99
GACGCACGCGCGCCCGCGGCCCGCCGCATCGCACGCGCACGCAGCCCGCGCCCGCCACGCCGCAGCGCCCGCAGGCCGCCACGTCGCACGTGCACGCAGGCCGCCGCGTCGCACGTGCACGCAGGCCGCCGCGTCGCACGTGCACGCAGGCGCCGCGTCGCACGTGCACGCAGGCGCCGCGTCGCACCACAGGGACGGCGTTTGCCGGGTGGGCCGCCGGGTACGCGACGACCGACCGCAGACCGTGTCGGCGCACCAGCGCCCCGACGGATCGCGAGGATCACCATGGCCAAGCAGCAGATCTCCCGGCAGCAGCAGATGGCCGAGCGCGCCCAGCGTGAACAGGACGCGGAGCGCAACCAGGACTTCGGGGACCAGGCCGCCTCGGCCCGGCTGCCCGACGATCCCAAGGCGGCCGCGCCGCGGGACGCCATCGGACGGCCCTCGACCGGCGAGCCGGTCTGACGTACGCGCGTGGCGGCCGGGGCGGGAACACTCCCGCCCCGGCCGTCACTGCTCGTGCTCGGGCAGCCGCAACAGCGGCGACCGACCCGGTGGCTGCTCCGGCGGCGGTCCCGAGGGTTCGGCCGGCGGCACCGGCACGGTCACCGGCTCGTCGCAGGTGACGCGCAGCATCTGGTCGTGGTGGCGTAGCTCCACGACGTCGTCCGGGCCACCGTGGCGCAGCGAGTACGTCGTCTGGTGCGGCCGGACGTCCACCCGCAGCGCCAGCCCGCGCCACTGGAGGGAGAACTCCAGGCGGGTGAGCCGGCTGGAGAGTCGGGGCGCGAACGACAGCTCGTCGTCGTGATCGCGCAGCCCGCCGAGCCCGCTGACCAGGGCGAGCCACGCGCCGGCCAGCGAGGCCATGTGCACGCCGTCGCGCGTGTTCTCGTTGAGGTCGTGCAGGTCCATCAGCGCGGCCTCGCGCAGGTAGATGTGCGCCAGGTCGGGATGGCCCACCTCGGCGGCCAGCACCGACTGGGTGCAGGCCGACAGCGACGAGTCGCGGACGGTCCGTCGTTCGTAGTAGAGGAAGTTGCGCACCTTCTGCTCGGGGGTGAACGCGTCCCCCCGCCAGTGCATGGCCAGGACCAGGTCGGCCTGCTTGACCACCTGTTTGCGGTACAGATCGAAGTACGGGTAGTGCAGCAGCAGCGGGTACTTCTCCGCGGGCGTGTGCGGGAAGTCCCACTCCTGCAGCCGGGTGAACCCCTCCACCTGCTGGTGCACGTCCAGCTCGTGGTCGTACGGCACGTGCATCGAGGTGGCCGCGTCCCGCCAGCTCGCCGCCTCCTCGTCGGTGACCCCGAGGTGGAACGCCTCGTCGCGGTAGCGCATCACGACCTCGGCGGCGGTGAGCAGGTTCCGCTGGGCCATCAGGTTGGTGTAGACGTTGTCGTTCTTCACCGCCGTGTACTCGTCGGGGCCGGTGACACCGTCGATGTGGAACTGGCCGTGCCGGTCGTGGTGCCCGATCGAGCGCCACAGCCGGGCGGTCTCCACCAGCAGCTCCAGCCCGATCTCCCGCTCCATGACGGTGTCCCCGGTGACCAGCACGTACCGGCGGACCGCGTCGGCGATGTCGGCGGCGATGTGGAACGCCGCGGTGCCGGCCGGCCAGTACCCGGAGGACTCCGGCCCCTCGATGGTCCGCCAGGGAAAGGCGGCGCCCTTGAAGCCGAGCGTCTCGGCCCGTTCCCGGGCCTGCTCGAGCGTGCTGTGCCGCCACTGCAACGCGCTGCGCACCGCGCTCGGCTGGGTGTACGTGAGCACCGGCAGGACGAACATCTCGGTGTCCCAGAAGGCGTGCCCGTCGTAGCCGGGACCGGTCAGCCCCTTCGCCGAGATCGGCCGCTGCTCGGCTCGGGCACCGGCCTGGAGCACGTGGAACAGACCGAACCGCACGGCCTGCTGGATCTCCGGGTCGCCCTCGACCAGCACGTCGGCCGCGTCCCAGAACTGGTCGAGGTAGTTGCGCTGCTCCCGGTGCAGGCCGTCCCAGCCGTCCAGTCGGGCCCCGGCGAGCGCCGCGCCGACCTGGTCGCGGAGCGCGGGCAGGGAACGGCGGCTGGACCAGCTGTACGTCAGGTACTTGACCACCCGCAGCTTCTCGCCGGGGCGGAGCACGCAACCGATGGTGGTGCGTACCCAGTCCTCGTACCCCTCGGACTCGATTGTGGTGTGGTCCGGGCCGTGCACCTCGTGCTCCATGGCGGCGGCCACCCGCAGCCCGGAGACCTTGGTGCGGTGGATCAGCTGCCCGCCGTCCGGGGTGGTCAGCTCCTCCTCGGCCTGCAACGGCGATTCCAGCACGGCCGCGACCCGGGGGTCCTTGCTCTGCGCCGGGAGTGACTCGTTGGCGACCAGTTCGGACTGGACGATCAGCCGCAGCGGGCCGTCGACGGCCTCCACCTCGTAGCTGATCGCGGCGACCGACCGCTGGGTGAACGACACGAGCCGGGTGCTGCGGACCTTGACCTCGCGGCCGGCCGGCGAGCGCCAGTGCAGCTCCCGGTGCAGGGTGCCGGCCCGCATGTCGAGGACCCGCTCGTGCGACAGCAGCTCGCCGTAGCGGACGTCGAGCGGTTCGTCGTCGACGAGCAGCCGGATCAGCTTGCCGTTGGTGACGTTGACGATTGTCTGCCCGGACTCGGGGAACCCGTAGCCGGCCTCCGCGTACGGCAGCGGACGCAGCTCGTAGAAGGAGTTGAGGTAGGTGCCGGGCAGGCCGTGCGGCTCGCCCTCGTCGAGGTTGCCGCGCAGACCTACGTGCCCGTTGGAGAGCGCGAAGACCGACTCCGACTGGGCGAGCACGTCCATGTCCAGCCGGGTCTCCCGGATGTGCCAGGGCTCGACGGGATAGGCCCGTTCCCGGATCACGCGAGACCCCGGTCGCCGGTTGGCGTCCGGCCAGCGGTGTCGCCCGCGGGACGTGGTGCCGGCGGGTCGGCGTCGCCCACGTCGAGCAGGTCGGCGAGATCCTTCACCACGATGTCGGCGCCGTGTGCGAGCAGTTCGTCGGCCTGTCCCACCCGGTCCACACCGATCACGTACCCGAAACCGCCGGCCCGGCCGGCGGCCACTCCGGAGAGCGCGTCCTCGAAGACGGCGGCCTGGGTGGGGTCCACTCCGAGGATCCTGGCCCCGGCCAGGAAGGTGTCGGGCTGCGGCTTGCCGCGCAGCTTCTGCTCGCGGGCCACGAGCCCGTCGACCCGCGCCTCCAACAGGTCCTCCAGGCCGGCCGCGGCGACCACCTCGCGCCCGTTCGCGCTCGCGGTGACCACCGCCCGACGCAGCCCGGCGGCGGTCGCCGCCCGCAGATAGCGCACCGAACCCGGGTAGACCTCGACACCGGAGGTGCGCAGCTGTTCCAGCAGCAGGACGTTCTTGCGGTTGCCGACACCGTTGACGGTGTCGGCGTCCGGCGGGTCGTCGGGGGTGCCCTCGGGAAGCACGATGCCCCGGGAGGCGAGGAAAGACCGGACGCCGTCGGCGCGGGGCCGGCCGTCGACGTAGCGGTTGTAGTCCGGGCCGGGGTCGAACGGCTGGAAGGGTTCTCCGGTCGTCGTGGCGCGTTGCCGCAGGAACTCGTCGAACGTCTTCGTCCAGGCGGCGTTGTGCACCCGGGCGGTCTGCGTCAGCACACCGTCCAGATCGAAGAGACAGGCGGTCACATGAGCAGGTAGGCCCAGCACGGTACGAATCTAACCACCCGGCCGGGCCCGCAAACCCGTTTTCGGCCGCCCGTGGCGTGGCTCAGTTCGGCCGTAACGTCCAGATCACCGTCAGTGCCGAGGTGGGCGTGCCGTCCTCGGTGGCGATCTCCACCTCGACGGCGAACTCGGGCCGCCGACCGGACTCCAGCTCGGCGATCACCTCCGGGGCGGGGCGCGCGAGCCGCGCGGTGGCCAGCACCGGCCCCCGGGCCACCTTGCGGTAGGCGATCTCGGCCCGGACGGCGAGCGGCACGCAACGGTCGAGCAGCTGCCCGAAGGCGGCCAGCACGACCGTGCCGGAGGCCGTCTCGCCGAGCGTGAACATCGCCCCGGCGTGCGGGCCGCCGATGTGGTTGTGGGTGGCCGGCGTGTCGGGAAGCCGGACGACGGCCCGCACCCCGCCGTCCGCCTCCGGTGCCACCTCGACGAATTCGATGCCGAGCGTCCGGGCGAACGGCACCGCTTCCAGGATGCCGGCCGCCACCTGGCGGGAGTCGATGGTCATAGCCCGACGTTACTTCTCGGTAACCAAGGGCGGCAACCAGGGTTTTCCCGGTAGTCGAGGGGTCAGAGGTTGGCGATCGTCCGCAGGATCTCCGCGTAGAAGTTGCCGTCGATGCTGCGGAAGAGCGAGAAGTCCTGACCCGGGTCACCGAAGAACGGCCGCAGCGTCCACGCCAACTGGGTGCCGACGAACCCGAAGAGCAGGATCCAGATGTAGAGCAGCGTCATGCTGGCCGGCCGCTGCGTCGGCTCGCCGCGCCGGGCCGGCGGGGTGGCCCACGGGCGCTGCGCCGCCGGGTAGCCGGGCGGCATCATGCCGGGCGGGAACGAGCCGGGGGCCGGCTGGCCGCCCCACTGGGCCGGGACGTGCGC
>NZ_MUZA01000141.1 GCF_021442385.1 Micromonospora sp. MH99
GAGCGGCTCGCCGCCGCCCTGGACATGACGACGGAGCTGCCCCGGGTGCCGCGCCCCGGCGACCAGCCGAGCACCGCGGCCCAGCAGTCGGCTCCGGCGCCTCAGGCTCAGCCGACCCGAGCCCCGCAGCCTCAGGCCCCGCAGGCCCGAGGCCCGCAGGCTCAGGCCCCGCAGGCCCAGGCGTCGCCGCCGGCGCAGACCCGCCCGGCACCGCAGCAGCCGCAGGCCCAGAACCGCCAGCGGTACGCGGACGAGACCATGGAGCTGCCGATCTTCCGGGAGCTCGAGTCCGCCTGGTTCCGTACCCGCCGTCCGGGTGCGGATGAGGCCGCGGCCGGCGACAAGCCGGCGGCGAACGGCGGTGGCGGTGACGCGACCCAGCAGTTCGCGGCGGTCGAGGCCAACGGTGGGGCAGTCCACAAGACATCACCCGGGACGACAGGTAACACGCCGATGGCAGACACTCCGACGGCCGGAGGAGCGCCGCGGGACAACGGGTCGACAGCGAACGGGGGCGCTCGCCCCGGCCTCGCCGAGAGCCTGCCGAACCGCCGGCCCCAATCGCAGACCAACGGCTGGCAGACCGCCGCCGACGACGGCTGGCGTGCCGCCTCGGCAGCGGCCACCGCGGTGCCGGTGAACGAGACCACCACGACCGGTCTGCCGAAGCGCAAGCCGATGGCGCAGCTGGTGCCGGGCGCGGTGGAGAAGCCCGCCACCTCGGTCCAGCGACGTTCCCCGGAGGCGGTCCGTGGCCTGCTCTCCGCCTACCATCGGGGCGTGCAGCGAGGGCGTAGCACCTCGGACAACCCGACCAGCCCGGAGGCGACTCCGGGAGGGCAGCAATCCTCGCAGTCTGGCTCAGGCCCAGCGGCCGGGAGCGGGCAGAAGGAGCAAGAAGGATGACAACTACGCAGGATCTTGGTTGGCTGCTGGCCAACTTCGCCGACCGGGTGCCCGGTGTCGCACATGCGGTCGCCGTCTCGGCGGACGGCCTGCTCCTCGCGTCGTCACGGGACCTGCCGCGGGACCGGGCAGACCAGCTCGCCGCGATCGCGTCCGGTCTGGTCAGCCTGACCCAGGGGGCGGCCCGCTGCTTCGAGGGAGGCGCGGTGCTCCAGACCGTCGTGGAGATGGACAATGGCTTCCTGTTCCTGATGTCCATCTCGGATGGTTCGTCCTTCGCAGTGCTGGCGGCCCGCAGCTCCGACGTCGGGCAGGTCGGCTACGAGATGGCACTACTGGTCGACCGGGTGGGCGACGCCCTGACCCCGCAGCCGCGCGCGGCCGCGGGCATGCTGGGCTGACGCCTCGCCGATCGTGCGGTCGGCGCAACTGAAACGACAAGAACGACGAGTTCCACCGGTGGGAGCCGGTACGGGGTGCGAAGGAGGTGAGCGGCGACATGGCCGATCGTGACGAACCGACCGGAGCGTTGGTCCGTCCATACGCCGTGACCCGTGGTCGAACCCGTCCCCGGCTCGACATCGCGCTGGAGGCGCTCGTCGAGACGACGGTGCGCGGCCGCACCACTGCCAATGGCAACGGTGGTGGCCGCGAACACCAGTACATCGCCGCGCTGTGTGACGGACGCGTGCAATCGCTCGCCGAGATCGCGGCGCGGATGCAGCTCCCGCTCGGTGTGGCCCGGGTGCTCATCGCCGACATGGCGACGGACGGCCTGGTCGCGGTCCACGAGCCGACCATCCTGGACGACTCCGACGACGCGGTGGGCACTGAACTGCTGGAGAGGGTGCTGAGTGGACTTCGCAGGCTCTGACATGTCGCACCGCCCACCGAACCCGAGTGGGCGCGTGACGTCGGCGAAGATCGTTATCGCCGGTGGATTCGGCGTCGGTAAGACGACGCTGGTCGGCTCGGTCTCGGAGATCACGCCGCTGACCACCGAGGCCATCATGACCTCCGCTGGCGTGGGCGTCGACGACACCCGGCAGGTGCCGGGCAAGACGACGACCACGGTGGCCATGGACTTCGGCCGGATCTCGATCGACCGTGACCTGATCCTGTACCTGTTCGGTACGCCGGGTCAGACCCGATTCTGGTTCATGTGGGACGAACTGGTGCGGGGCGCGATCGGTGCGGTCGTGCTGGTGGACACCCGCCGGCTGGCCGACTGCTTCGCGGCGATCGACTTCTTCGAGCACCGGCGGCTGCCGTACCTGGTGGCCATCAACTGCTTCGACGGGATGCAGTACCACGACCCGCAGGACGTCCGGGACGCCTTGGCGATCTCGAGCGACGTGCCGGTGGTGGCCTGCGACGCCCGTAACCGGGAGTCGACGAAGCACGTGCTGATCTCGCTTGTCGAGTACGTGCTCACCATGCGCCGTACGCGCGCCGTCGCCCCGGCCTGATCGGGACGCTCTCGCGCCCGGTGGTGGCCCTGGCCGCCACCGGGCGCTGAATGCTGCCCGGGGCGCGAACGGCTCGCCTCAAGAGATCTTGGAAGGTGTCGCCCCGGTCTGGGGGCGGCTCCCTCCAAGATCTCTTGCGTTGGTGGGCCGTCCCTCGGGCCGCCCCGCCCGTGTGTGCCCCGGGCCGCTCTGGTTGGCCCCTGAACGCACTTCCGCCCCCAGCCGGTGTCGGACTGGGGGCGGAAGGAACGCGTACGTGAGAGAGACGCTCAGGACTGGTAGCCGGCGGAGCGGTACTCGTACTCCCGGTCGTCGTCGCGGTCCCCGTGGTCGCGGCTGAAGTCCCAGCCACCGGCCGCCTCGCGGCCCGGCCGGCCGCCCACCGCGAACCCGCCGATCTCCTGCCCGCGACGCCAGCCGCGGAAGTAGCCGGTGGTGTTCTCCGCGAGGCTCGCCGCGTCCCGCACTATCCGCAGTGGACGCTCCTCGCGCAGCGGGGAACCCGGGACCAGATTTGCCTGCGGGACGCGCTTCGGCAGCCCGGCGTTGGTCTCGGCGCCCACCGCGGGACGGGCTGCCTGCTCGGCGGCCTGCCACCCGGTGTCGGCAGTGGTCGACCAGTCCAGGTCGGACTCTTCTTCGGTGTGCCCGACGAACCACGCCGACTTGGCCTGGGCGAAGATCAGCAGATCCCCGTCGCCCTCGTCGGCCACCGGCGGCGGCCGGTGCTCGACCGGGGGAGGCCGGTGTTCGACCGGGGGCGGCGGCCGGTGCTCGGCGGCCCGCTCGACGCGGGGCGCCTGACGGTTGTTGCGGGCGGCCTGCTCCCGGTCGACGAGCCGCAGCGGCGGCGTCTCCAGGCGGGGGTCACCGGCGGGCGGGTTGAGCCCTTCCCGCAGTGCCCGGTCCGCCAGCGGCGGCGGCTCGACCAGCCGCAGCATGGGCGGCTCCTGGGGCAGGTCGTCGGCCAGCCAGGGCGGCGTGACGCGACCGTCGGCCCGGCCCGGGTCGGTCGGGGCGTCGACGCGGTTGCTGCCGTACGGGTAGGCGACCGGGTTGTTCGGCGAGCTGTCGGCCGGGTCCTCCGGGTTGTTGACCAGGGGCCAGTTCGCCCGGGAACCTGGGGGCGCCGTCGGCTCCTGACCCGGCCGGGGAGCGGGCACCGGGATGCTGAGGTCGGTGGCGCTGAACCCGCCGGTGGGCGGCTCCTCGACCGGCCGCTGCACGTGGCTCTGCCGCTCGCCGTTGGTCTTCGGGCGGGGCGGAATGACCGTACGCTGCCGCTCGGCCCGCGCGTGGTTGATCGCGGCGGTGGTGAGGGTCGGCCGGAACGGCTCGCCAGCCTCGGCGGGCGGCACGGTGCCCCGCTGGGTCGGCGCGATGGGGGTGATCCCCGGCGGCGGGGGCGGCGGCGACGAGACCGGCCGGTTGGTCGGGCCGTCGATCCGGCTCGGGATGGGCTCGGCCCGCCCGGGAGGCGCCGACACCGGCGGTCCGGCGACCGCTGCCGGTGCGATCGGCGCGGGCGCGACCGGCGGAGGGGTGACCGGAGCAGGGGCG
>NZ_MUZA01000142.1 GCF_021442385.1 Micromonospora sp. MH99
GCGAGCGGTCGCCGCTGACCAGGTGTGCCATCGGCCCGCTGCCACCTCCGGACAGCGTGATGTCATGCGTGGTGGTGGTCGCCGTGATGGCGCCGTCGGCCCGCCGGACCAGGGTGGGGTCGAGCTGCTTCCACGTGTCGCCGACGCGCTTGCGGCTCGGCATGGCGCTCTGGCTGAGCACGATCTGGCCGTTCGGAAGAGCGGACATGGTCTCCGTGGAGGTGCCTGCGGCGGTCGCCTCGACCTGCTTGCCGGTCCGCTTGGCCTGAGCGAGGGCGGCGTCGACCCCGAGCGGTCCGGCCGGGACGGCGGCGGGTTTCGGTTGTACGGGAGCGGCAGCGGCGGCCGGCCGTGCGAGCGGCACTGTGGCCGAGGCGATGGCGACGGCAGCCAACGCACCCGATGCGACAGCGCGCAGGCGCAGTCGTCTGGTGATCATAAGCAAGAACTCCTCTTGAGTGATGTGCCGCGAACGCGGCAGACGTGTTCGATCGGCGGCCTTGGTGTAGCAGTCACGCCGGCCTGAGGGATAGCTCCCCAGGGACACGACGAGTCCGTTTGCGAATCACTGAGATGTTTTGAAGGCACAGATCGAGGATCTTCGTGACAAATCCATGACCATTCCAGGTAGTTGACCATGCAACATCGCTCGTGCTATGGGGCTTGCCGAGGCACTCGCCGCAAGTGACAGGGGCGCGCGGATTCGGGCATGGCCGAGGTGGAAACAAAACCCGGCCGGTCCGGCCCGAGCTCATCACCCGGACCGGACCAGCCGTGATCAGAAGACCATGTTGAAGGCCGACCAGTTGGCACCGATGACGGTGTAGCCGGACTTGAACCGTCCTACCCCGTTGCCCTGGTAGAGGTGGAGATTCTTGGTCGTCGCGTGGCGGGCGATGACGTCGGTGTTGCCGTCCATATTGAAGTCGCCGACGGAAAAGATCCGGTCGAGGGCGGCCCAATTGTCGCCGATGACGGTGGAGCCGGGGTGGAACCTGCCGGTGCCGTTGCCGCGGTAGAGGTAGATGTCCTTGTTGGTCGCGTGTCGGGCCATTAGGTCAGTCTTGCCGTCGCCGTCGAAGTCGCCCGCCGAGAAGATCGTGTCGAAGGCGGCCCAGTTGTCGCCGATGAGGGTGGAACCGGAGATGAAGCCCCCGTTGCCGGTGCCCCGGTAGAGGTAGAGGTCCTTGCTGGTGGCATCGCGCGCGATCACGTCGGTCTTTCCGTCGCCGTCGAAGTCGCCTGGCGAGAGGATCTGGTCGAAGGCCGCCCAGTTGTCGCCGATAATGGTGGAACCGGAGAGGAACCTGCCGGTGCCGCTGCCCCGGTAGAGGTAGAGGTCCTTGTTGGTCGCGTGCCGGGCGATCACGTCGGTGATGCCGTCGCCGTTGAAGTCGCCCGGCGAGAAGATGGTGTCAAATGCGGACCAGGCCGCGCCGATGGTTGTCGAGCCGGACTGGAAGGTCCCAGCGCCGTTGCCCTGGTAGAGAAAGATGTCGTTGTTGGGCGTGTACCGCGCCATGACGTCCGGGTAACCGTCTCCGCTGAAGTCCCGGCGCGGGCCGGCGGGAACCGGCTGAACCGGGCTTACCACCGTGTTCCAGGTGAGCAACTCACTGAGCTGACCCTTGAACCAACCGCCGAGCCCGGCGGCCGACGTACGGTGCGCGCCCATCCGGAACGGGCCGGCGGCGTTCCAGTTGCCGGAGTGAGTCACCACCCCCTTGTTCAAGGCGCCGAGGTAGAGGCCGAGACGACCGTTGGCCTTCTCGTAGCTGACCGTCACCCTGGTCCAGACGCCCAGTCGGGCACTGTTCGCGCCGGCGGTGGCGACATCCCAGACCGGGTTCGCCACGTCGCTCTGTGCCATCGCAACCCGCCAACTGCTGTCCGAAGCGTCGATCCAAACCCTGATGCCGGCCGTGTTCGTCGCGTCCTGGGAGAAGACGGTGCCGCCGGCGGCGGTCGGTTTGACCCACACGGAGACGGTGAAGTCGGCGTTGCTGGTCACCGCCGGCGCGGCCGTGGCGAGCGCGCTGTTCGTCGTACCGTCGAACAGGGCAGCCCGGTCGAAGAGATCGCCGGAGGTCCACATGCTGTTACCGGCACCAGTGGCGTGCAGGGTGCCGACAGCGTCCTTCGCCACGTCGGCCCCCGTCACGGGGCCGCTCTCGGCGTCGGCGAGCGGCCAGGCGTGATTGGACGTGATGAGGCTCTGGGCCGGCTGCCCGGTGATGGTGCCAGCACCCGCGGACACCCCGGTGACCAACCAGGTCGTGGCGACCCCGCCGGCGCCGATGGTCCACAGGTCGGGGGTGCCGTCGATGTTGATGTCGGCGGCCTGCAGGTTCAGTGCGGCGCCGCGGTTCCAGTTGGTGGAGAGCGTGTAGGGCGTGTAGGTGAGCTGGGTGGTGTCCTGGTTGTAGGCCAGGTTGGTCCAGAGGTGCAGGGCGCCGGTGGTGCTGTTCCAGAGGAACATGGCGGTGCCGCTGCTGAGCTGGGCGGTGGTGATGGTCCAGTTGTTCCAGTCCACGCCGCCGCTCGGGGTGAGGGTCGTGGTGCTGCCTCCGTAGTAGTAGAGGCCGGGCGCGGAGGACATCGGGTAATAGTTGAGGAAGAACCCGTTCGTCGCGTCGCCGCTGGTGCCGATCAGGTCCGGGATGGTGGATCCGGTGCCTCGGGTATCGCCGGCGTTGGCCAACTGCAGCGGGGCGTTGCCGTTGCCGTCGACCAGCAGTTCACCCGAGACGCTGACCTGGTTGTCGTACGGCTGGATGACCGAGCCGTCACCACTGCCGCCCAGGACGGTTCCGTTGCCGGCGCTGACACCTGACGTGTAGTAGACGAGGACGTCCTGGAAGCCGGATCCGAGGAAGTGACCGGAGATCGCCTGGCCGCCGTCGAAGTCGGATGCGTCCTCGTTGCCGGTGACCCCGTTGCCCCGAGCTCCGATGTTCGCCGTGATCCGGTCTACGCCGGTTCCGTTCCTGCCGGCGGCGAGCCAGAGTCCGGAGGGCAGATTGTTCGCCTTGCCGACGGTGAGCAGGTCCGCGACATCGTCGCCGGTCATGTCGCCGTCGACCGCGGTGGCGGCGGGAGCGGCGTTGAAGACCTTGCTGGTGCTGTCGCCGAAGTTGCCACCAGCGGAGACGCTGGTGATGGTCAGCGTGTTGGTGAACCGCGTCGGTGACACCGTGAAGGTGGCGGCACCGGTCGCGTCGGCGGGGATGTCGACCGGCGGACCGCCGTTGAGCTGGGAGACGTACCCACTCGGCGTGGTGCCGCCACTGCCCTCGGACTTGGTGATGGTGAAGGTGGCCGGCTGGCCGACGGTGGCCCCCGCGGGCGCGTCACTCACTGACGGCTGACCCGGACGAGTGGGGTCGAATTTGAAGGTGCAGGTCGCCGACCAGTCGCTGGACGCCCCGAAGTCGGTCGCCTGGACCTTCCAAGAGAAGCTGGTGATGGTGCCGGCGGCTGCGCTCCGGAGGGTGGTCATCGGTACGACGAGAACCCCGGTGGAGCCGGAGGGGTACGTCAGCAGGCTCGGGTTGGAGGAGGCGAGCGCGGCCTGGGTGGTGTCGGTGGTCTTCCAAAGCTTGAAGGAGACGCCGAGGGTGCCGCCGTTGCGGTCGGAGACCGGCGCATAGAGGGAGACGGAGGCGTCGCCGACGGTGCTGCCACCCGCGCAGGCGGTCTTCGGTGAGGTGGTCATACCCGTCGGCTTGTTGGGCTTGTGGTTGTAGCGGATTTCGAGCGTGGGGCTGGTTTCCAGGA
>NZ_MUZA01000143.1 GCF_021442385.1 Micromonospora sp. MH99
GCGTCCGGACCCGCGGGCAGCACGACCGCCCGTGGGGGCGCGGCGGGCCGGCCCGTCGCCACCGCCTGCGGGCCCGTCGCCCCCGGAGCCCGAGTCGTCGTCGGCCCCGTTCTCCCGGGCACGGCCCGTGCCCGGGCGGGTCCGGTCGGCGGCATGTCCGAGGACCCGCAGCGACGCCAACGCCGCCATCGGCACCACCAGGGCCGCCGCCGCCCCCGCCACGTCCAGCGCCGCGCCGTCGAGTACGCCGCCCAGCACCGCCGCGACCGCCGTGCCGCCCAGCGCGGCGCGGATCGCCGGGTAGATGCCGAACAGCCGCATCAGCCCGCCCCACGGTTGCAGCAGGGCGAACCACACGAGCAGCGCACCGGCCAGCGCCAGCACGGTCAACGGGCTGTTCACCAACGTCTCGAAGTTCGCCGTGCTGGAGCGGTGCACGGTGAACCCGCCGGTGCCGTCCGCGACCGCGGACAGGAACCGGCCCAGACTCCCCCGCTCCGCCGCCGGGCGCCGCAGGTCCACCAGGGCGAAGCCGATGCCGACCGCCAGGGCGGCCATGGTGGCCCACGCCAGTCGGGTGATGGTGAGCCAGCCGCCCGCGCTGATCGCCGCGGCCACACTCAGCCCGGCCGTCAGCGCGATGGCGCCGACCGGGTCGGCGCCCAGGTACGGGCTGCCGACCACCACCACGGCGAGACCGCCCACGGCGACCATCACCGCGGGCCGCCAGCGGCGGTGCACCCGCTGGGCGAACCACCCGCCGGTCACCAGCGCGCTGGCGAGGAACACGCCCAGCCCGACAGTGCTCAGCCCGGCGTACCGGCCACCCTGCAACGCCGAGTAGCCGACCACGCTGTTGAGCTGCAGGCTCGACCCGGTGAGCACGTCCAGCCCGACGACAAGTGTCGTGAGGCCGGCCACCGCGCCGAACGGGCCGAGCGTGTTCGCGTACCCGGGAGCGAACCGGACCGCCGCGGTGCCACCCGCGACCAGCAGCGCGGTGACCACGGCGAAGATCCATCCCGGGTGCTCGCCCCGCCACCAGGGGACGGCGTCGGCGAGCAGCGCGGCCGGAACGGTCAACGCCGCCGCCACCAGCAGCAACTCCACCACCGCCACGACGCGGGCGGAGACCGGGGTCGGTCCGGCCGGACCGGCGTGCGGTCGGGCCCGGCGCAGCAGCGGCAGCACCGCCAGAGCCAGCAGCACCTGAAGCCCGGCGAGCAGGGCGAAGAACCGGCCGGAGACGGCCCGCTGGGCGATCGCCTCCCGGTCGGCGTTCGCCGGCGCGTTGATCGCCTCGGTCAGGTCGGACGGTCGACCGCCGGTGCTGACCGCGGGCCGGCCGAGGAACAGCCGCTCCGGCATCGGCCGACCCAGCGCGGCAAGCGCCGTCGGCGCGAGGTCGACAAGTTGCAGGTAGCCGTCACGGCCGGTGCTGGCCGAGGTGAGCCAACCCCGCTCCCAGCCCGGCCCGTCGGCGACCACCACGTGCAGCCGCGACGGCTGCTCGGTGTCGGAGATTCCGGCCACCAGCACCAGCGACCGGTCCGGCCGCGCGGCCAGGACCCGGGCCAGCTGCGCGTCGGCCGCCCGCGCCTGCTCGGCACGCGCCGCCGGGTCCGTCCCCTCGACCGTGCCGAGGTCGACGATGCTCAGCACGCACGAGCCGAGCAGCCGGCGCGGATCGGCCGGCAGACCCGCGGCGTACCTGTCGACCCGGCCGAACGGGCGGGCGGCGGCCACTGCCGCGCCCGGACCCACGGCGACCGAGCAGCGCACCGACTCCGACAGCGACCCGGGCATGGTGCCCCAGGGCAGCCGCTGCTGGTTGTACTGGACCACGCTCTCCTGATCGGGCAGGTTCGCGCCGATCCCGTCCGGTTGCTCCACTGTCACGCCGGCGGGCGGGCAGCCGCCGTCGGGCCGGGTGCCGTTCCACGCGGCGAAGCTGCCCGCGCCGAGGGTCAGCCACCCGTCGACCGGGCAGGTGGGCCGGTGCGCGGACCGCACCGACAGGGAGCCGATCGAGCCGTCCCGGGCCATCCGCCACAGCGTCGGTGTGCTCTGCTGGTCGACGTCCTCCCAGCGCAGCCCGGCGATCCCGGCGAGCACCACGAAGTCGGCGGTGCGGTGCGGGGTGCCCTGTGGCGGCCGGGCGGCCAGCGCGGTGACGCCCAGCACCACCACGAGCACGGTCAGCAGGGCGGGAGCGAGTCGACGCACCATCACCGGTGTCCCGTCATCGGTGCGTCGGAGCCGGGGGCGGCCGGTGGAGTCCCACGGGCGGCCAGCTCGGCGTAGAGGGCCGCCAGCACGGCCACCGTGTCGGCCTCGGTGGGCCACGTCGCCGCCCGTTCGGCGCCGCGCCGACCCAGCTCGGCCCGGGCCTCCGGATCGTCCAACAGCGCGCGCACCGCCGCGTCGACCGCGTCCACGTCGCCGGCGGGGACCAGCTCGGCGGCGTCGCCGACCAGCTCCGGCAGGCCACCCACGGCGGTCGCCACCAGCGGCACGCCGGCCCGCATCGCCTCCTGGGCGAACAGCTGCCGGGCCTCCCAGTCGCTGGTGACCACCGCGAGATCGGCGCCGGCGAGCAGGTCGGCCACGTCGGTGCGGTGCCCCAGCAGGGTCACCGGGGCCCGGGCGGCGGAGGTCCGCGCGGCAAGCGGCAGGTACGCCGGGCCGCTCCCGGCGATCACGACGACCGGCGGCGGGGTACGCGTACGCCAGCGGGCGGCCGCGTCGATCAGCACGTCGTAGCGCTTCTGCGGGTGCAGCCGCCCCACCGAGACGAGCAAGGGCTGCTCCGGCCGTACGCCGAACTCGGCGCGCACGGCGGCGCGGCGTCGACGGGGTGCGGGCAGCGTCGGGGCGGCGACCGGGGCGAGTCGGGCGTCGGCGGCGCCCAGCGCTGCGGCCCGCTCGACCAGGTCGGTGGAGGCGCCGAGAGCCACCCGGG
>NZ_MUZA01000144.1 GCF_021442385.1 Micromonospora sp. MH99
TGTTCACCGCGATGGGGGCCTTGCAGATCGAGAACCAGGCCCGTATTTGACACTCCGCCACCGTCCCCGGTCTGGGGACCAGCTTCGGTCGCGGCGGCGCCACCCAGTTCCAGCAGGACCTGTCGAACTCCGACATGATCGTCATTCAGGGTTCGAACATGGCCGAGGCGCATCCGGTGGGTTTCCAGTGGGTGATGGAGGCCAAGCGTCGCGGGGCGAAGGTGTTCCACGTCGACCCGCGGTTCACGCGGACGAGCGCTGTGGCGGACGCGTACCTGCCGATCCGGGCCGGCACGGACATCGCACTGCTCGGCGGCGTGATCCACTACATCCTCGACAACGAGCTGGACTTCCGCGAGTACGTCGTGGCGTACACCAACGCCGCCACCATCGTGACCGAGGAGTTCCGGGACACCGAGGACATGCACGGGCTCTTCTCGGGCTTCGCCGAGGAGAACGCCAGCTACGACCAGAGCAGCTGGCAGTACGAGGGCGCCGAGGAGAACATCTCCCCCCAGGACACCGAGACGCAGCGGGAGACGGCGGCCGGGCTGGAGCACGAGTCGCACGGCGCCCCGGTGAGCGGCGACACCCAGCGGGACGAGACGTTGCAGCATCCGCGCTGCGTCTACCAGATCCTCAAGCGACACTTTTCCCGCTACACGCCGGAGATGGTGGAGCGGGTCTGCGGTATTCCGCAGGAGAAGTTCCTCGAACTGGCCCAGGCATGGACGGCCAACTCCGGCCGGGACCGGACCAGCATGCTCGTCTACTCGGTGGGGTGGACGCAGCACAGCGTGGGCGTGCAGTACATCCGCGCCGGCGCGATCATCCAGCTGCTGCTGGGCAACATGGGCCGGCCCGGTGGCGGCGTCATGGCCCTGCGGGGCCACGCCAGCATCCAGGGCTCCACCGACGTTCCGACGCTGTTCAACCTGCTGCCCGGCTACCTGCCGATGCCGCACCACGCCGACCACCCGACCTTCGACGAGTGGGTGGACAGCATCCGGCACCCCGGCCAGAAGGGCTTCTGGGGCAACGCGCGCGCCTACGCCGTGAACCTGCTCAAGGCGTACTGGGGGGACGCCGCGACCGCGGACAACGACTACTGCTACGACCACATGCCCCGGATGACCGGCGATCACGGCACCTACCAGCAGGTGTTGAACATGATCGACGGGAAGATCAAGGGGTACTTCCTGCTCGGGCAGAACCCGGCGGTCGGCTCGGCGCACGGCCGGGCGCAGCGCCTGGGCATGGCCAACCTGGACTGGCTGGTCGTCCGCGACCTGTTCATGATCGAGAGCGCCACGTTCTGGCAAACGTGCCCCGGAGATCGAGACGGGTGAGATCGTTCCGGAGCAGTGTCGTACCGAGGTGTTCTTCCTGCCCGCCGCCTCGCACGTGGAGAAGGAGGGCTCGTTCACCCAGACGCAGCGGCTGTTGCAGTGGCGCCAGAAGGCGGTCGAGCCGCCAGGCGACGCCCGCTCCGAGCTGTGGTTCTTCTACCACCTCGGCCGCATCATCAGGGAACGGCTGGCCGGCTCGACCCGGGCCCGCGACCGCGCGCTGCTCCACCTCACCTGGGACTACCCCACGCACGGTCCGCACGCAGAGCCGAGCGCCGAGTCGGTGCTGCGCGAGATCAACGGGTACGAGGTGGCCAGCGGTCGACCGCTGTCGAGCTACACGGAGATGAAGGACGACGGTTCCACCGCCGGCGGCTGCTGGATCTACACCGGCGTGTACGCCGACGGCGTCAACCAGGCCGCGCGCCGCAAGCCCGGCTCGGAGCAGTCCCTGGTGGCGCTCGAGTGGGGCTGGGCGTGGCCGTCTAACCGGCGGATCCTCTACAACCGTGCCTCGGCCGACCCGGACGGTAGGCCGTGGAGCGAGCGCAAGAAGTACGTGTGGTGGGACGCGGAGAAGGCCGAGTGGACCGGCTACGACGTGCCGGACTTCGAGAAGACCAAGGCGCCCTCGTACCGGCCCGAGCCGAACTCGTCAGGCGTGGCGGGCATCGCGGGGGACGACCCGTTCATCCTTCAGGGCGACGGCAAGGGCTGGCTCTACGCGCCCAGCGGCGTGCTGGACGGGCCGCTGCCGACGCACTACGAGCCGGTCGAGTCGCCGGTGCGCAACCCCCTCTACCGCCAGCAGGCCAACCCGGCCCGCAAGGTCTACACCCATCCGATCAACTACCTCAACCCGAGCCCGCCCGAGCAGCACAGCGACGTCTTCCCGTACGTCTTCACGGTCAGCCGGCTCACCGAGCACCACACGGCCGGCGGCATGAGCCGGACCGTCGCGCACCTCGCCGAGCTGCAACCGGAGATGTTCGTCGAGGTGTCACCGGAACTGGCCGCCCACCGCGGCCTGACGCACCTGGGCTGGGCGCACCTGATCAGCACCCGCGCCGCCATCGAGGCGAAGGTCCTGGTCACCGACCGGGTCACGCCGCTGCGGGTGGATGGCCGGATCATCCACCAGGTGTGGCTGCCGTACCACTTCGGTTACGAGGGCCTGGTCACCGGCGACTCGGCCAACGACCTGTTCGGCATCACCCTCGACCCCAACGTCCTCATCCAGGAGAGCAAGGTCGGCACCTGCGACGTGCGGCCCGGTCGGCGTCCGAGGGGCCAGCGGCTGCTGGAACTCGTCGTCGACTACCGGCGACGGTCGGGAGACCTGAGCCACCGCTACCCGCCGCTGATCACGACCGACGTCGCCGACAGCAGCAGTGACCGGGAGGACTGACCGATGCCGCACGCCAATGCCCTGTACGGGCCGCTGGATCCGGCGCCGGACGCCGGTTATGTGGACGCGCCGCCGCGGATGGGGTTCTTCACCGACACGAG
>NZ_MUZA01000145.1 GCF_021442385.1 Micromonospora sp. MH99
TGTTCACCGCGATGGGGGCCTTGCAGATCGAGAACCAGGCCCGTATTTGACACTCCGCCACCGTCCCCGGTCTGGGGGCCAGCTTCGGTCGTGGCGGTGCGACGGATTTCCAGCAGGACATCGCCAACGCTGACGTCATCGTCATCCAGGGCTCGAACATGGCTGAGGCGCACCCGGTGGGTTTCCAGTGGGTGATGGAGGCCAAGCGCCGGGGCGCGAAGGTCTTCCACGTGGACCCGCGTTTCACGCGGACGAGCGCGGTGGCCGACTCGTACCTGCCGATCCGGGCGGGCACCGACATCGCACTGCTCGGCGGCGTGGTGCGCTACATCCTGGACAACGAGCTGGACTTCCGCGAGTACGTGCTCGCCTACACCAACGCGGCGACGATCGTCAGCGAGCGGTTCAGCGACACCGAGGACGGCGACGGCTTCTTCTCCGGCTTCGACCCGGAGACCGGCAGCTACGTGCAGGACAGCTGGCAGTACGAGGGTCACGAGGACTCCTCCGGCAGCGGGCACACCGCCCAGGAGCGCGACAACGCCGCGGGGTTGGCGCACGAGTCGCACGGCGCGCAGGTCGGCGGGCAGACCCAGCGGGACGAGACGTTGCAACACCCCCGCTGCGTCTACCAGATCCTCAAGCGGCACTTCTCCCGCTACACCCCGGAGATGGTGGAGCGGGTCTGCGGTATTCCGCAGGAGAAGTTCCTCGAACTGGCCCAGGCGTGGACCGCCAACTCCGGCCGGGACCGCACCGGCATGCTGATCTACTCGGTGGGGTGGACGCAGCACAGCGTGGGCGTGCAGTACATCCGTACCGGGGCGATCATCCAGCTGCTGCTGGGCAACATGGGCCGCCCCGGCGGCGGGGTGATGGCCCTGCGCGGTCACGCCAGCATCCAGGGTTCGACGGACATCCCGACCCTGTTCAACCTGCTGCCGGGCTATCTGCCGATGCCGCACCACGCCGAGCACGCCACGTTCGACGAGTGGGTGGAGAGCATCCGGCACCCCGGCCAGAAGGGCTTCTGGGGCAACGCCCGATCGTTCGCGGCCAGCCTGCTCAAGGCGTACTGGGGTGACGCGGCGACACCGGAGAACGACTACTGCTACGGCTACCTGCCCCGACTGACCGGTGACCACGGCACCTACCAGCAGGTGTTGAACATGATCGACGGGAAGATCAAGGGGTACTTCCTGCTCGGGCAGAACCCGGCGGTCGGCTCGGCCCACGGCCGGGCGCAGCGCCTGGGCATGGCCAACCTGGACTGGCTGGTCGTCCGCGACCTGTTCATGATCGAGAGCGCGACCTTCTGGCAGAACGGTCCCGAGGTGGCCACCGGCGAGATCGTGCCCGAGGAGTGCCGTACCGAGGTGTTCTTCCTGCCCGCCGCCTCGCACGTGGAGAAGGAGGGCTCGTTCACCCAGACGCAGCGGCTGTTGCAGTGGCGGGAGAAGGCGGTCGAGCCGCCAGGCGACGCCCGCTCCGAGCTGTGGTTCTTCTACCACCTCGGCCGCAAGCTGCGCGAGAAGCTGGCCGACTCGACGCTGCCGCGCGACCGGGCGCTGCTCGACCTCACCTGGGACTACCCCACGCACGGTCCGCACGCCGAGCCGAGCGCCGAGGCGGTCCTGCGCGAGATCAACGGGTACGACGTGTCGACCGGCCGTCCGCTGTCCAGTTTCGCCGAGGCCCGCGCGGACGGCTCCACAGCGATCGGCTGCTGGATCTACACCGGCGTGTACGCCGACGGCGTCAACCAGGCCGCCCGCCGCAAGTCCCGACACGAGCAGGACTGGGTGGCCGCCGAGTGGGGTTGGGCCTGGCCGTCCAACCGGCGGATCCTCTACAACCGTGCCTCCGCCGACCCGGACGGCAACCCGTGGAGTGAGCGCAAGCGCTACGTGTGGTGGGACGCGGAGAAGGCCGAGTGGACCGGCTACGACGTGCCGGACTTCGAGAAGACCAAACCACCGTCGTACCGCCCGCCGGCCGGCGCGTCCGGGCCGGAGGGGATCGCCGGCGACGACCCCTTCGTCATGCAGGGCGACGGCAAGGGCTGGCTGTACGCGCCCAGCGGTGTGCTGGACGGGCCGCTGCCGACCCATTACGAGCCGGTGGAGTCGCCGGTGCGTAACCCGCTCTACCGGCAGCAGGCCAACCCGACCCGCAAGTCGTACGCGCACCCGGTGAACTCGGTCAACCCGAGCCCACCCGAGGACCACAGCCAGGTCTTCCCGTACGTGTTCACGGTCAGCCGGCTCACCGAGCACCACACCGCCGGTGGGATGAGCCGCACGGTACGCCCCCTCGCGGAGTTGCAGCCGGAGATGTTCGTCGAGGTGTCGCCGGAGTTGGCCGCCGAGGCCGGGCTGGCGCACCTGGGGTGGGCGCACCTGATCAGCGGGCGCGCGGTGATCGAGGCGAAGGTGCTGGTGACCGACCGGCTCACGCCGCTGCGGGTGGACGGTCGGATCATCCACCAGCTCTGGCTGCCCTACCACTTCGGTTACGAGGGCCTGGTCACCGGCGACTCGGCCAACGACCTGTTCGGCATCACCCTCGACCCCAACGTCCTCATCCAGGAGAGCAAGATCGGTACCTGTGACGTCCGGTCGGGCCGCCGTCCCACCGGGTCGGCGTTGCTCGACCTGGTCGCCGACTACCAGCGGCGGGCCGGCATCACACCGGGCGGACACGCGCCGGCCGTCACCACCGACCAGGACGTGGAGGGGCGCGATGGCTCCTGACCCGAACAGCCTCTACGGGCCGCTGGATCCGGCGCCGGACGCCGGTTATGTGGACGCGCCGCCGCGGATGGGGTTCTTCACCGACACGAG
>NZ_MUZA01000146.1 GCF_021442385.1 Micromonospora sp. MH99
GGTCGCCGTGCCGCCGGGCGGCCACGCGCCCGACGCCCTGCTGCCCGTCGCCGTGCTGCCCGGCGGCCACGCGCCCGATCCGGCGACACCGGACGACGACGGCGACCTGACCTGGTGGGGCACGCTGCGGGCCGGTGTGACGCAGGTCCGCACGCGGCCCCCCGTGCGGGCGGCCGTGCTGCTGGTCGCGGTGGTGGCCGCCGACTGGGGCGCGCTGGACGAGTACACGCCGCTGCTGGCCGTGGACACCGGCGTCGGCGCGCAGGCCGTGCCGCTGCTGCTCCTGCTGCTGTGGGCCGGCGTGACAGTCGGTGGGCTGCTCGCCCCGGCGGGGGAGCGGCTGGGCCGCCGGGGTTACGCCGTGCTGCTCGGCCTGGTCGCCGTCGCGCTGGCCGGGGGCGCGCTGGTCCGGCACCCGGCCGGCTTCGCGCTGCTCGCTGTGGCGTTCGGCGCCGCGCAGCTGGCCACCGTGCTGGCCGACGCGCGGTTGCAGGCCCGGATCACCGGCACCAGCCGGGCCACCGTCACCTCGCTGGCCGGGATGGCCACCGACGTGCTGATCATCGGGACGTACGCCGGTTACGGTCTCGTCGCCACGGCGGCCGGCAACGCGGTGGCGTTCGCGGCGGTGGCCGGGGCGTACGTCGTCGTGGCGCTGGCGCTGCTGGCCCGCCGGCGACATCCCGGACCGACGCCGTGACGGCCGGGTTCCCGGCGGCGGGCGCAGTGGCCACCGCCGGGGACCCGCTCAGCCGGCGAGGTGCAGGAACGACCACTGGTGGCCGTCGAGGTCGCGGAATCCGCGCATGTACATCGGCCCGTTGGTGATCCCCGCCCCGAGGGACTCGCCGCCGGCCACCACCGCCCGGTCGACCAACTCGTCGACCCGCTCGCGGCTCTCGGCCGACAAGCCCACGATGACCTCCCGGCTGGTCGTCGGGTCCGTGACGGGCACCCGCGTGTACCCCTCGAAGGCCGAGCGGACGTGCAGCATCAGCCGGGTGGTGTCGGAGACGGTGATCATCATGCTGTCCCCGTCCGGTGTGGCCTGGTCGCTGGTGAAGCCGAGCGCCCGGTAGAACTCGGTCGCGACGGTCAGGTCACGCACCGGCAGGTTGACGAAGGTCATGGTCATCGGGTGTCTCCATTCGACTCGATCAGCACCTTCAACGCGGTGAGCCGTTCCCGCCAGTACGCCTTGAACTCGGCGGCCTGCTCGGCTCCGATCAACTTCTCGTGCAGGACGGTGACCCGCGTCTTCGACTCGCCGACGGGGTCGAAGCCGACGACGATGCGGGTGGGACCGCCGGCCCAGTCGGCCCGGAAGCTGCGCGGCGCGGTGGCGGTGCGGACCCGCACCTCGACGTCGGGCAGCCAACGGGCGCGTAGCGTCTCGTCGGCGACGGCCTCGAACAGCCGCGCCGCCGGCACCGCCACCGTCCGGCTGGCGCTGGCCTCGAAGCCGCCGTCGCGGCGTTGGCCTGGCGAGCGCAGGCCGCGTGCCTGCTCGTACCCGACGGTGATGGTCTGCGCCCACCAGCCCGGCACGTCGTGTCCGACCGTCAGGTGACGGGCGATCTCGGTGTGTGTCCGCTCGGCGGCGGACGCGGCGTCGAGCACGGCGAACCAGTCCGCCCAGCCCCGGCCGGTCCGGTCGCGCAGGAGATCATCGGCGATCCGCTCGGTCTGCGCGGCGGCGGCTGGTGCCGAGGACGCGCCGGCGGGCCGCTCGGTCGGTGCGGCGGTGGACGCCGGAGACGGGGTCGGCGCGGCAGCCCGGTTGATCAGCTGCCGGCGGGCCGTGGTGTAGCTCTCGCCGGTCTTTGCCATCCGGGCGCGGACCCGGGTCTTGAACGATCTCTGGTCGGTCATCACATGCTCCCGGTCAACGGCACGGTCACCGGGACCCACGCTCCCGCCGACCCCGCCGGAGTGGGGCATGTGGCACCACGTCCCGAGGGCTCCAGGGCCCCCTTTGCCTCCGCGTGGCCGGCGGCGTGAGCGCCGGGAGGGAGGTGCGGCGCAGGACCACGCCGCCGTCATCGTACGCCCCGACCGGCCGTCCGCGCAGCCGTCAGCGCTGGTCGCCGTCGAGGTAGACCCACCGGCCGTCCTCGCGCACGAACCGGCTGTGTTCGGTAAGCGTGCCCGGTCGGCCCGCCTCGCGGTAGTGGGCGTGGAACGTCACAGTGCCGGTGGCGTCGAGCAGGCCCCCGCGTTCGGTCTCGACGATCTCCAGGCGGGTCCACCGCTGCCCCGAGGTCAGCTCCAGCCGGGCGGGTCGGGTCGACGAGTGCCAACTGCGCACCAGGTAGTCGGCGTCGCCGAGGGCGAAGGCGCTGAACCGGGAACGCATCAGCGCCTCGGCCGTCGGCGCCTGGACGGTGCCGCCGTGGACCGGGGAGCAGCAGTCGGCGTACGCCTGGCCGGAGCCGCACGGGCAGAGCCGTCCGCTCGTCGCGTTCGCCCGCCGGCCGCCCCTGCCCTTGCCCATCCCGCCATCCTGCCGCACCGCCGGGCGGGCGACCCGAGCGGCCGGCCGTCAGCGGTCCAGCGCCACCGGCAGGGGCATCGGCCGTTTCGCGACCCGGTCGTCCCCGGACGACCGGCCGCGCAGGTGCCGGGCCACCCAGGGCAGCAGGTGCCGGCGGGCCCAGGCCAGCTCGGCGCCGAGCACCTCGGCGCG
>NZ_MUZA01000147.1 GCF_021442385.1 Micromonospora sp. MH99
AGCCACCCGGGCGCCCCGGGCGACCACCCGCTCGACGAACCGCGAGACCCCGCCGCGCAGGCCGCCCGCGAGGACCGCGTTGTGCCACGTCACGACCAGCGGGGCGGACGGACGGGCCAGCACGGCCACGAGACCGGCACGCAGGCCGTGCGCGTGCACCACGTCGACCCGGGCCGCGGCGAGCGCCCGCCGCAGGGCGAGCACCGCCCGCGCGTCGGCGGGGGTCGGACTGGCCGGGATCTCCACCGGTTCGAAACGCGCGCCGACGCCGGTGAAGTCGAACTGCTCCTGCGTGGCCGCCGGCCCGCACACCAGCACCGTGGCACCGGCGGCGACGAGCCCGCGCGCCACCGAGCGGACGTGCTGGCCGACCCCACCGGTGCTGGAAGCCAGCAGCAGCGCCACGGAGCCCGACCAGCCGGCGGGCAGGCTGCTCTCGGTCATCGCGACCACCGTCGGTTCCCGTTGACAACGCTCACCGAACCGCCGTCTCCTTCCCGTCGCCCCGCTCCGGGGGGACCGCGCCCGGCGTCGATGTGCCGGCCCCGCCTCGCGGCCCTCGCCGGCCGAGGCGGCGGACCACCCCGGTCAGTAGCGGCCGCACGTCCCGCCGGTCGACGAACCAGACCACGACGAGGAACACGACACCGACCAGAACCCCGGACAGCATGCCCTGACCGAGTGCCGCGGCCGTCGTCGGGGTGCCGCCGTCCAGCCCGTCGAGCCAGCGGCTCACGCCCAGTCCGGCGAGCGCGGCGAGCAGCCCGGCGAGGCCACCGGCCGCCCCGGCGCGCGCCGCGCCGGCCAGCGCCGCCCGGCCGGCGCTGCGCAGCACCGCGCTGACGAGCAACACGCCGAGCACCACCATGCCCACCGAGTTGGCGGACGTCACGGCGAGCACCCGGTCGGTCAACGGCAGGATCGCGCCGAGCAGCAGCACGACGGGCGGCACCACCAGGAAGCCGACGGCGGTCGCGGCGGTCGCCGCCCGGGTCTCCCCGCGCGCGTAGAGCGCCCGGGTGAGGATCGCGAAGAGGCCGTAGCCGACCAGGCCCGGGGCGTAGCCGATGATCGCGGCGGCGGCGGTCGGCGCGGTGGACGCGGGGAAGAAGAAGTGCCCGACCGGCCCGGCGGTCCCGACCAGCGCGGCCGCGCCGAGGCAGCTGAACAGCAGCACCCCGCGTACGGCCGGGGCCAGGGTCGCCCGGTAGCCGTCCTCGTTCCCGGCCGACCGTGCCGCCGCGAGCGTCGGATAGGCCGCGACGGCCAGCGGCACCGCGAGCACCGCCCACGGCAGCAGGTAGACGGTCTGCGCCAGGTTGTACACGCCCGGATTGCTGCGCGCGCCCGCGGTGACCTGGTTCAGGCTGACGATCAGGGCGATCTGCTGCGTGGTGACGGTGACCGCGCCCGCCACCGCCAACCCGCCGACCCGGGCCCGCGCGTCGGCGGGGAACCCGAACCCGGGCCGCAACCCCAGGCGCAGCCGCCGCACCGGGATGAGCAGCGACAGCGACAGCGTCACCACGCCCAGTGTGGTGCCGGCGGAGAGCAGCAACTCACCGCCGGGGCTCACCCCGGCGACTGTGGCGTACCGGCCCTGGGTGGCGGTGAACCCCAGGTAGACGACGATCACGGTGAGGCTGGACAGCAGCGGGGCGAGCACCGGCCAGGCGAAGCGCCGGTGCGCCTGGAGCACCCCGGTGAGCACGATGCCGACGCCGTACAGCGGCAACTGCGGCGCGAAGACCCGCAGCATCCGTACGCCGCTCTGCTGCTGGGCGTCGGTCAGGTGCTGGCCCAGCGACTCGACCACCGGGCCGGCGAAGAGCACCACGACCAGCGCGAGCGGCACCAGCAGGGCCAGCGTCCAGGTCAGCAGCGCGCCGGTGGTCCGGGCGACAGTCGTACGGTCACCGGCCTCCACAGCCCCGGCCAGCAGCGGTACGACGAGGCTGGCCAGCGCGCCACCGGCGACGATCTCGAAGATGAAGTTCGGCACCGCGTTGGCCACCACGTAGGCGCCGCCCAGGTCGGTCGGGGCGAGGCTCCAGGTGAACACAGCGGTACGGCCGAAGCCGGCGAGCCGGCTGAGCACGGTGAGGACGGCGATGAGCGCGGCTGCCCCGGCCAGCCGGCCGGCGCCGGCGAGGGGTGCCGGTCTGGTCACGTCAGTCGGCGCGTCGGCCCAGTGCGTCGAACTGCCGCAGGCCCGGGGTGCGCTGGATCACCGCCGTGAAGCTGACCTTCTCGCTGGCGGCGGTGAGCCCGGCGAGGACGGCCAGCAGACCGGCCCGGCCGAGCGGGCCGCTGCGGGCGGCGAGCGCGACGCCGAGCAGGGCGCCGAGCGCGTTCGCGCCGCTGTCGCCGAGCATGACGTCCTCGGACAGGTCGTCGCGGAGCAGGCCGGCGGCGGCGCCGGCCGCGCCGGCGGCGATCCCGCCGTGCGGGCCACCGGCCAGCGGCACGCCCAGCAGCAGGCCGGACTTGATGGCCCGGCCGGGCCGCAGGTCGAGCAGGTTGAGCAGGTTGGCGGTGCCGGCGATCACGCCGGCGCCGAGCAGCACGTCGACCCCCCGGCAGCGGCACGGTGCCG
>NZ_MUZA01000148.1 GCF_021442385.1 Micromonospora sp. MH99
GGCCTCGGTCCGGGCGCTCGCCGAGCACCTCGGCGCGGCCGCCCGCCGCGCCGACGCGCTGCCGTTCGCCGAGCTGCTGCCCGAGCGGCGCTGGGCCGAGTCCGCGGCCAACGGGCTGCGTACCGTCGTCGGCCGGGCCGGCCCCGCTCCGCTGACCGTCGCCTTCGATGACGCCACCCCGCACTGGCTGGTCGGCGGACGCACCGGCGCCGGCAAGACCGTCTTCCTCCTGGACGTCCTCTACGGGCTGGCCGCGCGCTACTCGCCGGCCGAGTTGCAGCTCTACCTGCTCGACTTCAAGGAGGGCGTCAGCTTCACCGAGTTCGTGCCCACCGGGCGTGACCCGTCCTGGCTGCCCCACGCCCGCGCCGTCGGCATCGAATCCGACCGCGAGTACGGCCTGGCCGTGCTGCGCGAGCTGCGCCGGGAGGCACAGCGCCGGGCCACCGCGCTGAAGCGGCACGGCGTCACCAAGCTCGCCGACCTGCCGCGGGACAGTCCACTGCCGCGCATCGTGGCAGTCATCGACGAGTTTCACGTGCTGCTCGCCGGCAACGACGCGCTGGCCCGCGAATCCGTGGACCTGCTGGAGGAGCTGGCCCGCAAGGGCCGCTCGTACGGCATCCACCTGGTGCTGGCCAGTCAGAGCATGACCGGCATCGAGGCGCTCTACGGTCGGGCCGAGGCGATCTTCGGGCAGTTCGCGCTGCGGGTGGCGCTGCCCGGCGGCGGGGGTGTCCTCGACCAGCTCAACGACGCCGCAGCGGCCCTGCCGATCGGCTCCGCAGTGGTCAACACCGCCGCCGGCGCGGTCGGCGCCGACACCGTGCTGCGCTTCCCCGACGCGCACGCCGCCGCGGCCGACCTCGCCGCGCTGCGCCACGAGCTGTGGCAGGCCCGCCCGCCGGGCTCGCGGGCCCCGGCGGTCTTCAAGGGGTACGAGGCGGCGCGCGTCGAGGACGACTCCACCTTCGCGGGGCTGCGCCCCGGTGGCCGACGCCCCATGGCGCTGGTCGGTCGGACGGTCGACGTGCACGGCACCACCGCGTTGTTCCTGATGGACTCCACCCCCGGCCGGCACCTCGCCGTGGTGGGCACCGCACCGGCCGGCGCGGACGTGCTGCGCGCCGCCGCGCTGAGCCTGGCCCGCCAGCACACTCCCGGTGACGCCCGGTTCCAGGTGGCCTCCCTGGTCGCCGCCGCCGACCCGGTGGCGGCCGAGACCGAGGCCGCGCTGCGGGCCGCCGGTCACCCGGTGCACCGCCTCGACGCGGCCGGGCTGCGCGACCGGATCGCCACGCTGGCCGCCGAGCCGGCCGGCCGCGAATACCTGGTGGTGTTCGGGATGGACACCGCAGCCCCGGTCCTCGGCGCGGCCGACCCGGTCACGTTCCGCTCCGGCCTGGACGACCTGCGTACGCTGCTGCGCCACGGCCCCGCCCAGGGCGTGCACCTGCTCGGCTGGTGGCGCGGCCTGCGGCGGCTCTCCGACGACCTCGGCGGCACCCAGAACCGCGACGACGTCGCCTGCCTCGTCGCGCTCAACGTGCCCGGCCCCGAGCTGGCCCTGCACCTCGGGGTGCACGACCTGGCCTACACGCCGCGCGCCGACCGGGCGCTGCTGGTCGACAGGCACGACCAGCGCACCAGGCTGATCGTGCCGTTCGCCCGCGACGGGCACGAGCCGCACGGGGAGCGTTGACAGTGTCCTTCGAGGAGTACGCGGCGCTGGCCCGACAGCTGGCCGAGCACCGCCGCACCGGCGAGCGGGACGCCGCGGCCGAGTCCGAGCGCCGTCGCGACCTGCACGCCGCCGCCGACTACCTGCACCAGCGGCTGACCGCGCAGGGCCACCGCCTCGACCAGCTCGGCCGCGCGATAGGCATCGACCAGCCACCGCCCGGCCCGACCGCCGCGCCGGGCTCGGCCGCTGACCCCGCCACCTGGCCCGGTCCGCCGCC
>NZ_MUZA01000149.1 GCF_021442385.1 Micromonospora sp. MH99
CCAGCCGCAGGAACCGGTCCCGCCGCGGCACGGGCAGCGCGCCGGCCTGCCCGGCGGCCGTGCGCAGGTGCTCGGCGGCGGCGGGCAGGTCACCGGCGTACGCGCGCTCGGCGGCACAGGCCAGAGCCACCTCCGGATCGGCGTGCACCACCTCCGGCGGCGGGGACGGCGGGGACGGCGGGGACGACGACAGCGACCCGCCCACCGGGTCGCTGTCGTAGCGGGTCAGCTCCGGCCAGTGTGCGACGAACAGGTCGCCGGCCAGGTCCCACCGGCCACCGGCGAGGGCGTGCCGCAACCCGTCGGCCGGGCGGCCCGCGCCGGCGTACCAGTCGGCCGCTCGCGCGTGCAGCTCCCGCACCTCGTCAGCGGGCATCCGGGCCAGCTCGGCGCGGAGCAGGTCGGCGAGCAGCGGGTCACAGCGGTACCAGGGCGGGCGGGTGCCCTCGGGGTGCAGCAGGCCACCGGTCCGGGCCAGGTCGGCCAGCGCCTGCCCGGCGTCCGCGCGGCCGGTCAGCGCCTCGGCCAGATCGGCGCAGACGGTCTCGGTGAGGGCCGTACGGCGCAGCAGGTCCCGGTCGGCCGGGTCGACGGCGGCCAGCACCTCCTCGTGCAGATAGCCGGCGATCTCCGGTTGGTCGCCGCCGAACTGCCCCACCCAGCGCTCGGGGTCGGGTTGCCCGCGCAACGCCAGCGCGGCGATCCGCAGCGCCGCCGGCCAACCCCCGGTGCGTTCGCGCAGCCGGCGCACCGCCGCCGCCGGCAGTGGTGCGCCGTGCGCGGTCAGCAGGTCGGCCACCTCGTCGTCGGTGAAGGCCAGCTCCTGCGGGCCGATCTCGGTCAGCTCACCGGCGAGGCGCAGCCGGTGCAGGGCCAGCGGCAGCCCGGCCCGCGCACCGACCACGAGACGCAGCCGCTGCTCGGAGTGCCGCAGCAGGAACTCCAGCCCGGTCAGCGCCGCCGGGTCGGTGATCCGGTGCAGATCGTCCAGGACCAGCAGGACGGGCTGCTCCGCCGCCGCGAGCCCGGCCGCCAGCAGCTCCAGCTGGTCCGGGCGCGGTGGGCCGGTGGGCAGCGGCGTCACGAGGTCGTCGTCCGCCGCCCCGGTGGCCGTGCGCAATGCCGCCGCCAGGTACGCCCAGAGCCGGTCGCCGTCGTCGCCGGTCTCCACCGACACCCACGCCGGCCCGGACGTCGACCCGGGGTCGGCCAACCGGACCCAGGAGGCGAGCAGGGTGGTCTTGCCCCAGCCGGCGGGCGCGGCGACCAGGGTGACCGGCCCGGCACCCCCCTCGTCGAGCCGGCGCAGCAGGCGGGGCCGGGCCACCACCGGCTCGGGCGGCACGGTCGGGGTCAGTCGCGACGCCAGCAGCGGCGGCTGCTCCCCCCGGCGTTGCGGCGCCGTGCCGACTCGCGCGTGATCCTGCTGCTCCGGCACCCGGCCCCACCCCCACGACGCGCTCCACCCCCGGTCGGCGAGCGGTTACCCGGCCCGAACCTGTTCACCCCTTCCGGGCGAGCCCGCTTCACCCGGCCGCGACCGATGATCACGGGACGTGGACCGGGAGGACGGATGGGACCGATCAGACGGCTGGCGCGGGCGAGATCCGCCCTCGGCGCCGGCGCGTGGGCCGGGGCGGCGCGGCTGGTGCGCGTACCGCTGCGGCGTGGCCGGCCCGGCGCGGACCGCGACCGGAGCACGGCCACCGGGTGGGAGGTCGTGACGGTGGACCGCCCCCCGGACCAGGTCCTTCCCGGCGGCCGGTGGCCGGAGCCGTTGCGCGACCTGGACGGAGCGGTCGAGGTGCGGGTACGGCCGGCG
>NZ_MUZA01000015.1 GCF_021442385.1 Micromonospora sp. MH99
AGCTAAGCCCTCCAGCGCCGATGGTACTGCACTCGTGAGGGTGTGGGAGAGTAGGACACCGCCGGACAATCTTCCAGAAAAGGCCACCCCCATTGGGGTGGCCTTTTCTGCGTGCCTGGCCTACAACTCCAACGTCAATTGGCCTCGGCGTGGACGTGGCTGGGGCGGATCGCGGTGCGACACGTGGTGACGGTGCAGTTGTGGACCGGACCCGACATCATGAGGAGCGTGGACTCTTCCCTCGGCACCCTGCCCAAGATCGGTGCACCAGCGACGCGGGCCTTGAACAACGTTGGTTACACGGCTCTGAGTGAGCTTGCCGGGGTGCCGCGTACTGAGCTGGCCAAGCTGCATGGCATGGGTCCGAAAGCCCTCGAGATCATTCAGAGCGCGCTTGAGGAGCACAACCTGAGTCTGGGTTAACAGTCCACCGTCACCTGGCTCCGGCGTCGGGCGTGGTGTGGGCATGCAGACGGCCACTAGGCTCGGTCGTGTGGATGAGCTCCTGATCCTCCTGGTCTTCGCCTGCTGCGTTGCCGCGGTGCTGGGTGCGTTGGCGTGGCTGGGCGTCCGTGGTCGTCGCCGCGGTGTCGGTGGCGAGGTGATGGGGCCGTTCGAGGAGATGTGGCACCCCGCCGCGACCCGGTACCGGGCCGAGATCCGAGTACAGGAAGAGCGCCTTGTTCCGCTGCCGTCCGCCGATGCGAAGGGTCAGACCGCGTGACCGGAGATGTCGATGCGGGGACGCCCCCGAAGCGACCGATGCCCACTCAGGACGACGTGCTCGGATACTTCGACACGCTGTCGAACTGGGGACGGTGGGGTGACGACGACGAACTCGGCACGCTGAACCACATCACCGACGACGTCCGGCTGGCCGCGGCGCGGGCCGTACGCCATGGCCGGAGCGTGTCCTGCGCGTGGGAGGTCGCCGTACCGGAGGAGATGGAGCGGGCGACGATGTCGTGCCCGTGCGCCGCCGACATGCCGGGCGCGGAGAACATGCCGGTTGCCGCCTTCCACGCCGACCGGCGGTGGGGCTTCTCGTCCGAGCGAATCGGCATGACCTTCCACGGCAACACCATCACCCACCTCGACTCGCCGTGCCACCTCTTCTGGGACGGCACGATGTACAACGGTCGTTCACACTCGTTGGTCGACGCCGCGACGGGATCGGCGTGGGCGGCCGTCACCGCCGCGGCGGACGGGATCGTCACGCGTGGCGTGCTGCTGGACGTCGCGGGGGCCCGCGGTGTGCGGTGGTTGGAGCCGGGCCAGGGTGTCGCTCCCGAGGACCTGGAGGAGGCCGAGCGCCGCCAGGGTGTCCAGGTGCGTCCCGGCGATGCGGTGCTCCTGCGGACCGGCCACGGCCGCTTCCGGCACGAATCCGGTGCGGCCGGCGGTTTCACCCAGGCCGGCTGGCACGCGTCCTGCCTGCCGTGGCTGCACGAACGGCAGGTCGCGCTGATCGGCGCCGACAGTCCGCAGGACGTTCAGCCGTCGGGGTACGACGACGTGCTGATGCCGGTGCACGCCGTGAGTCTTGTCGCGATGGGTCTGTGGCTGCTCGACAACTGCGACCTGGAGGCGTGCACGGCGACGGCCGCCGAGCTGGGCCAGTGGGACTTTCAGCTCGCCGTCGCGCCGGTCCGCTTCGCCGGCACGTCCGGCAGCCCGGTCAACCCGATCGCCACATTCTGACCACGGGGTGCGGACGGCCGGCCAGGCTCAGGATGGCTTGGGACCGCAGACGTAGCGGGGCTCCGCGTCGTAGCGCCAGGTGAACTTCTCCCGCTTGACGACCACGCCGCCCTTCTTGATGACCCGGAAGGCGTCCTGGGTGAAACCGTTGATGCCGTTGCTCGGAATGCACGTCGGGCCGGGTTCGAGGTGGATGACCTTCGGCGTGGTGATGTTGCGTCGAGGGCCGTACTCCGTCTTGACGCTGTCGTAGATCTTCGTGCTCCAGATCGAGACGGTCACCGAACTCGACGTGTACGAGGTGTCGATGAGCAGGCCGTACTCGGTGTTGTTGCGGAACTTGAAGTCCAGACTGGGCCAGAAGATGGTCGACTCGATGACGGCCGGGTACCTGTCGAACCAGTACGAGTGCGGCTTGTGCTCGACGTCCTCCAGGCCCGCGTAGTAGGTGGCGTTGAACAGGGTGGTGGTGAACTGCGAGGTGCCGCCGCCGACACCCGGCACCAGCTTGCCGTCCAGGATGACCGGCGCGTCCCGGTAGCCCTGCTCGTAGCCGCGTTCGCCGGTGTGCCCGTTCAGGGAGAACGTCTTGCCCGGCAGCACGACAGTGCCGTCCACCTCCTTGGCGATGGTGGCGATGTTCTGGCTGCGGGACGACGCCATGCCGCCGGTGAACCGCGTGGTGAAGGTGGAGACCCGCTCCTTGATGCCCAGGCCGGCCAGCTTCTCCGCGGTCAGCTCCGGCGGGGTGGCCTTCAGCTCGCCGGTCACCTCGCGTCCGTCCGACTTCGGCAGCACTGCCAACAGGTCACGGCCCAGGGCCGCGCTGTCGAGCTGCTGGCCGGGACGACCGTCGGTGGCCTTGGGGCGGCCACCGGAGATGGTCATCGACGCGTTCTTCGGCGGCACCTCGATCGCGAGCAGGTCGTCGCCGAGGGCTGCGCGCAGCCGCTTGACGTCGACCGCCGGGGTGAGCTTGCCGGCCTTGTCAGCGGTGAACCGGAGGCTCTTCGCGATGGCCGCCGGTGGCACCCGCACGGAGCCCTTGCCGGTGCGCAGGGTGACCGGCGCGGCGACCGCCGGCCTGGCCAACTCGGCGACGAGCCGGTCCAGCTCCTCGGCGGTGGTCGCCGGCTGGCTCTCCACGAGCGGCACGGTGACCGGGGTGCCGGCCAGCCATCCGGTGCGGACGGCGTCGGCGGAGCGCTGCGGGTCGAACGCCAGCCCCGGCTTGGGGCGTACGACCTTCGGGGTGGTGCCCTGGTAGGTGATCGCCGGCATCGTCATCGGGCGGACCTGGTCGCCGAGCACCTTGCGCAGGGCCGCGTCCAGCCGGGCGGTGTCGATGGTGACCACCGGGTCGACGGTGCGGGAGCCGACCAGCCGGCTGACCGGGTGCGCGTCGGCCTCGGCCGCTGCGGCCACGCTGGCCGCCACGTCGACGCCCAGCCCCACATCGGCCGGGTTGATCTCGGCGGTGCGCTCCCCGACCGTGACCCGCAGTGGCGCGGCGAGCGCCGTCGCCCGCCGGGCCAGCTCGGCCCGCAACTCCCGGTCGGCGGCGCTGCGGCTGCGGCCGCCCAGCTCGGCGCCGAGCACGCTGGTGCCCCGGGGCACGTCCCCGGCGTACGCCCAGGCGCCGGCGCCCGCCACGGCGGCGAGGACGCCGCCGGTGACGCCGGCCGCGAGCAGCATCCGCACCCGGCGCGGACGGCGTCCACCGGTGTCCGGCTCGCCGGTGACCGTGGGCGGTGTGACCGCCTCCGGTCCGTCGTCCGGCCAGGTGACCGCGGTGACCTGCACGGTGGGTCGGTCGTCGGCGGGTGGACGTTTGTCGCCGTACAGCGTCACTGCAACCTCGATCGCCAGGTGCCACGGGAGGTCCCCCCTCCCGGAGGACACCACGGTAACCAATGCTCGGCCGTCCGTGCCGGCTGCGCCCGCTCTGCGCTGCCACCGCGTGTCGTTCGGCGTGTCGCGTGGGACGGGAGGGACCCGGAGCCGGGGTCGGTGCCGACGCCCGGTCGCCGCCGTGGCACGGTGGCGGGGTGGACGCTGCGGAGCGGGTGTTGGCGTACGGCGGCGGTTGGCTGGACCGGGCGGGCGCGGTGCGCACCGACGCGGCTCGACTGGACGCGTTGCTGACCGACCCGACGACTGTGGTGCTGCCGCTGTGGCGCGACCGCTGCCTGGTCGACGGGGTCGGGCCGGTCCGGTTGACGGCCGAGCGCGCGTCGCTCGTCCGGTCGGCCGCCGCCGAGACCGCCTTCCTGGGGCTCGACAACGACGTCGCGGTGTTCGCCGTGGACCTCTCCGGGCTCAGCGAGCCGTCCGCCGTCGAGATGGCCGGCGCGACGCGGGCGGTCGACGTACGGGCCCTGGTCGGGCGGCTCGACCCGGCGGGCGCGGCGGTCCAGGCGTACGCCCGGGGGTTGCTGCACTGGCACCGGCAGCAGCGGTACTGCGGCACCTGCGGCGCGGCGGCCGTCGCCGGCGGTGGCGGGCATGTGCGGACCTGTTCCGGCGCGGAGTGTGGTCGGCTGCTGTTTCCCCGGATCGAGCCGGCGATCATCGTGCTGGTCGAGGCGCCCGGCTCGCCGGAGCGCTGCCTGCTGGCCCGGCACGCCGGCGCTGCCCAGGACTCCTACTCGACGCTGGCGGGCTTCGTCGAGATCGGCGAGAGCCTGGAGGACGCGGTCCGCCGGGAGATGGCCGAGGAGGCGGGGATCACCGTCACGGACGTGACCTACCAGGGGTCGCAGGCGTGGCCGTTCCCCGCCGGGCTGATGGTGGGCTTCCGGGCCACCGCGACGTCCGACGAGGTGTGCGTGGACGGCGTGGAGTTGCTGGAGGCGCGCTGGTTCACGCGGGCGGAGCTGCGGGAGCGGGTCGCGGCAGGTCGTCGGCTCGGCCGGGTGGACTCGATAGATCACCACCTGCTGGGCCGGTGGCTGACGGCAGGCTGAGGATCATCACCAGCGCGGTCGCCGCGGCGGTGCCGAGAGCGCACCACATGATCCCCTGGAACGTGCGGGGTGCGACGGCCATGGTCAGGACGGCCAGGACGACCGCCGCGACCCACAGTGGCGCGGACGGCCACCGCGCACCGGCCGCGATCTTCGCGTTGACGACCGCGAAGACCAGCGCGTAGAGCGCGCCGGTGGCGGCGAAGAACGGGGCGTACTCGCCCAGGGAGGCGTAGTTCTCGCCGCCCACCAGGCGGAACGCGAGGCCGCCGGCCAGGGCCGAGGCGGCGACGAGCACGGCGCCGCAGGCCCCGACGATCGCGAGCACTGCCGTGCGGACGCGGTTGTCCCCGACGGCCAGGCGGGGAAGGGCGAGCACCACGATCACCTGCGGCGCCCAGAGGGCCCCCTTGGTGAGCACGGTGCCGACGGCGTACGCGCCGGAGTCGGCCGGCGACAGCAGTTGGCGCGCGAAGATCAGGTCCGCGTACGACACGGCGAGCATCGCGAGCGCCGCCGTGCCGGCGCTGGTCACCTGCCGGATCCGTAGGGCGGCACCGATGGCGGCGGACCCGTCCGGGCTGGCGGGGCGGGCCGGTCGGGCGATCCAGACCAGCGCGGGCAGCACCAGGTATGCGGTCACCATGCCGGCGACCAGGGTGTCGACGACATCGGCGCCGAGGACCAGCGCGACGATCATGCCGCCGTACCGCCCGGCGGCGACCACGCCCATCGCCCACGCGAGACGGAGGAAGCGCTGCTCCCCCTGCAACTCGCCGAGCCACCGCGCGGACAGGACGACCGCGACCGTGGTGCCGGCGACCAGCGCCACGACCGTCAGCGACAGCCGCAGGGCGGTCATCATCAGCGGCGCGGCCACGACGACTGCGCCCGCGGCGACGGCGGTCGTGACGAGGGTGACCCGGTTGGTCGGTGCGCCGGGATGCCGGGCCCGGTGCACCGCGACCGCCATCTGCAGGCCGACACCCGCGACGCCGGCGATCGCGACGAGGGCCGCGACCGTGGCCAGGACGCTCAGGCCCTCGGCCGCCAGGTGCCGGGCACCGAGCATCGGGAGCAGGTAGGCCAGCCCGTTCGTCACCATCGCGGCACCGGCCACCGCCGCCCCCGCCGCGGAAAGTCGGCCCGCGCCGGGGCCGGCCGTCGTCTCTGTCATCGCGCCTCATGTCGGTTCCGCCGGGGACCGGTGCACGCCCCGAGCTTCGCGTCGTCGTCACGGAGTCGCGCGTCGACGTAGTCAGGCAAGCTACCGCCCGCGCCCGCCTGTGCCTAGAGTGCTGTCCGGAGCCCCGGGAGCGACGTCGGGCCCGCTTCCCGTCCAGGTCTGTGGGGGTCCGTGTGCGCCGAGGATCACCGGAGTTCCGACCGGCGCCGCCGCGGGCCCGGGTCGTGCTGCGTCGGTGGTGGCCGGAGGTGGCGCTCGGCGTCGGGGTGGTCCTCGCGATCCTCGCGCCGGTGCTGGGCCGGGGTTACGTGCTGCGGTACGACCTGGTGTTCGTGCCGGACCCGCCGTTCGGCGCGATGGTCTGGGGCAGCGGCACGGAGCTGCCCCGGGCGGTGCCCAGCGAACTGCTCGCGGTCGGTCTGGCCCAGCTGCTGCCCGCCGACGTGGCGGAGAAGGTGCTGCTGGCCGGCTGCCTGGCCCTGGCCGCGGTGGGCGCGGCCCGCCTGGCGCCCGTCAGCCACCCGGTGGCGCGGGTCGCGGCCGGGCTCGCGTACGTCTGGAATCCCTGGGTGTACGGGCGGCTGCATCTCGGTCAGTGGGCGGTGATCGCCGGGTACGCGGCCCTGCCGTGGGCGTACGCCTGGGTGCTCGGGGTGCTGCGGCCGCCGGGTGGCGGCATCGGTCCGGGCCGGCGCTGGTCCGTCGCCGGTGGGCTGGCGGTGGTGCTGGGCGGTCCGGCGCTGGTGCTGGCGGCGGTGGTCTCCTGCGCTCCGGCGTTGGCCCTGGCGCGGCGGTGGCGGGCGTTGGTCGCGGGGGCGGCGACGCTCGCCGGCCTCACCGCGCCGTGGCTGGTGGCGTTGACGAACCGGGGTGGTGTCGTCGATCTCGACGAGCGGGGCGTCGCCGCTTTCGCCGTCCGCGCGGACACACCGCTCGGTGTGCTCGGCAGCGTCGCCACCCTCGGTGGGGTCTGGAGCCGTCATGCCGCAGCCATCGGGCGGGAGCGGTGGCCGGTCGCCCTGCTCGCGCTGGTGCTGGCCGCGGCGGCGGTCTGGGGGTACGCGCTGGTCCGTCGCCGGTGGCCGTCGGCCGCGTGGTGGGGCCTGCTCGTCGGAGCGGCCGTGGGCACCGCGATCGCCGTTCTGCCGGCCTGGCCGGTGAGCGCCCAGTGGATGGTCACGCTGGTCGAGCACGTTCCGCTGGCCGGCGCCGTCCGGGACGGTGCCCGACTGCTCGCCCCGCTGGCGCTGGTGCAGGCGGTCGGCCTCGGCATGCTTGTGGAGTCGCTCGTGGCGGCTGGTGCCCGGCCGCTGGCCCCGCTGGTGATGATCGCTCCGGTGGCGTTGCTGCCCGGCCTGGCCTGGGGGCTCGGCGGCCAGCTCGACACGGTCCGGTACCCCGCCGAGTGGTCGGCCGTCCGCGAGGTGGTGAACCGGGATCCGGCCGGCGGCAGCCTGGTTTCACTGCCGTGGGCGTCGTTCCGCGCCTACCGCTGGGCGGGCAACGTCCCGATGCTCGACCCGGCGCCGCGGGCGTTCCGCCGGCCGGTCATCGGGGACCAGGACGTGCTGGTCGGCCGCGACCGGATCCGCGGGGAGAGCCGGGACGCCGACCGGGTGGCGCAGGCGCTGGCGGTGCCCGGTGACCCGGTCCCGGGCCTGCGTCGGCTCGGCGTCCGGTACGTCCTCATCCAGACCGATCAGCCCGGCGCGGCCGAGGTCGAGGGTCGTTTCGCAGGTGCCGAGGTGGTCCAGCGGGACGGGACGCTGATCCTGCTTCGCCTGCCTGGTGACGGTTCTACCGGCTCGACGGGGAGTGTCGGTATTGGTCCGGCGTTGGGGTATTCGATACTCGGGGCCACCCTGTTGATCACCCTTTCGCACACGGCCGCACGCCGACGACGCATGTTACTGTGCGGTCACTTAAGACGAAGGGACCGTCAATGAAGGCAACCTTCAATCCCCTCCTGATCGCGGTCGTCGCCGCGGCGGTGGGTGCCGTGCTGGGCATTGCGGCCGTCTCGATCGGGACGTCCACCATTGCCAACACCAACACCAAGCCGGCGAACGTCGAACAGCCCATCATCGTGTACGGCGAGCGCTGACGGCCTTTCATGGAGGTCCTTCCTCCTGACGTGTCGTCAGATGCGGTAGTACTCGACGTCGTGGTGCCGGCGTACAACGAGGCACTGCGGCTGCCCGAAACCCTGGTCCTGCTCCGGGCGGCGCTGGCCGGCCTCGGTGTGCCCTGCCGGGTCACAGTTGTCGACAACGCCAGCACCGACGGAACCGCCGAGGTGGTGACGGGCGCCCCTTGCGGCCCGGTGCCCGTCCGGCTGCTCTGGTGCGCGGAACCGGGCAAGGGCTTCGCGGTACGTACCGGTGTGCTGGCGAGCGACGCGCGCTTCGTCGGCTTCTGTGACGCGGACCTGGCCACCGCGCCGGACACCCTCGGCCAGGTGCTCAGCCTCCTGGTCGAGGGCGCCGACGCGGTGGTCGGTTCGCGGGCGCACCCCGAGTCGGTGGTGCAGGAGCGGCACAGCCTGCTCCGGCGCTGGGGCGCGGTGGCGTTCCGCGGTGCCGTGCGGCAGGTGGTGCGCGGCGTGGGCGAGACGCAGTGCGGGTTCAAGTTCTTCCGCAACGACGTGGCGCGGCGGTCGTTCGCACCCCTGCGGTGCGGCGGCTTCGCCTTCGACGTGGAGGTGCTGGGCCGTGCCGAGCGGGCGGGCGCCCGGTTGGTGGAGATCCCCGTCAACTGGGTGGACGTGCCCGGCTCGCGCTTCTCCCCGGCCCGCCACGGCTGGCAGAGCTTCGTGGACGTTGCGAAGATCAGTTGGCGGCTGCGCCGGGCGGAGGTCGCACCCGCGATGCCGCTGCCGGTCGTCGCCCTGCCGGTCGGCACTGACGTGACCGGGGGCGCTGCCGTTGGATTGCGGCCGTGAGTGTCGGACACTCTCCGGCGGCTGCGGCTCCCACCACCGACGCGGTGGTCGCGGGTCGACGGATCGCGGTGCTCAACTGGAAGGACCCGTGGCATCCGGACGCTGGCGGCGCCGAGGTCTACGCCTGGCAGGTCGCCCGCGACCTGGTGACCGCCGGCGCGGAGGTCACCTTCGTCACCGCGCGTCCGGACGGCCAGCCCGGCGACGAGACCCGCGACGGCATCCGGATCGTCCGGGTCGGTGGGCGGTGGAGCATCTACCCCCGGGTGCTGGGCTGGCTCGCGCGACGCCGCCGTCAGTTCGACGCCGTCGTGGACTGCCAGAACGGCATACCGTTCTTCAGCCCGGCGGTCCTGCCGGCTGACGTGCCGGTCGTCTGCGTGATCCACCACGTGCACGACCGCCAGTTCCGGCTCTACTTCGGCCCGCTCGTCGGTCGCTTCGGGGCGTGGTTGGAGGGGCCGGTCGCCCGACGGGTCTACCGCCGGGGGGTGACGCTCGCCGTCTCACCGTCGACGGCAGTGGCCGTACGGGACCGGCTCCGCTGGGCCGGCCCGGTGGTGGTCGTACCCAACGGTGCGGACGCGGCGACACCGCCGGTCGTCGGCAGTGGCGTTCGCGACCCGCGACCCCGGGTCGTCTGCGTCGGCCGGGTGACCCGGCACAAGCGGGTGGATCTGGTGCTCGACGCCGTCGACCAGCTCCGGGCGCAGCGGCCCGACCTGCGCCTGGACGTCGTCGGTGGCGGGCCGGACGTGGCGACGATCCGTCGGCAGGTCGCCGAGCGTGGGCTCGCCGACGTCGTCACGGTGCACGGTCACCTGCCCTCCGCCGAGCGGGACGCGCTGCTGGCCAGCGCGTGGTTGCACGTCTCGGCCTCGTGGGGTGAGGGCTGGGGTCTGGTGGTCGTGGAGGCGGCCGCCGCCGGGCTGCCCACCGTCGCGTTCGACGTCGACGGGCTGCGCGACGCCGTACGGCCGGCCCGGACCGGATGGCTGGTCGGTGAGGGCGACGACCCGGCGGGCAACCTGGCCGTCGGCCTCGACCGGGCGTTGGACTCCCTCGCGGCTCCGGGCGAGGCCGAGCGGATGGCCGCCGAGTGTCGGCAGTGGAGCGGGGCGTTCCGCTGGGCGGACACCGGGCGGCGGGTCCGCGCGGTCCTCGGCGACCTGCTCGCGCCGCGCCGGGTGCCGTGGGCGGCGCGCAACGCGTCCCTCCTGGTCCGGACGGACGAGCCGGAGAGCCTCCTGGCCCGGGTGTCCCCCCTCCTTCCGTACACCCGACACGTGGCGACCGACGAGCACGGCCTGTGGATCCTGGTGCCGGCCGCCGCTCCGGCGGCGGTCCGGCAGGTGCTCGTCGAGGCGGGCGTCGCGCCCGAGCACATCAGCGAGCGGGACGCCAGCGGCGACGAACTGCTCACCGGAGTTCCGGTACGGCAGTGCTGACCGCCTGGTCGACCGCTCGCCGCACCGCCGGTATACCGTCCGCGACGGTGTCCCTGGCGGTGTGGCGCCTGCGTGAGCTGCTGGTCTGCCTCGCGCTGATCGGTCTGTGCGTCACCCAGGAACCCGGGCTCATCGTGCCGGACACGAAGCTGGACATGGCCCTGGACCCGGGCGGCTTCCTCGCGCGGGCGGCGCACCTCTGGACGGCGGACTGGCAGTTCGGCACGCTCCAGAACCAGGCGGTCGGCTACTTCTTTCCGATGGGGCCGTTCTTTCTCCTCGGCGAGGCGATGGGCCTGCCGGCCTGGCTCGTGCAGCGGCTCTGGATGGCCACCCTGCTCTGCGTGGCGCTCACCGGTGTGGTGCGCCTGGCGCGTGCCCTGGACCTGGGCGGTCCGGCGTCACGGCTGATGGCCGGCGTGGTGTTCGCGCTCTCGCCCCGCGCGCTGTCCCTGGTCGGCACGGTCTCGCTGGAGCTGCTGCCGTACTGCGTCGCGCCGTGGGTGCTGCTGCCGCTGGTCAAGGGGGCGGCGGGTGGCTCGCTGCGGCGGGCGGCGGCGCTCAGCGGGCTGGCAGTGCTCTGCATGGGCGGGGCGAACGGGGCGGCCGCCGCGTGCGCCGTGCTGCCGGCGTTCCTCTTCGTGGTGACGCGTGCGCCCGGCTGGCGACGGATCCGCCTGCTGGCCGCGTGGACTGTCGCGGTGGTCGCGGCCACCTTCTGGTGGCTGGTGCCGTTGCTGCTCCTGCAGCGCTACGGGTTCCCGTTCCTGCCGTACACCGAGAGCGCGGCGGTCACGACGAGCGTGACGTCGCTCCCCTCGGCCGTGCGCGGCGCGACCCACTGGGTGGGTTACCTGGCCGTCGACGGTGTGCCCTGGTGGCGCTCCGGGTGGGCGCTGGTCACGACGTCCTGGATGGTCGTGCTCACCGGCCTGATCGCCTGCCTCGGGTTGGCCGGGCTGGCCCGTCGGGACCTGCCGGAGCGTCGCTTCCTGCTCGTCGGCGCACTGGTCGGGCTGCTGACCCTGACCGCCGGGAACCTGTCCGACGGCGGCGCGGCCTTCGCCACGACGGTCCGGGAGGCCCTCGACGGCCCGCTCGCCGCGCTGCGCAACCTGCACAAGTTCGACGTCGTGCTCCGCCTGCCACTGGCCCTGGCCACCGCGCACATGCTGGACACCGTCGGCCGGATCGCGGTCATCCGCCGGTTCACGCGACCCACCAACATGGCGCCCCGGCGCGTGGCCCTGGGCGCCACCGCCATCGCGCTCCTCGCGGTCACCAGCGGCGCGGCAAGCGCGGGCCTCCCGGCCGGCGGCGGCTTCTGGGGGTTGCCCGAGCACTGGCGGCAGGCGACCGGTTGGCTCGACCGGCACGCCGGACCCGGCACGACGTTGCTCGTGCCCGGCAGCAACTTCGCCGAGTACGACTGGGGGCGCTCGCTGGACGAGCCGGTCCAGCCTCTGCTGGACTCGCCGTGGGCGGTGCGGTCACTGGTGCCGGCCGGATCGGCGGGCAACGCCCGTCTGCTCTCCGCGATCGACGAGCGGCTCGCCGCCGGTACCGCCTCCCCCGGGTTGGCGGACGTGCTCGGTCGGCTCGGTGTGCGGTACCTGCTCGTCCGCAACGACCTCCGCCAGCCGGTCGGAGGCTTCGCCTGGCCGGTCCTCGTGCACCGGACGCTGAACAGCGCGCCCGGACTGTTCCGGGTCGCCGCGTTCGGCCCGAGCAGCGGCGTGCGGCCGGACCTCGCCGGAGCGTGGGACTACGGGCTGCACGAGCCGTACCGGGCGGTGGAGATCTACCAGGTGGACCGGCCGACCCCCAAGGCCACGCTGGCCGACGCGGCGCAGCCGCTCAACCTGGTCGGCGCACCGGAGACGCTGCTGGACCTCAGCGACGCCGGCGTGCTCGGCGACCGGCCGGTGATCCTCGACGGGGACGCTCCGGAGGCCGAGAGCGGAGGCACGGTCCTCGCCGACAGCCTGCGCAACCGGGAGGTCGACTTCGGGCTGGTCCGGGGCAACACCTCGCGGACGTTGACCACCGAGGAACGACCGGACTCGGCCCGGACGGCCCACGACATCCTCGACCCGGCATGGCGCTCGGCGGTCACCTCGTCGGGCTACGCCGGGATCGCCGACGTCCGAGCGTCCACCAGCGCGGCGGACGTCACCGGCCCGGCCGGGCTGCGCGACCCCTCCGCCACGCCGTTCGCGGCAGTGGACGGCGACAGCGGCACCTTCTGGCTCTCCGACGGCGCGCGCAAACCCGTGGGCCAGTGGATGGAGGTCCGCTTCGCCGAGAGGATCCAAGCCGGGTCGGTGGAGGTGCAGGTGGTCGACGACGAGGTCGTGGGCGCCCCGGTCACCAGGATCCAGGTCAGCACCGCGGGCGGGACGTACGTGCACTCGGTTGTTGACGCCGGGCGGGCGCCGCTGCGGTTGGCGCTGCCGTCGGGGCGTACCAGCTGGGTTCGGGTGACCATCGACGGCGTCGCGGGTTTCGACGTTCCGGGACGGCGCGCGGGCATCCGGGAGTTGCGCGTGCCCGGGGTGAGTCCCCAGCGGTACCTGCGGCTGCCGGCGCTGCCCGACGCCACCCCGACGCCGGAGGTCGTCGCCCTCGCCCGCAAGGCCGTGGACCGGCCGGCCTGCGTCGTCGTCGACGACCACTACCTGTGCGCTCCCGACCTGATCCGTCAGGGCGAGGAGACCGGCCTGGTGCCCCGCCGCTTCGACCTGCCGGCCGCCTCCGCCCCCCGCCTCACCGGCCTGGCGCGCGCCACGCCCGCCACCGCACTCGCCGTGTACGACGAGACGGTGGGCGGCGAAACGGTCAGCACGTCGAGTTCGTGGTTCGCCGACCCGGTCGCCTCGTCGAGGGCGCTGTCGGACGGGAACGACGGCACTGCCTGGTGGGCTGACCCGAACGACCCGCAGCCCACGATACGACTGAGCTGGCCCGAGGTGCGCAACGTGAGCTGGGTGCGGCTGCGGTTCGCGCCGAGCCTCGTCGCGGCGCCACCCAGGACGGTCCGGATCACCGGCGACAACGGCATCCGGGAGGTGACTGTCGGCCTGGACGGCGTCGCCCGCTTCCCCGCCCTGCGGACCCGCAGCCTCGTCGTGGCCGTGACCTTGACGGTGCCGCGGGTCAGCCGGTCGACGGCGATGTTCGAGCCGCAGCCGCTGCCCGTCGGCCTCAGCGGGGTGGACGTGGAGGGCGGGCCCGAGGTCAACCAGCCGCGTGACCTCTCCCAGACGGTGACGTTGCCCTGCGGTGCGGGACCGACGATCGTGATCAACGGCGCGACGGTGCCGACGACGGCCACTGGCACGTTGCGGGATCTGCGGGATCTGCAGCCGCTGCGCTACCGCGCCTGCGTCCCCGCTCCGAAGCCCGGGGCGAAGACCACGGCGAGGGCGGACGAGGACCGCGTCGCTCTGCGCGCCGGCCCGAACGAGGTCTCGGCTCCGTTGGACCGGTTCGTCGTCGACAGCGTGATCCTGACCGGTGAACCGCCGCAGCGCCCCGCCGCCGCCGAGCCGCCCCGCCGGGCACTGACCGTGCTCGGTTGGAACGACCAGCGCCGGTCGGTGGAGGTCGGGGCGGGCGGCGGCAGCTACCTGGTCGTACCGGAGAACGCCAACCCGGGCTGGCGGGCCACCCTCGACGGGGTCCGGCTCGTACCGACCCGGCTGGACGGGTGGAAGCAGGCGTGGTTCGTGCCGGCCGGCGCGGCTGGCCGGGTGGAGCTGGACTTCACCCCCGGGGAGCGGTACGCCCTCGTCCTGCGCATCGGCGGGGGACTGCTGCTGCTGTTGGTCGTCGCAGCCCTGCTCCCCGCGCGTCGCCACCGACAGTCGTACCCGATCGTCCCGGCGACGATGCCCACCGCTCCGGTGCTCGCACTGGGGGTGCCGGCGCTGCTGGGGGGCCTGGTCGGGTTCGGCTGCGCCGCAGTGGTCGTGGTGCTGCACCGACGCCGGATGCCCAGCCCCAGCTGGATCTGGGTGCCGGCAGCGGTGGGGCTGGCGGCCTACGGGACCCAGCGCTGGTGGCAGCCCCGGATCTCCTCGGACCGGCTGGCCGACCTACTGGTCACGGTTCCGACCGGCCTGCTCCTCGTCGCGATCGCCGCCCTGGTGCTGCGCTTCCGCCGGGTCCGCGGGCGCTACGAGTCGCGCCGGGAGGGCCGGGCGCTCGGCTGGACCCGCCGCCTGCAACGCGGGCACCGGCGTCTGGAGCAGGGTGTCGGCCGCGACGATTCCGGGCCCGCGTCGGTTGTGCCGCCGCGCAAGGAATCTGCGCAGTCGCTGCGTCGGCCGCTCGATGAGGTAGTAGGTGGCCGCCGCGGCGGGGATGGTGAGGGCCAGCGTGAGCACGAGGAGCACCCAGAACGAGCTGTTCATCCGGGTGAACCCGATCAGGCGGAAGCAGACCTCGAGGGCGAGGAGGTGCCAGAGGAAGATGCCGTAGGAGATCCGACCGACGAACCTGATCACCGGCTGGTCGAGGAACGCCCGCGCCACCCCGCCCGCGCCCGGGCCGACGAGGGGGGCGATCAGGAACCAGGCGACGAGCAGGAACACCAGGTGCTCGATGGTCGACTCGATCGGCCTGGTGGGCTCGACCCCGCGTGGGCCGGCGATCGGCGTACTGGCGATCCACAGCAGCGCGCCGGCGATGAGCCACGACGTACCCGGGGCGAACGTGAAGACGCGCAGCCCGCGAGGCGTGGCGGACCACAGGTCCTCGTCGCCTCGCCCGGGCCCGCTCCCGGTCAGTCCGGTGAGGAGCACCGGGGAGGTCGTGCTCGGGGGCCAGGAGGCGAGCACGGCCAGCATGATGCCGATGCCGAACCAGTCGAGGAAGGCGGGTAGCCAGAGCACCGCGAGCCCCGGCAGTGGCGAGTCGGGGCTGTGCGCGTACGCGTTCCAGGTGAGGCCGGCGAGGACGAGCACGGCGCCGAGCGCCAGTTGGCGCCGGGCTCGCTGAAGCGGGGTCCGGCCGCCCATTCGGCGACCGAGCACCGCTATCACCGGCAGCGCCAGGTAGAAAGTCGCCTCCGTAGCCAGGCTCCAGGTCTGTTCCATCCCGACCGGAAGTCGCAATGGCTGATAAATCTGTGCCAGAAGGAAGGGAACTGCCCAGTCCCAGACCGACCTGAGGTAATCGATGTTGAGCCACAGCAGTGCGACAACCGCCATTGCCCAGTAGCCGGGCAAAATGCGCAGCGCGCGGTGCCAGAGGTATCGCCGAACCGGCGGGTGCGGCTGCGAATGAATGGTGGCGTGCGCGAATGGCCGGTAGAGGAGGAAGCCGGACAGCGCGAAGAAGATCGCCACCCCGACATCCAGTCTGGCCAGCACACCTCCGAGGCGGGCGAACGAGTTGGTCAACCCGCTGAGAAAAGAGACGTGGTGGATGACGACGCACAGTACCGCTACCGCGCGGAGTCCTTCCAATGCCGGCAACCAACCATCCGAACGGACGGTATTTGACGCGGACTCGCCTACCTGTCCGTTGCTCGCGTCGGGTCTGACGGGTCGGCTCACAGTTCCTCAACATCCCATTTGGCGGGGTGGCCGGACGGCCACGTGCCACCGGAGTCGGTGTGTCTTCCGAAGGCCGCGTCGGACCATATCCGAAATCGGCCCCGTCATGTACTGTCAGCCGCCAGTCGAGTCTTTACAAGGGGAGGAGTTACATGCGACCTACGTCGGGTGCCGTCTTGGTGGCGGCGGGCGCGTTCCTGATCGCCGGGGCGGTGGCGACGCCGTTGACCGTCGCGCCCGCTCTCGTCAAGGTGCCCCTTGATCAGAGTTCGGTGACGGTGTCGAAGGCCGAGAACGCGACAGTCTTCGACTTCCCCACCCTGTCGGAGCGCAGCGGGGTCAACCTCACAGCCCACCGCGCGGTGCGGGGCGATGTCGGGGCCGGCAACGATGACCGCGCGGTCTTCAACGTCGGCGTCCGGGTGATCGACGACGCCAGCAAGGCCGAGATCACTGTCAACACGGACCGGGTTGCCGTCGACCGGCGGACCGCCGAGGCGGTGGCCTGCTGCGCCGAGGACATCAACGGAACGGCCTTCAAGCACGAGGGGCTGACCTACACCTTCCCGTTCGGCACCGAGAAGAAGACCTACCAGTACTTCGACAACACCGCGCGCAAGGCGTACCCCGCCAAGTACGTGAGCACCGAGAAGTTGCAGGGCCTGACCGTCTACAAGTTCGAGATGACGGCCGAGCCGATCCAGATCAAGCAGATCGATGTCCCGGGCCGGCTGGTCGGCTCGACCGAGCCCACCGTGACCGCCGGTCTCTTCTACACCAACACCCGCACCCTGTGGGTGGAGCCGGCGAGCGGCGTCATCGTCAAGGGCCAGGAGAAGCAGGCCCAGACCCTGCGTGACGCGGCCGGCGCGGACAAGGTCAAGATGATCGACGCGACCCTCGCCTTCACCGAGGACACCCAGAAGCAGCAGGCCAAGGTTGCCAAGGACGCGCGTGACCAGATCAACCTTTTGACCACCGTGGTGCCGATCGTCCTCGGACTCGTCGGCCTCGCCCTGGTCCTGCTCGGTCTGTTCATCATCATCCGGGCTACCCGCCGCAGGTCCGACGCGTCGCCGACGGCCGCCGACGACCGACCGACGACCGACCTGCCGGCGCAGGCGTCCTCGGAGCCGGTCGAGGAGACCACGGCGCCGACCGGGGGCCGGCACGCCGTGGAGCGCAGCGAGCCGTAACAACCACACCACCGCACCACCGCACGCCGACCTGAAGGGCCGGCCGACCTCCGGGTCGGCCGGCCCTCGCGTCTCAGGCCTGCTGGTCGCGCCGCACGGCGTAGCGGGTGCACACCCAGTCTTCGGTGTACGGCAGGTCGGGGCGCTGCCCGACGATGTGCCCACCGTGCGCGGCCACCAGTCGCACCATGTCGGCGTCCGGCACGGCGGTCATGCTCATCGGCGCCGGATAGCCCAGGAGCCGGCGCTGCGCCCAGCTGATCAGCCGGAACGGCACGACCTGCCAGATGAGGGCCTTGGCCGTACGCGCCGGCTCGGTCGGCAGCCCCACGACGGCGATCCCGCCGGGTCGCAGGACGCGCAGGAACTCGGCGAGGTAGCTGTCGATGGCGGGCCGCGGCAGGTGTTGCAGGACCAGGGCGCTGTAGACGAGATCGAAGTGGCCGTCGGGGAACTGGCTCAGGTCCGGTGCGTCGTTGAGGACGAAGCGGATGTTCCCGGCGCTCCGGTCCAGTTGTCGGGCGGTCTCCAGCATGGGTGGCGCGATGTCGACGCCGACGACCTCGTCGGCGTGCGGGGCGAGCCCCTGCGACAACCGCCCGGCGCCGCAGCCGAAGTCGAGTACCCGTTCCCAGCGGGTGGGCAGCCCGAGCTGGCCGAGCCAGGTGGCCGTCTCCTCGACGTCGGCGCGACCCGTGGCCAGGAACTCGTCCACGTCCCACCGGCCGCCCCGCTTGCCGGGCTGAACGAGCACGGCCCAGAGCGGATCCTCGGCACCCAGCTTGGTCCAGTCGCGTCGTACGTCGTTCAGATTCACGCCGAAACCCTAGGGCATCCCGGGGGCCGTCGGGATCGACCTGCATCCGCGCACGCGCGGATGTTCGGGCGGGGAGGCCGGTCCGAACGGCTCGCCCTGACCTGCGAACTTTACATCCGTTACCTGATTGTAATCCGTCGATGCTTCGGTCGCTCTCTGTCGTGACGGTGATGCCTTACGCGGTGTCTGGTGTGCTTATGAGCGCTTATGTACCCGAGATGATCTGAACACTTCGTGATACCGCCCTGCCTCACGGTCGCCACCGTGTTACCGCCCGGTAATCAGGGGGTTGTGAGCCGCGCCGCAACGGGTGCACGATCAGGCTCGATCGTTACCCGCTGGTAATAGATGACGGGCCCGGCGTGGGCCGCCGCGAACGGCCGCCGCGCACATCCACCCGAGGAGGAACCCGTGCAGGATCGGTTAGACAATCAGGGTCGTACGCGGTGGCGGCGCTTCGCCGCCATGATGGTGCCCGCCACGGCGGCTGCCGGCGCGATCCTCTTCGGCATGTCGACAGGCGCGATCGCGTCCGACATCACGGTCTCCGGGCAGACGTTCAAGATCGGTGCCGACCGTCTGGAGGGCGACGGCTTCAAGCAGTACGGCGGCATCGTCAAGGAGAAGGGCAAGGACGGCAAGAGTGGCGCGGTGCACCCGATCGCGCTCTCCGAGATCAGCAGCGCCGACCTCTACAACCTCTGCCAGTCCGTCCGCGCCGACCTGCCAGGCCTGCCGGTGGTGCTCACCATCAACGCCGGGGAGGGCAAGCAGCCCGCCCACGCCGAGGACCTGCTGATCGCGATGGACTCGCTCGACGGCAACGCGACGTTCACCAAGATCAAGATTGGTCGTGATGCCACCGACCTGAACCCGACGGCAGAGAAGGGTTCGTTCGGCCAGAACGCCGACCACGTCACCATCACCAACCTGCAGCAGGTGTCCCGGTACACGACCGCGGCGACCTTCAACCTGGTCGGCCTGCGGCTCAAGGTCAACGTGGGCGACGACGCCAAGGGCAAGGAGTGCTTCTGAGCTGAGCGCGGCCCGCGGTGACGACCGCCGCGGGCGCCCCGCCCCCGTCCCCGCTCCGCCAGGAGGAGTACGTGACAACCGCCAACCCGTCCCATGTCCGGCCGAGCAGTGTGGCCCAGGCGTGGCGGACGTTCCGCCGCTGGCGACGGAGCCGCCCGTTCTGGGGTGGCCTCTTCACCATCCTGGCCGGGGTGGAGATGTTCGCCTCCACCCGGATGACCATCAACGGCCTGAGCTTCCACAGCGGAGCCACCGGGCTGCTCTCCCTGCTGATCCCGGTCATCCTGGTGTCCTGCGGCGTGCTGCTCTGGTTCACCCCGGCGCAGCGGTTGTTCTACTCGATCGTCGCGGCGGTCACCGCTGTCTACGCGCTGATCGGGCTGAACCTGGGCGGGTTCTTCGTCGGCCTGCTGCTCGGCATCGTCGGCAGCGCGCTCGCCTTCGCCTGGACACCGACCCGACCGGCGTCCGCCGCCCCTACCCCGACCTCCACCGAGCCGGCCGTCGCTGACCCGGCCGACGCTGACTCGACCGTCGCTGACCCGGCCGACGCTGACTCGACCGTCGTCGTGCCGGCCGACGCTGAGTCGACCGTCGTCGTGCCGGCTGGTGCGGGCGAGGTGCCGCAGCAACCGGACGAGCGCCGGACCGAGCGGGGCGCCGACTCCGAGCCGGCCGGGATCGCCCAGGCCCACGCGACCGACGGCCGGACGGCCTCGGTGGCCGACCCCGACGCGGACGGGTCCGGCCGTGCCGTCGATCCACGCACCTTCGGTGTCGCCCTGGTGGTGCTCGGCCTCGCCACCGCCGTACTGGCCGCCCAGCCTCGCCCGGTGCAGGCCGCCCCCACCCTTCCCGTCGCGAGCGTCTGCCCCACCCCGTCCCGGCCGGCGACTCCGTCGCCCTCTGCGAGCGCGCCGACCGCGACACCGGCACCGAGCGCGAGCCCACACCGGGACGGCAACATCGTCACCGACATCCTGGACGGGATCGGTGACCTGCTCACCGGCGGCCACCGCCGCGAGGCCGCGACGCCGACGACCAGCCCGACCGCACCGCCCTCGGCGAAGCCGACCGCCACACCGACTCCCCGTCCCGGGGCCACGGCCTGCCCGACGCCCGGCCGGCCGGGCCGCCCGGGCGCGACGCCGCCCGGTACGGCCAAGCCCGGCACCGTCGAGCCGGGCAAGCCCCTGCCGCGCATCGCCGCCGACCCGAACCTGCCCAGGGTGGCGCAGACGCCGTCCAAGCTCACCGGGAGTTCGGTGCGGATGACAGGTCTGCGGTTCGAGGGGATCACCGACCTGCAGACCGAGAAAGGCACCCTCAAGGTGCTGAAGTTCAGCATGGGGGAGGCGGTGACCGACGACTTCCTGCTGAGCGCGGACGGCCCGCAGGGGCGCAACCAGCGGTACGCGACCGACCGGTTGACCGTGAGCGGTGACGTGGCCTTCTACGCCACCCGGTTCGTCGGCCGGCTGCTCGGCATCAAGATCACATTGACGCCGGACCTGCCGCTGCCGAACGGCCTCCCGGTCACGTCACCCATCCCGATCACCTTCACCGACCCGGTCATCGACCTGGCGTACGTCACGAGCAACACCCTGACGGCGACGCCGGCGCTGGCCCTCACCCTCGCCTGAGTGGTGGGCGGCCGACCGGACCGGGTACGGCCGCGACGGGTGCCGGCGGTCGGCGCGTCGGCACCCGTCGTCGACCGGCTCAGAGTCGGGCCAGCGCCTTGCGCAGCGGGTCGAGGCCCAGCGCGCCGAGGTCCAACGCCTGCCGGTGGAACTCCCGCAGATCGAAGTCGGCGCCCTTGCGGGCCTTGGCGTCCTCGCGGGCCTGCAACCAGATCCGCTCACCCACCTTGTACGACGGCGCCTGCCCCGGCCAGCCCAGGTAGCGGTTCAGCTCGAAGCGCAGGTTCTCGTCCGGCACCCGGCAGTGCGCCCGCATGAACTCCCAGCCCAGCTCGGGCGTCCACCGCTCGCCCGGGTGGAAGCCGAACGGGTTGTCCTTCGGGATCTCCAACTCCAGGTGCATACCGATGTCGACGATCACCCGGGCGGCGCGCATCGCCTGGCCGTCGAGCATGCCCAGCTTGTCGCCCGGATCCTCCAGGTAACCCAGCTCGTCCATCAGCCGCTCCGAGTAGAGCGCCCAGCCCTCGCCGTGCCCGGAGACCCAGCAGAGCAGCCGCTGCCAGCGGTTGAGCAGGTCGGCCCGGACGGCGGTCTGCGCCACCTGAAGGTGGTGACCGGGCACGCCCTCGTGGTAGACCGTCGTCACCTCCCGCCAGGTGGAGAAGTCGGTGATGCCCTGCGGCACCGCCCACCACATCCGGCCCGGCCGGGAGAAGTCCTCGCTCGGGCCGGTGTAGTAGATGGCCCCGTCACTCGTGGGTGCGAGGCAGCACTCGATCCGGCTGACCTGCTCCGGGATGTCGAAGTGGGTGCCGTTCAGCTCGTCGATCGCCTTGTCGGCGAGCGTCTGCATCCAGTCGCGGAACGCCTCCTTGCCCTGGATCGTCCGCGCCGGGTCGGCGTCCAGCGTGGCCACGGCCTCGTCGACAGTCGCGCCCGAGCCGGCAATGCGCCCGGCCACGACCCGCATCTCCGCCTCCAGGCGGGCCAGCTCCGCGAAGCCCCAGGCGTACGTCTCGTCCAGGTCGACCTTCGCGCCGAGGAAGTACTGCGAGGCGAGTTCGTAGCGTTCCCGGCCGGCGGCCTGCTTGTCCCGCCCGTGCGGGGCCAACTCGGCACGCAGGAACTGGCCGAACTCGGCGGTCGCCGCGGTGGCCGCCGCCGCGCCCCGGCGCAGCTCGGCGCCGAGCGTGCCATCCGCGCCCAGCCGTTCGACGAGGCCGTGGAAGAAGTTGTCCCCGGTCGGGTCGGTCCAGGTGTCGCACTGCTTGGCCACCTCGGCGAGCTGCACCTTCGAGCTGACCCGCCCGTCGGCGAGCGCCTCGCGCAGCGTGGTCTTGTAACCCTCCAGCGCGCCGGCGAGGCCGTTGAGCCGGGCGGCGATGTTGGCCTGGTCGTCGGCCGTCGCGGTAGGCATCAGGTCGAACACCATGCGGACCTCGTGCAGCCCGCTTTCGATCACGCTGATCTCGCTCGTCGTCTCGCCGGCCTCGTAGCGGGCCAGGTCGAGGCCGAGTCGTTCCTGCATGGCCTCCTTGGCGGTGCGTTCCGCCTCGGTGTCCGGCTCGGTCACCTCAAGTTCGGAGAGTGTGCGGCGGGTGAGGTCCGCCTTGGCCCGGTAACCCTCGGGCGAGAGGTCGTCGAGCTTGTCGTCATGGCCGGCGATGCCGACGTAGGTCGCGCCGGTGGGGCTCAACGGCGCCCACTCGGCCACGTAGCGGTTGGCGAGTTCATCAATTCGTCCCACGGTGCGACACTACGTGACCACCCCGCCTGGATGTCGACGACGTTTGTCGTGTTCAGGCAGCAGATCCAGAGTGCGGAAAGTCGCGGGACTTTGTCGTACCCGTCCGGCAGAGTGTCAGGGGTGACCACCGACATCGCTCCTGACAAGGCGCCGTTGCGTGCCTGGCTGCCGGGCTTCTTCGCCCTCGCCGCCATCTGGGGTTCCAGCTTCCTGTTCATCAAGGTCGGCGTGGCCGAGCTGCACCCCGTCCAGCTGACTCTCTACCGCGTCGTCGCCGGCGCGCTGACCCTGCTGGTCGTCCTCGCGGTGCTGCGCGACCGGCTGCCGCGCGAGCCCCGGGTATGGGCGCACCTGTTCGTCGTCGCCGCGTTCGGCGTGGCCGTCCCGTTCACCCTCTTCGGTTACGGTGAGCAGCGAGTCGAGTCGATGCTGGCCGGCATCTGGAACGCGACGACGCCGTTGATCGTGCTGCCGCTCGCGGTGCTGGTGTTCCGCACCGAGCGGTTGACCGTGCGCCGCGCGATCGGCCTCGGGCTGGGCTTCCTCGGCGTGCTCGTGGTGCTCGGGGTCTGGGAGGGCATCGGCGGGGCGCACTTCGTCGGGCAGTTGATGTGCTTCGGCGCGGCCGCCTGCTACGGCGTCGCCATTCCGTACCAGAAGCGGTTCATCGCGGGCAGTTCGCACTCCGGCCTGTCGCTGTCCACGGCGCAGTTGCTGCTCGCCGCAGTCCAGCTCGCCGTCGTCACCCCGTTCGTCGCGGGTGCGCCGCCGCTGCCCACCGAGCTGTCGCCGAAGGTGGTGGCCAGTGTGCTGACCCTCGGGGCGCTCGGCACCGGGCTCGCCTTCGTCATCAACATGCGCAACATCCGGGTGGCTGGCGCGAGCACCGCCTCCACCGTCACGTACCTGATTCCGATCTTCGCGGTGCTGATCGGCGCGGTGGTGCTCGACGAGCGGCTCAACTGGCACCAGCCGGTCGGCGCGCTCATCGTGCTGCTGGGGGTCGCGGTCGCGCAGGGCCTGTTCGGCCGTCGCAAGCCGCGCCCGGTGGTCGGCGTCGGCGCACCCGCCACGCCCGCCGCCGAACCCGCCCGCAGGTGACTCCGACCGGGCCGCCGGTCAGGCCCGGTCGCGTGTCCACTTCACCAGTTGCTCGGCCGACCAGGTGTTGACCACCCGGTCGGCCGGGACGCCGCAGCGGGCCGCCCGCTCGCAGCCGAACCGCTGCCAGTCGAGCTGACCGGGCGCGTGCGCGTCCGTGTTGATCGCGAAGCGGCAGCCGGCCTCCAGGGCGCGGCGGATCAGCCGCTTCGGCGGGTCCTGCCGCTCCGGCCGAGAGTTGATCTCAACGGCGGTGTCGTGCTCGGCGCAGGCGGCGAAGACCGCGTCCGCGTCGAAGTCGCTCTCGTTCCTGGTCCGCGCCCGGTGCCCCCGATCACCCGGGCCGGTCACCCCCGCCGGCCGGGACGACACCATCCGCCCGGTGACGTGACCGAGAATGTCCAGGTGCGGGTTGGCGACCGCCGCCAGCATCCGGCGGGTCATCTTCGCCCGCTCGTCCTTGAGGCCGCTGTGCACCGAGCCGACCACCACGTCCAGCCGGGCCAGCAGGTCGTCGTCCTGATCGAGTGAGCCGTCGGCGAGGATGTCCACCTCGATCCCCGTCAGGATCCGGAAGCCCTCCGGCAGCGCCGCGTTGACCTGCGCCACGTGGTCGAGCTGCCGGCGCAGCCGCTCGGCGGTCAGCCCTCGTGCCACAGTGAGACGGGGCGAGTGGTCGGTGAGCACCAGATACTCGTGGCCCAGCTCCACCGCCGCCAGCGCCATCTCCTCGATCGGGGAGCCGCCGTCGGACCAGTCCGAGTGGGTGTGGCAGTCGCCGCGCAGGGCGGCGCGCAGCGCCGTGGCCTCGGCGTCCAGGTCGCTGCCCTCGGTCGCCACCAGCCGGCGCAGATACACCGGTTCCTCGCCGGCCAGGGATTCCGCCACACAGCGGGCCGTCACGTCCCCCACGCCCGCCAGCTCGGTGAGCGTGCCGTTGCCGGCCCGCTCGGCCACCTCGGCCGCCGGCAGGCCGGCCAGCGCCTTCGCCGCCGAACGGAACGCCCGCACCCGGTAGGTGGCCTCGTTCGCACGCTCCAGCAGGAACGCGATCCGGCGCAGGTCGGCAATGGGGTCCCGGGCGCTCATCCCACCGAACCTAGTGCGTACGAGCCGCGTCAGGGAGCCTTCGGACAGCCGTGTTCGCGCTGCCACGCGGTCACCTCGGCGGCGGGCTCCCGGTTGCCGCCGCGCCGCCACGAGTCCAGATAGCGCGCCGGCCAGAGCACACCGCGCCGGATCCACCACCCGTCCTTGCCCGTGCACGGCGGCGAGATGCCGAAGTGCACGTGACAGACGTTGTTGGCGTTGCCGGTGCGGCCCACCTTGCCGAGCTGCTGGCCGGCACGGACCCGAACCCCCGCCTCGACGCCGGAGCCGACCACGCTCAGGTGCGAGCCGTAGTAGCGCACGCCGTCGTCGCCGAGCAGCGACACCGACAGGCCGCCGTTGTCCGGGCCCTGCGGCCCACTCTTGGAGTACCTGTCGACACGACTCACCTCCAGGACCTTGCCGTCGGTCACCGCCACGAACGGCTCACCGCAGTCGGCGAACACGTCAGTTGCCGGGTACGCCCCGTGCGTCGTGTGGTAATCCACGTTGTCGGCGCGTACCGGGAAAACGTGCCGGAGCCCGGCGCGGGGTGCGGTCGGCGACGGTCTGGCCGACGACGGCGTCGGGCTGGCCGGGCGTGTCGTCGGTGGGGCCGTCGGCGCCGCCGGCTGCTCACCGGTCTCCCAGACCGCCGACGACGACGGCGCGGCGCCGGTCGGCGGCACTCCCGGCCGGGTGGTCGCGCAGCCGGCGGCCAGCACCGGGGCGAGCAGCAACAGGATCGGGTACGCCGGACGCACGCGGCGACCGATCGTCGGCGAGGGCATTCGGTCATCCTGACAGACCGGTACCGTGGGCACGAGCGACGCGCGTGAGGGGAGGGCAGCCGATGACCATCGCCCGACCCGACCCCGTCCCGGATCCCGGTCCCGCCCGCCCGGCGCCGCGTACCCCGTCCGGGCTCTTTCCGGCCGGGCCGCCGACCAGACCCACCTACCGCGAACCGCACCCGGTGACCGGCGGCGGTGTCGCCGCCGGAGGTGGCGCTGCGGCTGCCTGGCTGCTGCTGTTCGGGCTGCTGGGCACCGACGTCGCCAGGTACGCGTGGTGGACTGTGGTGGCCGGCCTGCTGGCGTGGCTGACGGCTCTGGTGCTGGTCCGCTACGGCGATCGCGGAGTGGCCACCGGGGTGGCCATCGTCACCGCTGGTGGTTGGAGCATCGCCGCCGCCGTGGTGGCGGTCCGCTGGGCGACCAGCGGTGACTGGCCGATGTGGTGAGCGTGTTCCGACCGGCCCGGATCCGGCGGCGGACGACTGCGGCGCGTGCCCGGTTGGCTGCGTAGCGAACGCCGTCTTGACGTGGCTGTCGATACTCGGCACCCTCGGCACTATGGCCTGGACCACCCCGCGGCAGGACCCGGATCGCAACCGCCGCCGCCTCCAGTTGCTCGCCGAGTTGGCGGGCGCTCGGGCGGTACGCCAGCGCAGCCGGCCGCAGCGACAGCGCACCGAGCGTCTGCGCCAGCTCATCGCCACCCGCCGTCGGGTAGCCGGCTGATCCGACTTTGTCAGGTTTGGCCGGCGTCTCGGGGCGTTGACCGGTCGCCCGCCGACCCGACCGGCTAACGTGCACCCTTGACGAGTCGGCGCTGTGCCGAGGGCTTTTGGGGGAACCGTGTCGTACTTCGCTGCGGCCGTGGTGCGTGACGACAGTGGCTGGACCGCCGCCGAGGTCAGCCTGCGGGGCGCCACCGACATCGATGAGGTCGCCGACCGGCTGCGCGACGTCGACCAGGAAGCCGACGTGTCGCTGCTGTTCGTCGAGGCCGACGACGCGTACCTGGTGATCCTGCGTCTCGACGAGGGCGAGGATCTGCGGGTGTTCGGCTCGGACTCGGCGTTCGCCGAGGAGTCCCGGCTCGGCCAGCTGCTGGTCGGTGACCTGAAGACGTCCGTGACCGGGCTCGACGGCGACGACGAGCCCCGCCCGGCCGCCGGCGGCGACGACGAGAGCGAGCAGCCCGCCGTCGATCCGGAGGCCGATCCGGTGGGCGACGCCGACCTGCTGGCCAACCTGGGCATCTCCGCGCAGAAGCTGCTGACGCTCTGCGCCACCGAGGGGATGCTGCCGGCGGACGTCACCGCCGAGATCTGCGAGGTGCTCGGCTGCGCCGACGAGGTCGAGGAGCTGCGTGAGGTCTGACCCCGCCGGGTCGGCAGCACACGGTGGGAACGTCCCCGCGGGCGGCGCGGAGCCGGCCGACGCCACCGATCCGCTGTTGGAGACGATGCGCCCGGGCCAGCCGACGCCCGGCGCGGTGGGTCGGGCCGGTCCGGGCGCGCACGAGGAGCTGGCCGACCCGGGTGACCTCGGGCGGCGGCAGCGGCACGAGCTGTGGATGCGCCGGGCCCTGGAGGTCGCCGTCACCGGCCCGACGGCCGGCGACGACGCGGGCCCGGCCGACGTGGACGACGTGCCGGTGGGCGCGGTGCTCTACGGCCCGGACGGCACCGAGCTGGCCATCGGGCGCAACGAGCGGGAGTTGACCGGCGACCCCACCGCCCACGCCGAGGTGCTTGCCCTGCGCCGTGCGGCCGAGCGCACCGGCCGGTGGCGACTGGACGGCTGCACCCTGGTGGTCACCCTGGAGCCGTGCACCATGTGCGCGGGCGCGCTGGTGCTGGCCCGGATCTCCACAGTCGTCTTCGGCGCCTGGGAGCCCAAGACCGGTGCCGCCGGCTCCCTCTGGGACGTCCTGCGCGACCGCCGGCTCAACCACCGCCCCGAGGTCTACGGCGGCGTGTTGGAGACCGAGACCGCAGCCGTCCTGCGCGCCTTCTTCCGCTGAACGCGCCCTCTTCCGCCCAGGCCGCCCGACGTGACCGGCGCGCGCCGCCTGCTCGCGGCTCCACCGCTGGCTCGGCTCGGCTCGGTTCGTCGCAGCGCGGCGTGGCGCGTCGCAGCGCTGCGCTGCGTGGCGCGTCGCGTCGGCAGGGGCCGTGCGCCAACGAGCGTGATGACTCTGCGGCATCAATATGCCTGTGAGTCATCACGCTCATTGGCGGCGCTGCGGCCCTGAGGGTCAGGCGATGATCGTGTCGAGCGCGATCTCGACCATCTGGCTGAACGTCTGCTCGCGCTCCTCCGAGGTGGTCTTCTCGCCGGTCTTGATGTGGTCGCTGACGGTCAGCACGGTCAGCGCGCGGGCCTTGAAGCGGGCGGCGATCGTGTAGAGCGCCGCCGACTCCATCTCCACCGCCAGCACGCCGTAGTCGGCGAGCGTGTCGTAGAGGTCCGGCCGGTCGGTGTAGAAGGCGTCCGCCGCCAGGATCGGGCCGACGTGCATGCTGATGCCGCGCCGCTCGGCCACCTCGACCGAGGTACGCAGCAGACCGAAGTCGGCCACCGGGGCGTAGTCGATCAGCCCGTCGAAGCGCATCCGGTTCATGTTCGAGTCGGTGGACGACCCGATCGCCGCGACCACGTCGCGCAGTTGCAGGTCGGTGCTGAGGGCACCGCAGGAACCGCCGCGGATCAGCGTCTTCACGCCGTACTCGTTGATCAGTTCGTGGGCGTAGATGGAGGCCGACGGCATGCCCATGCCGGAGCCCTGGACCGAGACCTCGACGCCGTTCCAGCGGCCGGTGAAGCCCAGCATGCCCCGAACCGTCGAGTAGCAGGTCGCGCCCTCGAGGTAGGTCTCCGCGATCCACTTGGCCCGCAGGGGGTCACCCGGCATCAGGACCCGCTCGGCGATCTCGCCCGGCTTCGCGCCGATGTGCGTACTCATGGCAAAGATCCTGCCAGGCCGGCCCGGGCGATACCGGTTCGGCGTCCGAACCGGCGGTCCTGTACCCTCGTCGGCGGTGGCGTGTCCGAGCGGCCTAAGGAGCACGCCTCGAAAGCGTGTGAGGGTTAACGCCCTCCGAGGGTTCAAATCCCTCCGCCACCGCTCTGTAGTGCAGAAACGCCCGGTCGATCCGCGAGGATCGACCGGGCGTTTCCGCGTCAGAGCTGCTGCTCGCCGCCGTCGACGAAGAGCTCGCCGCCGGTCATGAAGCTGCTCTGGTCGGAGGCGAGGAAGAGCGCGGCGTTGGCGATCTCGTCCGGGTGGGCCATGCGCTGCATGGGCACGCCCGAGGCGATGGCCTTCAGCAGCCCGGGAGCCTCCGCGGGGCTGGGCGCGAGGCCCGCGAGTCCCGGTGTTTCGGTCGAGCCGGGCACCAGGGTGTTGACCCGGATCTTCCGGCCGATCAGCTCGGCGGCCCAGGTCCGCCCGAACGAGCGGATGGCCGCCTTGGACGCGGCGTAGACGCTGAACGCCGGGGTGCCGTTGCTGGCGGCGGTCGAGCCGGTGAGCACGATCGACGCACCCTCGTTGAGCAGGGGCAGGGCCTTCTGCACGGTGAAGATGGTGCCGTAGATGTTGGTGTCGAAGGTGGTGGCGACGTGCTCGACCGTGATCGAGTCGAGGGAACGGAACTCCCCACCGCCGGCGTTGGCGAACACCACGTCCAGCCCGGCGCCCCGCTCCTCGATCGCCCGCATGACCCGGTCCAGGTCGTCGAGCTTGCTGACATCGCTGGCGATGCCGGTGACGTTGGCGCCGATGCTGGCCACGGCCTCGTCCACCGGGCCCTTACGGCGGCCGGTGATGAAGACGTACGCGCCTTCGGCGGCGAAGCGGCGGGCGGTGGCCAGGCCGATGCCCGTGGTGCCCCCGGTGACGAGGGCGGTCTTGCCGTCGAGCTGTCCCACGATTGATCTCCCTCATGAATTGTGTACCGAGCGGTACTGATCCGACCGTAGCAACCGCTGACCCGCGCCGCAAATTTCTGTACCGATCGGTTCAGGCGCGGGTAGGATGAGTCGCGGGAGGTGGTGGTTCGTGCCACAACGAGGGCGACCGCGCGGCTTCGACGCCGACGAGGCGCTGGAGCGCGCGCTGGAGGTGTTCTGGCGCCAGGGGTACGAGGGCGCCTCGATGAGCGACCTCACCGCCGCCATGGGCATCAACAAGCCCAGCCTCTACGCCGCCTTCGGCAGCAAGGAGGAGTTGTTCCGCAAGGCCGTGACCCGCTACGCCGAACAGGACATGGAGTACGCGCGGCACGCTTTCGCCCAACCCACCGCGTACGAGGTCGTCGCCACTCTGCTGCGCGAGAACGTGCTCGCCGTGACCCGGCCCGACCGGCCGGCCGGGTGCCTGTCGATCCAGGGCGGCACCGCCTGCTCCAGCGAGAACGCGGCTGTCGCCGGGTTCCTCGCCAGCAGTCGCCTGGCCGGTGAGCTCGCTCTCGCCGACCGGTTCACCCGCGCCGTCGCCGAGGGCGACCTACCCGCCGACGCCGATCCGGCCGCGCTCGCCCGCTTCGTCATGAGCGTCACCGAGGGGCAGGCGATTCACGCCGCTGCCGGGGTTGCTCGGGAAGATCTGCGTCAGACGGCCGAGATCGCGCTCGCCGGGTTCGCCGCCGTCTCGGGTGCGCGCCCGCCCGCGCATGTCGACCCTGGTCAGGGCGTGTCTTAGAAGTCCGGATCACGCCGGGATCCGAATCCCACCGCCACCGCTCGTAGAGGCGAGAACGCCCGGCCGATCCGTGGGGATCGGCCGGGCGTTCCGCTTGGGCCCTCAGCCCAGGTCGGACTGCCGACCCACCGGCGTCAGGACTGCGGCAGGATGCCGACGTCCACCGTGGTCTCGGCGCCGTCCCGCACCTCGACCTGGGCGCTCAGACCGTAGGGGTAGTAGCCGCCGACATAGGTGACGATGTCCGAGTCGGTGGCGTCGTCGCCCGTGTCGGGCGTGGTGAACCGGGTGGTGCTGCCGTCCGACAGGATGACCTTCACGGCGTACCGCCCCGGCTTCAGGCGTCCGCCCCAGTACGTGCCGGTGACCGTGTTGGTGTAGATGCCCTGCCAGTCCCACGGCAGCGAGCCCGTCTCCGGTACGACGGTCAGCCCGGTGATCTTGTCGAAGGCCAACGGCTCTCCGGCGTCACGCTGGCCGTCACCGTCGACGTCGAGCCAGACGCGGCCGACGACGGCCCCCTCGGCGATGTAGGTGACGGTGTCCGAGGCGCTGTTGTTGTCGGTCGACGACTCCTGCGTGCTCGCGGAGGCGGTCACGGAGAAGGTCAGCGGGCCGGGCGGCGTCCCGGGCTGGGCCCGCAGCCGTACCTGCAGACTGAGCAGGTCCGTGCCGATGTCCCAGTGCGCGCGGGAGCATTCGACGGCACGGTCGCCCGTCCCCTGTACCGCGCAGGTCCAGGCGGGGTTGCCGGCGTCGACGGAGAGGAACTCGACGGTCGGCGGGAGGGGGAGTCGGATCACGACGCCTTCGGAAGGGCTGCCGCCCTCGGTGCCGATGGACGTCGACACCTCGAACTCCTGGTTCGCGCGCAGGTCCTCCGTGGCGACCACGTCGAGGCCGTAGACGTTGAGGTCACCCGGCTGAGGCTGGACGTACGTGAAGGTGACCGTGTCGCTGTTGTTGTCCAGCGTCCGCTCCGTCGCCATGGTCGACACCGAGCCGGTCACCGTCCGGGTGTCACCCACCGCGCCGGCCGGGAAGTACGGGTAGAAGTTGAAGTACGCGGTCTGGCCGGGCCGGATTTCCTGGTCGTTCTCGCAGACCCAGGTCGAGGTAGAGAAGTCACACGCCCAGTCCGGGTCGCTCCCGGTCCACGGACCGGCGTACGCGCCCGGTGGCATGTGGAACGTGAAGCGGGCGCCGGGGGCGCTGACCGTACCCACGTTCGTCGCCCAGGCGCCCACGGAAGCGCGTCCGCCGTTGCCGCCCAGTGCGGAGATGTCGGTCTCCCACTTCTGGAAGGAGAAGGCGAGGTCGGGCTTCGCCGCGTACCTGATGGTGGCGGCGCTGCTGTTGTTGGTGGTGGACGACTCGCGGCTGCGCGTGGCGGCCGTGGCGGAGACGGTCACCGCCTGACCGTCCGTGCCCGAGGGTACGGTCGCCCAGAGGTCGAACCGGGTGCTGGCGCGGGCGGCGAGGTCGCCCGACGCGCACCTGGCGGTGGCCGTGTCGCACGTCCAACCGTTGAGCGCGTCGCCCGCGCTCAGGGTGACGCCGGCCGGCATCTGCAGTTTCACGGTCAGACCGGTGGCCTCGGTGCCCCCCGCGTTCTGGACCGAGACCTGAAGGCGGACGCGTCCACCAGCCGGGGCGACTTCGCCAGGATCGGCGAGCAGGCCCAGGACGATGTCGGCCGGCCTGGGCGGAGCGGCAGCCGCACCAGCCGGAAGGGCGGTGAGCATCGACGCGACGACAGCGGTGGTGAGGGCCCCGGTTCGCAGCGTTCGGCGGACCGTGGGATGGAACATGTGGTTGGCCATGTCTTCCTTGTCTTGCTCCGGGAACAGGGAAGGACGGGGACGCGTGCTGGAGACGGTCACCGGGCCGGCGGGGATCTTAAGCCGGCCGATATCTCAGGCGTCCTCGTAGCCGAGAGGGTTACACCCACCTACGACACGTTCAGCAGGGAGCAGCGCCCTCGTCGAAGAGTCGGCGGGCCCAATCGGCGTACCCGGCGATGGTTTTTCGGACCGTGCGCCCGTCGTGCAGGAACAGGTACGCGCGGTCGCCGCTGCGGGCGAGCAGCCCGTCGAGCCGGTGCGTCCCCTGTGGAGCGGGCAGTCGCGTGACGGACGGGTAGCGGGCCCAGACCTCGTCGACCGGCGAGCCGGCGGTGATGCCCTCCGGTGTGCGCATCGGGTCACCGACCCAGAGCAGCACCAACCTGTCCTCGATGAAGACCGGGCTGACCGTGTCGTGGCCGGTGAGCACCGGTCCACAGGCGTCCTGGTCGGTACGCAGGACGCCCCGGCGGGTCAGCTCGGCCTCGGTGTCGCCGAACTCGATGTTGCGCAGGCCGTTCAGGTCAATGACCTCGACGTTGCCGGCGGGTCGGTTCGGTGGCATCGGGCCGGGCGGTGGCGGGCCGCTGCCCGCGATCGAGGCGGCGGTCAGCAGCATGGCAATAAACGCGAATTGTCGCAATTTCATGGAATCCCCCAGTCCCCAACGGGACGGGGCCGCTCAGGTTGCTGCCCGTCGCCGGATTACTGGTTTTCCCACTGCTCGACAAGCTCGTCCCAGTAGTCGGCGCTGAGTCGCCGCCGTCCGTGCGCCAGCCAGCCGTCGGTGTTGCGCTCCAGGTGCAACCCCACCTCGGCGAACGGGTCGATCCACGCTCCCCGCTCGACGCCGAGCTGAACCAACGCCGCGTTGATCGGCCACTCCTCGCGCGGCGCGTCGAGGACGTCGTCGAAGCGCGGCCCCCAGGACAGCGCGCCGCCCAGCCACACCGCGGCCGACTGGTGACCGATGCCACCGCCGAACTCGGCCTCCACGTACGCCACCGGCCCCGACCGCGACCAGGAGGCCACCAGGTCGGCAAGCGCTGGCGACAGCACCAGCTCGAACGGGTGCGCGGCGCTGCGGTCGTCGGTCGCGTAATCCGGCAGCGAACCGGTCAGCTCCACCACCAACTGCGGCGTGATCGGCAGCAGCGCGAAATCCTGCCGCAGCTCGCCGAGGACCGCGTGATCCAGCTCGACGGTGTGCTCGCGGAGCAGGTCCGCGTCCGCGACCACCGCGCTGAGCTGGTAACCCATCGAACCCTCCGCCGTCCACAGCCTGTGGATAGAACATGTGTACGACGGTTCTCCGGGGTGCCGCCGGTGAGGGGAACGGTACCGGTGTCGCCGGCGATCCGAAGCGGTCAGACCCGTCCCGGCGGCACCGCGACGGCCCGCACGGTGTCGGCGAGCAGTTGTGGATGGGAGAGCATCGGATGATGGCCGGTGGGTAGCTCGACGGTCCGGGTCGCGCGGGCCGCCTGGAGGCGTTGCAGAGTGGGCGGCGTGGCGCGGTCCTCGGCGCAGACGACAGCCGTCGACGGCAGGTGACGCCAACCCGCATGCCCGACCACGGCGGTGAGCACTGACGCCTCCTGCCGGGTCAGGCGGGCGACCGCCCCCTCGACGGCTTGCTCGTCGCAGTCCTGAAGGAACAGTTCGCGCACCAACTCACGCCGTACGCCGAACGTGCCGTTCGGGGAGAAGTCCAGGTAGGGGGCCGGCTCCGCCGGGCCCAGGTGAGCCAGGGCCTGCCCGACGTCCGGCAGGAACGAGCTGACGTACACCAGATGAGCGACCTCGCCGGCGTCGGCGGCCTCGGTCGCGACCACCCCGCCGTAGGAATGCCCCACCAGCACCGCCGGGCCGACCTCGCGCAGCACCCGTCGGGTCTCGGCGACGTCCGCCGCGAAGTCGGGCTCGGCGCCCGCCACCTCGCCACAGCTCGGCAGCCGGACCGCGACGCTGTCCAGGCCGTCGGCGCGCAGCGCGGCGGCGACCCGCCGCCACCACCACTCCCCGTCGCGGACGCAGGCGCCATGCACGAAGACCACCCTCATTGCCGTCTCCCGTCCGCGAGGCCGCGCTGGGTCGCCCCGCCATCGATGATCCGTTGACACCAGTGCAGATCTTGGACAGTTTCCGTTCGCCTGTAACGGAAACTGTCCAAGATCTGCGGCGGTGAGCCCTCCGCGGGCGTCAGGCGCGGCGGGCGAGCTGGGTGACGAACGCCCGCCACGCCGTCGGCGCGAAGGCGAGCGCCGGACCGCTCGGGTCCTTGGAATCGCGTACGCCAATCACGCCGGGCAGGTTGTCGGCGACCTCGACGCAGTTGCCGCTGCTGCGACTGCTCTTGCGCCACTGCGCGCCGTTCAGCTCCATGTCTCCGCCACTTCCGTCATCAGATCGACCGACTGCCAGTGCGACAGCGCCTCGCCGCGCACGTTCTCCCATGCCGCCATCATGGCCGCGATGTCGTCGGGGTCGCTAGCCACTTGTCAGGGTCGCCAGATGGTGACGCCCACGTCCTGGCGGCGCTCGGCGAAGAGGCCGTCTCGCGCCGCCGTCGTCAGAAGGTCGCGCAGGTCGGCCTCGAAGGCGGGGAGCCGGTCGCCGAACAGGTGCGGCGCCGAACTGGACAGCGAGAACACCGCCGAGGTCACCTCGTCCACCGACCGTTCCACGACCATCCCCTGCTCGACGGTCAGTCGGGTGGGGCCGGCGAAGCCCGCCGCCAGCATGATCTCCGCTTCGCCCCCGGGGGTGCCGGCGGGCAGTGCTCCCCGACCGGCCCGGCGGATCGGCCCCAGGTAACGCGCGACCAGCTCGTCGATCTGCGGCCAGGGCGGTCGCGGGTAGGGCAACCTGTCGTCGCCGTTCACGCCCTGGTGGGTGTTGGCGCTGACGTGGACCCAGGCCCCGTCGGGCGCGAGCATGTCGCGGACCCGCCGGGCCACCAGCGGCCGGTCCATCCAGTGGTACGACTGGGCGAACGTGGCCACCCGGAACGTACCCAGGTCGGCCGGCAACTCCTCGGCGCGCAGGTGCCGCCACTCGACGGTGATGACCCCGGCCTCGCTGGCCCACCGCTGCGCCTCGGTGAGCATGTCCCGGTCGGCGTCCACCCCCACCGCCACCTCGAACAGGGGCGCCAGCAGCAACGTCAACGACCCCGGGCCACAACCGACGTCCAGGAGGTGGCCGGTGCCGTCCAGGTCGAGCGCGCTGCCGATGGTCTCAGCGAGTTCCCGCGGGTACGGCCACCGGCCCACGCTGTAGTGGCGGGCGCTGCCCGCGTACAACGTCTCGTCCCACTCCCACGCGGTCTCCGCCATGGCGTCGATGACACCACAACAAAAACGCCCAGCCGACCTGTTATCGGTCTGCTGGGCGTTGCTGCTGCTCAGGCGAGCGGAGGATACGAGATTCGAACTCGTGAGGGTGTAAACCCAACACGCTTTCCAAGCGTGCGCCCTAGGCCTCTAGGCGAATCCTCCGCGAGCCAGGATACAGGCCCCCGTCGGTCGGGCCACCCCACCACCCCCTGAAGATCGACGAGCCGTCGGGTAGGGTTGGGCTCACCTCCCGTGCGGCGGTATCTCGTGAACCTCCCCAGGGCCGGAAGGCAGCAAGGATAAGCGAGCTCTGCCGGGTGCACGGGAGGCCTTTTTGTCTCCGGGGCCTTGATCCACTCCAGGTCGCCGATGTGGGGCTGTTCTGGGCCGTGGATACCGCCACGTCGCCGAGATGGAGTCGATCAAGCGCGGCAACCCGGGGTAACCCAAGCTGCCCGGCGGGGTGGGTGGTCACCCGCGCCCGACCGGCGCAGAATGGCTCGGTCGAGAGGAGGCGGGACGAGTGACGCTGGCGCTCTACCGCAAGTACCGGCCACGTACCTTCGCCGAGGTCATCGGGCAGGAACACGTCACCGAGCCGTTGTCGCAGGCGCTGCGCAGCGGCCGGCTCAACCACGCCTACCTCTTCTCCGGCCCCCGTGGCTGCGGCAAGACCTCCAGCGCCCGGATCCTCGCGCGCTCGCTCAACTGTGAGCAGGGCCCCACTCCCGAGCCGTGCGGCAAGTGTGAGTCGTGCCGCTCACTGGCCATCGACGGCGCCGGCTCCATCGACGTGATCGAGATCGACGCGGCCAGCCACGGTGGTGTCGACGATGCCCGTGAGCTGCGCGAGCGCGCGTTCTTCGCGCCAGCCAGCAGCCGCTTCAAGATCTACGTGATCGACGAGGCGCACATGGTCTCGACCCAGGGCTTCAACGCCCTGCTCAAGCTCGTCGAGGAGCCCCCGGAGTACGTCAAGTTCATCTTCGCCACCACCGAGCCGGAGAAGGTCCTCGGCACGATCCGGTCGCGGACCCACCACTACCCGTTCCGGCTGATCCCGCCGAAGATCCTCCGCCCGTACCTGGAGCAGCTCACCCAGGCCGAGGGCGTCGCCGTCGAACCGGCGGTCTTCCCGCTTGTGGTTCGCGCCGGTGGGGGCAGCGCCCGGGACAGCCTCTCCGTGCTCGACCAGCTCATCGCCGGCGCCGGTCCCGAGGGCGTCAGCTACGCCCGTGCCGCCGCGCTGCTCGGGGTCACCGACGCCGCGCTGATCGACGAGATGTGCGACGCGCTGGCCGCCGGTGACGGCGCCGCCGCGTACGCCACCGTCGACCGGGTCGCCGAGGCCGGGCACGACCCGCGCCGGTTCGCCTCCGACCTGCTGGAACGGCTGCGCGACCTCATCGTGCTCCAGCAGGTGCCGGACGCCGCCGCGAAGGGCCTCATCGACGGCCCCGCCGACCAGATCGAGCGGATGGCCGCCCAGGCGTCCCAGCTCGGCCCGGCCACGCTCTCCCGCTGCGCCGACATCGTGCACGACGGCCTGGTGGAGATGCGCGGCACCACCGCGCCCCGCCTGCTGCTGGAGCTGATCTGCGCCAGGATGCTGCTGCCCGGCGTGGACGACTCCGCAGGCGGCCTCCTCCAGCGCCTCGAACGGATGGAACGCCGGCTCACCCTGGGCGGCACCGACGCGCCGTCGGCCACCGCCGGCTCCGCGTCAGCAGCCCCCCAAGGAGTACGCCCACAGCACGCCCCTCCGATCCCGGCTGCCGCCACCCCGGCGCCCGTGAACGCCCCGACCTCCGCACCGCCGTGGGACGTCGACCCGACCGCGTCCCCGACCCCTGGCGCTCGGGCCGCCGACGCCGCCGGCTCGGGCGTGGTGGGTTCGGGTGCCGCCGGCTCGGGCGCTCGCGTTTCCGGCGCACCGGCCTCGTACGCGCCCTCGGGCGCCGACTCACCGATTCCGGCCTCACCCGGTGCGTCGACCTCCGCTGACCCGGCCACCGCACCCGTCTCGCCCGCCGGACCGGGCACGCCCCCGCGTCGCGTGGTGCCGCCGTCGGCCGTGCTGCCCGACCCGGCGACACCCGTGCCGCCTCGCCCCGGTGCGCCGGCCGCCGCACTGGACGCGGTGGCCGTCCGCCGGGTCTGGCCCGACGTGGTCGGCAAGGTCAACCGGACCAACAAGCGGATCGCCGCCCTCATGCGCGACGCGGTGGTGCGGGAACTCGACGGCGACATGCTGGTGCTGACGGTGAAGTCCACAGTGCTGGCCAAGATGATGGCCGACCACGCGGCGGTGCTCACCGACGCGCTCTACGAGGAGCTGGGCGGACGCTGGCAGATCCGCTGCGAGGTGGCCGGCGAGCGGGGTGGCGTGGCGCTGTCCGGCCCGCCGCGCTCCCAGCCGGCCGCGCCACTCCGCCCGACCGCTACCACGCAGCCAACCGCGCCGACCCCGGCCGCGCCGTCCGCTGCCCCGCAGTCCTCCGCGCCGACCTCGAACGCGCCGACCGCTGCCCCGCAGCCGACCGCGCCGACCCCGGCCGCGCCGACCGCTGCCCCGCAGTCGACTGCCTCGACCTCGACCGCGCCGATGGCTGCCCCGCAGTCGACTGCGCCGACGCCGACCGCTGCCCCGCAGTCGACTGCGTCGGCCCCGACCGTGCCGACCACTGCCGCGCAGCAGTCCATGCCGACCCCGGGCACGCCGGCCCCGACCCCGGCCGCGCCGGCTGCCGCCGCGCCGACTGCTCCGGCGGATGTCCGATCTGCCCCCACGAACACGTCTCCGGCCTCGGTGAACACGGCCGCCCCGGCTGGCGCGACGAACACCCCGGCGGCTGCTGACGACGAGGACGACTGGCCGGAGGCTGCGCGCCCCGGTGGCAGTGCTCCCGCCGCCCCGGCGACCGATGACGAGGACTGGCCGGAGGCCGCCCGACCGGGCGGCACCGCGGTGGACGACAGCGACTCCGCCTCGGGCGGCGCATCCGCACCCGCGTCGACAAGCGTGAACGGTGCCGACGCGGCCCACACCAGATCGAACGGCGCCGCGAACGGTTTCGGCCCGGGGGTGAACGGGGGTGGCCCCGGCGGCTCCGGCTCGGTGACCGGTAAGCCGGACGCCCGGGCGGGCAACCCGACGCCGGGGGCCCGGCAGCCGGCGTCAGCCGGTGGCGCACCGGTGAGCAGCGCCATCGCCGCCGCACGAGCGGCGGCGGCGGGGCGCGGTACGCGTACCGCATCGGCGGCCCGGCCCGTCGCGGACGCCGAATGGGCCGGCGAACCGCCTTACGACCCGGACTTCGACGGCCCGCAGCGCGGTAGGCGCCCGGGTGGCGGGGCGTCGGCGGCGGTACCGACCTATGAGGGGTTCGACCCGGGCGACGAACCGTTGGACGAGGTCATCGACGAGAAGACGGCCCGGGAGTCCAGCGAGGAACAGGCGGTACGGCTGCTCCGGGAGACCTTCGGCGCCGAGAAGATCGACGAGGTGGACGCCCGCTGACACCCGGCCCGTCGATCATGAAGCGATGTGGCTCGCGGGTTCCTGGGCGACGTTAACGGGTGGGGTTTCGGCGAGCAGGGCACCCAGGCAGCAGGCCCACACGGGAAAGGGCAGCACCGCCACGCGTTCCATGCCGCCCACGCCGATCCCGAGGCCCTGCTGGGCGAAGAACAGCACAGTCCCCGCCAGCGCGGTCAGCCCGGCGGCAAGGGTGAGCGCTCGCCACCGGCCGAGCATCGTGGTGTGCGGGGCGAAGCCGGCGAGGAGCAGCCCGATGTTGCCCAGGCCCATGATCAGGAACGCGCCGAGGACGTGCCGGTTCTCGTCGACGTCCGCCGGATAGAGGGCCACCAGGGCGTACCCACCGGCAGACAGCAGCAGCAGCGTCTGCGCCGAGCGCACCACCGCGCCGCGACCGAGTAACCGCCAGGTCAGCAGGAGCCCGGCGGCGAGCAGCACGGCGGTGGCCAGGATCGCGGCATTCATCAACGGGTGCCAGGGGGAGCAGACGTACCGGGGCCGGGTGGTGTCCCAGCTGCCGCAGTGGACGTTGCCGAGGTCGCTGATGTTGTGGCTGGCCCAGCTGTAGGCCGGCTCGCGCCAACGCAGGCCGGTGACCAGGCTGGCGACGAGGAAGACAGGTGCGGCGACCACCCAGCACAGTGCGCCGACCCGGCCCGTGGGGTTGAGGTTCATGCTGTCGAGCAGACCAGCGCGGGGGGTGCCGACGCACTACCCGCAGATGGCCGGTTCCCGGTGGTGCCAGCCATACCTCGCGGGTCGTCCGAGCGGGCGGCGGTAAAGCGCCGGCACGGCCCGGCGTGGGCGGACGCACCGGGCGGGGCGGGGTCGGTCCCAGCGGTTAGGCTGGTCGGCGGCCGAGCAGACGAGTGCGAGAAGGAGCCATCCGTGCGCCCAGGTGGACAGCCGAACATGCAGCAGATGCTGAAGCAGGCGCAGAAGATGCAGCAGCAGATCGCCGCCGCCCAGGCCGAGCTGGCCGAGGCCGAGCTGACCGGCACGGCCGGCGGAGGGCTGGTCACCGCTACCGTCTCCGGCTCCGGTGACCTGAAGTCCATCAAGATCGACCCGAAGGCCGTCGACCCGGACGACGTGGAGACGCTTGAGGACCTGGTGGTCGCGGCCGTGCACAACGCCGCCGAGGCCGCGCGCGAGTTGACCGAGCGCAAGATGGGTCCGGTCGCCGGCGGCATGGGCGGCCTCGGCCTGCCCGGTTTCTGAGCCGGCAGATGTACGAAGGCGCCATCCAGGATCTGATCGACGAGCTGGGACGACTGCCGGGCGTGGGCCCGAAGAGCGCCCAGCGGATCGCGTTCCACGTCCTGTCGGCCGACCCGGCCGACGTCAACCGGCTGGCCGGCGCGCTGCGCAAGGTCAAGGAGCTGGTGCGCTTCTGCACGACCTGTTACAACGTGGCCGAGTCCGAGCAGTGCCGGATCTGCCGCGATCAGCGCCGCACTGACGAGGTGCTGTGCGTGGTGGAGGAGCCCAAGGACGTGGTGGCCATCGAGCGGACCGGTGAGTTTCGCGGTCGCTACCACGTGCTCGGCGGTGCGATCAATCCGCTGGAGGGGATCGGCCCGGACAATCTGCGCATCCGGGAGCTGATGACCCGGCTGAGCGGCGGGGCGGTCCGGGAGTTGATCCTGGCCACCGACCCGAACACGGAGGGCGAGGCGACCGCCACCTATCTGGCGCTGATGGTGAAGCCGATGGGGATCGCGGTGACCCGGCTGGCCAGTGGGCTGCCCGTCGGCGGCGATCTGGAGTACGCCGACGAGATCACCCTGGGCCGGGCCTTCGAGGGGCGCCGAGCCGTCTGACGCCGTACGCCGTCGGGGTGGTCGGCGGCCGGTACAACTGAGGTGACTCCGGTGGGTCCGTGCGACGAGCGCGGGCCCACCGGCGTACCTCAGGGAGGTGGCAAGTGGCGAGGCAGCGGCCGGCCCGGCAGTCCTGGGCCCCGGCGGTGCTGGTGGCCGTGGTGGCGCTTGCCTTCGCCGGCGTCCTCGGGGCGATCGAGGTGGGAAGCCGACGAATGGCCGCGGACACCCGTGCCGGGGAAGCCGAGGCCGAAGCCGCGGTGACCCGGAACGCCCAGGCGTACGGCGCGGCGGTGGTCGCCACCGGTGATCCGGCGCCGACCGACGAACGGTTGGCGGCGGTCGCGGAGGGCACCCAGGTCGAGGTGCAGGAGGTCCGCCGGGCACCTGACCCCCTGGTGGTGACCGTGTACGGTTCCGCCCCTTTCGGCGTGGTGTTCGGAGTGAGTCACGTGAACGCCTGCCACCGCGTGACCTTCCACGACCTGGGCACGGCCACGGCGGGTTCGGCCGTCGAGCGGTTGGCCGACTGCCCACCGCCGGTGGCCTGGCCGTCGCCCTCCTGACGCACCCCGGGGTCGTCGACGACAGGCGTCGACGGCTGGCGTCGTGGCGTCGGATTCATGTGTCGCTCGATGTATTCCCCGTGCCGTCGACTGTCAGACGTCCGCACAAGGTGTCGGCTTGGTAGCGATTGCCTGACGGCCGTTCCGCTTCCGGTGTTACATGTCATAGCCTCCCGCACACGGACCGAGCCACAGCTCGGCGTGGTCATGCGCATGACAGAGGTGAGAGATGCAGGCGAGAAGGCTTAAATCGGCCATGGCCATCGCGGCCGTTGCCGCTCTGGCGGTCGGCGCGGCCGGCTGCGCGAAGAGCGATCGCGACGGCGACAGTGGCGAGGCCAAGACCGGCGGCACCTTCATCTTCGCGGGTGCCGGTGACCCGAAGAACTTCGATCCGATCTTCAACGATGACGGTGAGTCGTTCCGGCCGGTCCGGCAGATGTTCGACACCCTGGTGAGCCACAAGCCGGGCACCGCGGAGCTGACCGGCGGCCTGGCCGAGAGCTGGGAGCACGACCCGACCGGTAAGGTCTGGACCTTCAAGCTGCGGCAGGGCGTGAAGTTCCACGACGGCACCCCCTTCAACGCGGCGGCGGTCTGCTACAACTTCGACCGCTGGTACAACATGCAGGGCGCCGCGGCCCAGGCGAACATGATCTATTACATGGACGTCTTCGGCGGCTTCGCGAAGAACGAGGCTGAGGGCGCCAGCGAGTCGATCTACGACAAGTGCGAGGCCAAGGACGACGGCACCGCCGTCCTCTCGCTCAAGAAGTACAAGGGTGCCTTCCCGGGTGCCTTCGCGCTCACCTCGCTCTCGATCGCGAGCCCCGAGGCGCTGAAGAAGTACGACGCCAACACGGTGAAGCAGAACGGCGACTCGTTCGCGTACAGCGCGTTCGCCAACGAGCACCCGGTCGGCACCGGCCCGTTCACCTTCGGTGGCTGGGACAAGACCAAGGGCGAGATCACCCTCAACCGGAACCCGGACTACTTCGGTGAGAAGGCCAAGGTCGACAAGATGATCATCAAGATCATCAAGGACGAGAACACCCGCAAGCAGGAGCTGCGCGCCGGTACCGTCCAGGGCATCGACTTCCCGGCCCCGGCCGACACCAAGGCGCTCTCCGACGAGGGCTTCCAGGTCATCGCCCGCCCGGCGTTCAACATCCTCTACCTGGGCATCAACCAGAAGAACCCGAAGCTCAAGGACCTGCGGGTGCGGCAGGCGATCGCCTACGCGCTCAACCGCCAGCAGCTCGCACAGACCAAGGGCCCGACCGGCGCCAAGGTCGCCGACGAGTTCATGCCGGACACCGTGCTCGGCTACGCCCCGGACGTGCAGAAGTACGAGTACAACCCGGACAAGGCCAAGCAGCTCCTCAAGGAGGCCGGCGCCGAGGGCCTGACGCTGAACTTCTACTACCCGCCGGACGTCTCCCGGCCGTACATGCCGAACCCGCAGGAGATCTTCACCATCCTCGCCAACGACCTCCAGGCCGTGGGGATCAAGGTCAACGGCGTTCCTCGCCCGTGGAACGGCGGCTTCAAGGACGACGTGCAGACGTTCGGCAAGCAGGACCTGCACATCCTCGGCTGGACGGGTGACTACAACGACCCGGGCAACTTCGTCGGCACGTTCTTCGGCCGGGGCAAGGCCGAGTTCGGCGACCAGGGCATGACCGAGATGTTCGACGCGATCGCCAAGGCCGACGGCACCGTCGACGACGCTGGCAAGAAGGCCGCCTGGGAGCAGGTCAACCGGGACATCGCCGCCAAGTGGCTGCCGGCCGTGCCGGTCTGGCACGCGCCGCCGGCGATCGTCGTCACCAAGGACGTCGAGGGCCTGAAGGCCAGCCCGCTGACTGACGAGCGGTTCAACACCGTCAGCGTCAAGAAGTGACGTCAATCGGCTGACGCCGTAGGCGGAATCGGCCCGGGTTGGGGGTTTCCCCCGCCCGGGCCGATTCCGCGACTATCGAGAGTCTGGTGTGTGAGAGATGTTGCGAGTGATAGTCCGCCGCCTGCTACAGCTGGTGGTGACGCTGATAGCCCTGTCAGCGCTGATCTTCGTCTGGTTGCGGAACCTGCCCGGTGGCCCGGTCGACGCGCTGCTCGGTGAACGGGCGACCCCCGAGACCCGTGCCCTGCTGACCAAGGCGCTCGGTTACGACCAGCCGATCCTCGTGCAGTACGGCAAGTTCATGCAGCGGATCCTCACCGGTGACTTCGGCAACTCGATCCGCACCGGCGACCCCGTCACCGAAGTGATCAGCCGGGCTTTCCCGGCCACCGTGGAGCTCGCCCTCACGGCGATGCTCATCGCGGTCGGGCTGGGCGTCCCACTGGGTTATCTCGCCGCCCGCTGGCGCGGCCGGCTCCTCGACCACCTGACGGTGGTGGGCACGCTGCTCGGCGTCTCGATCCCGATCTTCTTCCTGGGCTACCTGCTCAAGGACGTCTTCACCCAGAACATCCACTGGTTCCCGCCGTCCGGCCGGGTCAGCATCGGGTTGGACAACACCAACATCACCGGCTTCTTCGTCCTGGACAGCCTGCTCACCCGGGAGTTCGACGCCACCGCCGACGCGCTCTGGCACCTGATCCTCCCGGCGTTCACGCTCGCCACGATCCCGCTGGCGGTCATCGTCCGGATGACCCGCGCCAGCGTGCTGGACGTGCTCAACGAGGACTACGTACGCACGGCCGAGGCCAAGGGCCTGCGGCAGCGCACTGTCCGGGGCCGGCACATCCTGCGCAACGCGCTCCTGCCGGTGGTCACGACCATCGGCCTCCAGACCGGCGCGCTCCTGTCCGGCGCGGTCCTCACCGAGAAGGTCTACAACTGGGGTGGCCTCGGCACGCTGATCACCGACTCGATCACGGGCAGCCGCGACTACCCGATCCTCCAGGCGCTGATCCTGCTGTCCGCCCTGGTCTTCGTGGTGGTCAATCTGGTGGTTGACCTCTCCTACGCCTTCATCGACCCGAGGGTGCGTGTGCGATGACCGAACCAACCACGCAGGCCGGTGCCCCGGCTCCCCGCAGCAGCAAGGAGCAGGCGTCCGACGCGGGCCGTAACCGCCTCAGTGACCGTAAGAAGGCTCGCCTGGACGAGCTGGCGCAGTCGACCGCCGCCCCCGGCGGCGTGAGCCTGTTCCGCGACGCGTTCCGTCGGTTGCGCCGCAACCCGGCGGCCATCGTGGGCGCCATCATCATCGCGCTCTTCGTGTTGGTGGCGATCTTCGCGCCGTTGATCGCCCCGCACGACCCGGTGCAGCGCTTCGACGCGCTGACTGACCAGCTCACCCCGAACAACATCGCCGGGCCCATGGACGGCTTCCCCCTCGGTTCCGACGAGCTGGGCCGGGACCTGCTGTCCCGCCTGGTCTACGGCAGCCGGCAGACCCTTTTCGTCGGTGTCCTCGCCACCCTCATCGGGCTCACCATCGGCGTGGTGTTGGGCGCGATCGCCGGCGCCGTCGGCGGTTGGCTGGACAACATCCTCATGCGGATCACCGACGTGATGCTGGCCCTGCCCGCCCTGCTGCTGGCGATCACCCTGGTCGCCCTGGCCAGCAAGTCGAGCCAGTGGACGGTCATCATGGCGGTGGCCATCGTCAACGTGCCGATCTTCGCCCGGTTGCTGCGCGGCTCGATGCTCGCCCAGCGGGAGAGCGATCACGTGCTGGCCGCGCGGGCGCTGGGCGTCAAGCAGCGCAGCATCGTGCTGCGGCACATGCTGCCCAACGCCATGACCGCGGTGATCGTGCAGGCGACGCTGACGCTGTCCGTCGCGATCATCGAGGCCGCGTCGCTGTCGTTCCTCGGCCTCGGCGACCCCGATCGGGACCGGGCCGAGTGGGGCGCGATGCTCGGCGACGCCGGCGTGCGCTACTTCGAGGTACGCCCCGAACTGGCCTACTACCCGGCGTTGGCGATCATCGTGGTGGCGCTTGGCTTCACCCTGTTCGGTGAGGCGATGCGCGAGGCCATCGACCCGAAGAACCGGCGGTGACCGCCGTGTGTGCATCGCGAGCGATGAACCACAGCAGTGAGGAAGTGACTCGATGAGTCTGCTCGACGTACGTGACCTGAGCGTCGTGTTCCAGCGGCGTGGCGAGCGACCCTTCAACGCCGTCGACAAGGTCAGCTTCACGGTGGAGCCGGGGCAGACCGTCGGCCTGGTCGGCGAGTCCGGCTGCGGCAAGAGCGTGACCAGCCTCGCCATCATGGGTCTGCTGCCCAAGCGCGGCAACAAGGTCAGTGGAGAGGTGCTGTTCGACGGCGCCGACCTGCTGAAGCTGCGACCGGGGGACATGCGTGACCGGCGCGGCCGGGACATCGGCATGATCTTCCAGGACCCGCTGTCGTCGCTGAACCCGGTCATTCCGATCGGTGTGCAGGTCGCCGAGGTGCTGGAGCGCCACCAGGGCCGGGACCGCAAGCAGGCGCTGCGCGAGGCTCGCGACCTGCTCGACGCGGTCGGGATCCCTGACCCGCAGCGGCGGCTCAGCGAGTACCCGCACCAGATCTCCGGGGGCATGCGCCAGCGCGCCCTGATCGCCATCGCGCTGGCCTGCAAGCCCCGGCTGCTGATCGCCGACGAGCCCACCACCGCGCTCGACGTGACCATCCAGGCGCAGATCCTCACGCTGCTCAAGCAGTTGGTGGACGAGAGCGGCACCGCACTGATCATGATCACGCACGATCTGGGTGTGGTGGCCGGGCTCTGCGACACGGTCAACGTGCTCTACGGCGGCAAGGTGATCGAGCGGGCGCGGCGGCACGAGCTGTTCGCGCACGCCCGGCACCCGTACACCCACGGGCTGCTCAACTCGGTGCCCCGGCTGGACTCCCCGCGCGGCGAGCGACTGCACGCGATCCGCGGGTCGGTCGCCGACAACATCCCGTGGACCGAGGGGTGCGCGTTCGCGCCGCGCTGCGACAACGTCGTGGACGCGTGCCTGGAGGGGCCTCCGCCGCTCGAACCGACCGCCACCGGCGGCGACCTGCGCTGCAACAACCCCGTCTCCGAGGAGGTGGCGGCCCGATGACCGAAGAGACCACCCCGCTGATCGAGCTGCGCGACGTCAAGGTCCACTTTCCGATCAAGAGCGGTCTGCTCTTCGACCGGACCGTCGGGTACGTCTACGCGGTCGACGGTGTGTCACTGAGCATCCGCAAGGGCGAGACGTACGGCTTGGTCGGCGAGTCCGGCTGCGGCAAGTCGACGCTGGGTCGTGGCCTGCTGCGGCTCGTCGAGCCCACCGACGGTGAGATCGTGTTCGACGGCACCGACGTCCGGGCCCTCAAGGGCGAGGCGATGCGGCACGCCCGCCGCCGCATGCAGATGATCTTCCAGGATCCGCTGTCCAGTCTCGACCCTCGACAGTCGGTGGAGTCGCTGCTCGTGGAGGGCCTGAAGGCGCACGGGCTGGCCGGCGACAAGGCCGAGACGAACCGGCGACTGCGCGAGACGCTGGAGGCGGTGGGCCTGCCCGCGTCCGCCCTCAGCAAGTATCCGCACGAGTTCTCCGGCGGTCAGCGCCAGCGCATCGGCATCGCCCGGGCCCTGGTGCTCAACCCGGACCTGATCGTCGCCGACGAGCCGGTCTCCGCACTGGACGTGTCGATCCAGGCGCAGGTGCTCAACCTGCTCGAGGATCTGCAGAACGAGCGCGGTCTGACGTACCTGATCATCGCGCACGACCTGGCTGTGGTCCGGCACATCGCCGACACGGTGGGCGTCATGTACCTCGGCGGTCTCGTCGAGGAGGCGTCCAGCGACGACCTGTACCGCGAGCCGATGCACCCGTACACCCGGGCGCTGATGTCCGCGGTGCCGGTGCCCGACCCGGTCGTCGAGGACCGCCGCGAGCGCATCCTGCTCGCCGGCGACCTGCCGTCGCCCAGCAACCCGCCGTCGGGCTGCCGGTTCCACACCCGGTGCCCGTGGGCGCAGCCGACCCGCTGCGCGAGCGAGCGACCGGAGCTGCGGGACGTCGTCGGTGGGCACCGGGTGGCCTGCCACTTCGCCGAGGACATCGCCGCCGGTCGGATCCGGCCGCACGAGGTCGAGGTGGAGCTGGTGCGCCCGACCGATGGCACCGGTCCCGTCGACCCGCCGGGCGAACTGATCCCCACCCCGTGACGCGGTCCGGGGCCGTCCACGACGGACGGCCCCGGATCTGCGTACGGGGCCTCAGCCCTCGGGACGGTTCAGCAGGGCCACCGCGACGGCGTGCACGGCGTCCAGCCCCGCCGGATCGGCCAGCGCGACCGATCCGCCGGTCACCGCGTACCACTCGTCCGCGTCCTTGTACTGCACCCGCAGCGTGACCTTGCCGTCCGCGTACTCGGTGCGCAGGGTCAGCTCACCGGTGACGACGCCGACCTCGTCGGTCATCACCCCGCCCGGTCCGGGCACGATGTCGGCGGTCCGGCTCTGCGGCGCGCTCGCGCCGGTCGAGTCCGCGACCATGCCGGCGCCCGGCACCGCGGCCGGCGTGTCGCCGGTGCCGTCGGCGGTCATCCCGGCGGCGGACGGGGCCGTGTCCGCCGCCGTCTTGGCGTCTGTCGCCGGTTCCTCGCTCATCAACAGCCCTCCAGCATGTCGGTCAGGGCGCTCTTCTCGGCGCTCGTCACCGTCAGCTTCCAGTAGTGCTTCACCGTCACCCAGTCCTTGGCGTACTGACACCAGTACGACCGGTTCGCCGGCTTCCACTGGGACGGATCCTGGTCACCCTTTGCCCGATTGGAGGACGCGGAAACCGCGATGAGCTGCGGACGTGTCGTGTCGTTGGCGAAGTCACCCCGCTTGGCGTTGTCCCACTCGTCCGCGCCCGAGCGCCACGCGTTGGCCAACGGCACCGTGTGGTCGATGTCCACGTCGGAGGGATCGGTCGCGCTGCGGCCGTCGTACACGCTCTCCCAGCGGCCGCCGACCACGTTGCAGCCGGACAGCTTCACGTCCTTGCCGTCGCGTTGCAGGATGCTGTCCCGCACGTCGCAGTTCTTGCCGGTGTCCCGCCAGTGCGGGAAGCGCTCCCGGCTGTAACCCTTCATCGAGCCGGCGGTGGCGACGGTCAGCTGGCCCAACTGCTCGACGGCGTTGCCGCCGCCACCCGGTGCCGGCGTTCCCTCCGGCTCCTCGGGCGGGACGCAACCGGCTACGCCGAGCGCCAGCGCCGCGACGAGCGCGGTCACCGCCGCGCGCTGTCCTGATCTGGTACGCACAGACGACACCTCTCCAGCTTGCGGGCTCCCGGCGATTGCGCACAGTACCCGGGCATGGTTTCGGCGTTTCGTGGCGTCTCCCACATCCTGCAAGGCAGATTGGTGAGATGACCACAGCCGTACCGTCGCCCGCTCTGCGGATGGGCACCGCCGCCGGCCGGGGGACGCTGCTCGCCGCGGTGCTCGCCTCCGGCATGGTCTTCCTGGACAGCACCGTCGTCAACGTCGCGCTGCCGAAACTCGGCCAGGATCTCGGGGCCAACGTGGCCGATCTCCAGTGGACCGTGAACGGCTACCTGCTGATGCTGGCGGCGTTCGTGCTGCTCGGTGGAGCTCTCGGGGACCGCTTCGGTCGGCGACGGGTCTTCCTGATCGGGGTGGTGTGGTTCACCGTGGCCTCGGTGCTGTGCGGGCTGTCCCAGGGCACCGGCACCCTGATCGCCGCCCGGTTCCTCCAGGGCGCCGGCGGGGCGCTGCTCACCCCCGGCTCCCTGTCGGTGCTCCAGGCCAGCTTCCACCCGGACGACCGGGGCAAGGCGATCGGCGCCTGGGCCGGGCTGTCCGGTGTGTCCACCGCGCTGGGCCCGTTCCTCGGTGGCTGGCTGATCGACGCGCTGTCGTGGCGGTGGATCTTCTTCCTGAACCTGCCGCTCGCGGTGCTGGTGGTGCTGGCCACCGTCCGCTGGGTGCCGGAGAGCCGGGACGAGAACGCCTCCCGGACGCAGGGGCCGGACCGGACGCGACGCCGGTTCGACGTGGCCGGGGCGCTGCTCGGCGCGCTCGCGCTCGCCGGCGTCACGTACGCATTGATCGACGCGCCCGCCCGGGGCTTCACCTCGGCGTCGGTGCTGATCGCCGCGCTGGTCGGGGTGGTGGCCGCGGTGACCTTCGTGCTGCTGGAACGGCGGCGCGGCGACACGGCGATGCTGCCCACCGGGCTGTTCAGCAGCCGACTCTTCTCCGTCCTGAACATCTTCACCGTGGTGGTCTACGCGGCGCTCGGCGGGTTCACCTTCTTCTTCGCGGTCTACCTGCAGAACGTCGTCGAGTGGTCGGCCTTTCGCACCGGGATCGCGCTGCTGCCGATGACGGTGCTGCTGCTCATCGGGTCGGCCCGGGCGGGCGCGCTGTCGGCGCGGATCGGCCCCCGGCTGCCGCTTGCCGTCGGGCCGGTGATCGCCGCCATCGGTCTGCTGCTGCTGCGCGGCGTCAGCCCCGGCGCGTCGTACTGGACCGACGTGCTGCCCGGGGTGCTGCTCTTCGGTCTCGGGCTGACCCTGGTGGTGGCACCGCTGACCGCGTCGGTGCTCGCGGCGGTGCAGGACCGCTTCTCCGGGGTGGCCAGCGGCTTCAACAACGCCGCGTCCCGGGCCGGTGGCCTGCTCGCCGTGGCCGCGCTGCCGCTGCTGGTCGGCCTGTCCGGCGGCGGCTACGAGCAGAAGGCCGAGCTGACCGACGCGTTCCGGGGAGCGCTGGCCTGGTGTGCGGGGCTGCTGCTGGTCGGAGCGGTGCTGGCCCTCGTGCTGGTGCACCGGCCCCCGCGCGCGGCGCCACCGTCGCAGCCCTGCCACCAGATGCCCGCCGCCACGCCCCCGAAGTAGACCGACTTCGGGGGCGTGGCGGGCATGTCAGCCGCGGGCGCGGTTGACCGCGCTGGTGACCGCCTTGATCGATGCGGTGACGATGTTGGCGTCGGTGCCGACACCCCAGACCGTCCGACCGTCCACCTCGCACTCCACATAGGCGGCGGCCTGCGCGTCGCCACCGGAGGACAGCGCGTGCTCGTGGTAGTCGAGCACCCGGACGCCCACCCCCACCGAACCGAGCGCGTTGACGTACGCGTCGATCGGGCCGTTGCCGACCGCGGCGAGCGAGCGCTGCTCGCCGCCCACGCCGACCTGTGCCTCGATCTCGACCTTGCCGTCGGTGGTGCCGATCGTGTAGCCGCCGAACCGGATCGCCGGGTCGGGCTGGTGGTCGAGCAGGTAGTGCGTCGCGAAGATCTCCCACATGGCGCGCGGGTCGACCTCGCCGCCGTCGTGGTCGGTGACCTGCTGTACGACCCCGGAGAACTCGATCTGGAGGCGGCGGGGCAGGTCCAGCTGGTGCTCGCTCTTCATGACGTACGCGACGCCGCCCTTGCCGGACTGCGAGTTGACCCGGATGACCGCCTCGTAGGTGCGGCCCAGGTCCTTCGGGTCGATGGGCAGGTACGGCACCGCCCAGGTGTGCTCGTCCATCGGCACGCCGGCCGCCTTCGCATCGGCGGCGAGGGCGTCGAAGCCCTTCTTGATCGCGTCCTGGTGGGAGCCGGAGAACGCGGTGTAGACCAGGTCGCCCGCGTACGGGTGGCGCTCGTGCACCGGCAGCTGGTTGCAGTACTCGACGGCCCGCCGGATCTCGTCGATGTTCGAGAAGTCGATCATCGGGTCGATGCCCTGGGAGAAGAGGTTGAGCCCCAGCGTCACCAGGTCGACGTTGCCGGTGCGCTCGCCGTTGCCGAACAGGCAGCCCTCGATCCGGTCCGCGCCGGCCAGCAGGCCCAGCTCGGCGGCGGCGACCCCGGTGCCCCGGTCGTTGTGCGGGTGCAGGCTCAGCACCACGCTGTCGCGACGCGGCAGGTGCCGGTGCATCCACTCGATCGAGTCCGCGTACACGTTGGGGGTGGCCATCTCGACCGTGGCCGGCAGGTTGATGATCAGCGGCCGGTCGGGCGTCGGGTCGATCACGTCGATGACCTTGCTGCAGACCTCCAGCGCGTACTCCAGCTCGGTGCCCGTGTACGACTCCGGCGAGTACTCGTAGAAGATCTCCGTGTCCGGGGTGTGGATCTCGGCGTACTTCTGGCAGAGCCGCGCGCCGGTGGTGGCGATGTCGGCGATGCCGTCCTTGTCCAGGCCGAAGACCACCCGCCGCTGGAGGGTGGAGGTCGAGTTGTAGAAGTGCACGATCGCCCGCTTGGCGCCGCGCAGCGACTCGAACGTCCGGTCGATCAGGTGCTCCCGGCACTGGGTGAGCACCTGGATGGTGACGTCCTCCGGGATCATGTCCTGCTCGATGAGCTGCCGGACGAAGTCGAAGTCGGTCTGGCTGGCCGACGGGAAGCCGACCTCGATCTCCTTGTAGCCCATCTGGACCAGCAGCTGGAACATCCGCCGCTTGCGCTCGGGCGACATCGGGTCGATCAGCGCCTGGTTGCCGTCCCGGAGATCCACGGCGCACCAGCGCGGAGCGGCCTCGACGGTACGGGTGGGCCAGGTGCGGTCCGGCAGGTCGATCCGGAACTGCTCCCGGTACGGCTGGTAGCGGTGGTACGGCATCCGGCTCGGGCGTTGCCGGGCGATCGGATCGGTATCGGCGTCGGTGACAGGTTGAGCCATCTCAGAGTGCTCCCTGGAACATGTGGCGTCAGCAGATCGGAAGGTGTCGGCGAGGTGCCGGGCGACGGTGCGCGGCGGTGCCGAGAGGAAACTCAGATGTGCTGGACGGCGCGATGCGACTCCGCGACGAGGTGCCGGCCGGTCAGGCCTCGTCGCGGCGGCTAAGGAGAAGAAGCGCCTGCCACATGACCAGGTCACCCTACGTGATGGAACGGAGGGTGGAAAGGTAGGTCCGGACTATGGGACCGGAGTCATTGCCGGCTCGTCGACCTCGGCGCCCAGCCTCGGCGTCCGTAGAGCCCAGGCCACCGCGGGCACGATCGCCACTCCGAGCAGCACGAAGATCGCTGCCGTCGGTAACCATCCCCAGCCGCCGGTGGTCACGCCGAGCGCGGTCAGCCCTGCCGGGGCGATCAGGTACTGCACCTGCTCGCCGAGCCGGAACGCCCCCACGTACGCGCCACGTTGGCCGGCCGGCGGCAGGGTGGCGGTGAACCCCCAGGCACCCGCCGACTGGATCAGCTCGGCCAGGATCAGCAACGTCGCGGCGGCCACCAGCACCACGACGGTGAGCGGGCCCCGGGTGACCCCGGAGATCGGCAGGACCAGACAGGCCGCGGCGATCAGCAGGCCCCCACGACGGGAGGCCCGCGCCGCGCCTGCGGCGGTGTCGGCGCCCCGGCTCACGCGTACCTGGAGCAGCACGATCAGTACCGTGTTGAGCAGCACCAGCGCGGCGATGACGGTCTTCGGGGCGTCGGTGTGGGTGAGGATCCAGAGCGGCATGACCGTCAGGTAGAGCACTCCGTGCGCGGTGAGCAGCCCGGAGAGCAGGGACACCGTCATGAACGGGCGGTCCCGCAGCACGGCGAGCCGACTCATCGGCTCCACCGGCCGGGTCACCTGCGGCAGCCGGGGCAGTCGCCGGACGAACAGGGCCGTCACCAGGATCACCGCCGCGATGAACCAGACCATCGCCCGGTACGCCTCGATCGTGTCCACCGCCAGCACCAGGCCGCTGATCACCGCGCCCAGCCCGAATCCGATGTTCAGCGACGAACGCTGGTACGCCATCGCAGTGACCCGTTCGGCCGGGGGCAGCGCGTTGATCGAGTAGACCTGGCGGGCTACGCCGGTCGACGCGTCCACGGCCGCCAGTGCCACCACCACGGCGAGGAAGCTCGCGAAGCCGCCCACGAACGGGTACGTGGCGAAGAGCGCCGCGTCCAGCACCAGCCCGACCGCCCAGACCCGCTGCGGCCCGTACCTGTCGGTGAGCCCGCCCAGCGGCACCGTGCCGAGCAGCGACACCCCCGCCGCGATGGACAGGCCCAGCCCGACCTGGGCGGCACTGAGCCCGAGCGCCCGGGTGAAGAAGACGGCGCTGCCCGCGTGGAACAGGCCGCTGCCGACGGCGTAGATCATGGCCTGCACGGCCAGCGCGCGGGTCAACCCGGCAGGCGGTACGACGTTCTGGACAGCGGTGCGGATGGTGTCTCTGGCCCCCATGGGGGGAGTGAACCGCGCCCCCACGGGGACCGTCGAGCCTTTTAGGCTGGACCGAATCCTGCTCCCGAGGTGGTGCGTGTGTCCGAGTTGCGGTTCAGCCTGGCCGACGTCGCGGGGGTGCGGCTCGCCGTGTCGCCGGTCAACGAGACGGTCATGAGCATGTGGGCGATGGCCAGCCCGGTCCGTTACGCCGTGCACCTGCCCTGGATCGACCGGGCCCGGGTGACCCTGCGCCGTCCCGAGGTGGCCGCCCGGGTCGGACCGCTGACGCACCTGGTCGGGCGGGGTCGCTGGTTGCCCGACTTCCTCACCCCGGCGGCCCGGCCGAACGTGGAGATGGCCGAGCAGCTTGAGCAGATCGCCGCGACGCCGCCGAGCGTGGTGGTCCAGGACCTGCTGGCCACGATTCCGAGCCGGCCGCTCAAGCCGTTCGGGCAGGCGCTGCTCACCGACCCCCGTGGGCTGCTGCCGCAGCTCGTCGACGCGGTGCGGGTCTGGCACGACGAGGCGATCGCCCCGGACTGGCAGCGGATGCGGGCGCTGCTCGACGCCGACGTGGCGTACCGCGCCGCCCAGCTCGCCGAGAACGGCGCCGGTCGGTTCTTCGAGCAGCTCCACCCGAGCCTGCACTGGCACGGGGACCGGGTGATCAGCGACGACACGTTCGGGCGGGACTTCGACCTGCGCGGTCGCGGGCTGGCGCTGAACCCGACGGTGTTCAGCGGGCGGCAGGTGCTGTGGAACCTGCTGGAGGATTCGCTGCCGGCCGGCGCGTACCCGGTCCGGGCGGTCGGGACGCTCTGGGAGGCGACCGCGCCACCGCCCGGCGACCCGCTGGCACGGGTGATCGGCCCCGGCCGCGCCGCGCTGCTGCACCTGCTCGACACGGCCACCACCACCACCGACCTGGCCCGCCGCACCGGGATGTCCGCGGGGAACGTCTCGCAGCACCTGGCCGCGTTGCATGCCGCCGGCCTGGTCAGCCGGTCTCGACAGGGTCGGCACGTCCTCTACCGCAACACCGACGCCGCAGAGGTTCTGCTGCGGGCCAGCGGGGCGGCCGACCCGGTCGGGTGATCAGGCGAGCAGCAGGTCGGCGACCGGCCGACGGTGCCGCAGGCCGGTCTCCCGGGCGCGCAGCTCGGCCGGGAGGGCGAACGGGTCGCCGAGCCGGCCGACGGCGGCGACCACCAGCGGTCGGACGCCGCCGGGCAGGTCGAGTTCGATGGCGAGGCCGGCCCGGTCGAAGCGGACGAGCTGGCGGACGTGCAGACCGAGCGCGGTGGCCTGGAGCGTGAGGTGGGCCATCGCCTGACCGAGGTCGTACGCGGCCCGCTCGGCGTCGCCGCCGGTGTGCGCGCCGACCACCAGGGTCGCGGCGTGCCGGGCCCAGCCCTGGTCGTCGGCGGGCAGGTTGATCAGGATCCGTTTCCAGTTCTGGTCGTCCCGGTGGCCGAGGGCGAACCGCCAGGGCTGCCCGTTGTCCGCCGACGGCGCCCACCGCGCGGCCTCCAGCAGCGAGGCCGCCTCGTCCGAGGTCAGGGTGGCGCTCGGGTCGAAGGCCCGAGGGCTCCAGCGGAAGGCGAGCAGCGGGGTCAGGTCAGCCATGCCGAGAATTGTCCTGTATGGGTGATTCGCCACTCAACGTGGGCTCGCCGGATGTGGGCAAAAGCACCCGTAACGGTATGAAGATCAGGGCGTTCCCGCGCTCGGGCTGACTGTCGGGTCGGGCGTCGGAGGGGCGGCGGTGTCGAGGGGCTCCGCGTCCACCACCACCGGCCCGGCGAGCTGCACGGTGGCGGGCGCCGGGCCGGGCGGGGCCGCCAACCGCAGCGTGCCGGCCTCGGTCCGGACGCCGGTAGGCGTGCCGTCGGTGTCGTAGCAGTAGATGCCGACGTCCAACGGCGCGTTCAGCGAGGCGGAGGTGGAGTCCACCGAGTAGCAGGCCCCGGTCAGCCCCTTGGGCGTGGCGGCCACGGCCACCGCGAGTGGCGCGCGCCGGTCGGTCAGCACGTCCAGCCAATCGGTGAGTGGATGCTGGATCCGGGGGTCCACCCGGCGCGGGAGCGCGTCGTCCCGTTCGCCGAGGCGTACGCAGCGCGCCGGCTCCGGGTGACCGGTCGAGGGCAGCGCGCACTGGAACAGCCCGTCGCCGGTGGCGGCCAGCGAGACGTCGGCGGTGCCACCCAGCGCCCCGCCCGGCACGTCGACCCGCCAACTGCCGTCGTTCGCGCTGGTGAACACGATGCTGCGGTCCGGTTGGCCGGTCCGGCCGAACACGTACCGCGCCACCAGGTGGCGATCCTGTGCGGCGGCGGCCAGGGCGGCCAGCTCGTCCCGGGCGCCGTCCACCTCGACCGGCCCGGGATCGGCCGGCGGCGGAGGCGGCGGAGGTTGCTCGCTGGTGCAGGAGACCAGGACTGCCGGCAGGGCGAACACGAGCGGCCCGAGCACGCGGCTGGCCGAGCGGTGAAGGACGGGCACCGGCCCATTCTGGTGGGTGCGGGCCAGGTGTGGGCAGCGGCGGGCAGCCGTCCGCCCCGGCGTGTCGGGCACGGAATTTCGGCGTACCGCCCGAACTCGCGGACCTGGCCACCCGCCTTGCCCGGACGGCCGCGCGGGCCGGATGGTGGGATCACCCGACCCGCCGCCGTGACCCGCCGGATACCCTCATGGGGTCTGACACGCGCCGCCGGCCCCGGTTCCGGCGGCGTCGGCACGCTCAGGGTCACTGGGAGGGAGTGCACCGTCGTGGCACTCGTTGTGCAGAAGTACGGCGGGTCCTCCGTCGCCAACGCCGAGCGGATCAAGCGGGTGGCCGAGCGCATCGTCGCCGCCCGCAAGGCCGGCGACGACGTGGTGGTGGTGGTCTCCGCGATGGGGGACACCACCGACGAGCTGCTCGACCTGGCCAACCAGGTCAGCCCGCTGCCGCCGGGCCGCGAGCTGGACATGCTGCTCACCGCCGGGGAGCGGATCTCGATGGCCCTGCTGGCCATGGCGATTCACAACCTGGGGTACGAGGCCCGCTCGTTCACCGGCTCGCAGGCCGGCGTGATCACCACCTCGGTGCACGGCCGGGCGCGGATCATCGATGTCACCCCGGGGCGGCTCAAGGGCGCGCTCGACGAGGGCTCGGTGGTCATCGTGGCCGGCTTCCAGGGCGTCTCGCAGGACACCAAGGACGTCACCACGCTGGGCCGCGGCGGCTCGGACACCACGGCCGTGGCGCTCGCCGCCGCGCTGCACGCCGACGTCTGCGAGATCTACACCGACGTGGACGGCATCTTCACCGCCGACCCGCGGATCGTGCCCAACGCCCGCCACATCCGGGACATCACCTACGAGGAGATGCTGGAGCTGGCCGCGTGCGGTGCGAAGGTGCTGCACCTGCGTAGCGTGGAGTACGCCCGCCGGGCGGGGTTGCCGATCCACGTCCGTTCGTCATACTCGACCAACACCGGCACGATGGTCACCGGATCGATGGAGGACCTTTCCGTGGAGCAGGCACTGATCACCGGGGTCGCGCACGACCGCAGCGAGGCCAAGATCACGATCGTCGGCGTGCCCGACGAGCCGGGTGCCGCCGCGCGGATCTTCGACACCGTCGCCGGCGCCGAGATCAACATCGACATGATCGTGCAGAACGTCTCCACCGAGGGCACCGGCCGGACGGACATCTCGTTCACGCTGCCCAAGGCCGACGGCCCGACCGCGATGGCCGCCCTCAGCAAGATCCAGGAGCCGGTCAAGTTCAAGGGCCTGCTGTACGACGACCACGTCGGCAAGGTCTCCCTGATCGGTGCCGGCATGCGCTCGCACCCCGGTGTGGCCGCCGGCTTCTTCGCCGCGCTCGGCGCTGCCGGGGTCAACATCGAGATGATCTCCACCTCCGAGATCCGGGTGTCCGTCGTCTGCCGGGACACCGACCTCGACGCCGCGGTCCGCGCCATCCACGACCAGTTCGAGCTGGGCGGCGACACCGAAGCCGTGGTCTACGCCGGGACGGGAAGGTAGCGCCGATGACGGCGCTGCCCACCCTCGCCGTGGTCGGAGCGACAGGTGCCGTCGGCACCGTGATGTGTGAGCTGCTCAGCGGGCGTCGCAACGTCTGGGGTGAGATCCGGCTCCTCGCCTCCGAGCGTTCGGTCGGCAGGCGGGTGCGCTGCCGGGGCGAGGACATCGTCGTCCAGGCGCTGACCCCGGAGGCGTTCGACGGGGTCGACGTGGCGATGTTCGACGTGCCCGACGAGGTCTCCGCCGAGTGGGCGCCCATCGCCGTCGCCCGGGGCGCGATCGCCGTGGACAACTCCGGCGCCTTCCGGATGGACCGGGACGTCCCACTGGTCGTCCCGGAGATCAATCCCGAGCAGGTCCGCAACCGGCCCCGGGGCATCATCGCGAACGCCAACTGCACCACCCTCGCGATGATCGTCGCGGTCGCGCCCCTGCACCGCGAGTACGGCCTGCGGGAGCTGGTGCTCGCCTCCTACCAGGCGGTCTCCGGCGCCGGTAAGGCCGGCGTGGACATCCTGCACGACCAGCTCACCAAGGTCGCCGGGGATCGCGCGCTCGGCTCGCGTACCGGCGACGTCCGCCAGGCGGTCGGCGACGACCTCGGCCCGTTCCCGGCGCCGCTGGCGCTCAACGTGGTGCCCTGGGCGGGCTCGCCGGCCGACGGCGGCTGGTCGTCGGAGGAAATGAAGATCCGCAACGAGTCGCGGAAGATCCTCGGCCTGCCCGACCTCAAGGTGTCCGCCACCTGCGTCCGGGTGCCGGTCGTCACCGCCCACTCGGTGGCCGTGCACGCGGTCTTCGCCACCGAGGTCGACGCCGAGGGCGCCCGCGAGGCGCTGCGTAACGCCCCCGGCGTGATCCTCGTCGACGACCCCGCCGCCGGTGAATTCCCGATGCCGATCGACGCGGTCGGCACCGACCCGTCGTGGGTCGGCCGCATCCGCCGCGCCCTGGACGACCCGCGCGCCCTCGACTTCTTCGTCACCGGCGACAACCTCCGCAAGGGCGCCGCCCTCAACACGGCCCAGATCGCCGAACTCCTGGCCAAGGAACTCCGCACCCCCTAGCCCCGCCCACACCCCGTCGCCCCCGCCCCTCGCTCCGCCCCGCTCCACGTGTCGATCATGGAGTTGTGGTGGGCGTTTTAGCCCCGGAAGGGGTGAACGTCCCCACCACAACTCCATGATCGACGTAGCGAGGGGCGAGGGGCGAGGGGCGAGGGGCGAGGGGCGAGGGGCGAGGGGCGCGGGGCGGGGGGCGCGGGGCGGGGAGGTTCACGCCGCGGCGAGGTGGACTCCGTCTCGGCCTTGGCGCTTTACCGCGTAGAGGGCCTGGTCGGCCCTTCGTAGGGTGCGGTCGGGGGACTCGCCGGGGCGGGGGAGGGCGACGCCCACGCTGATCGTGCGACCGGTCCGGCGAGCGGCCTCGGTCAGCCGCTCGGCGATCCGGACCGCCTCCTCCGGACGGCTCACCTCGATCACCGCCACGAACTCGTCGCCGCCGATCCGGTACAGCTCGTCGCCGTGGCGCAGCGCCCCCTCCAGCGCCCGCGCCAACCCGACCAGCACCTGGTCGCCGGCCTGATGGCCGTACGTGTCGTTGACCGTCTTGAAGCCGTCCACGTCGATCGCCAGCAGAGCCGTACGCCCCGGGGTGGCCGCCGCAATCCGCTGCCCGAACGGGCCGGTGTGCCGCAGCCCCGTCAGCGGGTCCGAGCTGGCCTGCTCCCGCAGCCGGGCGAGCGTACGCAGCCGGTCCAGGCTGGTCCACACCTGCCCGGCGAGCAGCTCCATCAGACTGACCGTGGTCGGGTCCGGCCGCAGCGCCCGCTCGTCGGCGACGAGCAGCGCCCCACCGACGTCCGGTGGACCCACCGGAACGGCGATCAGCGTGCGTACCCCGGCCCGGGTCAGCGGCCGGTAGTCCTCAGTCGGCGGGTGGCCCGCCTCGCCCAGTGTGTAACCGGCGCCGTACCGGTGCGCCCGGTCGATCATCCGGCCGAGAGCCTCCGGCCCCGCCTCGGCCAACTCGGCCCGGATGCGGGTCTCCAACTCGCACCCCGCCAGCGCCAGCGGCCCGAGCTGGGCGCCCTCCGGGCCGCCGATCAGCAGCACCGCGGTGGAGAGGGTGGACACCTCCCGGGCGGCCGAGGTCGCCGCGCTGATCACGGCCTCCTCGGTCGGCGCGGCGGAGAGCGCGGCGGCGTGCCGGAGCAGCTTCTCGCTCCGGCTCTCCGACGGAGGGCCGCCCAGCGCGGCGATGCGCGCGCCGAGCCGGGCCGCCAGCCGCTGCGCGGTCTCCTGCCACGGCTCCAGGTCGACCGGCCCACTCCACTGCAGGTCCAGTACGCCGAACACCCGGCCCGCCGGGTCGCGCACCGGCACGCACAGCTCAGCGGTCACGTCCGGGCGTACCGGAAGGTAGTCGGGGTCGGCGGTGACGTCCGGGACGACCGCCGCGACGTCGGTGGCGTACACCCGGCCGACGATCCCGGTGCGCGCCGGAACGGTCGCGAAGACCTGCCATGCACCGGTCGCCGCCACGCACCGCAGCCGGTCGTGGGCCTCGAGCAGCACCGAGATGGTGGCCGGGGTGTGGCGCGACAGCGCGGCGACCGTCCGCCGGCAGGCCTCCGGCGCGGTCGACGCCATCGACAGGCCGACGGTGACGTCACGGATGACTCGCTGATGATCCACTCGCACGTCGTTCCAGGTAGGGGAGGGTTCTGCGCGATCAAGCGTACCCACGCCGACGGGACCGCCCCGAGCTTCGTACACATGTGCTATCCACAGGCTGTGGACGCAGCCTGTGGGAAGAAGCGGCGGGCGATAGCGTGGAACTCCCGTCGCCGAGGAGGCGAGCACTCATGCTCATCGCCCAGCTCAGTGATCCGCACGTGACCACCGGCCTGCTCGCCGCCGAGCCCGCCGCCGGGCTGCACCGGGCGCTCGGCCGGGTGCTGGCCCTACGCCCGCGACCCGACTGCGTGGTCATCACCGGCGACCTGGTCGACCACGGCCGACCCGACGAGTACGCGGCGCTGCGCGAGCTGATCGGCCGATTCCCGCTGCCGGTGTACCTGGCCGCCGGCAACCACGACGACCGGGAGTCTCTGCTCGACGCGTTCGGCGGCACACCCTGGCTCGGCGGTGGGTTCTCCGCCTACTACCACGTCGACCACGAGGCGGCGACTGTCGTCGTGCTCGACTCGCTCACCCCCGGCAGCGGCGGCGGCAACCTGGGCGAGGAGCAGCTCGCCTGGCTCGACGGCGTGCTCTCCGGTCGGCCCGACGTGCCCGCCGCGATCTTCCTGCACCACCCGCCGGTCGCGGTCGGCATCCCGGCGGCGGACGCCATCCGGCTCGCCGACGGGCCCGCGCTGGCCGAGGTGATCGGCCGGCACCGGCACGTCGTGCGGGTCGCCGCCGGGCACCTGCACCGTCCGGTCACCAGTGGGTACGCCGGCACGATGCTCACCGTGGCACCCAGCACCTGGAAGCAGAGCACCCTCACGATGGCCACCGACGAGGTGATCGGCTGGGTCGCCGAGCCGACCGCCTTCCTGCTGCACCGCATCGAGCCAGACGGCTGCGCGACCCACGTCGTGCAGGTCAGCCACTCGGCCGGCCAGACCTGCGGCTTCTGAGCCCGCCGCCCATGCCCGACACCGTCTGGTACGTCGCGTACGGCTCGAACATGCACGCCGCCCGGCTGGCCTGGTACATCGTCGGCGGCTGCCCGCCCGGCGGTCGGCGGACGTACCCGGGTTGCCGCGACCCTCGTCCGCCGAGCCGGTCGGCGCCGGTGTGGCTGCCGGGCGGGATCTACTTCGCCGGGGAGTCCGGCGCGTGGACCGGCGGGATGGCGTTCTACGACCCGCAGCTGCCGGGCGAGGCCGCCGCCCGGGCCTACCTGGTCACCATCGAGCAGTTCACCGACATCGCCGCCCAGGAGATGTACCGCCCGACGGGCGACACCGCCGACCTCATTCCGGCGACCGGCGCGGCTGTCGACACCGCCGTCGCGAAGGGGCGGGCGACGCTCGGCCCGGGCCGCTACGAGACCCTGATCTGCCCCGGGCTGCGCGCCGGCGTTCCGATGCTCACCTTCACCGCCCCCGAGCCGGCGTCGGCCGTGCGCTGCCGGCCACCGGCACCGACCTACCTGCGCATGATCGCCCGAGGGCTGCGCGAGTCACACGGCTGGCCCGCCGAGCGGATCGTCGACTACCTGGCACAGCGTCCCGGAGTCGTCGACTGCTGGCCGCCCGACGCCGTCACGACCCTGGTCACCGACGCGCTCGCCACCGACTGACTTATGAGGGGCCGCGTGGTTCGGGCCCACGCGGTCCGGGGTCGTCAGCCGAGCAGGAACTCGCGTAGCGCGGGGGCGAGCGTGGCGGGCGGCACCTCGTGGTAGCCGCCGTCGAGACTGATCGACCGGCCGCCCGGAATCGCCTCGGCGGTGGCGCGGCTCGCGTCGCGCAGCCACTGTGGACTGCCGGTGCTGTCCACCGTGAGCGTCGGGGTGGTGATCGCTCCCAGCCGGTCGACCGGGAGGGCGCCACCGGCGCTCACCAGCGCGTCGTACGGCAGGGTGTGCGCGATCGCGGCCAACGACTCCCACATCGGCTGCGCCCGCATGCCGGCGACCGCCTCGGCCGGCAGGCCCACCGATTCGAGGAGGAACATCTCCACCGTGCCGTCCCGGTCGCCGGCGGCGATCCGCTCGGTGAGTCGCGCCGAGATGTCCTCCCGGATGCCGACATGCGGACCGACCTGGAAGGGCGGCTCGAACAGGACCAGCCCGGTCGACGGCAGGCCCTGTGCGGCAGCGAGGGCGGCCAGGATCGCGCCCGAGGAGATCCCGTAGAGGGCCGCGCTGCCACCGACCGCGTCGACAACGGCGGCCAGGTCCTCGATCTCCCGATCGACCGCGTACGGCGCCGTGTCCCCGCTGTGGCCCCGCCCGCGGCGGTCGTAGCCGACGGCGGTGAAGTCCGGTGCCAGCGCCTCGCCCAACGCCCGGGTCGTGCCGCGGTCGTTGAACGCGCCGCCCACCAGGACGATCGCCGGTCCGGCCCCGGACCGCTCGTATGCGATGGGCGTGCCGTCCGCCGATCGCACCTGCTCCACCGTTGGGGCTGTTCCGCTCACGATGCCGCCTCCATCCGCGTCTGCCGTCCCGTCCTTTCTAGACCAGCGGACCGACAATGTCCGGCAGACCGCCGTCGACCACGGGCCATGTCGACCCGTGCGCCGATGCCGGCGTATCCGCAGCTCTGACCTGCTGTCGGCGGAACGGCTTCGATCCGCTGCCCGGCTCGACCGACCGGCGTCCGGATGAGAGGCTGTCGGTGCGGGCGGCGATTCCCAACCGCCGCCATCCGCGACCGACCCTTCCGACGGCGTCGGTCGGCGGCCCGGTCGACCCACAGGCCGGCCACCGCACGCGCCGATTCTCACGAGGAGTTCCATGTCCATACCCGGGATGCGTCGGGCCGCTGTCGGCCTGACCGCGCTCGCGGTGGCAGCGCTCGGCGCGGTCGCCACCACTCCCGAGCAGGCCGACGCGCGACCGAAGCCGGTCGACGTCACCCTGCTCGCTCTCAACGATTTCCACGGCAACCTCGAACCCCCGAGCAGCACCAACGGCACCATCGCAGGTCAGCCCGCGGGCGGTGTCGAATACCTCGCGACCCACCTGGCCGAGCTGCGCGCCGCCGCCAAGAAGAAGAACACCATCACCGTCGCCGCCGGTGACCTGATCGGCGCGTCCCCGCTGCTCTCCGCGGCGTTCCACGACGAGCCGACCATCGAGGCGCTGAGCATGGCCGGGCTCGACTACGCAAGCGTCGGCAACCACGAGTTCGACGAGGGCGCCGCCGAGCTGCTGCGGATTCAGAACGGCGGCTGCCACCCGGTGGACGGCTGCGCCGACGGCACCCCGTACCGGGGGGCCGGCTTCCAGTACCTGTCCGCCAACGCCTTCAAGACCGCCACCGGCAAGCCGTTGATGGCGCCGTACGCGATCCACAAGGTGCAGGGCGTCAAGGTCGGCTTCATCGGGATGACCCTGGAGGGCACCCCGGAGATCGTCAGCCAGCAGGGCGTCGCAGGCCTCACCTTCACCGACGAGGCGGAAACCGCGAACCGGTACGCCCGTGAGCTGCGCCGCAAGGGCGTGGAGACGATCGTCGTGCTGCTGCACGAGGGCGGCACCCAGGCGGCGACCGGTGGCATCAACGACTGCGTCGGCATGACCGGCCCCATCGTGGACATCGCCAACCGGATGGACCCGTCGATCGACGTGGTGGTCAGCGGCCACACCCACCAGGCGTACAACTGCAACATCAACGGCAAGCTGGTCACCAGCGCCAGCTCGTTCGGCCGCCTGGTCACCGACATCGACCTGAAGATCGACCGCCGGTCCGGGGACGTGCTCTCGGCCGCCGCGAACAACGTGGTGGTCACCCGGGACGTCGCCAAGGACCCGAAGCAGACCGCGCTGATCGACAGGTACAAGACGGTGCTCGGCCCGGTCGCCGACCGCCAGGTCGGCGAGACCACCACCGCGATCACCAAGACGCAGGAGAACCTGCTCGACACCTGCTCCGCGGCGGTGCCGGCCTCGTGCGGCGAGTCGCCGCTGGGCAACCTGATCGCCGACGCGCAGCTCGCCGCCACCGACGACGAGCAGAACGCGGTAGCCGCCTTCATGAACCCGGGCGGGGTACGCGCCAACCTGGACGCCGGCCCGGTCACCTACGAGGAGGCGTTCACTGTGCAGCCGTTCGCCAACAACCTCGTGACGCTGGATCTGACCGGCGCGCAGCTCTACTGCGTACTGGAGCAGCAGTTCGTGACCGGTCGGGTGCTGTACCCGTCCTCGACCGTGGGTTACGTCGTGGACCTGAAGGGCGCCACCGCTCCCGCGGCGGACCCGTGCGCCGGCACCCGCGTGGTCCGGGGCAGCCTCACCATCGGGGGAACCGCCGTCGACGCCGCCGCCACCTACCGGGTGACGGTGAACAACTTCCTCTCCGGCGGCGGCGACGGCTTCAGCGCCCTCACCGCCGGAACCAACCAGGTCACCGGCCAGATCGACCTGGACGCGTTCGTGGCGTACCTGACCGCGCAGTCGCCGGTCTCCGCCCCGACGCTCGACCGCATCCGCACCACCGCCGAGGTCCCCGCCGCCTGACGGCGTACCCCGCACGATCGGGCCCCGGAGCACCCGCTCCGGGGCCCGACCCGTCTCCGGGCACCGGCGGCCGCGGCGCCCTGCTGCCGTCCCGCGTGTTGCCCGCGCCCTGCGCGTTGCCCGCGCCCTGCGCGTTGCCCGCGCCCTGCGCGTTGCCCGCGCCGGGCAGCGCCGGCCGGCCCGCCTCCGCAAGATCCTGCTCGATCCTGGTTGTAGTGGCCTTCGGGCGTAGGGATGCCACTACATCCAGGATCGAGCATGATCTTGCACGGACGCACGGACGCACGGACGCACGGACGCACGGACGCACGGACGCACGGACGCACGGACGCACGGACGCGCACGACGCCGCCCCGCCCGCGGTCTTGGCTGCCCGCGCATCCGAACGCGGCTACCGCGTCGGGTCAGACGGGGGCGGGCGCCGGGGCGGGCGCGGTGATCGTCGGGCGGCCGTCCTGATCGGTGGTGAGCAGTCGGCGCAGGGAGAGCGCGATGAGCGAGGCGACCAGGCAGCCGCCCACCACCACCGCGACCCAGACCATGCCGTTGGCCGCGCCGATGAGCGGGCCGGCGGTCACCGGACCGATCACACCGCTGATCCCGAAGATCATCGAACTCATGGCGTTGTACCTGCCGCGCAGCTCGTCGGTGGCGAGCGCGTTGGTCAGCGCCGGCATCACCGGCGACAGCAGCGTCTCGCCGAGGCCGAAGATCGCCGAGCAGGCCACCACGCACAGGGCGGCCACCAGGGCGTTGCCGGTGCTGACCACACCGGCGACGCCGAGGACCAGCCAGGCGGCGGCGAACACCGCCCCGACCACGGCGAGCGCGCCGGTGCGGCTACGCCCCTCGATCCGGCGGATCACCAGCAGTTGGGCGAGCACGATCATCACCGTGTTGGCCGCGAGCGCCCAGGCCACCACCCGGGGGTTCACCTCGGCGACGCGTACCGCGAATGCGGCGAAGCCGACCTCGACCTGGGCGTACCCGCAGGTGGTGAGGACCAGACCGAAGATCACCAGCCGGCGGAACGGACGGTCCCGGAGCACTGTCAGGTAGCCGCCGCTCGACGGACCGTCGCCGGCGGAGCGGCTGCCGAGTCGGTGGCCGACGCCGGGCAGGGTCAACAGGATCAGAGCCGGCATCAGGTAGCTGACCGAATCCAGCAGGTAGATCGTCTGGAAGGTGGCGGGTCGCGCCGTGTCGACGATCGCGCCGGACGTCATGCCGCCGATACCGATGCCGAGGTTGAGCAGCGCGAAGTTCAGCCCGAAGACCCGTTGCCGCTCACCGTCGTCGGTGAGCGAGGCGAGGATGGTGTTCTGCCCGGACCAGATCGCCGAGCTGCCGACGGCGATCACGGTCATCACGAGCAGGGCCGAGCCGGTCGAGTGGACCAGCGCCAGCGAACCGGTGCCGATCGCCTCGATCACGAGACACGGCACCACCACCCGGCGCGCGCCGAACCGGTCGATGAGCGTCCCGCCCAGCGGCGACAACGCCAGAGTGACGACGCCGTACCAGCCGATCACCAGACCGGCGCGGGTGTCGGTGAGCCCGCGTACGTCGGTGAGGTAGATGAACAGGAACGGCAGGGTCAGGCCCCGCCCGATCGCCGACAGCAGGGTGCCGAGGAGGATCCGGCGGGCTTCCGGACGGCGGGGCAGGGATCGACGCAGCATGTCCGGCATTCTGTTCGGTGGGTGTGACGCCCCGCGAACCGTTTTGCAGCGGCGACGCTGTTCCCGGGCCGCCGCGTGACCAACCCCACGGCGATCGTCGGTGTCCGCCGGGTCTGCGATGCTGGCCCGATGACCGGCACCTGGCGACACCTGCCCGCTACCGCCCGCGCCATCGCGGTGACCGCCACGGCGGCCGTCGCCGCAGCCCAGGCCCGCGACGATCAGGCGTACGACGAGGCGGTCGTTGATCTCGCGGCCGACGAGCGGTCCGGTCTGGTGCTCGGAACTGTGGTGCGGCTCCTGCTGGAGGAGGGCCACCCGGAGGGGCTGGCCGGCGACGACATCCGTCAGGTGCTGACCCGCTGCGTGCAGGACGCGATGCGGTGGCGTCGCGACGTCGATCCGCACGTGGTGCTCGTCCTGCTCGCCGGAGCCCTCGGTGTGTACGACCCCGAGGGCGACGAGTCGCGGCCGGACGCGGCGGCCCTGGCCCGGCATGCTCCGCTGCTCGTGGCCGACCTGTTGGCGGTGACGGGCGTGCCGTTGGACGACTATCTGGCTGCCGCGTTCACCGAGATCGAGCGCACCGAACGGCAGGACTGACGGCACGGGTTGCCGTGAGCGGGGACCGTCGCAGACAGACACAAGAGGGCACATCCATTGATCGGATGTGCCCTCTTACCTCTGGTCGGGGTGGCCGGATTCGAACCGACGACCTCTTCGTCCCGAACGAAGCGCGCTACCAAGCTGCGCCACACCCCGAGGCGTGCCGACAAATAGTAGCCCACCCGCCCCGATGGTCAAACTCGGTACCCCCGCCGCCCGACCCGGCCGAATCACGCCCGCAGCCGCCAAGATCCGCGCAACTTCCCCGATGTTGCTGCCTCCCGGCACGGCGAGGCAGCAACATCCCCGATACTGCGCGGATCTTGGGGCGAGGCGGGGCGACGGCGGGCGACGGCGGGGGACGGCGGGGCGACGGCGGGGGCGAGGGCGGGGCGACGGCGGGGCGGGCGGTCGGGGGCGGTCGGGGAGGCGCGGCGGGACAGGTCAGCGGGGGATGAGGGTCAGGATGCTCGCCTCCGGGGGGCAGGCGAAGCGGATCGGTGCGGTCGGGTGGGTGCCGAGGCCGGCGGAGACGTGCAGCCAGGAGTCCGATCCCGGCCACCGGTGCAGCCCACGTGCCATCGAGCGGGGCAGGCCGCAGTTGGTCACCAGCGCCCCGTACCCCGGGACGCAGACCTGGCCGCCGTGGGTGTGCCCGGCCAGCAGCAGGCCAAAGCCGTCGGCGGCCATCTGGTCGAGCACCCGTGGCTCGGGGGAGTGAGTCACGGCGATCGACAGGTCGGCGGAGGACGAGACGCGGCCGGAGACGGCAGGGTAGTCGTCCCGGTCGATGTGCGGGTCGTCGACGCCCACGAGGTCCACTTCCCGGCCGCCGGCCTTGAGGGTAGTCCGGGCGTTGTTGAGGTCGGCCCAGCCGGCGCCGGTGAACACCTGGCGCAGTTCCTCGTAGGGCAGGTCGACGCCTTCGGTGTACTCCCGGTCGGGCAGGAAGTAGGTGAACGGGTTCTTCAGCACCGGCCCGGTGTAGTCGTTGGAGCCGAACACGAACGCGCCCGGGTAGTCGAGCAGCGGTTGCAGCGCCCGCAGCACGCCCGGCACCGCGCCCGGGTGCGCCATGTTGTCGCCGGTGACCACGACCAGGTCCGGGTCGAGGGCGGCCAGCGACGCCACCCAGCGCTGCTTGCGCGCCTGGTCGGGCATCATGTGCAGGTCCGACAGGTGCAGCACGCGCAGCGGCTCCGCGTCGGCCGGCAGCGTCGGCACGTCGTACCGCCGGAGGGTGAACATGTTGCGCTCGACGAGCGACGCGTACGCGAGTGTGGTCGCGCCGACTGCTGCGGTTCCGGCGGCGAGGCGGAATAGTGTGCGCTTTCGCATGGCGTTCAGGGTAGTTTGACCGTCCATGAGCACGCTGAAGGACCGCCTCACCGCCGACATGCGTTCCGCGCTCAAGGCGCGCGACGAGCTGACCACCTCCACGCTGCGGATGGCCCTGGCCGCCGTGGGCAATGCCGAGGTCGCCGGCAAGGCCAAGCGCGAGCTCACCGACGACGAGGTGCTCGCGGTGCTGACCAAGGAGGCCAAGAAGCGTCGGGAGGCGGCCACCGCCTTCGCCGACGCGGGCCGCGCCGAGCAGGCCGCGAAGGAGACCGCCGAGGGTGAGGTGCTGGACCGCTACCTGCCCAAGCAGCTCTCGGACGCCGAGCTGACCGAGCTGGTCGCGGGGGCGCTCGCCGCGGGCGGCTTCACCGGCAAGGCCCAGATGGGCCCGGCCATGAAGGCGGCCCAGGCCGCGGTGGCCGGCCAGGCCGAGGGTGGTCGGGTCGCCGCCGAGGTACGCCGACAGCTCGGGCTCTGATCCCCAGCGCCCAGTCCGGACATGCGAACGGGCGGTCACCCCCACAGAGGGTGCCCGCCCGTTCGTGCGTACTGCTGCTGATCAGCCGCCCGGGCGGCCTGGCGGGTTGCCGGGCTGCCCCGGCTTCTTGGCCGGCGGCGTGCCGGCGGCGCCGCCGCCGGTGCTGATCTCGATGGTGACGGGGCCGCCCTTGATGGTGCGCCCGTCCGGGTTGGTACCGGCGGCGGTGCCCGCCGGGCAGGGGGAGGTCACCTTCGTCTGGGAGACGATCGGCTCGAAGCCCGCGCCCTTGATCCGGGACTTGGCGGTCTCCACCGGCTGGCACTTCACGTCCGGGATGCTGCGCTGGTCACCCTCGGAGATCTTCTGGCCCGGCGGCTCGAAGTTGATCCGCGGCTTGCCCTTCATGGCGTCCCGCAGTGTCTCGTACACCGGCGGGTTGATGCCGTCCTTCTCGGCGTGCTTCATCTTGACGTTTGTCTGCGGCCAGTCCGGGTCGGCCATGATGCCGGCCACCGCGTACTGCTTGGTCATCGCGACCAGGGCGGCGGTCTTCTCCGAGTCGGTGGTGCCGGACTTGCCGGCCACCGGCGCGTCGACGATGCCCTTCACGACGCCGGCCGTACGGCTGTTGCCGCACTTGCTGGTCTTGGAGTTGTCGCCGACCGGGCAGCGGGCGGCGTCCACTGCGGCGCGGGCCACGTCGGTGCTGAACCGCTTCTCGCAGCGCGGGTTGGCGATGTCCAGCTTCTTGCCGTCCGGGTCGCGGATCTCCTGCACCGGGATCGGCTCGCAGTACTTGCCGTCCGCCGCGAGCGTCGCGTACGCGTTGGCCAGGTCCAGCGGAGTGGTGGAGGAGACGCCGAGGGTGAAGGCGCCCCACTGGTGGGCCGAGTCCTTGGTGGCGGCGAACTTGGCGTCGTTGCTGGCCCGGAACTGGATGCCGGCCCGCTTGGCGACGTCGACCACGTTCTCCGCGCCGACCTGCTGCTGAAGCGGCACGAAGTAGGTGTTGATCGACTGGGCGAAGGCGCTCCACATGTTCTGCACGCCGCCGGCCTTCTTGCCCGAGTTGGTCGGGCAGTAGAAGTGGGTGCCGGGGCAGGCCGCCGGGCTGCTGCTGTCGATGATGTATTCCGACTTGAACTGCTGCGGCGCGTTGAACGAGTAGCTGAGCGGGATGCCCTTCTCCAGCGCGGCGACGATGCTGAAGATCTTGAACGTCGAGCCGGCCTGGTAGCCGGCGATGCCGTCGCCGCCGGTGAGCAGCGGGTTGACCGTCGCCGGGTAGTTGCCCTTGATGCCGCGCTTGCTCTTCGCCGGATCGCTGGAAATCTTGTTCTTCGGATTCTTCGGATCGTCCAACTTGAACTGCCGGTTGACCGCGAGCGCGCGTACCCGGCCGGTGCCCGGCTCCACCACGGCGACCATGGCGGCTTCCTTGCTGGTCTCCTTCTTGGCCCGGCGGACCGCCGCGTCGGCGCCCTTCTGTGCCTGGACGTCGATCGAGGTCACGACGGTGTAACCGCCGCTCTTCAGGCGCCGCTCACGGTCGTACGAGGTCGAACCGAACGTCTCCTGCTGCATCCACCAGCGGTAGAAGTAGTCGCAGAAGAAGCCCCAGCTGTTGACGTTGGTGGCGACGCAGCCGTTCGGGGTGCGCTTGTCCTGCACCTTCAGCTTGACCGCCTTGGCGGCGTCGGCCTCCTGCTGGGTGATGGCCTTGGTGTCGACCATGTTCTGGATGACGTAGTTACGACGGTCCAGCGCCAGCGGGTAGCCGCTCTTGGTGGTCGGGTCGTTCGTCGTCGGGGCCTTCACCATGCCGGCCAGCAGCGCGGCTTCCTCGATCTTCAGCTTGCTCGGCGGCTTGCCGAAGTAGACCTGGCTGGCGGCGTAGATGCCGTACGCGCCGTTGCCGAACGAGGCGAGGTTGAGGTAGCGGGTCAGGATCTCGTCCTTGGAGAACTCCTTATCGACCTGCAGGGCCAGTCGCATCTCGCGGAGCTTGCGGGCGCTGGTGTCCTCGGTCGCGGCGACCACGTCGGCCGGGTGGGTGGCCGAGTAGGCGATGGCCAGCCGGACGTACTGCATGGTCAGCGTCGAGGCGCCCTGGCGCCCGGAGCCCTCGCTCTGGTTGTTGACGAACGCGCGGGCGACACCGTTGATGTCGACGCCGTTGTGCTTGTAGAAGTCGTGGTCCTCGGCCGCGATGATGGCCTTGATCATGTACGGCGAGATGTCGGCGAGCTTCACGTCGCGACGGTTCTCGTCGTACATCGTCGCGAGCGGCGTCTTGCCGTCCGACGCCAGCAGATAGCTGATCTGTGGCGCGCGGGCCACCGTCAGCTCTGTCGGCAGGTTGCCGAATGTCTCTGCCCCGGCCTTGGCGGCCAAGCCGGACATCGCCACCGCGGGGAAGGCCGCCGCAGCGACCACCACGCCAGCCAACAGGCCACATATGAGCAGCGATGCGGCGTTGGTCAGCACATTGTGGTCACGTTTCCGCATCCAGGTCACCTCGGCATGGTACGCGAGTAGGGAACGAGGGCCGCCTGGGCGTCTTTCCCCATTTCCTGCGTGCGCTGCCCTCGTTGTGCTAAACGCATGACCCCCCGTACGAGGTTGCGTGTGACCTGGCGCGAGTCTCCACCGTTTGGCGGAGGCTCCGCAGCGTTTTCGCCGACCTCGGCGGGGTAACCGGCGGTCGAGAGCCCGGGAAGCCGGGAGTGTCCGGAATGATGGATTTCGCCGACAACGTTGCGTAATCAGCCGACTACAGAGCATGATGATGGCGGCGACAGCGCCACATGTCGTCCGCACCGCCTTGGGGAAGGCGGCCGGGCGACCGGGGGGAAATTGCCGGCTGCCGTGCAACGAGGTCGGTAGGTACTGCAAGGGGGGACGTGTACACATGGGCATGATCACTGACTGGCCGTCGCTGGCGGCGTGTCAGAACGGGGACCCGGACGCGTTGTTCGTACAGGGCGCCGAACAGAACGTGGCGAAGCGGATCTGCCGGAGCTGCCCAGTTCGGTACGAGTGCCTGGCCGACGCGCTGGACAACCGGATCGAGTTCGGTGTGTGGGGCGGTATGACCGAACGCGAACGCCGGGCGTTGCTGCGTCGTCACCCCCAGGTGACGAGTTGGCGCAAGATGTTCGAGGCAGCGATGAAGAAGAACAGCAAGGACAAGGCTGGCAAGGACAAGATCCTCGTCAGCGCGGCCACCTGACGCCGGTCACGACCGGCTGATCGCCGCGCCGATCGTCCGCAGCCCGTCGACGTCGTGCACGTCGGCGGGCTGTGCCGTCACCGACACCGCCGGCACCGCCGGGAACGCCTCAGTGAACCGTGCGGCGACCTGCTGCTCGCGTACCGCCTGACGGGCCAGCGCGGCGTGCGCCCGCAGCACGTCGGCGGTGGCCTCGTGCCCACCCAGCTCGGCCAGCCGCTCCGCGGCGGCCCGACTCTGCTCGGCGTCCAGCTCCGGGACCGCCGGTCGGTGCACGCGGTTGAGCACCAGGCCGGCCAGGGGCATCTTCTCCTCCCGCAGCCGGCCCGCGAAATAGGCGGCTTCCCGGACCGCGTCCGGCTCCGGCGCCGCGACCAGCACGAAGGCCGTCTCCCGCGCCTGCAGGATGCGGTACGTCTGCTCCGCCCGCTGCCGGAAACCCCCGAACATCGAGTCGAGCGCGGCCACGAAGCCGGACAGGTCGGTGAGCAGCTGCGCGCCGAGCACCTTCTGCACCACCTTCGAGAACATCCCGAACGAGGCCGTGACCAGGTTGAACATGCTCCGTCCGCCGCTGCGCGCCGGTGCCAGCAGCAGGCGCAGCATCCGGCCGTCGAGGAAACGGGACAGCCGGGCCGGCGCGTCCAGGAAGTCCAGCGCGGAGCGGGACGGCGGCGTGTCCACCACGATGAGGTCCCACTCGCCCCGGGCGTGCAGCTGGCCCAGTTTCTCCATCGCCATGTATTCCTGCGTGCCGGCGAACGTCGAGCTCATCGCCTGGTAGAACGGGTTCGCGAAGATCTCCGCGGCCTTCGCCGGGTCGGTGTGCTGGAGCACCACGTCGTCGAAGGTGCGCTTCATGTCCAGCATCATGGCGTGCAGCTCACCGCCGCTGGCCTCGACGTCGATGCCCTTGACCTGGCGGGGTGTGTTGTCCAGCTCGGTCAGGCCCAGTGACTGGGCCAGCCGGCGGGCCGGGTCGATGGTGAGCACCACCGTGCGCCGGCCGTGGTGTTCGGCGGCCCGCAGCGCCAGCGCCGCGGCCGTGGTCGTCTTACCCACCCCGCCGGCACCGCAGCACACGACGATCCGCACGCCCGGGTCGGCGAGGATCTGGTCGACGTCCAGCTGCGGCGCCGCGTCTTCGGAAGGCACCAATCGAGCGTATCGGGCCGCGTCGGTCCATGCGCCCGTGCTGAGCTCAGGTGTGAGTCAATCGGCGCTGACGAGGGCACGGGCCAGTGCCGTGAGGCCCGCCCGGTCCACCCCGTCGGGCAGCAACGGCAGCTCGATCATCGGCAGCCCCAACTCCACCAGGTCGGCGCGGAGCGAATCCTCCAGTTCGCGCCGGATGAGCTGGTCTCGCGCCTCGTCGTGCAACCCGGCCACGATGTCCTGATCGGCAGGCAGCCCGGCGGCGACCAGACCGCGCCGGAGTTCCGCGGCGGTGACCGCGGGGCCGGCCGGCAGCGGAGGTCGGGCGCCGTTGACGATCACCTTCCCGATGCCGAAGCCGAGCGCGGTCAGATCGGCGATGGCGTCCACCGTCTCCTGCACCGGCATCTCCTCCAGCAGCGTGACCACGTGGACGGCGGTCATCGGGGAGCGCAGCAGCGCGGACACCCCCTCGCTCTGGGTCTTGATCGGGCCGACCTTGGCGAGCCGCGCCGTCTCCGCAGTGACGTTGAGGAAGCGGCCGATCCGACCGGTGGGCGGCGCGTCCAGCACTACCGCGTCGTACGCGCGCCGCTGCCCCGAGGTGCGGGTGGTGGCCTCCTTCACCTTGCCGGTGAGCAGCACGTCACGCAGGCCCGGAGCGATGGTCGTGGCGAAGTCGATCGCACCGAGCTTGCGCAGGGCCCGGCCCGCGGCGCCCAGCTTGTAGAACATGTCCAGGTACTCGAGCAACGCCTCCTCGGCGTCCACCGCGAGCGCGCGCACCTCACCGCCGTCCGGCGCGTCGGCGAGGCGACGCTCCTCGTACGGCAGCGGGTCGATGCCGAAGAGCTGGGCGATGCCCTGCCGGCCCTCCACCTCCACCAGCAGGGTGCGCCGGCCACCGGCGGCCAGCGCCAGGGCCAGCGCCGCGGCCACGCTGGTCTTGCCGGTGCCGCCCTTGCCGGTCACCACGTGGAGGCGGGCCGACCATCCGGTACCGGCCGGGTCGGACGGCCGCTCAGCTGCACGCACCCGTCGAGCCTATCCAGGCTCGCCGGTCAGGCGACCTCGCAGACCCACCAACCCGTCTTCTGCACCACAGTGAAGCGCAGGTCCTGGTCGGCCACCTTCTCGTCGGCGGTGGTCATGGTGATGCGGGTGGAGACGGTGGCCCGGTCGCCGGTCTGGTTGTCGACCTTCGGGGTGGCCCACTTGAACCGGGGGTTCTGGTACTCGGACGCGTACTTCTGCACCTCGGCCACCTTCGCCGCGATCTTCTTGTCGTCCCGGGAGGCGGCGCAGACGTGCTTGGCGGCCTTTGTCGCGTCCCGGTCCTTGTACACGGCCGTCAGGAACTCGTCGACGGCGACCGCCGGCTCCTTCGCGCCCTCGCCGGACTCGGCGTTGCGCAGGGTCAGGAACGCCACGACGCCACCGCCCACGCAGAGCACCATGATCACGACCAGCGCGATGGCCGCGATCAGCAGACCGCGCTTCTTCTTCGGCTCGGCAGTGCCCTGGTACGGCGGGTAGCCGGGCGGGGGCGGCGGGAACGCGCCCGGGGCGCCGGGAGACTGCGGCGTGCCGGTCGGAACATCGGTCTGCGGAAGGCCAGCGGGCGGGCCGGGCTGGGTCGGCACGCCCGGCTGCGCGGGGAATCCCCCCGGCGCGGGCTGCCCGGGCAGAGCGGGCTGCCCCGGAAGGGCGAGCTGGCCTGGCTGGGCGGACGGGCCGGACGGGACCGCCGAGCCGGAAGGGGCGGCCGGGGCGGGAGGTGCGGGCTGGGCGACCGGGCCGGGTGAGGTGACTGTCGCCGCATCGGGCTCGCCCACTGGGGTGCGCGGGCCGGGTTGCCCGGGGATCGGCTGGCCGGCGGACGTCGGATCCGGCTGGCCGGAAGCGGTCGGGTCGGGCTGTGCGGGGATGGCCGTCTTCTCGGGCTGACCGGCGGAATCCGGGGTCGCCGACGGAAGAGCGCGCGGGCCGGCCTGGTCGCCGCTGGGCGGTTGGGTCATCTCGTTCCCCCGGGGGTGCGGCGCCCGGCCGCCACCCCTGGCGCCGAGCGAGATCGAGCGGGCGGCCGGGCGCTGTGCGACCGTCCGACCGGAAGGGTAGCGGCCAGCCGACGGTTCGGTGTCGCCCCTATCGCGCCGTGTGTGGGCATGGCGTGCATCACCCAGACCGTGAGATCACTCGCAGTCGGGATTCCTGCCCGACATCTGTCACATATGTGACTCTCGGTGACTGATCGTGCGCGTCCTGTTGGCGGGACCGCCGCCGGAGACCTACCTTCGTCCGGGCGGGGGGCCGGAACGGATGAATGGTCCGGGCCGGAAGCGTGGTCCGAGAGGTACGACCGGAGGCAGTTCATGCGCGACGCGGACAACATCCCTCGCACCCAGTTCCCGACGAACGAACGGCAGCGCCGGCCCGCATCCGTGGGCGAGGTGGCCGGCGGGCCGTTGGGCAGCCTGCCCATCAACGAGCGGTCGTACCGTCGGGTTCCGGAGCCCCCGGAAGTGGTCCGGATGTCGAGCCAGCCCGTCGAGCGGCTGCGGGACGACGACGAGCCCGGGTTCGTCATCCACCTGCCGATCCGGGTGCCCGACCTGGCCTCGGCGACCGTGCTGGCCGGTCGCGTCGCGGAGTCGCTGGGCTTCCTGCCGGAGCTGGACGCCGGCGAGACCACCGTGTCCAACGCCGACGACCAGAACAACCGCCACCGGGTTTTCTGCGACCTGCTGCTGCCCGACCGGTCGCGCTGCCCCCAGGGGTACGAGCACGAGGGGCCCTGTGGAGAGCTGCCGGCCGCGCCGGAGCAGCGTCCCGCGCCTCGTCCGGCCAGCGGACCGTAGGCTGTGCCCGACGAAGTCCGCACCACGAGGGAGCCCTCCAGCGATGCAGAAGTGGGAATACTCCACGGTCCCTCTGCTGGTCCACGCGACCAAGCAGATCCTCGACAACTGGGGTGAGGACGGGTGGGAACTCGTCGCCGTGGTCCCCGGCCCCAACCCCGACCAGCTGGTGGCGTACCTGAAGCGGCCCAAGGCGTGAGCGCGGCGCGGCGCGGCACCGCGGTCGCGGGCCACGGGGTGACGCGATGAGCAACGGTCCCCACGCGAAGCTCGCCGAGCTGGGCCTCGAACTGCCCGACGTGGTGCCGCCGGTGGCCAGCTACGTGCCGGCAGTGCAGTCCGGGCAGCACGTGTACGTCTCCGGCCAGCTGCCGATCGCCGAGGGCAAGCTGCTGGCGACCGGCAAGGTCGGCGCTGGCATCTCCGCCGAGCAGGCGAAGGACCTGGCCCAGCGGTGCGCGCTCAACGCGCTGGCCGCTGTCGACGCGCTGGTTGGCCTGGAGAACGTGGTCAAGGTGGTCAAGCTGACCGGGTTCGTGGCGTCGGCCCCCGGCTTCATCGGTCAGCCCGCCGTGATCAACGGCGCCTCCGACCTGTTCGGCACCGTCTTCGGCGAGGCCGGTCGCCACGCCCGCAGCGCCGTCGGGGTGGCCGAGCTGCCCCTGGACGCCCCGGTGGAGATCGAACTGATCGTCGAGGTCGCCTGACCTGACCGCACCGCCACCGTCCCGCGATCATGCGCCGCTGGCCCGGAGGAAAGCCCTGAACACGGACGAATCAGGGGCCGGACGTGCATGATCGCGGGACGTGGCGGGCAGGGTCGTACGATCGCAGCCATGAGCGGGCACGTGACGGGGGCGACTGCGGCGCTGGCCGACAGGCTGCCGAGCTGGGTGACACTGCTGCGCGCGCCGAACCCCGGCCCGATGACCCTCGACGGCACCAACACCTGGCTGCTGCGCGCGGCACCGGGTGACCCGGCGGTGGTCGTCGACCCCGGGCCGGCCGACGAGGGACACCTGGCGGCGATCGCCGCACACGGCCCGATCGGGCTGATCCTGATCACGCACGGCCACCCCGACCACAGCGAGGGCGCCGCCCGGCTCAGCGAACTGCTCGGCGGGGTGCACGTCCTCGCCGTCGACCCGGCGCACGCCATCGGCGGCACGCCCCTGACCGACGCGCACCTGGGCGGCTTCGGCCTGGGCATCCGGCTGCTGGCCACCCCGGGGCACACCGCCGACTCGGTCTGCTTCCTGGTCGAGCACGGCGACGAACGCGCGGTGCTCACCGGTGACACCATCCTCGGCCGCGGCACCACGGTGGTGGCCCATCCCGACGGGCACCTCGGCGACTACCTGAGCAGCCTGGAGCTGCTGTCCGCGTACGCCGGAATCCCGGCGCTGCCCGGGCACGGCCCGGCGCTGGCCGACTGCGCCGCCGCCGCCACCTTCTATCTTGCCCACCGCCGGGCCCGGCTCGACCAGGTCCGCGCGGCGGTCGCCGCCGGCGCGCGGACACCCGCGGACGTGGTCGCGGCGGTCTACGCCGACGTGGACCGCTCGCTCTGGTGGGCTGCGGAATGGTCGGTCCGTGCCCAGTTGGAGTATCTGGGCGTCGACACCGGGGAATCTGCGCCGGGGGTCAGTGGGTTGGAGCACATGTGACCTGCCCGGTGTGCGGAACTGTCGCTGTCCCCGGCGCACGGTTCTGCCACAACTGCGGTGCCGCGCTGCCGGCCGCCGCCACGTTGCCGGCGGCCGAGCGTCGGGTCGTCACCGTGCTCTTCGGTGACCTCTCGGAATTCACGTCCTGGTCGGAGGACCTCGACCCGGAACGGGTCGGCGCGGTCACCGACCGGGTGCTGGCCTCCCTCGCGGGGGCGGTGAAGACGTTCGGCGGGCACGTCGACAAGCTGACCGGCGACGGGATCATGGCGGTCTTCGGGGCGCCGGTGGCGCACGAGGACGACGCCGAGCGGGCCATGCGGGCCGCCCTGTCCATGCAGCGGGCCGTCCGCCGGGTGCTCGACGACGAGCGCGGCGGTGGCGCACCGCTCGGCCTGCGGGTCGGCCTGAACACCGGCGACGTCATCGCCGGCATCCAGGCGGCCATCGAATACACGGTCATCGGCGACACGGTGAACACCGCCGCCCGGCTGGCCGACGCCGCCGCGGTCGGCGCTGTCTACGCCGGCGGGCGGACCGCCGCCGCGACCCGGCACGTCGCCTCCTGGCGGGCGCTGCGTCCGCTGCGGCTCAAGGGCAAGCGCGAGCCGGTCGAGGCGTACGAGCTGCTGGGCCTGCTGGACGCGCCGGGCACCCGGTCGGGTCTCGGCGACGAGGCGCCCTACGTGGGCCGGGAGACCGAGATCGGCCGGGTCGCCGGCCGACTCGCCGAGGTGATCGACCAGGGCGACCCGCGGGTGCTGCTGATGACCGCCGAGGCGGGCATCGGCAAGTCCCGGTTCGCCGCCGAGGTCGAGCGCCTCGCCGCCGGGTACGACGTGGGCGCCGGCCGGTATGCCGCGCACACCGGCGCCCGGGTGCTCTCGGTGCGGTGCGCCGCCTTCGGTGAGCGGCGCAGGCTCGCGCCGTTGGCAGACCTGGTCCGTGCCGCGGTCGGTCTGCCCAGTGACGCGGCAACCGCGCTGACCCGGCCGGCAGTGGAGGAGCGGCTGCGCCGGCTCGGTCAGCGGCTCGCCCGCTCCGGCGGCGAGTCGCCCCCGATCGCCACCGACCAGCTGCTCGCCCTGCTCGGTTACGCCGAACTGCCTGCGCACGGCGGTGCCGACAACGGCGAGTGGGGCAGCTCCGCCGCCTCGCCCGCCGATGCCGAGGCGGTGCCGAACGCGGTCGCCGACCTGCTCAGCGGGCTCGCCTCGGAGGCGCCCCTGGTCATCGTGGTGGACGACCTGCACGACGCCACCCCCGAGACCATCCGCGCTCTCGGGTTGGCCCTCTCCCGACTCACCGGTCCGGTGCTCGTGCTGCTGCTCGGCCGCCCCGAGCTGGTCCGTACCGCCGGCGCGCTGACCCGCGTCGCGGACGCCGAGGTGCACTCCCTGCCGCCGCTGCGCGGCGCCGACGCCGCCCGACTGCTCACCAGCTACCTCGGCGGAGGGAAGCTGCCACCGGCCGACGCCGACCGGCTGCTCGCCACCGCCCAGGGCAACCCGTTCTACCTGGCGGAGCTGGTCACCCTGCTGATCGAACGCGGCGCGCTGACCGCGGAGCGGCAGGCGTCCGGTGACGGTGACCCGGCCGCGCCGGCCGGCTGGCGCCTCGTACCCGGTTCGCTGGGCAGCCGGCTCCTCTCCCGGGACCTCGCGGCAGTCCTCGCCGCCCGCATCGACGCGCTGCCACCGGACGCCCGTTCCGTCCTGCGGGACGCGGCGGTGGTCGGTGACACAGTGCCGACCGGAGCGCTGGAGGCGCTGCGCGAGCAGCGGGCCGGCCGCGACGGGAGGCCCTCGGCCGTGGTCGCCGTGGAGTTCGACCGGGCCGTCGAGGAGCTGCTGCAGCGCCGCATGCTGCACCGCACCCGCGCCGGCTACGCGTTCGCCACCCCGCTCATGCGGGAGGCCGCGTACGCCGGGGTGAGCAAGGCGGAACTGGCCGAGCGGCACGCCGCGCTGGCCCGCTGGGCGGCGCCCGTCGACGGGGCCACGGCCGGTGCGGTGGGCGGGTTCACCGAAGAGGCACGCGACGACTTCGTCGCCATGCACGTCCAGCGGGCCGCCACGCTCGCCGACGCGGTGAAACTGCGACCTGACGCGCCGGCCCGCGCCGTGGTCCCGCTCGGGATCGCCGCGCTCGGCCGGGCCGCCCGCCGGTCGCTGTCCGCCGGGGAGCCCGCGCTCGCCGTCGAGTACGCCGAACGCGCCAGCGAACTGGCCCGCGACGGGATACCGGCGATCGACCGGGTGGTGCACGCCCGTGCACTTTTGCAGATCGGCCGGGTCGCCGACGCGCTCGCCTTCGCCGAGAAGATCGCCGCGAACGCGGGGGACGAAGCCACCCGTGCCAGCGCCCTGCTGCTCGCCGGGCAGGCCCAGCAGACCCTCGGCGACCAGGGTCGGGCGGAGGCCGCCTGGCAGGAGGCGTTGCAGGTGGCCACGGCCGGCGGGCTGCCCACGCTGCGCGCGTCCGCCATGCGTCGGCTCGGCATGGGCGACTTCGTGGCCGGCCGGCTCAGCCAGGCGAGCAGCCGGTTGGCCGCCGCGTACCAGGTCAGCCTCGGCGCGCAGGACCGGCGTGGGCAGGCCTGGTCGCTGCAGAACCTGGCCTGGGTGACCACGACCCGGGGTGACTTCGCCGGCACCGATGCCGTCCTCGGCCGGGCCGCCCGGCTCTTCGCCGAGCTGAAGGACCCGTACGGGCGGGCCTGGCTGCGGGGCACCACCGCGTTCGCCCGGCTGCTCGCCGGTCGGCTGCGGGAGGCGTGCCGGATGGCGCAGGTCTTCCTGCCCTTCGGCGAGCGGGTCGGCGAGGCATGGGCGGTGGGCACGCTGCGCGCGGTCGCCGCCTTCGCCACCGCCGAGTTGGGCGAGCTGGCCGAGGCCGACCGGGAGGCCCGCCGGGCGTACCGCGAGTTCGCCGCCGCGTCCGACGACTGGGGTCGCGGGTTCGCGCTCGTCGTCCGGGCCGTCGTCGCCCGTGGACTGGGCGAGCCGGAGCACGCGGCCGACCTGCTCACCGACGCCCTGGTGTACGCCGACCAGACCTCGCACCCGCTGCTCACCGGAATGGCGGGCACGCTGCGCGGCTTCGTGGCGCTGGACATGGGCGACCACGAGACCGCCGAGCAGGCCGCCCGGGCGGTGCTGACGGCCGTCGAACCGCACAATCCGCAGGCGCCGGCGCAGGTCGCGCCCCGGGTGCTGCTGGCCACCGCCCGGCTTTCCGCCGGTGACCCGGCGACCGCGGTCGGGCTGCTCGCCCCGGTGGCGACGGCCGCCGCCAACGCGCCCTCGCTGCTCTTCTCCCGCCGCCAGACCATGGCCCGGTACGCGTCGGCGCTGCTCGCGCACGGTCAGCGGGAGCAGGCGCTGGACTGGGCGAGACGGGCGGTCACCGCGCCCGCCGAGGACGTACGCAGTCAGGTGATCGCGGCGAGCGTGCTCGCCGAGGCGCTGGCGGCCTGCGGCCACTCGGCGGAGGCCCGGTCCTGCGCCGACGAGGCGGTCCGCCTCGCGTACGCCACCGAACAACGCAGCGAACGAGCAGCCGCAAAGTCCCTACAAGCCCGCCTGACCCTCCCCTAACCCCACTCCACCCACCCGGCCCCTACCCGGGCCTCCCGCGGTTGATCATGAAGTTGTTGCGCCGACACGCCGGCGTCGGTGGCAACAACTTCATGATCACCGCGCGGTGGGGGTGGGGCCGCAAGGGGTGAGGTGGGGCGGTTTTGGCGGTTCTGGGGATGTGGTGGTCGGGGCGAGGGGCTAGCGTGTCACCACCGTGCGGTGGTCCACAGTGGCGACCGTCGCCGTGCCTGGGGAGGCCATCATGAAGCTGCCGCGTTCCGTCGCGGGCTGGACCATCGCGGTCTTCGGCGTACTGGCGCTGGTGATGGGCGCGGTCGGGTTGCTGTGGCCGGAGGCGCAGCTGCGTCTGCTCGGGTTCGAGGTGCCGGCGACTCGTGGCGCTGGCGACTACACCGGCACGTTCCTGCTGGCGTCCTCGATGGCGTCGTTCAACATGGGCGTCTACTACCTGCTCGCGACGGTCACCGAGTGGCGGGCGTTCTACCGTTTCACGGTGGTCTTCCGGCTGGTGACCTTCACCGTGTTCAGCATCGCCGTGCTGGCCGACATCGCCCCCGACCGGTTCTTCGGCGTGGCCGCCTGGGAAGGGTTGGGCGCGGTTGCCACGGCGATCGGACTGCGGATGGACGCCCGCCGGGGCACGCCGGCCGCCGTCGACACCGCTGCCGTGTCTCCCGCCTCCGCCGCGTCCTCCGCCCCGGCGTCCGCTCCGCCCGCTCCCGCTCCCGCCTCCGCTCCCGCTGCGCCCGCCGCCTCCACGTCGGCCGATGTCGACGCGCCGGAAGGCACCGGAGAGGCGCCCGGCGCGGCCGGTGCCGCTCCGGCGGACGCGGCGCGCTGAGTCGCCGGCCGGGTTGGGTATTTTCGAGCGGTGACCGACACCCCGACCGGCGGCTTGCCGGTGCCGATCGTGCCCGGTCTGACTGATTTGCGGGTCTTTGCCCGAGGCGGCTACGCCACCGTCTACCAGGCCACCCAGATCTCGGTCGGTCGAGAGGTCGCCGTCAAGGTCGAGAACCGCACGCTGGACAGCGAACGCGACCAGGCGCGTTTCCTGCGCGAGGCGCGTGCCGCCGGGCGGATGTCGTCGCACCCGCACGTGGTGGATCTCTTCGACGTGGGCGTCACCGTCGACCAGCACCCTTACCTGATCATGGAACTCTGTGACGGGTCGTACGCCGAGCGGATGCGCAGCTCGCCGCTCGGCCCGGTGGAGGCCCGCGATCTCGGCATCAAGATCGCAGATGCGTTGGCGCACTCGCACGGAGCCGGGGTGCTGCACCGGGACGTGAAGCCCGCGAACATCCTCTACTCGCACTTCAACTCGGCGGTGCTTGCCGACTTCGGGCTGGCCGTGCTGGCCGAGGCGCGCGACGCCTCGGTCACCCTGGAGGTGCTCACCCCGGCGTACGCGCCGCCGGAGATGTTCAGCCACAGCCCACCGTCGCCGGCCGTCGACGTGTACGCGCTCTGCGCCACCCTCTACGCGGTGATGCACGGCCGGCCGCCCCGCTGGCAGTCCGAGCGCAACCCCAGCCTGGTCACCGTGCTGGAGATGTTCAACCAGCCGCTTCCCGGCCTCCCGGGCGTACCGGACGAGCTCATCGACGTGCTGCGTCTCGGCATGGCCAACGACCCGGCCGAGCGGCCGTCCGCCCTCGAACTGCACGACCTGCTCGCCAACCTGCCGTTCGGCTCACCGTCCGCTCCGGTGAGCGGCGTCCCGATCAGCGGCTCACCGATCAGCGGTGCCCCGGTCAGTGGTGGCCCGAGCCGGTCCGGCCTGTACGGCACCGGCCAGCCAGCGCCCCGCCCCCCGGTCGAGGACTCCCGCCCCAGCGTTCCCGGCGGCCGGCGGTGGCGACGACGCTGGTTCCTCGGCGGCGCCGGGGTGCTGGCGCTCGCCGCCTCGGCCACCACCGGGGCCTGGCTGGCGAGCGGTGGCCCGCCGCCCGGCCCGTCCCCCTCGGTGACCCAGGTCGCGGCACCGGCGACCGGGCCGCTGCCCGGCTGCGCGTCAGGTGCCGGGGCGCCGACCGCGCTGCCCAGCGGCGCCCGTTGCCTGCCCGAGCTGGAGTGTTTCGGCCCGGTACGCATCCGCGGCGCCCGCGCCGAGGCGGCCCGCGTCCCGTGCGACGGCCGGCACACCTGGGAGACGTACGCCGAGGGCATCCTGCCGGTGCAGCTCGTCGGCGCGGCCTACGACGAGGTGATCGCCGCCGAGCCGGTACGACAGGTGTGCAGCGCCACGACGTTCCGACTGACCACGGAGATCGCCGAGCCGGTCGGCTGGCACCTGGAGGTGTTGCCGCCGGTGGACGGCAATGTCGACCGGGTCTACCGGTGCCTGGCGGGGCGGGGCGTCGACGCGCTCACCGCGCCCACGCTCACCGGTCGCTGAACCCGCCGCGCGCCCGTCCCCGGTCACGCACCGCACGCAACGCGTCCCGGCTGTCCAGGGCGTCGAGCGTGTCGGCGTCGATCCCGTACGGCATCAACTCCGGCGGCGCGGTGGCGTGTGGCTGGTCCGCCGGCTCCGGTTCGGCGCGCTGGCGGACGGCGGACACGGCGACCGCGGAGACCATGGCCAGCAGCACGCAGAGCAGTGCGAGAACCACGCCGAGAAGGTCCTGCCGGCGCAGAACGACAAGCAGGGCCAGCAGCGCGACGGCACCCGGCGCCGCGACCGCCGCCACCATCCGCGCATCGATCCTGGACAGTCGACTCACCCCTCCAGCATGTCGCGGCCTGGCCTGCTGTCAACCGGAGAGGCGATCCGCCGCGCCGATCAGTGTCGATCGAACGGACCATCCGACCTGACCGGTCGGCGTGCACACGCAGTGGACTCGTCTCGCTACTCTCGGTGTTCCGCAGGCTGCTCCGTCAGCGAGGTCGCCCATGAACGTACGCAGTTCCCAGTCCCGGCTCCGCTCGGTCGCGTCGACACTGGCGGTCGCCCTGACCCTCACCCTCTCCGCCGCCGCCGGCTGCGAGAGCCGCAAGGAACCGGACCTGCCGTCGGTGCAGGAGAAGTTGCGCGAGTCGCACATCTACGGGCAGTCGAAGCTGCGCATCGGCGTCGCCACCAACGAGCCGTTGATGGGCGACCTCCGCAACGGCCAGCACGTCGGCTTCGACGTCGAGATCGGCAGGTACATCGCCGCGTCCCTCGGTTACCAGGGCGAGCAGCAGTTGGAGTTCGTGTCGGCAGCCACCGAGGACCGGATCCCGTATCTGCAGGGCGGCACCGTCGACCTGGTGATCTCCAGCTTCTCGATGACCGAGGAGCGCAAGAAGCTGGTCAGCTTCGCCGGGCCGTACTTCGTCACCACGCAGGAGGTGCTGGTGCCCGTCCGGCTCAAGGACAGGATCCGCACCATCGAGGACCTGCGCGACCCGGCCTACAAGGTCTGCACCACCGGCGGCTCCACCACCGAGGCCGAGCTGGAGAAGCGCCAGGTCAAGGCGCTTGTGGTGAAGGACGTCTGGGACTGCGTGACAGGCATCCGCGCCGGCCGGTACGACGTGGTCAGCTCGGACGAGACGATCCTCGCGGGCTTCCTGGCCACGTACCCCAAGGAGTTCGAGATCGTCGATCTGCCCTTCGGCACGAGCGAGCTGTTGGGGATCGGCGTGCCGATCGGCGATCCGGCGCTGCGTGACCTGGTCGCCTTCTTTCTGCAGAAGAGCTACCAGCAGGGCCGCAACGGGCAGGCCAGCCCGTGGCTGACGGCGTACAACCGGACCCTGGGCCCGTGGCTGCGCGTCGAGAAGACCCAGCCACAGCCACTTGAGGTGCCGAAGCTTGTCGACTTCGACGACAAGGCGCCCCGGCGGTGAGCACGGTGCCGACCACCACCGGCGACGCGAGCCCCGGTGGCACGGTGCCGCCGCCCCGGCCCGCCGTGCCGACCGACCACGTCGAGGTGGACCCCGGCGGGTGGCCGGCCGGTGTGCCGCGGGCCGAACCCGCAGTGCCGGTCGCCGACGTCGAGCAGGTGCCGGTGCGGTGGGATCCGGCGGAGCGGCGGGCGCGGGCCAGCCAGTCGTTCTGGACGGCGGTCGTGGGCGTACCGGCGATCTTCTCGGTGCTCCGGCTCGGCGTCGAGGCGGGTGGGGAGCTGCAGACCACGCTGCTGCTGGTCGCCAACGTCGGGCCGGTCAACCTGCTCGCGGGCTTCCTGACCACCGCGGCTCGACTGCTCTCCACCGGGCTGGTCGCCGTCTTCGCGCTCGGCGCGGTGCTGGCCGTGAGCGTGGACCGACTGCCGCCGGGCACCCGTCGCCGCCCGCTCTTCGCCCGCTGGGCGGACCTCACCCCGGCCTGGGTGGTGCTGGCGAGCTTCCTGCTCGCCCTGCTCACCTGGCCGCTGCTCTACCTGCCGCTGCTGCTGCCGGCGTTCGCCGCCGCGTTCCAGCTTCGTCCGGACCGGCTGCACGAGTGGGTCGTACCCCGGTTGGCGGTGATCGTCGCGCTGCTCGCCGGGTACGGCTGGCTGCTGCTGCCGACGCTGCGCGACGCGGCCGGGCAGCGCGAGCTGCTGGTGCTCGCACTTCTCGTGGTGCCGCCGGTGTTGGCGCTGTTCATCGCCGGGCCGCTGCCCGGCATGGTGATCCGGCCGCTGGCGTCGCTGACCGAGGTGGCGGTGCTGGCCATGCTGGTCTGGGCCGCGCTGCCGGTGATCAGCACACCGGTGCTCCCGCTCACCGTCACCACGGTGGGCGTCGAGAACGGCCCGACCGAGGACGTCCGGGGGCACGTGGTGACCACCGACGACGTCAACATGGTGATCCTGCAGGAACGGGGCGGAGTCCGGTACGTGCCGGTAGACCTCGTCCGCGCGCAGGTGCTCTGCCCGAGCGAGGAGGAGCTGCCCCGGCACCGGCTGCGGATCCACGACTTCCACATCGAGGATTCGCTGCTGGAGGGGTTGGGCCGCCGCGTCCGCCCGGTGCACCGCATCGACGCGGCCTGCCGCGCCCCCGGCTGAGGTCAGTAGGACTTGTCCTGACCGAGGACGTGCTGGGCGACGAAGTTCAGGATCATCTCGCGGCTGACCGGGGCGATCCGCCCGGCCCGGACCGCGCCGAGCAGGGTGGCCACCCCGTACTCCGTGGTCATGCCCGCCCCGCCGAGGGCCTGCACCGCGGTGTCCACGGCGAGGGCGGCGGCCTCCCCGGCCGCGTACTTGGCCATGTTGCCGGACACCCCGGCCTCCAGGTCGCGGCCGGCGTCGTACAGGGTGGCCGCCTTCTGAATCATCAGGCGGGCCAACTCCACCTGCACCGCCGCGTGGGCGAGCGGATGCGCCACCCCCTGGTGCGAGCCGATGCTCCGGCCACCCCACACCTTGCGGGTGGCGGTGTACTCGCTGGCCCGCTCGATGGCGTACCGACCGGTGCCGGCGCCCATCGCGGCGACCGTGATCCGCTCCGGGTTGAGCCCGGCGAAGAGCGCCGGCAGCCCGGCGTCCAGGGATTCGCCGACCAGCGCGTCGGCGGGCACCCGCACGTCGTCGAGGTAGAGCAGGAACTGGTTCTCCGGAGAGACGATCTCCATGTCCAGCTTGGACCTGGTCAGCCCCGCCGCGTCGGTAGGCACCAGGAACAGCGCGGGCTTGAGCTTGCCGGTGGAGGAGTCCTCGGTCCGGGCCACCACCAGGACGTGCCCGGCCTCGTCGACCCCGGAGATGTAGCACTTGCGGCCGTTGAGCAGCCAGTCGTCGCCGTCGCGGCGGGCCACCGTGCCGAGCCGGTGGAAGTTGGAACCGGCCTCCGGCTCGGTGATCGCGAAGACGATCTTCGCCGAGCCGTCCGCGAGGCCGGGCAGGTGCCGTTTGCGCTGCTCCTCGGTGCCGTGCCGGGCGAGCACCGTCGCCGCGATGGCGGGGGAGACCACCAGCAGCAGCAGCGGGCACCCCGCCGCCGCCAGCTCCTCGCAGACGATGGCCAGCTCGGTGATGCCGCCGCCCCCGCCGCCGTACTCGGTGGGGATGTTGACCCCCAGATAGCCGAGCCGTCCCGCCTCGGCCCACAACTCGGTGGTGTGCTCACCGGCCTTCGCCTTCTCGACGAAGTAGCCGTGGCCGTACCGGCGGCCCAGCGCCCGCACGGCGTCGCGGAGCTGGTCCTGCTCGGGGGTGAGGTCGAAGGTCATCGGGGGTCCTCCTCGGGGTTCGACGGCGTCGGGTCGTCGCTTGCGGGGGAGCCGTCGATGACGGCCAGGACGGCGCCGGTGCGCACCTGAGCGCCGGCCGGCACCGGGAGTTCGATGACCACCCCGTCGGTCGGGGCCAGCACCTGATGTTCCAGCTTCATCGCTTCCAGCGTGAGCAGTGGTTCGCCGGCCGTGACCCGCTGGCCGACCTGCACGTGCACCCGGGTCACCGCGCCGGGCAGCGGCGCGAGCAGCGACCCGGCCGCCACCGCCGCCGTGGGCAGCGGGAGGCGCGGCAGCTCGACGAGGCTCGCCGCCCCGTCCGGGCCGTCCACGAAGATCTCCGACCCCACCCGGTGTACGCGGTACGCGCGCCGAACCCCGTCGACGTCGAGCGCCACCCGGTCCGGGGTGACCTCCGCCAGCGCTACCGTCGGCGGCTTCCCCTCCAACGCCACCGTTTCGCCGGGCGGCGCTGCGGACCAGTCGGCGAGTCGGCCGGTGCGGTCCAGCCGGTAGCGGACCTCAATCTCGCCGTCCGGGCCGGTGAAGCGGCTGACCTGCGGTACGGCGGGCACGTTGCGCCAGCCGGAGGGCAGCCCGCCGAGCACCGGCGCGGTCGTTCGGCGTTGGGCGGCACCCGCCAGTGCGGCCGCCAGGGCGGTCAGCGGAAGCTGATCGGCGGGCAGCAGCGGCGCGAAGACCTCGGGGTGCCGGTCCAGGAAACCGGTGTCGATCGCCGCGGCCGCGAACTCCGGGCTGCGCAGCACCCGGACCAGCAGATCGCGGTTGGTGGCCACCCCGTGCAGCTCGGCACGGGTCAGCGCGCCGGCCAGCGCCCGGGCCGCCTCGGCCCGGGTCGGCGCCCAGGCGATCAGCTTGGCGAGCATGGAGTCGTAGTGCACGCTCACCTCGGAGCCCGTCCCGACGCCGGAGTCCAGCCGCAGGCCGGCGTGCTGGAGGCCACCGAACTCCCGGTCCACCCCCGGCACCGCGAACCGGCGCAGCACACCTGTCGCGGGTCGCCAGCCCTGCGCCGGGTCCTCGGCGCACAACCGCACCTCGATCGCGTAGCCGCGTACACCCGGCTCGTGCAGGTGCTCCGGCAGCGGCACGCCCTCGGCGACGAGCAGTTGCCACCGGACCAGGTCGAGCCCGACGGGCCCGGTCAGCTCGGTGACCGGGTGCTCCACCTGCAAGCGGGTGTTCATCTCGAGGAAGAAGAACTCACCGGTCGGGGCCAGCAGGAACTCCACGGTGCCGGCGCCCACGTAGTCGACGGCACGTCCGGCGGACACCGCCGCCTCGTGCAGCGCCGGGCGCAACTCCCCCGGGAGCACCCCGGGAGCCTCCTCGATGATCTTCTGGTGTCGGCGCTGGATCGAGCACTCGCGTACCCCGAGGGCGGCCACCGTGCCGTGCGAGTCGCCGAAGATCTGCACCTCGACGTGCCGACCACGCTCGACGTACCGCTCGATGAAGACCGTGCCGTCGCCGAACGCGGCAGCCGCCTCCCGGCTGGCGCCGGCGACGGCCTCCGCCAGCTCGTCCGCGTCCCGCACGATCCGCATGCCCCGGCCGCCGCCGCCAGCGGACGCCTTCACCAGCACCGGGAAGTCGGTGACCTCGTCGGCGTCGGTCCAGCTCGGCAGCATCGGTACGCCCGCCTCGGCGAGCAGCGCCTTCGCCGCCAACTTGTCGCCCATCGCGGCGATCACCTTGGCCGGCGGCCCGACCCAGGTCAGCCCCGCGTCGGTCACCGCCGCCGCGAACTCGGCGTTCTCGGCGAGGAAGCCGTAGCCGGGGTGGACGGCGTCCGCGCCGGCCTTGCGGGCCGCGTCCAGGATCAGATCCACCCGCAGGTACGTCTCGGTCGGTGAGCTTCCCGGCAGGCGTACGGCCAGGTCGGCCTCGGCGACGAACGGCGCGTCGGCGTCCGCGTCGGAGTACACGGCGACGGTCTGCACGCCCATCGCGCGGCAGGTGGCGAAGACCCGGCGGGCGATCTCGCCCCGGTTGGCCACGAGCAGCCTGTTGATCATGAGTGGCCTCTCTACATCCGGAAGACGCCGAAGCCGTCGGCGCCCTTCACCGGTCCGTTGTGGATCGCCGAGAGGCAGAGACCGAGGACGGTGCGGGTGTCCCGCGGGTCGATCACCCCGTCGTCGTAGAGCCGGCCGGAGAGGAACAGCGCCCCGGACTGCGACTCGATCTGCTGCTCGACCATCATCCGCATCGCCGCGTCGGAGTCCTCGTCGTAGTCGCGCCCCCGAGCTGCGGCGGCCTGCCGGGCCACGATGGAGAGCACCCCGGCGAGCTGCGCCGGGCCCATCACCGCCGACTTCGCGTTCGGCCAGGTGAACAGGAACCTCGGCTCGTACGCCCGGCCGCACATGCCGTAGTTGCCGGCCCCGTACGAGGCGCCCAGGTTCACCGTCAGGTGCGGCACCGTCGAGTTCGACACCGCGTTGATCATCAACGCGCCGTGCTTGATGATGCCGCGCTGCTCGTACTCGGTGCCGACCATGTAGCCGGTGGTGTTCTGGAGGAAGATCAACGGGGTGTCCGAGGCGTTCGCGAGCTGGATGAACTGGGCCGCCTTCTGCGCCTCCGCGCTGAACAGCACCCCCCGGGCGTTCGCCAGCACCCCCACCGGGTACCCGTGCAGCTCGCCCCAACCGGTGACCAACGCGTCCCCGTACGCCGGCTTGAACTCGTCGAAGTCGCTGCCGTCCAGGATGCGGGCCAGGACCTCGCGGGGATCGAACGGCACCTTCAGATCGGCGCTGACGATGCTGAGCAGCTCCTCCGGGTCGTACTTCGGCGGCTGCGGCACCGCAGTACGCGGCGACGGCCCCTGCTTGCGCCAGTTGAGCCGGCGGACGCACTGCCGGGCCAGCCGGATGCCGTCGCGCTCGTCCTCGGCCAGGTGGTCGGCGAGCCCGGACGTGCCGGCGTGCATCGCCGCGCCACCCAGCGACTCGTCGTCGGTGACCTCACCGGTCGCCATCTTCACCAGCGGCGGCCCGGCCAGGTAGACCTGCGACCGGTCCCGGATCATGATCACGTGGTCGGACATCCCCGGCACGTACGCGCCACCGGCAGTGGCGTTGCCGAAGACCACGCTGACCGTGGGGATGCCCGCCGCCGAGAGCCGCGTCAGGTCCCGGAACACCCGGCCACCCGGGATGAAGATCTCCGCCTGGGTGGGCAGGTCCGCCCCGGCCGACTCGACCAGGTTCACCATCGGCAGCCGGTTGGCCAGGGCGATCTCACCGGCCCGTCGGGTCTTCGCGAGCGACCACGGGTTGACCGCGCCGCCGCGTACCGTCGGATCGTTGGCGACGATCAGGCACTCCACGCCCTCGACCACGCCGATGCCGGTGACCACGCTGGCCCCGACCGGGAAGTCCGTGCCGTACGCGGCGACCGGCGACAGCTCCAGGAACGGGCTGTCGGCGTCCACCAGCAGCTCGATCCGCTCGCGGGGGAGCAGCTTGCCGCGCTTGTGGTGCCGGGCCACGTACTTCTCGCCGCCGCCCGCCCGGGCCTGGTCCAGCGCGGCGTCCAGCTCGGCCAGCCGCTCCAGCAACGCCGTCCGGTTCGCGGCGTACCCCGGTGCGGCGGGGTCCACCCTGCTGTCCAGTGTGGTCACAGGCCCATGCCCTTCGCGATGATCTCGTTCATGATCTCGGTGGTGCCGCCGCCGATGCCGAGGATCCGGGCGTCGCGGTAGTGCCGCTCCACCTCGGCGTCCCGCAGATAGCCGAAGCCTCCGTGCAGTTGCAGCGCCTGGTCGACGACCTGGTCGCAGGCGGCCACCGCGACGTTCTTCGCCATCGCTACCTCGGTCACCACCGGCTCGCCCGCCGCCACCCGGACGGCCACCTCGTGCACGTACGACCGGGCCGCCTCGGCGCGCGTGTGCATCTCGGCCAGCCGGTGCCGGACCAGCTGCCGGCTGGCCAGCGGACGCCCGAAGGTCTCCCGGTCCCGGCACCAGCGCACCGCCAGCTCGACACAGCGCTGCGCGGTCCCGTACGCCTGGGTCGCCAGCGACAGTCGCTCGGCGGCGAAGTGCTGCATGATCGCCAGGAAGCCGGTGTTCTCCGCGCCGATCCGGTTGGCCACCGGCACCCGCACGTCCACGAACGACAGCTCCGCCGTGTCCGAGCAGTGCCAGCCCAGCTTCTCCAGTCGGCGCCCCACCGTGAACCCGGGCGACCCCTTGTCGATGACGAGCAGGGTCAGTTCACCGCTGCCGGGAAAGTCGGTGCACACCGCGGTGGTCACGAAGTCCGCCCGGTGCCCGCTGGTGATGTACGTCTTCGACCCGTTCACCACGTAGTGGTCGCCGTCGCGGCGGGCGGTCGTACGGATGCCGGCCACGTCGGAGCCGCCGTCCGGCTCGGTGATCGCCAACGCGCCGATCATCGTGCCGGCCAGGGTGGGCCGGACGTACCGCTCGATCAGGCCGCCGTCGGCCGGCGACGGGGTGCCGCCGAGCCGGCCGCCCAGCGACCCGCCGGTGCGGGCGCCGGCTGCGGCGACCATGTGCGGCAATGCGATGCCGTGCGTGAACAGGGCCGCCACCAGGCCGGACGAGCCGCCAGCGCGGATCAGCTCCTCCGTCACGATGATCGAGTCGAGCAGGTCACCGCCGCTGCCGCCCACCGACTCGGGAAAGCCGATGCCGAGCAGCCCGAGCTTCGCGGCGGTCGCGTGCAGGGCCCGGGGGACCTCGCCGGCCCGCTCCCAGTCGTCCAGGTGCGGCAGCACCTCCCGGGTCACGAAGGCCCTGGTCAGCTCGCGCAGCTGCCGCCGTTCGGGGGTGTCCACGATGCTCATCGCGCCACCCCCGTCAGCACCTCGGCGGGCAGGTCGACGATCCGGGCGCGCAGCAGCTCGCCGAGCGCCTTGGCCTGCGGGTCGAACCGGGTGGACGCGGCCACCCCGGCCCCCAGCAGACCCTCGATCACGAAGTTGACCGCCCGCAGGTTCGGCAGCTCGTAGCGCCGCACCGACAGCGACGCCGTCTCCGGCAGCAGCTCGGCCAGCCGCTCGACCGTCAACCAGGCGCGCAGCCACGCGTACCCAACGTCGGTCCGGGCCCAGACGCCGAGGTTGGCGTCACCGCCCTTGTCGCCCGAGCGCGCGCCGACCAGTTCGCCGAGCGCCCCGCGCCGGGTCGGGCCGTCGACCGCCGCGCCGCCGCCCGGCACGGTCTCGTCCCGCACCGTGGGGGCGGTACGGACCGGCGGGGCGATCGGCACCCGTTCACCGCCGGGCCGGACCGCGACGTGCGCCACCGCGTCCTGCGGCACGGTGTCGGCGGTGAAGACGCCGTACGGTGTCGCGTCGCCCGGGAGGGTGGTCAGCGTGCAGCCCGGGTAGGAGGCCAGGGCCAGCTCCACCGCCGCGGCCGAGAAGGCCCGCCCGGCCCGTGCCTTGTCGCCGTCACGCAGGTGTACGTGCAGCAGGGCGCTGGCGACCTCGGTGTCGGCCGCGTCCGGGTGGTCGGTGCGGGCGAGCGTGAACTCCAGCCCGTCCTTGCCCACCGCCTCCTCGATCTGCCCCCGCACCAGGGCCGCCTTCGCCTCGATGTCCAACCCGCAGAGGACGAACGTCATCGAGTTCCGGAAGCCGCCGAGGTTGTTGACGCCGACCTTGAGCGTCGCCGGCGGCGGGGTTCCCCGGACGCCGGAGATCCGGACCCGGTCCGGCCCGTCGGGGCGCAGCGTCACGGAGTCCAGCCGGGTGACCACGTCCGGTCCCAGGTACGCCGGCCCGCCGATCTCGTAGAGCAGCTGGGCGGTGACGGTCTCCACGGTGACCGCACCGCCGGTGCCGGGATGCTTGGTGACCACGGATGAGCCGTCGGAGTGCACCTCGGCGATCGGGAAGCCGGGGCGGTGCCCGCCGTCGGGCAGTTCGGTGAAGAAGCTGAAGTTGCCGCCGGTGACCTGGGCGCCGCACTCCAGGAGGTGCCCGGCGACTGTCGCCCCGGCCAGCTCGTCGAGATCGTCGCGACCCCACCCGTACCTGGCGATGGCCGGGCCGACCACCAACGACGCGTCGGTGACCCGGCCGGTGACCACCACGTCCGCGCCGGCGTCGAGGCAGGCGGCGATCCCGAACGCGCCCAGGTACGCGTTCGCGGTGAGCGCGTCGGGCCGCCGGAGCGCGTCGCCCTCGACGTACCCCACCTGGGCCGACAGGCCCAGACGGCCAGCGAGCGCCTCGATGGCGGCGGCCAGGCCGGCCGGATTCAACCCGCCGGCGTTGGTCACGATCCGCACCCCCCGGTCGAGGGCCGTGCCCAGACACGTCTCCAGCTGACGCAGGAACGTCTTTGCGTAGCCGAGGTCGGGGTCGCGCAGCCGGTCCCGACCGAGGATCAGCATGGTCAGCTCGGCCAGGTAGTCACCGGTCAGCACGTCCAGCTCGCCGCCGTCGAGCATCTCCCGCCAGGCCGTGAACCGGTCGCCGTAGAAGCCGGAAGCGTTGCCGATGCGGATCACGCCGTGACTCCGCGTCGGCTCGACGGTTCGCGCCCGGTGCCCGGCGGGCCGGCGAACGCCTGCGCCACGTCGAGCCACTCGTCGGCGACGGGGCCGCTGGCCAGCAGGGCGAGGTCCGCGCGGTGGCGGCGGCGGGTGACGAGCAGGCAGAAGTCCAGGAGGGGACCGCTCAGGCGGTCGGCGGCGTCCGCCGGGCCCCAGGTCCACGTCTCCCCGCCGGGTCCGGTCAACTCGACCCGGACCGGCGCCGCCGGTGCCGGTCGGCCGTGGGCGGCGAAACCGTGCCCGAGAGTACGCACACCGAGGTGCGCCACGTGCCGGAGGCGGTCGGTGGCGGGGCGGACGACACCGAGGGCGTCGGCCACGTCTTCACCGTGCGCCCAGGTCTCCATGATCCGGGCGGTCGCCATCGACGCGGCCGACATCCGGGTGCCGTACCAGGGCAGCTTCTCGCCGGCCGGGACCGCGAGGAGCGCGTCGTTGAGCGCCGCCCGTCCGGCCCGCCAGCGGGCGAGCAGGTCGGCGGGCGGGGCGAGGAACGCCTCGGCGCCCGCGTCGACCATCCGGTTCGGGTCCGGCGCGGCCGTCACCGTCGCGTAGAAGGCGTCGGCGTCGGTGGCGGCCAGCAGGGCCACGTGGTCGGTCCAGGCGAGGTGGGCGATCTGGTGCCCGATGCTCCAGCCCGCCGCCGGGGTCGGGCGGGCCCAGTCGGCCGCCGGCAGGGGCGCCACCAACGCGTCCAGGTCGGCGGACTCGGCGGCCAGATCCGCGAGCAGGTCACTGAGGTCGACCATGATGCCTCCGGTCGGTGCTGGGCCGGTGTGGCCGGGGTCAGGGCGTGAGGAGGGTGGCGAGCTGGCGTTTCCAGGTGGCGAGCAGGGCGGCGCGGCGGGCCGAGTCGTCGCTGAGCAGGTTGGCCACCCCGAGCCCGCGCAGCAGGTCGAGGGTGGCCTGCACGGCTTCGCGGACGCCGGGACGGCGCTCGTCGACCCCGAGCAGGGCGACGGTGAGTCGGTGCATCTCCCGGCCGACCGTCGCCTCCAGCGGGACCAGGGCGTCGCGCAGCTCCTGGTCGGTGCGGGCGGCCACCCACAGTTCGAGCGCGGCGACGAAGAGCGGCCCGGTGAAGGCCACCCCGAGCAGGTCGATCACGCGGTCGAGCCGCTGCGGGCCGGCTGGCAACGCCTCGGCCTCGGTGCGCAGTTCGTTGGCCCGGCGCTCGGCCAGATGGGCGACGGCGGCCGTGACCAGCGCGGCCTTGGTCGGGTAGTGGTGCAGCTGCGCACCCCGCGAGACACCGGCCCGCGCCGCCACGACTGTGGTCGTGGTGCCCGACCAGCCGTGATCGATCAGGCAGTCGACTGTCGCCTCCAGCAGGCGGGCCTGGGTGGCACGACTGCGCTCCTGCTGAGGAACACGCGTCGCGCCGGCAGATGTCGATGCGGCGGACGTTGATGTGGCGGACACGGCAACAGCCTGCGGCCTTCGAAACAAACAGTCAAGACTGACTTTTTATAGCCGGGTCGGCGGCCGTGCTCCGGTCGAGCCGACCTCGACTGCCCTCCCCGTGCCCTGTCGAGCTGCCCCACGAGTGGGGCGGCAGCGGTGCGCCATCCGCCCCTTCCGTGCCCTGTCGAGCTGCCCCAGGAGTGGGGCGGCGGCGGTGCGCCATCTGCGCTACCCGTGCCCTGTCGAGCTGCTCCACGAGTGGGGCGGCAGCGACGCCCAGGTCTGCCCCACTCCTGGGGCAGCTCGACAGGCAGCAGGGCAGGTCCATCGGCCGCAGCTGAGTCGCCGGATCCGCGGCTATGTGCGCGGTCGAGGGGTGTGCCGGGTCGAGGGGATGTGCCGGGTCGAGGGGACGTGCGGGGTCGAGGGGATGTGCGGCGTCGGATCGGTGGGGGTCAGCGGCCGTCGCGCGGGCCGAAGACGGCGAGGGCGTCGGCGTCGCTGTGCTGGGAGCGCAGGTACTCGTCGGCCCAGGCGGCGGCGTCCGGGTACGCCGAATCCGCGGTTACCCGGGCGCAGGCCGCGTCCACGTCGAAGGCGGTGCGGCGCAGCTGTACGCCCGGCCCGAGCAGCGCCCACCACGCGCCCGCACCCCCGTACGGCATGCCGATGCTGCCCGGATTGACCACCAGGCGCCGGTCGACCAGCCGGGTGAACGGCATGTGGGTGTGGCCGCAGACCACAGTCCCGACCTCGGCGGGCAGGCCCGCGAACACCTCCTCCCAGCGCGCCATCCGGGAGTCGACGAGCACCACCTCCTCGTCGTCGCGGGGCGTCGCGTGGCAGAACAGTGTCGGCCCGAGGCCGTCGATCTCCACCGTCACGGTCGCCGGCAGCGCGGCGAGCCGGGCCACCTGATCGTCGCGGAGCTGCCCGGCCGCCCAGTTGGACACCTCGAAAGCGGCGGGCCGGCCGGCCCGCGCGTCGACCAGCTCACGTTCGCAGTTGCCGCCCACCCAGCAGACCCGGTCACCCAGGTCGGCGAGCACGTCCAGCACCTCGACCGGCTGCGGACCGGACGCGATGTCGCCGGTCAGCACGATGAGGTCGGCGGCGGCGACGTCCGGCTCGGCCAGGACGGCCTCCAGCGCGGGCAGTACGCCGTGGATGTCGGAGAGCACCGCAACTCTGTTCACCATGGCCCCACCCTCACCACTTCGGTCGCCGCGAGCCAGCATTTCTGCGCCGGGCAGACGAAACGTCCCCGCCTCCCGTCGATGGAAGGCGGGGACGGGACGTACCGCTCAGACGCGGGCGCGGCGGGCCAGGCGCTCCGGGTCCAGGATGATGATGCTCTTGCCGTCCAGCCGCAGCCAGCCGCGCGAGGCGAAGTCGGCGAGCGCCTTGTTCACCGTCTCCCGGGAGGCGCCGACGAGCTGGGCGATCTCCTCCTGGGTGAGGTCGTGCGTCACGCGCAGCACGCCGCCGTCGCGCGTGCCGAACCGGCCGGCCATCTGGAGCAGGTTCTTCGCGACCCGGCCCGGCACGTCCGTGAAGATCAGGTCGGCGAGCGAGTCGTTGGTCCGGCGCAGTCGCCGGGCGAGCACCCGGAGCAGCTGCTCGGCGATCTCCGGGCGGTTGTTGAGCCACGGCCGCAGCGCCTGCTTGCGCAGCCGCACCAGCCGGGTGTCGGTCACCGCGGTGGCGGTCGCCGTACGCGGACCCGGGTCGAAGAGCGACAGCTCACCGACCATGTCCGACGGCCCCATCACCGCAATCAGGTTCTGCCGGCCGTCCGCCGCCCGGCGGCCGACCTTGATCTTCCCGGACAGCAGGATATAGAGGCTGTCGCCGGGCTCGCCCTCATTGAAGACGATCTCGCCCTTGCGGACCTCGATCGTCTCCATCTCCTTGGCGAGCGCCTCGGCAGCTTCCGGGTCGACACCCTGGAAGATCCCGCTGCGGGCCAGTACCTCATCCATCGCGCACCTCCGGTTACGCGTGCCGTCCGTCGGCCGGGGCCGCCGTCCGCTGATCCCCTCGCGCGCCGCCAAGTCTAGGCGCATGTGAGCTCGAATCAGAGGTCGGCCCTGGAATCTTGATCGGTGGGCGTAACCTGCCCGACGTGCTGAGCGACCCGACCCTGACCAGCCGCGCCGAAGACGGGCGGCACATTCCGCTGCTCGTCTGGCGGGCCGACAGGCCCCTGCGAGCGGTCAGCAGCGGCCCGCTCGGCGGTGGCGTCGGCGTCCGGCACTGGGTGCTGAACGCGACAGTGCCCATGTCGTACGACCGGGACGACCCCGCCGCCCACCTGACCGCGCTCGCCGCGGACCTGGCCCTCGACGGGCCCGGGGTGGGCCTGCTGACCGGCGTCGACGTGACCGAGGTGGTCGCCCGGACCGACACCGGCGTGCGGGTCTGGGCGACGGTCGGGCTCGGCACCCCGGTGCCCGCCGCCGCGCCGGAACCGGCCGCCCTCGCCCAGCGGGTGGGCACGGTCAACATCGTGGTGTACGTGCCGGCCCGGCTCGCCGACTCGGCCCTGGTCAACGCCGTCGCCACCGCCACCGAGGCGAAGACGCAGGCGATCCTCGAGCTGGGGTTGCCCGGGACCGGCACCCCCACCGACTCGGTCACCGTGCTCTGTCCGGTGGACGGCCCCCCGGCCGCGTACGGCGGGCCGCGCTCCACCTGGGGCGCCCCGCTGGCCCGAGCCGTGCACGCCGCCGTACGCGCGGGCGGGGACCGGCCGGTCGTGCCCTGGTCGGACCGGGTGACCGGCTGAACTTCCGACCGATCGGCCCTCGTCGGCGCGTTGAGCGGCCGGTAGGGTCGCGGACGATGTACGCTTCCGCCCCCCTCGCGCCCCGCCCGTTCCACCGCGTCGCCATCGGCCTCGCGGCGCTGCTGGCCGCCCTGCTCGTCGCCGGCTGTGCCGACAGCGGGGAGGCCCCGGTGTGGCAGCCCGGCGCCGGTGGTGGTGGCACCGGAGCGCCGGTGAGCACGGCCGGCCCCAAGGCCAGCGGCGGTGCCTCGGCGTCGGGCGAGGGCGGCGCCATCTCGCTCTCCGCGACCGGCGACATCATCATGGGCAACGCGCCGAGCCGGCTGCCCGCCGCCGGCGGCAAGGGCTTCTTCGACTCGGTCAAGCAGGCGCTCAAGGCCGACCTGGTGATGGGCAACCTGGAGGAGCCGCTGACGGTGGACACCGGCACCGGCAAGTGCGGGGCCAACTCCACCCGCTGCTACCAGTTCCGGGCCCCGCCGGAGTACGCCGCGCACCTGCGCGACGCCGGCTTCGAGGTGCTCAACCAGGCCAACAACCACGGCTACGACTACGGGCCGAAGGGCTACGAGAACACGCAGAAGGCGCTGGAGAAGTACGACCTGAAGCACACCGGCGCCCCGGACGAGACCACCGTGGTCGACGTCAAGGGCGTCAAGGTGGCCGTGGTGGGTTTCTCGTCGTACGTCTGGTCCAACAGCCTGGTCGACATCGCCACGGCCAAGACGGTGGTCGCCAAGGCCGCCACCATGGCCGACCTGGTCGTGGTGCAGGTGCACATGGGCGGCGAGGGAGCGGACAAGACCCGGGTGAAGCCGGGCACCGAGATGTTCCTGGGTGAGAACCGGGGGGACCCGGTCAAGTTCTCGCACGCCATGATCGACGCGGGCGCGGACCTGATCGTCGGGCACGGGCCACACGTGCTGCGCGGCATGGAGTTCTACCAGGGCCGCCTGATCGCGTACAGCCTGGGCAACTTCGCCGGTGGCGGCAACTCGCTGAGCAACACCGGGCGGCTGGGCTGGGGCGGTGTGCTGAAGGTGTCGCTCAAGCCCGACGGAAGCTGGGCCGGCGGCTCGTTCACCTCGACGTACATGAACTCCGCCGGCAAGCCGACGATGGACCCGGACGACCGCGGCCTGGGCCTGGTCACCGAGCTGAGCCGCGCCGACTTCCCCAAGGGTGGGGCCCGGTTCGACGGACAGGGCAGGATCACCGCGCCGACGGCGGGTTGACCCGAGGAGGAACGTCCGGGGCGCGACGTAGGCTGACCGTCGTGACCAGTAGCTCTCCCGGTGCCAGCGAGACCGACCTCGGGCGCACACGTCGTGCCCGCAAGATCGGCCGGGTGCTGGCCGAGACGCACCCCGACGCGCACTGTGAACTGGACCACTCCAACGCCCTGGAGCTGGCCGTCGCCACCATCCTCTCGGCGCAGTGCACCGACAAGAAGGTCAACGAGGTCACCCCGAAGCTCTTCGCCCGCTACCCGAGCGCCCCCGCGTACGCCGGGGCCGACCGGGGCGAGATGGAGGAGCTGATCCGGCCCACCGGCTTCTACCGCAACAAGACCGACTCGCTGCTCAAGCTGGGGCAGGCTCTCGTCGACAGGTACGACGGTCAGGTCCCCGGCCGGCTCGTCGACCTGGTGACGCTTCCCGGGATCGGCCGCAAGACCGCAAACGTCATTCTCGGCAACGCCTTCGACGTCCCCGGCATCACTGTCGACACGCACTTCCAACGGCTGGTGCACAGGTGGCAGCTGACCACCGAGACCGACCCGGTCAAGATCGAGCACGCGATCGGCGCGCTCTACCCGAAGCGCGACTGGACCATGCTGTCGCACCGGATCATCTTCCACGGGCGACGGGTCTGCCACGCCCGCAAGCCCGCCTGCGGGGCGTGCACGCTCGCGAAGCTGTGCCCCTCGTACGGCACCGGCCCGACCGAGCCGGCTGCCGCCGCCAAGCTGCTCAAGGGCCCCCGCGCGCGTGACCTCGCGGTGGCCGCCGGGGTCGACCCGGAGCTGGTGCCGGCGCAGGCGGTCGCCGCGGAGGTGCCGTGAACCGCCGCCTCGCCCTCGCCGTCCTGCCGCTGCTGCTGGCCGTTGCCGGCTGCACGGGCAACCCGGCCGACGACGCACCAGCCCCCCGCTCGGCCGCGGCCGAGCGGCCATCCCCGTTCCGGGACTGCGCCGCCCTGAGCACGGCACCCACGGCCGAGTCACCCGGCTCCGGCCCGGCGACCCCTGCGTCGCCCGGTTCGGGCACAGCGGCCCCTGGCACGCCCGGCACGCCGACTTCCACCGCCGGCGGGCAGCAGCTGCCGGAGCTGACGCTCTCCTGCTTCACCGGCGGGGCGCCCGTCGCGCTGCGCGACGTGGCCGGGCCGGCCGTGATCAACGTGTGGGCCTCCTGGTGCCCGCCGTGCCGCAAGGAGTTGCCCGCTTTCCAACGCCTCAGCGAACGGGCCGCCGGTCAGCTCCAGGTGGTCGGGGTCAACAGCCGGGACAGCCGCAGCGGCGCCCAGTCCATCGGCGAGGACTTCGGCGTCCGGTTCCCGATCCTGGTCGACCAGGGCGAGGCGCTGCAGCGCGAACTGAAGCGCAACGCCATTCCGCTGACCCTCTTCGTCGACGCGCAGGGCCGCATCCGGCACATCGACGCCACCGGGGCTCTCGATGACGCCCAGATCGCCAAGCTGGTCCGCCAGCATCTCGGCCTGACGGTGCCGGCATGACCCGCCGACCGCCGGAATGGATCGAGCCGTTGCTGACCCGGCTGGGCACCGCGCGCGCCGAGGACTTCACCCGGCTGACCACCCCCGCCGAGGGCGGCCGGGAGAGCGCCGTGCTGGTGCTCCTCGGTGAGCAGCCCGACCTCGGCCCCGACGTGCTGGTCCTGCAACGGGCCGCGACCCTGCGCAACCACGCCGGTCAGCCGGCCTTCCCCGGCGGCGCGGCCGACCCGGAGGACGCCGACGTCCGGGCCACCGCGCTGCGCGAGGCGAACGAGGAGGTCGGCCTCGACCCGGCCAGCGTGACCGTGCTTGCCGAGCTGCCGAAGTTGTGGATCCCGGTCAGCGACTTCGTGGTCACCCCGGTGCTGGCCTGGTGGCACGACCCGCACCCGGTGCACCCGGCCGAGCCCGCCGAGGTGGCGCACGTGGCGCGACTGCCGGTCCGCGAGCTGGTCGACCCCGCCAACCGGCTGCGGGTCCGCCATCCCAGCGGCTGGGTGGGGCCGGCGTTCTCGGCGCGCGGCATGCTCGTCTGGGGCTTCACCGCCGGAGTGCTGGCGACCCTGCTGGACATGGGTGGCTGGGCCCGCCCGTGGTCACCCGGCCGGCTGGTCGATCTGCCGCCCACGGGGGCCACTCCCGCGCCGTCGGCCGGCACCGAAGACGTCGACGAGACCGCCCTGCGCTGACCACGCGGTCACCTTCCGCAAGCGGTGGTCATCCGGCGGGCGCACTGCCCGTACGCTGGACCCCGTGTCCGTCGTGGATCTCGTCCTGCTGCTGCTCATGCTCGTGTTCGCGATCAGCGGATACCGCCAGGGTTTCGTCATCGGCATCACGTCGCTGTCCGGCTTCTTTCTGGGGCTGCTGCTCGGCCTGCAACTCGGGCCGCTGTTCGCCCGGCAGTTCGTCGACGCCGGCACCCGGGTGCTGATCTCACTGGTGGCGATCTTCGGGTTGGCAGTGATCGGGCAGGCGCTCGCCGGCTGGCTCGGCTCGCACCTGCGCAAGACGATCACCAGCGACGTGGGTCGGCGTATCGACGACATCGGCGGGGCGTTCGTCTCACTGTTCGCGGTGCTCCTGCTGGCCTGGCTGGTCGCCGTGCCGCTCGGGTCGTCGTCGGTGCCCTGGCTCGCCTCCGCCGTGCGCAACAGCGCGCTGATCGGCGTGGTGAACGGGGTCCTGCCGGAGGAGGCGCACCGCCTCTCCACCGCCCTGGAGGACACCGTCGACACCGACGGGTTCCCGGACGTCTTCGGTGGTCTCACGCCCACCCGGGCCCGCCAGGTCGACCCGCCCGACCCGGCGCTGGCCGGCTCGCAGGTGGTGGTCAACGGTCAGCGTTCGGTGGTCAAGGTGCTCGGCTCCGCGCCCAGCTGCTCGCGCCGCATCGAGGGCTCCGGCTTCGTGTACGCCGACGACCGGGTCATGACCAACGCCCACGTGGTCGCCGGCACCCGTTCGGTGGCGGTGGAGCTGGGCGGGGAGCGGTACGACGGTCAGGTGGTGGTCTACGACCCGAACCGCGACCTGGCGGTGCTGCTCGTGCCGGGGCTGCCCGGCCCGTCGCTGCGGTTCGCCGCCGGCAACGCGGGCAGCGGCTCGGACGCCATCGTGCTCGGCTTCCCACTGGACGGCCCGTACAACGCGCAGTCGGCCCGGGTTCGTGACGTCGACAAGATCAAGGGGCCGGACATCTACTCATCCGGCGACGTCACCCGGGAGATCTACACCATCCGTGCGCTGGTGCGCAGCGGCAACTCCGGTGGACCGCTGCTCTCGGCCAACGGTCTGGTGCTCGGCGTGATCTTCGCGGCGGCGGCGGACGACCCCAACACCGGGTTCGCCGTGACCGCCGCCGAGGCCCGGCCGGTGGCGCTGGCCGGGGCCGAGCGCAACCGGGCCGTCGCCACCGGCGAGTGCACCTGAGCGGTGCGCCGGATCAGGTCCGGGCCGTGGCGGCCATCGGCAGCTTGGCGCGTCCCCAGCGCAGTCCCCGGTCCAGCACCGCCCGGGCCATGATCGCGACGCAGGTGCCGCCGTTGATGAAGGACGCCACCACGTCGCTCGGGTGGTGCATCCCCCGGTACATGCGGGTCAGCGCCACACCCACCGGCACCAGCAGCAGCGTCCACCAGGCGACCTTCGCTCCGGTGCTGCGCGCCCGCAGGGCCATCAGCACCGCGATACCGACGTAGAGGGCCACCGCCGCCGAGGTGTGCCCGGACGGGAAGCTCGACGTGGGCGGCGAGGTGTCCATGTGCTCCACCGCCGGCCGCTGCCGGTCGATCACCATCGTGGTGAACAGGAACACCAACGCCTGGCCGGTCACCGCCGCGCACAGGAACAGCGGCTCCCGCCAGCGCTTGAGCCAGAGCCGCAGCGCCAGGGCCACCAGCACGGTCACCACGACGATCATCTGGGTGCTGGCCAGCGTGCTGAACACCAGCGAGACGTCGTTCCAGCCGCCGGTGCGGTCACCCGCGAACTCCCGATTCACCGAGTCCTCGACGGTGAACGGCCAGGTCCGTTCGAACACGCGGGTGATCAGCACCCCGAGCAGCACCATGAAACCGAACAGGAGGGACACCGGCAGCAGCACCCGCCGGATGATCTGGACCACGGTGTCGGACATGAGCCGGCCAATACCCGATCGACGTCGTCGTCACGCCTCAGGTCTTGTCCGGCTGCCGCTCGACCTCGGGCGCGACGCCGTCGCGCACCGGCCGGACCGGTCGGAGGCCGGTGTGCGCCCGCCAACTGGTGAACGCGGCGGTGGTCGCCGCGACCACCGCCACGCCGAGCAGCCAACCGCCGAGCACGTCACTGGTGAAGTGCACACCGAGCGCGACCCTGCTCAGCCCGGTCACCACGGTGAGCAGCAGTGCGGCGATCCAGAGCGCGACCCGCGCGGCCCAGCGCCGGACGTACGGCAGGAACACCAGCAGCAGCACCCCGGCGGCCAGGGTGGCGTTCAGCGCGTGCCCGGAGGGGAACGAGTAGCCGGCGGCCCGCGCCACCGGGTCGAGCAGTTCCGGCCGGTCCCGGCCGACGAGCAACTTGAGCAGTGGACCCATCAACCCGCCGACCACCATCGTCGTGGCCACCCAGAGGGCCAGCCGGCGGGCACGGCGGCGCAGCAGCCAGATCACCACGAGCAGGGCCACGACCCGCAGCGGCAGGGGCGCGAACACCGCACTCCAGACGTCCATCAGCGCGACCCAGGCCGGGTGGCGCACCGCGTGGTCGTGCAGCGCGTCGGTGATCGTCGTGTCCAGCCGGTGCAGCGGGCCCCACGCACCGAGCACCAGCAGCGCGAGCAGGGCGAACGGCACCAGCACCAGGAACGTCGCAGTCGCCGCCAGGGTCAGCCGCAGACCCAACGAGTGGTCCGGGTCGAGGCGGCGACGCCGCCAGGACGGGCGCCGGTCGGTGTCGAGGGTACGTGCGGCGGGCGTGCTCATGCGGACGGTTCTACCCCACCCGCCGCGCCTTCAGGCCTGCCGTCCGCGACGCTCAGCGACTGCGCTGGCGGAACCGGCGCACCATCAGCGCCGCACCGGTCACCAGGGCGGCGAGGAGCGCGACACCGGTCCACAGTTGCTCCGGCGCGGATTCGGCCGGAGCGCCCGCCGGTCGGGCCGTCCACCCGGTCTGCTGTCGTCCGGCGGTGAAACCGAGCGGGTCGCTGCCGGCGCCGCTGACCGGGCCGTTGTCGTCCGAACCGGGGGCCGGACCGAAGCCGACCACGCCCGGCGAGGTCAGATCGTCCAGCGGGTTGACGGTGACCGGGGGAACGTCCGCGGTCAGCGCCGCCACCGGGTCGACCACCCCGTACCCGAAGCGGTCGTCCCGGCCGGTCGGGCCGAGGTCACGGGCGGTGGCCAGCAGCCGGTTGACCACCTCGCCGGCGGGCATGTCCGGAAAACGGGACCGGACCAGCGCGGCGGTCGCGGCCACCAACGGCGCGGCGAAGCTGGTGCCCTGCACCCGCCAGTACCCGTCCGCCGGGCGGGCGCCGACCAGGCCGGTGGCGGGGGCGGTGAGCACCGTCGCCCGGCCGGTGATCGAGCCGGACCACAGGTTGTCGCTGCTGCGCTCCAGCCCGGCGACCGCGATCACGCCCGGCTCGCGAGCCGGGTACCAGACCTTGGAGTCGGTCGACGTGGCCAGGTTGCCGGTGCAGGCGACCACGACCACGTCCCGGGCGAACGCGTAGTCCAGAGCCGCGGCCAGGGCCGGGCTGTCCCCGCTGCCGCCCAGCGACAGGTTGATCACCCGGGCGCCGTTGTCGACCGCCCAGCGGACACCCTTCGCGACGATCAGGGCGTCGTCGTACTTGTTGCGCTCGTCCAGCACGCGGACCGGGAGGATCCGGGAATCCGGCGCCAGGCCGACCACGCCCCGCTTGTCGTCGTTACGCCCGGCGATCAGGCCGGCGACAGTGGTGCCGTGACCGACCGGATCCGGACCGGCGCCGCCAGCGGGCCCGACCAGGTCGAGGCCGGGCAGCACCTGGCCGGCCAGGTCGGGATGGTTGGCGTCCACACCGGAGTCGACCACCGCCACGGTCACGCCCCGGCCGGTCGAGCTGCGCCACGCCGTGTCGGCCCGCAACTCGTCGAGCTGCCACTGCTCGTCACGGACCTGGTCGGTGCGGGCCACGCTGTCACCGGGGGCGAGCGCCACCGGTGCGCCGGCGAGTTGCCCGCCGCTGCTGGGCGCGGCGACAGGTGCGGCGACCGGGACCGCGACGGCGAGCATCGCCGCCACACCGAGCAGCGCCCGGCCGGCCCGTCGGGCCACTGCAGGACCGCTGTGCCGAACCCCTGTCACATCCTCAGCCATTCATCCCGACGGAACCACGACGATCGGAGATTACCGGTTTCCCCACCCGTCACGGGAGGAACTACGGAGACAGGTCATGGTGGCGGCAGATGTGCGAGCTGCACGAGGCGTACGCCCTCCCTTCGGGTGACCAGCCGACCACGGCCCGCCGGCAGCGGTCCGGGCCGCACAGGGCCGACCAGCGCACCCTCCTCGGGGCTGCCCGCCATCACCAGCCCGGCGGTGGAGAGCTCCCGCAGCCGCTGCACGATCGGCTCGTACTGGGAACGTCCCGCGCCTCCGGAGCGGCGGGCCAGCACCAGGTGCAGCCCGACGTCGCGGGCGTGCGGCAGATGCTCCTCCAGGGCCCGCAACGGGTTCGCCGGCCCCGCCGCGACCAGGTCGTAGTCGTCGACGAGCACGAACAGCTCCGGTCCCGACCACCAGGACCGGTCCCGCAACTGCGTCGGAGTGACCTCCGGCCCCGGAGCCCGCCGCTCCAGGTACCCGACGGCCGACTCGACCAGGTCGGCGGTGTGCGCGGCGGCCGTGCCGTACCCGATGAGGTGCGGCGTCTCGATGGCGCCGAGCAGACTGCGCCGGTAGTCGACCAGGATCACCCGGGCCTCCTCCGGCGCGAACCGGGTGGTGATCGAGGTGGCCAGCGCCCGCAGGAACGTCGACTTGCCGCACTCCGCGTCCCCGAAGACCACGAAGTGCGGCTCGCTCGCGAAGTCGAGCAGCACCGGCCGCAGGTCCGCCTCGGCGATCCCGATCGGCAGCCGCAGCCCGGTCGTCGCGGCCAGGTCCAGGTCGGCGTACGGCAGCACCGGCGGGAGGAGCCGGACCCGGGGGGCCACCGGCCCGGCCCAGCTGTCGGCGATCCGTTTGACGAGGTCGGTGGTGCCCCCGCCTGGGGCGGCGAGCTGCGGGAGCGCGGTGAGGAAGTGCAGGCTCTCCGCCGTCACCCCCCGGCCGGGGCGCTCCGGCACGTTCGCCGCCGCCCGCCGGGCCACCAGGGAGTCGGCCGGATCGCCGAGGCGCAGCTCCAACCGGGAGCCGAACAGGTCCCGGATCGCCGGCCGGAAGTCCAGCCAGCGCAGCGCCGTGGCGACCACGTGCACCCCGTACGACAGGCCCCGGGTGGCCAGGTCGGTGACCAGCGGTTCCAGGTCGTCGTACTCGCCGCGGACGGTGCTCCAGCCGTCGATCACCAGAAAGACGTCGCCGAACGGGTCGGTGCCCGGCTGGCTGGTCGTACCTGCCGCGGCGCGACGCTGCCGGTACGCGGCCATCGACTCCACGCCCAGCTCGGCGAACCGGCGCTCCCGCTCGGCCAGCACTGTCGTCATCTCGCCGACCGTGCGCCGCACGGCGGTCGGATCGCCGCGGCCGGCCACCCCGCCCACGTGCGGCAGGTCGCGCAACGCCGCGAGGCCACCGCCGCCGAAGTCGAGACAGTAGACCTGCGCCTCGGCCGGAGTGTGGGTGAGCGCCAACGCGCAGATCAGCGTGCGCAGCACGGTGGACTTTCCGCTCTGCGGCGCACCGACGACCGCGACGTGTCCGGCCGCGCCGTCCAGGGTCAGCCAGAGCAGGTCCCGGCGCTGCTCCAACGGCCGGTCCACCACCGCCACCGGCACCCCCAGCGCGCCGTGCAGCTCGGGGTTGCCCACGGTGAGTCCGCGCGCCTGGTCCACCTCGACGGGGCCCACCAGCTCGTCCAGGGCTGGTGGCTCGCCGAGCGGCGGAAGCCACACCTGGTGGGCGGGCGGGCCCTGCCCGACGAGCCGGTCGACCAGCAGGTCGAGCAGGGTCTCCCGATCGCCCTCGTCCTCGGCGACCATGGTCAGGGCCGGGGTGGCCGGCTCGGGTAGCGGCACGGCGTGGGTGGTGAACGTGAGCAGGCGGGCGCCGCCGCCGGCCGAGGCCCCCGCCGTCGCGGCGCGGCGGCGCACCGTTCCGGAGACGTACGCGGCCTTGAAACGGGCCAGCGGATCGGTGCCGGCCCGCAGGTAGCCGTGGCCCGGCGAGCGGGGCAGCTCGTGCGCGTCCGGCACACCGAGCACCGTCCGGGACTCGAGAGCGGAGAAGGTGCGCAGCCCGATCCGGTACGACAGGTGGGTGTCGAGCCCGCGCAGCCGGCCCTCCTCCAGGCGTTGGCTGGCGAGCAGCAGGTGCACGCCCAGCGACCGGCCCAGTCGGCCGATCTGCACGAACAGGTCGATGAAGTCCGGCTTGGCGGAGAGCAGTTCGGAGAACTCGTCGCAGATCAGCAGCAGTGACGGCAGCGGCGCGAGCGGACTGCCGGCCGCGCGGGCCCGCTCGTAGTCGCGCACGCTGGCGAAGTTGCCGGCACGGCGCAGCAGCTCCTGCCGGCGGACCAGCTCCCCGTTGATCGCGTCGACCATCCGGTCGACCAGGGGCAGCGCGTCGGCCAGGTTGGTGATCACGGCGGCGGTGTGCGGCAGCCGGTCGAACGGCGCGAAGGTGGCGCCGCCCTTGAAGTCGACCAGGACGAAGTTGAGCTGCTCGCTGCTGTGCGTCGCCGCCAACCCCAGCACCAGCGTGCGGAGCAGCTCGGACTTGCCGGACCCGGTGGCCCCGATGAGCAGGCCGTGCGGGCCCATCCCGTCCTGGGCGGACTCCTTGAGGTCCAGCTCGATGGCGCCGCCGTCGACACCCACCCCGATCGGCACCCGCAGTCGGTCCCGGGCCGAGCGCGGCGCCCAGCCCTGCTCGGCGGTGAAGCTCTCCGGATCGCCGAGGCCGAGCAGCTCCGGCAGACCCAGCTCGACCTGGAGCGGGGCGTCCGGGCCGCGGGCCGCGCCGGCCAGCCGCAGCGGCGCCAACCGCCGGGCGACCGCCTCGGCGTCGGCGAGGTCGAGGTGGTCGGCGGTGCCGACCTCCGCGTGCCCCTCCACCGACCACGAGTGCAGCCGCCGACCGCGCAGCTCCAACAGCAGCGCGTACCGGTCGAGCAGGCGGGGCGGCGGAGTGTCCAGGTCCAGCACGGTGACCGCGTCGATGCCGCCGTCGCCGGTCAGGTCGGTGGCGCCGGTCAAGTCACCGCCGTCGAGGACCACCACCACGTGCGGGCCGTCGGTGGCCGGTCCGGCAGGGCTGAACCGGGACCGGCTGGCCAGCACGTCGCCGAGCAGCCGTTCCAGCTCCGCGCCCGACGAGGTCACCAGCCGCACCGGCCCGAGCGCGTCCGTACGAGAGGGATGGTGCGCGTGCGGGAGCCACTTCACCCACTCCCAGTCGGCCCGGCGTTCCGGGCCGGCGCAGACCGCGATCAGCAGCTCGTCGGGGGCGTGGAACACGGCCAGCTGGGTCAGCACCGCCCGGGCCAGGGCCTGCGCGGCCCGGTCGCCGATGGGCGGCTCACCGCCGGCCGGACCACCGGCGGCGGTCCGCACGTGCACCCGGGCGAAGCTGCGCAGCGACAGGGCCACCGGCAGCTCCGGCACCACGGAGTACGCGTCGAGGAAGCGGCGCAGCGCGCCGGCGGTCATCGGCTCCAGCTCCTCGAGCGGCCGGGTGACCGGTCCGACGAGCGGGGTGGCCAGGGTCTGCGGCCCGACGGCGACGCGTACGACCGCGAAGTCCGGGTCGGCGGGACGGCGTTCCCAGACCCGGCGGCTGTCCACCGTCGACCAGAGCCGACCCGGGTCGGGGTGTCGATAGTAGAGGCCGGCCCGCTGCTGCCCGGCGGTCTGCCGGACCCGGCGACGCAGCGTGGCCAGGTGGCGCAGGTACTCCCGGCGGGCCGCCATCATCTCCGACTTCTTCGGGGTACCCGAGGCGCTGCCCCACGAGGTGACCAGCATCGCCAGCGACGAGAGCCCGAACATCCCGCCCACCACGTACGAGTAGGCGCCGCCACCTCGGCCGAACATCATCGCCATCGCCACCGTGCCGCCGAGCATGGGCAGCACCATCAGCATCTGCTGCCACCGGCCGCCGGCCACCGCGGGGATCTCCGGCGGCGCCTCGACGGGCAGCTCGCCGACGGGGATCTCCGGCGCCGGCCGGCGCGGCGGACGCTTGATGACGACTGTGGACACTCGGCCTCCTGACAGCGCTGGGTAACCCGAGCCTGGCTCATCGTAGGTAAAGTCCTGTCGTCCGCGCAGCCTCCGATCCCCGTCGATATGGAGATCCCTCGATGACAACCGGGCTGGCCCGCGTCACCATCAGCGCGCCGCAACGGCGGGTCGACGTCGCACTGCCGGAGCAGGTGCCCCTGGCCGAGCTGCTGCCCGACGTGCTGCGACACGCCGGCGAGGGCTTGGCCGACGACGGCGAGCGGCACGGCGGCTGGGTGCTGCGTCGTACCGACGGGGCGCTGCTGGCGACGGCGCAGGCGCTGCTGCCGCAGGGGGTCCGCGACGGCGAGGTGCTGCACCTGGTGCCGGCCCGCGCCCACTGGCCCGAGTTGGAGTACGACGACGTGGTGGAGGCGATCGCCGACGGCGCCCGCCGCCGGGGTGGGGCGTGGTCACCGGACGCCACCCGGGTGGCCGGTCTGGCCGGTGCCGCCGTGCCGCTCGCCGTCGGGCTGTTCGCGCTGCTCGCGGGCGGTCCGACGCTGCCCAGCGGCTGGTTCGCGGCGGCGGTGGTGGCGCTGCTGCTCACGGTTGCCGGCGCGGTCGCCTCCCGCGCCAACGGCGACGGCGCCGCGGGAGCGACGCTCGGCGGCTACGCCCTGCCGTACGCCTTCGTCGCCGGCGCCCTCGCGATCGGCTCCGGTGATCCGGTCGGCCCGCTCGGGCCGGTGCGCTGGGTCGGCGCACCCGAACTGCTGACCGGCTCGGTGGCGTTGCTGCTGGTGGCGCTGGTCGGTCTGCTCGGGGTGGCCAGCCGGCTGCGGGTCTTCGTGGCCGGTGTGACTGTCGGTCTGCTGGGTGCCTGCGCGGCGCTTGGCGCGCTGCTGCTGACCCCCGCCGGCACGGCGGCGGTGCTGCTCAGCGCTCTGGTGTTCGCCCTGGGGGCGATCCCGTTGCTCGCCATCCGGTTGGGCAAGCTGCCGTTACCACCGATCACCCTGCCGGCCGCCGCGTCGGGTGCCGAGCCGGAGCGCCCCCGGGACCTGCCGGACCGGGGTCGGGTGCACGCGGCCGTCATCCGCACCGAGGAGGTGCTGACCGGGATGCTGCTCGGGCACGCCGTGCTGGCGGTGGGCGCGGCGGTCATCCTCGGGGTGGCCGGTGGGACCGCCGGCCCGGTGCTGGTGGCCGTGGTCTCAGCGGTGCTGCTGCTGCGCTCGCGGCTGTTCGTGGCGCTGCGGCACCGGGTGCCGACGGTGCTCGCCGGACTCGCCGGCTACGCGGTGCTGGGCGCGGTGCTTCTCGACCGGGCCGACGACACCGGCCGGCTGGCGCTGGTCCTCGGTGGCGCGGCGCTGGGCCTGGTGACCGTGGCCGCCGGCACCGGCTACGCCCGGCGAGCGGTCTCGCCGTACCTCGCAAGGGTCGCGGACCTCACCGACACGGCCCTGGTGGTCGCCGTGGTGCCGGTCGCCTGCGCGGTGCTCGACCTGTACGACCGGGCCCGGGGGCTGCTCGGTTGAGCGGCTCCCGGGCCCGGTCGGTAAGCGTTCGTCAGTGGGCGGACTCGCCGCGCGCCTCGGCGTCGCGGGCCCGCTGGTAGGAGGCCCGGATCTCGGCCTCGGCCTCGGTGCGGCCGACCCAGGTCGCGCCCTCGACCGACTTACCGGGCTCCAGGTCCTTGTAGACCTCGAAGAAGTGCTGGATCTCCAGGCGGTCGAACTCGCCCAGGTGGTGGATGTCGCGCAGGTGCTCCTGGCGGGGGTCCTCGTAGGGCACGCAGAGGACCTTGTCGTCGCCGCCCTTCTCGTCGGTCATCCGGAACATGCCGATGGTCCGGCAGCGGATGAGACAGCCCGGGAAGGTCGGTTCGGGGACCAGCACCAGCGCGTCCAGCGGGTCGCCGTCCTCGCCCAGCGTCTCCTCGATGAACCCGTAGTCCGCCGGGTACTGGGTGGACGTGAACAGGGTGCGGTCCAGCCGGATGCGGCCGGTTTTGTGGTCCACCTCGTACTTGTTCCGGTGACCCTTGGGGATCTCAACCGTCACGTCGAAATCCATCTGCACGCTCCCTCGTCTGCCCACGCTGGCTAACGGAACCACTGGCGACCCTCCGGACAGGTGAATGCCCACCCGCCGACTCCGGCCGCCGCATAGTCTTCGGACCGAAGTAGTGTCACCCAAGCCGATTTTCGCTGGGGGAGGAGGGGGTCGTGGGGAGGGAAGATTCACACTACCGCCCGGACGGGGGCACCGCGCGTGGTACCGGACGATCCGGCTCCGGCGGCGCCACCGGACGGGTGCCGGTGCCCGACGCCCACCTTCCCCGGCCGCCCGAGGAGTCGGTGCCCGAGCGGCCTCCGCCGCTGCCGTGGCGCCCGTCGGAGGCGAATTCCGCCGGGCCGAACAGCGGTCGCTTCCCGGTCCTCGGCGGTGGAGACCGTCCCACGAGCGCCCCGCCGAACGGCGTACCGCCGACCAGCCCCGCCCCGGCAGGTTCCGCCCCGGCCAGCCCGGCCCGGGCCGGCGCACCGTCCGGTGACGGCCCGACTGTCCGCATTCCGACCGGCGTACCGCCGCTGGGCCCGCCGATCTCCGCGCTGCCGGCGTCGGCCGACGCCGAGCCGCCGCTGGCGCCGTCCCCGCCACGCCGCCGCCGGCGGCTGGTGACCGTGCTGGCACTGGTGGTGCTGCTCGTGCTGACGGGTGTCGGTGTCGTGGTGACCCGGCCCGGCCCGGTCGCCGGCTGGTTGGGTGAGGAGGCGGCGTCCACGCAGGCCGCCGCCGGCCCCGCCGCGGAACCCGACCCGGCGGACGTGCTGGACGGGCCCGACCCGAACGCCCCGCTGCCCGCGCCCGACGGCGTACGGGCCGCGCTGGACCCGTTGGTCGGTGTGCCCGCCCTGGGCGACCGGGTGAACGTCTCGGTGGCCGACGTGACCACCGGTCAGACGCTGTTCGCCAAGGGGGCGGACGACGGGACGGTGCCCGCCTCGGTGACGAAGCTGGCGACCGCGGTGACCGTGTTGGCAGCCCGTGGACCCGGGTACCGGATCCCCACCCGGGCGGTGGCCGGCGCCAAGCCCGGCGAGGTGGTGATCGTCGGTGGTGGCGACCCCACGCTCGCGGTCGACAAGAAGGGCTACTACCCCGGCGCGGCACGCCTGGACGACCTGGCCGCGCAGGTGCGCACCGCGCTCGGCGGCACAGCCCCGACCAGCGTCACCGTCGACGGCACGATCTACTCCGGCCCGGTGTACGGCCCCGGCTGGGACGACGACATCCCGACCGGCGGGTACGGCGGCGCGGTGACCGCGCTGATGACCGACGGTGCGCGCAAGGACCCGGGCGCCGAGCCCGGCGGCGCCGAGCGGGTCGCCGAGCCGGACCTCGCCGCCGGCCGGTCGTTCGCCCGGCTGCTCGGCGTACCCACCAGCACCGTCAAGCGGGGCACGGCCCCGGCCCTGGCAACCGCCGCCGGTGGCACCCCGCCTCCCGGTACGGAGCTGGGCGCGGTGCAGTCGCCGCCGTTGATCCGGCTGGTCGACATCATGATCAGCGAGAGTGACAACCTGCTGGCCGAGGCGCTGGCCCGCCAGGTGGCGCTGGCCCGCAGCCAGAAGGCCTCGTTCGACGGCGCAGCCGCCGCGATGGACGCCGAGGTGGCGGCGCTGGGCCTGCCCGCCGAGGAGATCACCCTCTCCGACGGCAGTGGGCTGTCCCGCAAGAACCGGATCAGCCCGTCGCTGCTCACCGACCTGATCCGGCTGGCCGCCAGCCCGGACCACCCGGAGCTGGCCGGCGTCTTCGGCGGTCTGCCCGTGGGCGGCTGGTCCGGCACGCTGGGCGAGCGGTACCGGGGTGCTCCCGGCACCGCCGCCGGGGCGGGCGCCGTCCGCGCCAAGACCGGCACCCTGACCGGGGTGCACGCCATCGCGGGCCTGGTCACCACCGCCGACGGCCGGCTGCTCACGTTCGCGGTGCTCACCGACAAGGTCCCCGGCGGGACGGACACCGCCCAACCGGCGCTGGACCGCATCGCCGCCGCGCTGGCCGGCTGCGGTTGCCGCTGACGGGCGTCGGGGCGGGTCTCACCCCGGGCGGGGTGGTGGCGTGCCGTGGCTACCGCTGACCTCGTCCGGGCCGGTCACCCGGCCGGTGCGGGGGCCGCGACCGGCGTCGATCGCCGACGCGAGCCCGGGCCGGGGTGTCGCGACGCGGGTACGGTGGGTTCATGGCGCAGTTCGTGGACTGGGATCTGGCCGCCGCGACCGCGGGGGCGTTGAGCAAGTCGGGCCCCCGGGTGTCGTACTCCGAGGCCACCGACGTGGTCGGCGACCTGCGTCGGCTGACCGAGGAGGCGGCCGGGCACGTGGCCGACTACACGGGGCTGCGGGCGCAGGTGGCGCACCCGCCGGTGCGGGTCGTCGACCGCAGGGACTGGGCGGCCACCAACATCGCCGGGCTGCGTGAGGTGATCACTCCGCTGGTCAGCCGGCTGTCCGGTGACAAGCCGCCCGGCGCGCTCACCGAGGCGATCGGGTCCCGGCTGACCGGCGTGCAGGCCGGCACCGTGCTGGCCTACCTCTCCGGCCGGGTGCTCGGCCAGTACGAGGTCTTCTCCGCCGACCCGGGCCAACTGCTGCTGGTGGCGCCGAACATCGTCGAGGTGGAGCGCAAGCTCGGCGCCGACCCCCGGGACTTCCGGCTGTGGGTGTGCCTGCACGAGGTCACCCACCGGACGCAGTTCACCGCCGTGCCGTGGATGCGGGCCTACTTCCTCAGCGAGGTGCAGGCGTTCGTCGACGCCTCGTCCAGCGGCGGCGAGCATCTCGTCGAGCGGCTGCGACGCGGGGTGGCGACGCTGTCCGAGGCGGTCCGTGACCCGGAGAGCCGCACGAGCGTGCTGGACATCGTGCAGACCCCGGCGCAGCGGGCCGTCCTCGACCGGCTCACCGCCCTGATGACCCTGCTGGAGGGGCACGCCGAGTTCGTGATGGACGGCGTCGGCCCGCAGGTGATCCCGAGCGTGGAGCGCATCCGGTCGTCGTTCAACAGGCGTCGCGAGGCGGGTAACCCGTTGGAGAAGGCGATCCGTCGGCTGCTCGGTGTGGACGTCAAGATGCGTCAGTACGCCGAGGGCCGCAAGTTCGTGCACGGTGTGGTCGAGCGGGTCGGCATGCCGGGCTTCAACTCGATCTTCAACTCGCCGCTCACCCTGCCCCGGTTGTCCGAGCTGGGCGACCCGGACGCCTGGGTGGAGCGCGTGCACGGGCCGGCCGGCACCGTACCGGCCGCCGGCTGACCGTCAGTCGATGGGCGCGCTCGCGCCGCCGGTGGCCGCGATCCGGGTGGCGGTCCGTCGCGCGCTGACTCAGCTGCCGGCCGGCGGCCCGGTGCTGGTCGCCTGTTCCGGTGGGGCCGATTCGCTGGCCCTGGCGGCGGCGGCCGTGTTCGTGGCGCCCCGGCTGGGTCGGCCCGCCGGTCTGGTGACCGTCGACCACGGCCTGCAGGCCGGCTCGGCGCAGCGCGCGGAGGCGGTGGC
>NZ_MUZA01000150.1 GCF_021442385.1 Micromonospora sp. MH99
CGGCCGGGCGGCGGTGGGGACGCCCAACCGGTGCCGGCGGCCCCGGCCAGCTCGTCCAACCGGTCGGCGGCCTGCCGGTCCGCCGCGTCGGCCAACTCCAGCGCTCTCCGCAGAGCCGCCCCCGCGCCCGCTTGGGCCGCGCCGGCCCGCTCGGTCGGTCGCAGGCGAGTCGGATCGACGTGCACAGCACCGGACCGGTCCACCACCAGGCCGGCCGCGTCGGCCCGGGCGACCGCCTCGGCGAGCCGCGCCTTCGCCACCAGGAGGCACCCGGCCAGCTCGGACAGCACCTGATCGGCCTCGATCAGCGCGGGCGCCACCGAGGTCACCTCGCCCCGCAGGCCGCCCAGCCGAGCATCCGCCGCCACCGCTGCCGCGCCGGACCAGCCGCCCCGCAACCTCCCGGCGGAACCGGCCAGCTCGTCGGCGTGCCGCTCGACCGGACCTGTCAACCCGGCCCAGGCCGCCCCGGCCACCCGCCAGCCGCCCGGATCGGCGGCCCAGAGCTGGCGGTAGCCGACGCCGCTCACCGGGGCAGGACGGCGAACCGGCCGGCGGCCCGGTCGTCCACCGTCTCGTACGCCTCGGCGGCGACCCGGACCCCACCGGCGGTCAGCGCCACGTCCGCCCCCAGCCGGCAGAACCACGCGTGCGCGGCCGACTCCAGCCCCGCGAGGGCCGTGGCGGCCCGCCAACCCGGCGCCGGCACCAGCAAACCGGCCGTCCGGGCCAGGCCCCACGCCAACCGGTACGCCTCGTCGTCGAGCGCACCGGCCACGGCGCGCAGCTCCTGCGGCCGGACGGCGAACGGCTCCTCGGTCATGACCCCACCCCCGTGCACGATCGGCATCCACGCGCTGACGCTAGGCAGGGCAGAGCCGTGCCGGAGTGCCCTGTGGACAGCCGGCTGGTGTCGTACTCCGGTGTGTCCACAGGCGTTGCCCACGGCGGGCCCGACGGCTAATCTGCCGCCCCGGCCGCCGGTAGGGTGGTCTGGTGATCGTCGCTGTCGGCATCGACGTCGTCCTGGTCGACCGGTTCACCCGGTCCCTGGCGCGGACGCCGCTGCTTGCCGACCGGCTCTTCACCGCGGCCGAGCGGGCCACCCGCTCCGGCACCCCACGCTCGCCCGAGTCGCTCGCCGCCCGGTTCGCCGCGAAGGAGGCCGTCGCCAAGGCGCTCGGCGCCCCGGCCGGGCTGAGCTGGCACGACTGCGAGATCGTGCCCGATGACACCGGTCGACCCTGGCTGACCGTCTCGGGCACCGTCGCGACTGCGGCCGTCGAGCGGGGCATCAACCACTGGCACCTCTCGCTGTCGCACGACGGCGGGATCGCGTCGGCGATGGTGGTCGCGGAACGGTGACGTCGGCCGGGTGGCCGTGACGGCCCACTCGCGAGCGGAATGGGGCACGGTGACATGAGAGCGGTGTGGCGGGCGGCTGACGTACGGGCGGCCGAGGCGGGGCTGAAGGGCACCCTGCCGGAGGGCACGCTGATGCAGCGGGCCGCCGCCGGGTTGGCCCGCCGGGCCGCCCTGCTGCTCGCCGAGCGGGGCGGGGTGTACGGCGGCCGGGTGCTGCTGCTCGTCGGCTCGGGCGACAACGGCGGTGACGCCCTCTACGCCGGGGAACGGCTGGCCCGCCGCGGCGTCGAGGTGTCCGCCCTGCTGACCTCCCCGGGACGGGCGCACGCCGCGGGCCTGGCCGCGCTGCGCGCCGCCG
>NZ_MUZA01000151.1 GCF_021442385.1 Micromonospora sp. MH99
GCCGGGGCCATCCCGCCGGGCGGGCGGGTACGCCTGCCGATCACACCGGGGGGTCGGGTGCGGCCGATTCCGCCGGACGGGCGGTTGCGCTGGCCCGGCTCGACGCGGAGCTGGACGCGCGGACCGCCGCTCCGGCGCTGCGCGCGGTGTCCCGCCGCCAGGGGCGGGCGCTGCTGCGCGCCGGACGGGCCATCTGGCCACAGGCGCCGTTCGGTGACCTGCCCGCCACACCTCAAGGAGCGCACCAGCCGCTGGTGCTCGGGCTGCTCTGCGCCGCCGCCGGGCTGAGCCGCACCGAGACCGCCACGGTCGCCGCGTACGGGACGGTGACCGGTGCGGCCAGCGCCGGCGTACGTCTGCTCGGCCTCGACCCGTACCACGTCCAGGCCCTGCTGGTCGGCCTCGCCGACCTCTGCGACGGCACCGCCGCCGACGCGGCCCGGGCCGCCGACGATCCACCCGAGCGGCTGCCGGCCGCCGCGGCCCCGCTCGCCGACATATCCGCCGAAGTCCATGCCACCTGGGAGGTGCGTCTCTTTGCGTCCTGACACTGTTGAGCCGACCGCTGTACCCGCCGCTGCATCCGCCGCCGGGCCGGTCCCACCGCACGACGAGACAGTTCCGCACACCCATCCCGAGCCGGGGGTGGACCCGCACCCGCCGCTGGCACGGTCGGGCCGGGCGCTGCGGGTCGGCATCGGCGGGCCGGTCGGGTCCGGCAAGACTGCCCTGGTGGCCGCCCTGTGCCGGGCGTTCGCCGACGAGTTGCGGCTCGGGGTGGTGACCAACGACATCTACACCACCGAGGACGCCGACTTCCTCAAGCGGGCCGGCGTCCTGGACCCGGCCCGGATCCGCGCCGTGGAGACGGGGTGCTGCCCGCACACCGCCATCCGTGATGACATCGGCGCCAACCTCGACGCCGTGGACGAACTGGCCGAGGCGCTCGGTCCGCTGGACCTGGTGCTGGTGGAGAGCGGCGGGGACAACCTGACCGCCACGTTCAGCCGGGGCCTGGTCGACAGGCAGATCTTCGTGGTCGACGTGGCCGGCGGGGACAAGGTGCCGCGCAAGGGCGGGCCCGGGGTCACGTCCGCCGACCTCCTCGTGATCAACAAGACCGACCTGGCGCCCATGGTGGGCGCCGACCTCGCGGTGATGGACCGGGACGCGCGGGCCCGGCGCGGCGACCTCCCGACCGTCTTTCTGTCGATCGTCGGCGACCCGACGGCGGGTCGGGTCGCCGACTGGATCCGCCACGAGTTGGCCCACCACGCGGTCCTGCACCCCGTCGCCGCTCCGGCCGGCCCGGCCTGATGCGAGCGTTCGCCCGGCTGGTGGCCCGGGCCGACGGCCGGGGCGGCACGGTCCTGACCGAGGTGCACGGCGAGACGCCGCTGCTGTTGCGGCAGACGCCGGGCGATGCCGGCGTCGCGACAGTGCACGTCGTGGGCGGGGCCGCCGGCCCGCTCGCCGGCGACGACCTGCGCCTGGAGATCGACGTGGGGCCGGGAGCGGCGGTACGGGTGCACAGCGTCGCCGCGTCGGTGGCCCTGCCCGGCCGGCCCGGCGCGGTGTCGCGGATGGCGGTGCGGGCGGTCGTGCACGACGGCGCCGCGCTGCACTGGC
>NZ_MUZA01000152.1 GCF_021442385.1 Micromonospora sp. MH99
GCGGTGGGCCGCGGCGGCCGGCAGGGACGCGCCGGCCACCAGCAGCAGCGCCAGACCGGCCCCCGCGAGCGTCCGCCGGGCCGCGCCGACCTCGCCGGCGCGGGCTCCCCGCCCCCGGGTCAGCACGGCTGGTCCGGGTGCGCCGAGCCGGAGCTGATCAGCCAGCGACCGTCGGGGTAGCGGGTGGCGGTGGCGGTGGCCAGATGTCTGCCGCCACCGCTGCCCGGGACCACGCGCTGGTCCTTGGTGTAGATCAGCCGGTAGCCGGTCGCGTCCAGGCAGTCCTGGATCTCCACGGTTGCCGGATCTGAGTCCAGGCTGACGGCGGTCACGCTGGGATCGGACGCCAACGTCCCGGTACGCATCGCGCCGTGCTCCTTTGCGTCGCGAATGGACAATTGCACCCGGGTCAGCAGCGGATCAGCGAGGTACCGGGACAGTTCCGGCGCGTGTGGATCGCTGCGCCGACTCGCCGTCCGCGATGCCGCGAGATAACCGGAGTACGCCTTCAGCGCCGCCTTTTCGGCAGCTTCCCGTTCGGCGCCCGAATCGGCCTGCACCCCGTCGCCCCGCGCCGTCGCCGGCCGGTCGACCGCCTCCTGCCCGCTGCCGCAGGCGGTGACCAGCACCGCCGCCACGACCGCCAGCAGGCAGATTGCCGCTCGCCTGAGCTGCCGTCCGCGCACCGCTGAACCCTCCTCGTGATCGCCCGACGTGCGACGAAGCACCGCCGCCGGGCATGCGGAAGCGCGCCCGGATCAGTGCCTTCCGGAGCTGTTCATTGCGCTTCCGCATTCACCGTTACGGATCTTCTACAAATGCAAGGTCCCGTGTCGTCCGGTCATTGAGGTGAGGCTTGCGTCACACCCAAGGGGCGAGCATAGGCTGACGCTCGCCGATGCAACAGAGGCAATTCAAGTGAACACTCTGAGTGATGATGGGTGGTGGTGGCGGGTGTCCGTGCTGCACCCCGGACGATTGCCGGTCGAGGGGCCGCCGATGGTCCGGCCTCGCCGGCCGGGGTTGGTCCGCCGCATCCCCCGGGTCGGTCCTGAGAGTGGGACATCGTGCATCCATCCCGGCATCCGGACGGCACCCCGGAGCGGCGGACGGGCTGCCCCGACCGGCACGCCGCCGAGCCTGCCCTCCGGCGGGAGGGTGGTCGTGCGACGACTGGCAAGCGTCGGTTTCCGCGCCATCCGCTACACCCGAGCGAGCGTTCAGTCACGATCCGTGTTCACCTTTACGAGGGGTGGCCGGCGTTCGGCGTGGTCCACGTGGCGCTGACCGGCCCCCCAGCGGCGGCACCCGGCCGGCGGCACCCGACCGATCGGGCGGCTGGGCCGGTCCCGGGTGCTGGCCGCCCTCGGCTCGCGACCGGGCTGGCGATCGTGGCGGTCAGTCCGCTGCTGCGGTTGGCCGTCGTGCGCTACGCCGTACCCTCGGGCACCCCCAGCCGGAGCGGCTGCGACGCGTGCGGCGCGGCGGTCGGCCTGACCCGGCCCTGGCCGGCGCTCGGCCCCTTCAGCCGGTGCGGCAGGTGCCG
>NZ_MUZA01000153.1 GCF_021442385.1 Micromonospora sp. MH99
CCGCCCGGTCGCTGCCGCCCTGGCACGGGGCCGGGTGGGGGCCGGATCTGAGCTGGGGTTGGCAGGTGGCGCCCGCCGTCGCGCTGGCGCTGGGGGCGGCCGCGTCGTTGCTGCCCCGCCGCGCGTGGGCGGGGCTGGCCACCGCCGGCGCGGTGGTGCTGCTGCTCGCCGTGCCCATCGGCTGGACGGCGTCGTGGGCGACGGTGGTGGCCGTGGACCTGGCCGGCGGGGTAGCTCTGGTGCTCGCCGTACTGGCCCGCCCGACGACCCGGGCGGCCACCCTGCTCGGCTGGGCGGCCGGGGGCGCCGTCCTGATCGGGCACGCGCTGCTGGTGGCCTTGGCCGATCCGCTCGGCGTCGTGGTGGTGCTGGGCATCGGCACCGTGCTCGGGGTGGCGTTGGCGGTGCGGACGGCCGACGGGCCGTACCGATGGGTGGCGGGCGTCGGTCTGCTGGCCGCACACCTGGCGCTGCCCGCCATCGCCGCGGTGGCGCTCTTCGCGGCCGGCGTGCAGCCCTGGTGGCAGGCGCGAGCCGCGCTGCTCGCCGCCGGGCTGTCGCTGGTCGCGGCGCTCGCGGTGCGTCGCCACCGGGTCGACCTGATCGAGTACGCGGTGACGGGCGGCGCGGTCGCGGTGCTCGCGGCCGGGGTCTCGCCGCTGGTGGCGGCGGGGAACGAGCCCGTGACGCCGTACGCCGCGCTGGCGGCGCTGGGCGTCGCCCTCGTCGCCCGCTGGGGCCTGCCGGCGCTCGGCGACGAGCCGGACGGCCCCGCGCAGCGGACGGCGGTCGGGGGGCCGTCGGCCGCTGGGGGGCCGGTGGTGGACGCCGAAGGGCCGTCGGAATCGTGGGATCCGACGATCGGGGGGGCGTCAACCATCGGGGGGCCGTCGACGGTCGGGGGGCCGTCGGCGGCCGGGGGTCTGCTGAGGGCGTCGGGTGTCGTGCTGGCGGGGGTCGCGGTGCTGGCCGCGCTGCCGACGATCCTCAGCGCGCTGTTCATCCCGTACGGCGTCCCGGGGCCGGTCTGGTCCGGGGCGCCGACCGCGACCGCCGATCGGGGGCTGTTCCCCACCGGGCTGGCGCTTGTCGCGTTGGCGGTGGCCGCGGCGCTGGCCGGTCGGCGGGTGCGCCCACCGCTGCTGGCCGGCCTGCCGTTCGCCGCCGCCGCGCTGCCCGTGCTGCTCGTCGCGAGCGGTGTGCCGTGGCCGGTGCTGCCG
>NZ_MUZA01000154.1 GCF_021442385.1 Micromonospora sp. MH99
GCCCGCGACCGGCCCGGCCCCGACGCGGGCGGGGAGCCCGGTGGCGACCCGGCCGCCGCCCGTGGTGAGGCGGTCGCGGACCCGCCGGGCCGCGACGACCGGACCGACCACGACGGGGGTACGGCCTGATGCCGCTCTGGGTGGAGCTGGTGCTCCGGGTGGGCGGCGTGATCGTCGCGTTCCTCACCCTGCCGCTGGTCGTCGGCCAGGCTGAGCACAAGGTGATGGCGCACATGCAGGGCCGCCTCGGCCCGATGTACGCGGGTGGCTTCCACGGTTGGGCGCAGCTCGTGGCGGACGGCGTCAAGTTCGTGCAGAAGGAGGACATCACCCCGCGTGAGGCGGACCGGGCGGTGTTCCGGCTGGCGCCCGCGGTGGCCCTGGTGCCGTACCTGCTGGTGCTGCTGGTCATTCCGCTCGGCCCGAACGACCTGGTCGGGCAGCCGCTGGACATCGGCCTGTTCTTCGTGCTGGCCGTGGTCGGCGTCGGGGTGGTGGCGGTGCTCATGTCGGCGTGGGCGTCGGCCAACAAGTACAGCCTGCTCGGCGGGCTGCGCGGGGCCGCCCAGCTGCTCGGTTACGAGCTGCCGCTGGTGCTGGCCGCCGCCTCGGTGGCGATGGCGGCCGGCACGCTCAGCCTGTCCGGCATCGTGGAGGCGTGGCAGCCGTGGTGGTTGCTCTGGCAGGCACCCGCGATGATCATCTTCTTCGTGGCCGGGCTGGCCGAGATCCGTCGGCCGCCGTTCGACATGCCGGTGGCCGACTCGGAGCTGGTCTTCGGCTACATGACCGAGTACACGGGGCTGCGGTTCGCGTTCTTCCTGCTCGCCGAGTACATCGGCATCGTGGTGATCGCCGCGCTGACCACTGTGCTGTTCCTCGGTGGCTGGCAGGGCCCGTTCGCCGACGAGCACCTGGGCTGGCTGTGGACCCTGCTCAAGATCTTCGCCGTCGCCTTCGTGATCATCTGGCTGCGGGTGTCGTACCCCCGGCTGCGCGAGGACCAGCTCCAACGCCTCTGCTGGCTGGTCCTGGTCCCCGCCTCCCTCGCCCAACTGGTCCTCACCGCAGCAGTCCGCGTAGCCCTCTAACCCCGCCGCGCCCCGCCCGCGCCCCGCCGCCCCCGGCTGCCCGCCGCCCGCCGCGCCCGGCTG
>NZ_MUZA01000155.1 GCF_021442385.1 Micromonospora sp. MH99
CGGTGAGGTGGTCATACCCGTCGGCTTGTTGGGCTTGTGGTTGTAGCGGATTTCGAGCGTGGGGCTGGTTTCCAGGAACTCTTTCCAGCTCTGGGCGTCGCTGGCCTCGTTGGCGGCGACCATCCACAGGGTGCGGGTGGCTCTCTTGTTGGTGACGTCGGTTTTGATCTGGCCGGTGATGTCGAAGGACACGCCTGCGGCGTTGCAGCCGCTGTAGCCGTAGGCGAAGCTCTTCGACGCGGCGAGAGGGCTCTTGCTCTGGTCTTCCCAGTAGTCCCAGGTGGCGTTCGACTTCGACAACGTCGCCGCAGGGGCGTAGATGTTGACCGTCTTGTTGGTGCAGCTCCAGGACCGGGTGTTGGTGATCTTGAATGTGGCGTCGTTGATCGTCGCGCCTGCGAGGGTGCTGTAGGGCACCGGGAAGTTGATTAGCGTGTTCGAGCGCTGCTCGCCGGAGTTGCCGACCTGCATCCGGCCGATGGGGTCGGGGGTGTTGTTCCAGTAGTTCGAGGACTGGTGCTGGTAGGAGATGCTGGACCAGCCGGACATTCTCGGTCCGGTGACGCTCCAGTTGAAGCTCGGGTCGATGTAGACCGGGTAGACGGTCGCGGCATCGGTGAGGAGCGTGCGGTCGGGCGTGAGGCCGAGCTTGCCAGGGGCGATGGAGACGCCGATGGCGGCGGTGCGAGCGGCCCGGCCGGGGGCTGCGGTCGTGGAAGCGGCACCGCTGCGCGCGGTTGGTCCACTGGCGGCGCCCGCCGACGAGTCCCACATGATCGGTGCGGGTGCGGTAATGACGGCGTCGCCGGTGCGGTCCCGACCGCTGATGTTTCCGACCGCGTCGGCGTCGAGGGTGAAGCCCTTGGCGGTGGTGGCCAGTTCGAGGTTGGCCAGCTTCGGGTTCGCCGCGGCTTTGGCATCCTTGACCACGAAGACGTGGGAGAACCCGCCCTGTGCGTTGACGGTGACGGTCAGGTCCACACCGGGCAGGACGTTGGCGTACGTCGCGGTCGGTCCGGCGAGCGTGGGCACGGGCAGGGCGACGGGGGCGGTCAGGGTGAGCGAGCGGTCGCCGCTGACCAGGTGTGCCATCGGCCCGCTGCCACCTCCGGACAGCGTGATGTCATGCGTGGTGGTG
>NZ_MUZA01000016.1 GCF_021442385.1 Micromonospora sp. MH99
GGCCGCTCCACCGCCGATCCGGCCGCGACCGGGCGGCCCACCGCCGACCTGGCCGCGACCTGGCGACCGACCGCCGACCCGGCCGGCGCCGGACGCGCCGGCCGGACGGCGACCGGTTGGCTGGTGGGCCTGGCCGCGTTCGGCCCGCTGGCCTTCACCGACCCGGAAGAGATCAGCCTGCTGCTGATCGGCACCCGGGACGTCCCGTTCTGGGTGGCGGCCGCCGCCGGGGCCGGCCTCGCCGTCGCGGTACTGGTCGCCATCGGGTACGCGGTGCTGCTGGCCCGCCCGACGGCACGCACCCCGAGTCGCCGGGTCGCCGCGCTGGCCGCTGCGGTCCTGCTGGTGACCGTGGGTGTCGTCGACGTCGGGCCCGGCCAACCCGGCCTGTACGGGGAGCGGCTGCTGGTCGTGCTGCGTGAGCAGGCCGACCTGAGCGGCATCCCGGCCGGCGTTCCCGGGCAGGCCGGACGGGACGCCCGGGCGGCGGAGGTCTACCGGCGGCTGGTGACCACCGCCGACCGCAGTCAGGCCGACCTGCGCCGCACGGCGGGGCGGCTACGACTCGACCCGGTGCCGTACTACCTGGTCAACGCGGTCGAGGTGGATGGTGGCCCGGCCGTACGGGCCTGGCTCGCGCGGCGACCCGAGGTGGCCCGGGTGCTGGTCAGTCAGCGCCTGCGGCCGCTGCCGGCCCCGGCCGGGCAGAGCCGGGGCACCGCGCCGGCGCCGACCGGCCCGGAGTGGAACATCCGTCAGCTCGGCGCGGACCGCGTCTGGTCCCAGTTGGGGGTGACCGGCAGGGGGATCGTCGTCGGCAGCTCCGATTCCGGCGTGGACGGCGGCCATCCGGCGCTGCGGGCCGGGTTCCGGGGCGGGGACGACTCCTGGTACGACCCGTGGGACGGCACCCGAACGCCGAACGACCAGGGTGGGCACGGCACCCACACGACGGGCAGCGCGGTCGGGCGGGACGGCATCGGGGTGGCGCCGGACGCCCAGTGGGTCGGCTGCGTCGATCTGGACCGCAATCTGGGCAGCCCGGGGCACTACCTGGACTGCCTCCAGTTCATGCTGGCGCCCTTCCCGGCCGGCGGTGATCCGTTCACCGACGGCCGGCCGGAGCGCGCCCCGCAGGTGCTGACCAACTCGTGGGGCTGCCCGGTGATCGAGGGCTGCGACCGGGAGGCCCTGCTCCCGGCCACCACGGCGCTGGACGCCGCCGGGATCTTCGTGGTCGCCGCGGCCGGCAACACCGGCCCGTGGTGCGCGTCGATCGACGACCCGCCCGCTCCGTACGCGAACGTGCTGACCGTGGGCGCGGTGGACGCGAAGCGGCGGGTGGCCGAGTTCTCCTCACGCGGACCGGTGCCGGGCGGCGTCGGCAAACCTGACGTGCTGGCGCCCGGGGTGGGCGTGGTGTCGGCCATGCCCGGCGGCGGGTACGCGGCGCTGGACGGCACGTCGATGGCGACCCCGCAGGTGGCGGGAGTGGTGGCGCTCATGTGGTCGGCGAACCCGGCGCTGATCGGGGACCTGACCAGGACCCGGCAGATCCTGCGGGACACCGCGACGCCGGCCGAACCGACGTACCGTTCCGACAACCCCACCGACGCCTGCGGCGGTCCGGCGAACGTCACCGGCGCCGGCCAGGTCGACGCGTACGCGGCCGTTCGCGCCGCCCAGGGGTGAACGAGGGCGGGGCCGGTCACCGCCGGCAGGTGATCTAGGGTCGGCGACCATGGACGCCGAGATCACCGTCGCCGAACTGAGCCCCGACCTCGCGCCCACCGTGGCGCGGCTCTGCGCACAGGCGCTCGACCTGCCCGAGGACGCGGCCGAGGCGGCAGCCATCGTGGACGTGCTGTGGACCCGGGCCACCGCCGACCGCGCGGTGGTGGGGCTGGGCGCGTACCTGGGGAACGACCTGGTCGGGGTGCTGCTCTGCTCGGTGTCGCCGACCGAGGCGGGCATCGGGCACGTGGACCTGGTCGCGGTGCTCCCCGACCAGCGCCGCCGGGGGGTGGGTCGCGCGCTGCTGTCGCGCGCCGAGCAGGCACTCGGCCGGCGCGGCGTCACCGAGGTGCTGCTGGCCGGAAACCCGCCGTACTACGCCTGGCCGGGCATCGACGTGCGGTACACGCCGGCGGTGTGCGCCGCCCTGGCGCTCGGCTACCACCAGGACCGGACCGCCTGGAACATGACCGCCGACCTGTCGTACGACGGGTCACCGGCCCTTCGGTCCACGGAGGCCGCAGAGCAACGGCTGGCGGGGCAGGGCATCACGGTACGCCGGGCGGAGCCCGCGGACCTGCCCGCGCTGGCCGCGTTCGCCCGGTCCACCTTCGGTGGCACCTGGGACGGCGAGCTGGCCGGGTCGGTGGGCCGCGCCGGGGCCGGATGCCACCTCGCGGAGCGGGCGGGCGAGGTGCTGGGCTTCGCCGCCTACGGGTCGTCCCGGCCGAGCTGGTTCGGGCCGATGGGCACCGCGCCCTCCGCCGAGGGTTCGGGCATCGGCGGCGTGCTGCTGCGACGTTGCCTGCGTGACCAGCGCGCGGCGGGGGTGGACCGGGCGCAGATCGGCTGGGTGGGGCCGGTGCCGTTCTACTCCGGCAGCGCGGGTGCCCGGATCGAGCGGGTCTTCTTCCTGTACCGGCGGACCCTACCGGTGACGTGAGAGGGCAAATGGGACATGAATCCATTCGCCCGCACGAGCCATCGACGCCCCCTACCGTTTCGGTAGAGGAGGCAGCCATGACCACGGATGACGACCAGACCGAGGACGGCCCGCCGATCACCTGGAAACCGGTCGGCGAACTGCCCGGCCAACTCCCGTTCGACCGGCTCGACTACGGCGACGCCGAGCAACTGGCCGAGATGACCACCGACGGCGAACCGCTGGCCGAGGAACCGCAGGAGATGGTGGACGCGCCGATCCAGCTGCTCCCGCCGTACGACCGGGCGCAGAAGCGCCGTAACCAGCGCCCGCTGCCCACCTGACGACGAACGGGGCGGACCGCGTCAGCGGCCCGCCCCGTTCGGTGTGTCGGAACTGGACTCAGAAGTCCATGTCCCCGCCACCCGGGCCAGCCGGGGCAGCCGGGGTCTTCTCCGGCTTGTCCGCGACGACGGCCTCGGTGGTGAGGAACAGCGCGGCGATCGACGACGCGTTCTGCAGCGCCGAGCGCGTCACCTTGGCCGGGTCGATGATGCCCGCGGCCAGCAGGTCGACGTACTCGCCGTTGGCGGCGTTGAGGCCGTGACCCGCTTCGAGGTTACGGACCTTCTCCACCACGACGCCGCCCTCGAGGCCGGCGTTGACGGCGATCTGCCGCAGCGGGGCGTCCAGCGCCACCTTGACGATGTTGGCACCGGTCGCCTCGTCGCCGACCAGGTCCAGCTTGTCGAAGGCGGTCTTGCCGGCCTGCACCAGCGCGACGCCACCACCCGGGACGATGCCCTCCTCGACGGCCGCCTTCGCGTTGCGAACGGCGTCCTCGATGCGGTGCTTGCGCTCCTTGAGCTCGACCTCGGTGGCCGCGCCGACCTTGATCACCGCAACGCCACCGGCCAGCTTGGCCAGCCGCTCCTGCAGCTTCTCGCGGTCGTAGTCGGAGTCGCTCTTGTCGATCTCGGCCCGGATCTGGTTGACCCGGCCCTGGATCTGCTCGGCGTCACCGGCACCGTCGACGATGGTGGTCTCGTCCTTGGTCACCACGACCTTGCGGGCACGGCCCAGCATGTCGACGCCGACGGCGTCCAGCTTGAGGCCGACCTCCTCGCTGATGACCTGGCCACCGGTGAGGATGGCGATGTCGGCGAGCATGGCCTTGCGGCGGTCACCGAAGCCCGGCGCCTTGACGGCGACCGACTTGAAGGTGCCCCGGACCTTGTTAACGACCAGGGTGGCCAGGGCCTCGCCCTCGATGTCCTCGGCGATGATCAGCAGCGGCTTGCCGCCCTGCATGACCTTCTCCAGGATCGGGAGCAGGTCCTTGACCGACGAGATCTTGCTGTTGACGATCAGGAGGTAGGGGTCGTCGAAGACGGCCTCCATGCGCTCCGGGTCGGTCATGAAGTAGGCCGAGATGTAGCCCTTGTCGAAGCGCATACCCTCGGTGAGCTCCAGCTCCAGCCCGAAGGTGTTGCTCTCCTCGACGGTGATGACGCCTTCCTTGCCGACCTTGTCCATCGCCTCGGCGATGATCTCGCCGACGCTGGAGTCACCAGCGGAGATGGAGGCGGTGGAGGCGATCTGCTCCTTGGTCTCGACGTCCTTGGCGAGCTTGGACAGCTCCTCCGAGACGCTCGCGACCGCGGCCTCGATGCCCCGCTTCAGGGCCATCGGGTTGGCGCCGGCGGCCACGTTGCGCAGGCCCTCGCGAACCAGGGCCTGGGCCAGGACGGTCGCCGTCGTCGTGCCGTCACCGGCGACGTCGTCGGTCTTCTTGGCGACCTCCTTGACCAGCTCGGCGCCGATCTTCTCGTACGGGTCCTCGAGCTCGATCTCCTTGGCGATGCTCACACCATCGTTGGTGATGGTGGGGGCACCCCACTTCTTCTCGAGCACGACGTTGCGGCCCTTGGGGCCGAGGGTCACCTTTACGGCGTCGGCGAGCTGGTTCATGCCCCGCTCGAGGCCGCGGCGAGCCTCTTCGTCGAAAGCGATCATCTTGGCCATACGGCGTTGTCCTCCTGGACACTCACGGGCCACCCGAGATGTGTCCCCCGGATGGGCCGCCTGGTGTACGCACCTTGGGACGTCGCCACCTGGCGACGACGACGTCCTTCGGCCGGGCCGGATAGCCCGCGACGACCGGCCATGTGCCGCCCCGGCGTCTCCACGCCCGGGCAACCTGGCCCCACCGTCCCGACCATTGGCACTCACGGTATGCGAGTGCCAATGACTTGTTTAGCACTCTCACCTGCCGAGTGCAAGCACGATGGGCCCGCTCAGCCGAGTTCCGCAGCCAGTGCGGCCCCGTTCACCGGCGCCTCATGGGCGCGTTGCTCGGCGTACGTGATCAGCAGGCCGATCAACTGGGCGAGGTGGGCCGGCAGCGCCAGCACCGCCGTGACACCGATCACCGCCACCACCAGAACCGCGGTGCCCGGAGACGCGAACGGGTCCGTGCCCACCCCGGTGGTGCCCACCGACTCCAGGACGCCCGGAACCACGGTGCCGACGATCACAGCCCCGCCCACCAGTGCCACCCGGCCGAGCAGCAGCCCGAGCCGGGCGTGGAACATCCCGAACGACCTGCCGATCGGGTTCTGCCGCTCGAACAGGTAGACCGGACCGGCCATGCTCAACGCGAACGCCAGATAGATGCTCGGCAGGACGCAGAAGCAGAAGCCGATGCCGATGAGCACACTGACCAGCAACGTCCAGCCCCACAGGCCGAGCGCCCGGCGCAGGCCGTACCGCAGCGCCGCGTCGACGCTGGCGGGCCGGCCGGTCGCCTGCTGGGTGATCACCCAACTGCCGGCGGCCCACCCCACGGCCTGCACCAGACCGATCAGCAGGCTGCCGCCGACCAGCACGGCGACGAGGGTTACCAGGGTGGCGGCGAAGTTGTCCGGCAGTCCGGCGGCCGGATCCATCTCGGCCTGCGCCTCCCAGCCGGGCGACGGGTCCAGGCCCAGCGAGACGACCGACAGCACCGCCGCCGGCAGGACCTGCGTGAGCAGCATGATCGGCACCAACTGCCGCCAGCCCCGCCGCAGTGCGCCAGCGCACCGCTCGAACCAGCCCCCGACGCCGGCGCCGGGCGGAGTGACCAGGGCGTCGTTCGGGTCGAGCCCGTGACCCGGCGGGTACCAGCCGACCGGCGCCCCCGGATACCACGGCTGCCCACCGTAGGGGCCCGCCCCGGGCGGGTAGCCGCCGGTGGGCGGAAAGACCCAACCCTGCGGCGGCGCACCGGCCGGACCCCAGCCGCTCTGCGCCGGGTCCCAACCGGGCGGCGGCCCGGCCGGTGGACCCCAGCCACCCTGCGCGGGGTCCCAACCGGGCGGCGGCCCGGCCGGCGGACCCCAACCGCCCTGCGCGGTGGGATCCGGCGGACCGGCCTGCCCCCAGCCCTGGGGAGTGGGGCCCAGCGGCCTCGCGGGGCCGGGGCCGTATCCGGGCGGCCCGGGGTCTGCGCCGGAGGCCGGTGATCCGCCCGGAGCCGCGCCGGAGACGGGTGAGGTGGGGTCGGACGGCCCCGGCTCACCCGGCCCGGAGGGCGTGGTGGGTGGGGGCGACTGGTCGGTCATGAACCCTCCTCAGCATCGGCTGGAACGGCTCACGATCTTCCCGGGTGGGCGTCCGCACCGCCAGCCCCGACCGGTCAGCCGATCGGGGGCCTATCCGCTAGCGAGGAGGCCGGGAATTCGCTCAGGCGATGACGCGTACGTGTTCCGCCTGCGGGCCCTTCTGCCCCTGGGCGATCTCGAACTCCACCCGCTGGCCGTCGTCCAGCGCCTTGTAGCCGTCCATCTCGATCGCGGAGAAGTGAACGAACACGTCCTGACCGCCGTCGACGGCGATGAAGCCGTAGCCCTTTTCGGCGTTGAACCACTTCACGGAACCCTGTGCCACTGTGCACTTCCCTCACTCTTGCGCAGCGTTGCCTGCCCCGGGCGCGCGGCACGGCCGGACGCCCTCGGACCACCGCCTCAGCGATCGACGACGGCCGCTGAAAGGGTGACCGAAATCGCACGCTACACGAGGAGTGACGGCCGCGCACGACCCCAAATCGGGCGTATTCCCGGGCGACCCGACCGGGTCCCGGGACGGGCCGGAACGGGCCCCGGACGACCGGACCCGGGGGTCCTCGGCGGCCCGCCAGCGGTGCGGGCCACGCCCCGAGGCAGCTCCGGCCCCTGTGGTAGGCATGCAGGCATGACCACCGATATCGGCTCAGCCGCCGTTCGGCAGGCCGAGATCCACCGGGTCCGGCCGGAGGACGCCGCCCGGATGCGGGCACTGCGCCTGGAGATGCTCGCCGACGCGCCGTTGGCCTTCCTGGAGACCCTGGCCGACGCGGCGGCCCGACCGCACAGCGAGTTCGCCGCGCGGGTGGCGTACACGTCGGTCGGCCCCCACAACGCGCAGTTCGTCGCGGACCCGGGAGGCCGTCTGGTCGGGCACGCCGGTGGCACGGTCGCTCCGAACGAGCCGGGGTTGACAGTCATCTACGCCGTGTACGTGACGCCGGCCTGGCGGGGCAGCGGGCTGCTCGGCGAGCTGATCGACGGGGTGGCCGCCTGGTCGCGGGCCTGCGGCCGACCGGAGCTGCTGCTGGAGGTGGTGGTGGGCAACGACCGCGCCTACCGGGCCTACCAGCGGCTGGGCTTCACCGACACCGGCGTGCGGGTCCCCCACCCCACGATCCCCGCGCTGAACGAACTACAGATGCGCCGCCCCGCCTAAAAACAAGCGACCCGACCGGGAGACAAAGAACCGCCCCGGAGCCAAGACAACCGACCCGGAGCCAAGAGAACCGCCCAGGAAACAAAGAACCCATCCCAAGGCAGAACCCCGGTGATGTCTCCCAAAGCCGGATGCGTCAGCGACAACAGTGCCCACGCCAGGGTTTCCGGGGCAGCCCGCCCCGCGCAGGGATCAAGCCTGACCGCCCGGAGCGGGGCGGGCTGCCCCGGAAACCCCAACCGCAACAATCAGACAGGCCGCCGCGACTGCACGATCCGGAACCGATTGGCCACGTACGCCCCGTCCGTCAGCGCCGAGTTCGCCGCCGCGTTGGCGCCACTGCCGTGGAAGTCGGAGAACGCCGCCGACTGGTTCACGAAGACCCCGCCGGTGAGGTTGCAGGACAGGTGCACCCCGACCTCGACCGCCACCGCCTCGGTCGCGTCCAGCACGGCCTCGTCGGTCGAGTAGACCCCGGCCGTCAGCGCGCCCTTCTCGCCGACCGTCCGGCGCAGCAGTTCCAGGCTGTGCGCGGTGGAGTCGGTGGCGATGGCGAACGAGATCGGCCCGAACCACTCCCGGCCGTACGTCTCGGCGTCGTCCGCGCGCAGCTTCACGATCGTCGGGGTACGCACCACCGCGTCGGCGTACGCCGGGTGGGCCACGGCCCGTGACTCCAGCACCGGCTCACCCACCTTGGTGACCTCGGCCAGCCGCTCCAGCACCCCGTCGTTGACGATGGCGCCGGTCAGCTCGACGCCCCGGGCCGGGTCGGCGGTCAGCTTGCCGACCGCCGCGGCGATCCCGCCGGCCACCTCGTCGAAGCTCTTGTGGCCCTGGTCGGTCTCGATGCCACCGGCGGGGATGAGGATGTTCTGCGAGGTGGTGCACATCTGGCCGCTGTAGAGGGTCAGGGTGAAGCCGAGGTTGCGGCACATGCCGGCGAAGTCGTCGGTGGAGTCGATGACCACCGTGTTCAGCCCGGCCTTCTCGGTGTAGACCGACGCCTGCCGGGCGTGCGTCTCCAGCCAGTCGCCGTACTCCGTGGAGCCGGTGAAGTCGACGATCTTGACGGACCGGTGCAGGGCCAGGTCGCTGGCGAGCTTCTCGCCGGGCGCCTCGGCGGCCAGCAGGATCAGGTTCGGATCGAAGCCGGCCTCGGCGAGCACCTCCCGGGCGTACTTCACCGTGACGGCCAGGGGCAGCACCGCGCGCGGGTGCGGCTTGACGATCACCGGGTTGCCGGTGACCAGCGAGGCGAACAGCCCGGGGTACGAGTTCCAGGTCGGGAAGGTGTTGCAGCCGATCACCAGCGCCACCCCACGCGGGACCACGTGGAAGGTCTTGGTCATCCGCAGCGGGTCGCCCTTGCCGGCGGCCTTCTCCCAGCCGGCCGTGCCGGGGTGCCGGGTCATCTCGGCGTACGCGTACGCCAGCGCCTCCAGCGCCCGGTCCAGCGCGTGCGCGCCGCCGGCCTGGAAGGCCATCACGAACGCCTGCCCGCTGGTGAACTGCACCGCGTTGGCCAGCTCGAAGATGTTCTTGTGCAGCCGGTCGAGGATCTCCAGGCACACGCCCACGCGGGCCTGCGGGCCGGCGTCGCGCCAGGCCGGCAGCGCGGCGGAGGCGGCGGCGATCAGCTCGTCGGTGCCGGCGTGCGGGTAACGCACCGCCAGCTCGACCCCGAACGGGCTCGTCTCGGTGGCGATCCGCTCGCCGGTGCCCGGCTGGTCGAGCGGAAAATCACCACCCAGGTACGCCTCGAAGGCGGCCTTGCCGTCGGCGGCGGCGGTCTCGCCGTACACGCGGGGGCTGGGGGACTCGGGATAGGCGGACCAGTAGCCCCGCTCCGTGATCGCGGTCAGCGCACGGTTGAGGGTGTCGGCGTGCCTGTCGTACAGGGGATGCGGGGTCTCCGTCATGCCAGCCATCATGCCTGAGTCCGGTCGGCGAGCAGTAGCGCCGATACCCGTCAGAGGGTGAGCTGCCAGTTGTTCCAGGCGTCCACCGGGCGGAAGCCGAGCTGCTCGTTGATCGCCACCATGTAGCTGTTGCTGGCCGCGTTCCAGGTGTCGATGACGCGTACCGCCGGCTCGTGGGTGAGCAGGTGGTGCAGGTTCTCCGCCTTGGCGATCAGGCCCAGGCGGTGCCCACGGTGGGCCGGGTCGACGATGGTGATCTGCTGGAAGGCGTGCCAGTCGGCGGAGGCGCCCACGTCGAGCAGTGTCCAGGCGACCAGCCGACCGGACGCTTCGTGCCGCATCCCGAGGTGGTAGCACCGCCGGCCCCGGGCGTCCAACGCGCGCTCGTTGCCCCGGATGCGCTCGGCATCCACCTGCTCCGGCTCCCACTGCACGTCACCCATTGGCGCGTCCATCAACAGCCGGCTGTCCAGGTAGGCGATGTCCGCCACGTACTCCTGCGGCGTGCTGCCCTGCCAACAGACCGACCGGTAGCCCTCGGCCCGCGGCCCGGCCTCGGCGAGCGCCGCCCGCAGGGCAGGTCGGTCGATGTCGGCGATCTCCAGCCGGCGACGCACCTCGGCCAGGGCGGACTGCGCGCCGGTCGAGGCGGCGAACGCGTCGCCCGCCCCGGAACGGGCCGCACCGCCGGGCAGCGCGCGGACGGTCATCGCGACCACCCGCTTGCGGCCGTGCTCCCGCAGCAGTCGCACCCCGTACTCGTGCAGCGCCCGGCCGACGCCGCGCCGCCGCAGGTCGGGACGCACCGTCAGCTCGGCGGTGGCGTTGTCGGTGTTGTCGAGCTGCGGCAGGTCGAGTTGGAGGTATCCGGCCGGCACCCCGTCCAGCCGGGCCAGTGCCCAGAGCGATCGGGTGCCGGGTGCCGGAGTGTGGAACAGCGCGTCGAAGCGACGCCGGCAGAAGGGCGGGAAGTCCGGTAGGTCGACCTCGTTGGCCGCCGCCCCGACCCGGTACGCCTCGTCGACAGCGGCCCGGTCGGCGCCGTCGAAGGACGTGATCGTGATGCTCATGCCCGGGAGCCTGACAGCCGCAAAAGCGATGAGGCCAGCGAATATTCGCTGGCCTCATCGGACGTGGTCGGGAGGGACACTCGCACAACGCCTCCGGCGTTGGGTCGCAAGAACTTCAAAAGTCTCCGGCGAAATGCCCTCCCGCACGGAGCATCTTGCGCCGTCCGGTTCCTGCCGTCAAGTCCAGACCGGCGGGTTTTCCATACTCACAGCGAAAACCCAGTTACCGGCAGGTCGGCACGTTCAACCCGAGGATCAGCCGAGGAGGCCGGCGTCGCGGGCGGCGCGAAGGCTGGGCTTGATGTGGTGGGTCGGGCCGACCTGACTGGCCACCGCGTCGATGGTCTTCAGGCCCTCGCCGGTGTTGAACACGACAGTCTCCGCCGTGGGGTCGAGTCGCCCGGACTCGACCAGCTTGCGCAGCACCGCCGCGGTCACCCCGCCCGCCGTCTCGGCGAAGACGCCCGTGGTGCGGGCCAGGTCACGGATGCCGGCGCGGATCTCGTCGTCGTCGGCGTACTCCATCCAACCGCCGGTGCGCCGGACCGCCTCCAGGGCGTAGAGGCCGGCAGCCGGGTCGCCGATGTTGAGCGACTTGGCGATGCCGGTGGGCTTGACCGGGGTGATGGTGTCCGTGTCGGCGTGCAGCGCGGCGGCGATCGGGTTGCAGCCGGCCGACTGGGCGCCGAAGACCTTCCAGCCGCCGGCCGGCGCCTCGACCAGGCCGATCTCGACCAGCTCGGAGAACGCCTTGTCAATCTTGGTGAGCAGCTCACCGCTTGCCATCGGGATGACCACCTGGGCCGGGATGCGCCAGCCGAGCTGCTCGGCCACCTCGTAACCGAGGGTCTTGGAGCCTTCCGCGTAGTAGGGCCGGACGTTCACGTTGACGAACGCCGTGTCCTCGAATTCGTCGGTCTCCACCAGCTCACCGCAGAGCCGGTTGACGTCGTCGTACGAGCCGTCGATGGCGACCAGCTCGCCGCCGTAGACGGCGGTGGTGATGACCTTGCCCTGCTCCAGGTCACTGGGGATGAAGACCACCGAGGGCACACCGGCGCGGGCGGCGTGCGCGGCCACCGAGTTGGCCAGGTTGCCGGTGGACGCGCAGGCGAACCGGGTGAAGCCGAGTGCCTTCGCGGCGGTCAGCGCCACCGAGACGACCCGGTCCTTGAACGAGTGGGTCGGGTTGGCGCTGTCGTCCTTGACCCACAGCGGTGCGGTGATGCCCAGCTCGGCGGCGAGGTGCGGGGCCGCCACCAGCGGGGTCAGCCCCGGGTCGAGGGTGACCCGGGTGGCCGGGTCCTGGCCGGCGGGCAGCAGCGCGGCGTACCGCCAGATGTTGTTCGGGCCCGCCTCGATCTGCTCGCGGGTGACAGTGGCCAGGGCCGCGGTGTCGTAGTCCACTTCGAGGGGACCGAAACACTCGTAGCAGGCGTGCTGGGCGGCGAGCGGGTAGCGGGCCGAACAGGCGCGACAGACCAGGGCGCGGGCGGGGCTTGCGGAGGTGTCGATGCCGGAGGCGGCGAGCGTCGACGTCATGTCGAGAGTCCTCTCATCTTTCCCCGCATCGCACGGTGCGGCGGGGACGGAATTGGCACCTGCCCCGCCTGTCGCTCAGCGGTGAGCGCGCGGGGTGGTTGCCGGGGCGTCGTCGGGCCGTATCCCTCAGCCCCTCTGGATGAGGTATGCAGTTGTGCCGTCGAGTCTAGGCAACGTTGCCTGTCGCCTCCACCGGGTATCCCAGTGAGTGGGTCAGCGGGCGGCCACCGCCACCGGGTCGACCACCGCGGCCGGGTCGGTGACCGCCGTGGGTTGCGGCAGGGACGACGACCGGGTCCGTGCCCTGGTGGCGAGGTTCGCGGCGACCAGGGCGGCGATGGTGATCGCGGCGCCGACCAGCTCGATGGCCTCGGGCCGGTAGCCGCGGGCGATCTGCACGACGAAGGTGGTCACCGGCACCAGGTTCATGAACAGGGCCGCGTTGGCGGAGCCCAGCCGCTGCACACCTGTGTTCCACGCCAGCACCGCGACGACGGCGGCGACGATCACGGCGTACGCCAGTTGTGGGGCGACCGCCACGAGGTCGGCGGCGGCCGGCGCGTGCTGCCACCCGACGGCGTCGGCGCCGATGCTCGCGGCCAGCATGGCGGCCGTGCCGGCGAGCGCGGTAAGCGTGGTGAAGCGCAGCGGCGACCAGGCGCCGAACCGGCTGGCGCCGTGGGTGTAGATGCCCCAGCCGAGCACCGCGCCGATCATCATGAGGCCGCCGAGACCGAACTGGCCGAGACCGGCCAGGCTGCCGCGGGTGATCACCAGGCCGACTCCGAGGAGCGCCACCAGGGAGAGAGCCAGCAGAAGCGGCTTCGGTCGTACGCCGTCCCGCGCCCAGCGGACCAGCTGGGTGATGACCGGTGTGGTGGCCACGAAGAGGGAGATCTGCTGCGGGGCGGCGTGTTCGAGCGCCAGGTTGGTGAGCAGGTTGAAGCCGGCGAAGCCGACGACGCCGAGCACCACCACCTCGACTCCCCGACCCCCCAGCCGCAGCGCGGTGGCGCCCTCGCGAACCAGCAGGATGGCGACCAGGATGACGGCGGCGAACAGGTAGCGGGCGGTGGTCAGGTTGAGTGGATCGACCCGGCTCAGCGCGCTGGCCAGGATCGGAAACATCGCGCCCCAGGCGAGCACGGCGAGCAGCGGATAGGCGGCGGCGCGGGATCGCATCGTCAGCTCCAATGTTCGAGTATCTTCGAACCAACGACACCGACCATAGGGTGTTGTTCGAAAGTTGTCGAACAAGGGTTACACTGGTCACATGGAGCCGCACGAACCCGACCTGGCCGCCGTACCGGTCACCGCTGTGCTGGCCGCACTCGCCGACGACGTGCGGCTACAGATCGTGCGGGCGCTCGCCGAGGGCGGCGAGGCCGCCTGCGGCAGCTTCGACTTCGGCGTCTCCAAGGCGACCCGCAGCCACCACCTCAAGGTGCTGCGCGAGGCGGGCCTGACCCGCACCCGGGCCGCCGGCACCAGCCGACTGGTCCGGCTGCGCCGCGACGAGGTGGACCAGCGGTACCCGGGCCTCCTGGACGCGGTCCTCGCCCCGCGCCCTCCGGCCTGACGCCCGCGCCCGCCTGCTTCCGCCTCCGATCGACGCGGCCCGACCAGGCCCGAGCCGGCCCGACCCTGACCGGGCGCGTCGCCGGAGCCGCCTCGTCGAGGCTCCGGCGACGCGCGGTTTCGGGTGCGGTCAGGCGGAAACCGGGGCGGGGTCGCTCACCGAGGCCGGTGGGGCGTCGGCGCGACGCCGGGCGAGCAGCGCGTCGAGCGCCCAGGGGCCCGAGCCGAGTGCCGCGACCAGCAGGAACGACCAGCAGAAGAGCGCCGACAGCTCACCGCCGTTGCGCAGCGGGAGCAGGCCTTCGGGCTGATGGACCACGAAATAGGCGTATGCCATCGAGCCGGAGGCGAGAAGCGCGGCGGGCCGGGTGAAGAGCCCGGCCAGCACCAGCGCGCCGCAGATCAGTTGGATCAGCGCGGCCCACCAGCCCGGCCAGGAGCCGAGCGGGATGGCCGCACCGGTCATGGGGTTGCCGCCGAACAACCCGAAGACCGAGGACAGGCCGTGCAGCATGAACAGCAGGCCGGTCACGATGCGGAACAGGGACAGGGTCGGCCCGCCGAGCCGAGAGACGTTCATGGAGACCTCCATCGAAGGGGACAGATCTCTTCAATGGTGGGCCACGAATGTATCGAAGTTAATAAATTCCTTGCTGGTGGGAAAATCCCCGATCGGAATATATCGCAGTATGGGAGCGCTCCCGCCAGAACGTATCGCCCGTTGGGGTGGCCGTACAGCCTGTCGAGCTGCCCCAGGTGTGGGGCGGAGGACCATCGGCGAGGCCGAGCGATCGCCGGTGGCACGGCACCTGACCGTGGCGAGCGCGGGGCCGGCCTGCGGCGGAACGCCCGGGTGGGCGAGGATCGGCGGATGATCTCCCTCGGTACGGCAGCACGGCGACGGGTCATCGCGGCGGTCGCGGCGGCCTTTCTGCTCACCGCCTGCACCACCGACGAACATCGGGACGCGGGCGGGGACCCTACGGGCCCGCCACCGCCCAGGCCCGCCACGACCCCGTCGGCGAGCGCCGACCCGGTCCCCGAGTGCCCGGCCTCCGGCGTCCGGATCCGGTCCACCGGCGGGGACGCGGCGATGGGCCTGCGCGCCCTCGGCCTGGAACTGGTCAACTGCGCCGACCGCCCCTACCAACTCAACGGCTACCCGGTGGTGTGGGTCCTGAACGAGCAGCGCAAGCCGATCATCCTGCGGGTGGTGAACGGCGCGAAGGAGATCACGTCGGGCTTCGATCAGCCGCCGCAGCCGATCACGCTGCAGAAGGGCGAGCGGGCTGTCGCCACCGTCCTCTGGCGCAACCTGGTCACCGATCCGACGGTGGTGGCCACCGCCGGGGCGTACCTGACGATCGCGCCCGCCGCCGGTCAGCCGGCCGAGGAGGTCGACCCGCACGGCCCGGTCGACGTGGGCAACACCGGCCGGATCGGCGTGAGCGCCTGGAAGGCGGCTACGACGTGATGTCCTTGCGGGTGAACCGCCAGAACGCCAACCCCCAGAACAGCGTCGCGTAGCTGATCGCCGAGATGCAGCCGCGTACCACGTCGTCGGTCTGCACCGGCGTGGAGAGCAGCCCCAGCCAGGCGGTGCTGAAGTGGGTGGGCAGGAAGTCACGCAGACCGCCCAGCGCGGTGATCTGGTCCAGGATGCTGGACAGGATCCAGAGCAGGACCGCTCCGCCGACCGCGCCGAGCGCGGCGTCCGTCGTCACCGACAGCAGGAACGCCAGGCCGGCCACCACCAGGAGTACGACCGCGAGGTAGCCGAGCACTGCCAGCAGCCGGAGCAGCCCCTCGGTCGGCTCCAGCTCGGCGGCGACAGTGCTGCGCAGCGGCGACCAGCCGTAGCGCAGCGTGCCGGCGACCAGGGCGGTGCCGGCCAGCAGCAGCAGGGCCAGCCCCGAGTACGCGAGCGCGACCACCAGCTTCACCGTCAACAGCCGGGCCCGGGGCACCGGGATGGCCAGCAGATAGCGCAGGCTGCCCCAGCTCGCCTCGCTGGCCACCGTGTCGCCGCAGAACAGCGCGACGACCACGACCAGCAGGAACGACGCCGACACGAAGATCGAGAAGAGGGTGAAGTTGAGCCCGCCGGAGGTGGCCAGGTCGACCAGGCTGGCGAACTCGTTGTTGCCGTTGTCGTCGTCGCCGCCGGAGTTGAACTGGAAGGCGACCAGGATGATCAGCGGCAGCAGCACCATGAACCCCAGCGCCAACTGGGTCCGCCGCCGGGACGCCTGCCGCCGGAACTCCGCCGCGAAGGGCATCGTGGCCGAGGGGCGGTAGCCCCGGGCCGCACCGGCCGGGTCGGTGACGCCCACCGGCGCCTCGACGGAAGATCCAGCCATCACCGGTCACCGCTTCCCCGAGAGTTCTCGCCCACCAGGGCGAGAAACGCGTCCTCCAGGCGTCGCCGGGGCACCACCCGGTCCACCCCGATGCCGGCGCGCACCAGCTCCGCCACCACCTCACTGCGGGCCGTGCCGTTGGTGTCGACCACCAGCTGCCCGTCGCTCTCCGGCAGCACCCGTACGCCGTGCAGCCGGTCCAGCACCGCCCGCGCCGCCACCGGATCGGTCACGTCGAACAGCACGCTCGGCGACTCGCCGACGATCTCCTGCACCGGCCCGGACGCCACGATCCGGCCCTTGTTCACCACCACGGCGTGCGTGCACGTCTGCTCCACCTCGGCCAGCAGGTGGCTGGAGACCAGCACCGCGCGACCGTCGGTGGCGTAGCGCTGGAGCACCCGGCGCATCTCGGCGATCTGCGGCGGGTCGAGCCCGTCGGTCGGCTCGTCCAGCACCAGCAGCTCGGGAAGACCGAGCATCGCCTGGGCGATGGCGAGCCGCTGGCGCATGCCGTGGCTGTAATTCTTGATCTTCCGGTGCACCGAGTCGCCCAGCCCGGCGATCTCCAGAGCCGTGTCGAAGTGCGCGTCCTCGGCCGGCCGGCCGGTGGCCTTCCAGTACGCCTTCAGGTTGTCCAGACCGGACAGGTGCGGCAGGAAACCGGGCCCCTCCACCAGCGCGCCGATCCGGGACAGCACCGGCGAGCCGGGCACCAGCCGACGACCGAAGACGTAGATCTCGCCGGCGGTCGGCTGGGTCAGCCCCATCAGCACCCGCAGGGTGGTGGTCTTACCGGCGCCGTTCGGCCCGAGCAGACCCACTACCTGACCGGGGTGCACCTCGAAGTCGACGTTCGACACCGCGACGAAGCCGTCCGCGTACTCCTTGCGCAGCGCGCGTACGGCCAGCGGGGTGTCCGCGTACTCCGGATGCACCGAGCGGTCCTGGCGGCGGTGCCGGCGGCGGACCAGGGCGACGACCACGACGAGCCCGATCACGATGGCGGCGAGCAGGCCGGCGAGCACCCAGCGCCAGATCGTGGCTGCGGTGGGGATCGGCTCGCCGCTGACGGTGGGCAGGCTGACCGCGCCGTCCGCGGCCACCGTGTAGACGGTCGGCGCGGCGGGCGTGGTGTACGCCTGGTCGGAGGTGGCCACCACCAGCCGCAGCCGGTGGCCGGCCTCCACCCGGCGGACGATCCCGGGCAGCGTCACGGTGACCGGGCGGGCGTCCTGCACCCGCTGCGGCAGGCCGGTGAGCCGGATCGGGGCGACCAGGCCGTTCGGCAGGGTGGCCGCGCCGTCGGGGTCGACGTCGTAGAGCTTGACGAAGAGCACCGCCTCCCCGGTCGGCGAGGCGGCCCGCACCGTGACGGTGGGTGCGCCCGCCACGTCCACCGCCTCGGTGAGCGGTGCCGACTCGAACCGGGCGTGCTGGCCGGGCACGTCACCGGCCACCCCGTCCAGCAGCGAGGCGAGCCCGCCCGCGAACGGGATCGAGGAGATCGCGGCCGGGTTGCCGTTCGGCGGGTTCGCGATCGGCTGCGCCGGACCGGTGACCGTCACCTCCCGGCGGGCGTTGCCGCCCAGGCCGGGATAGTCGGCGCGGCGGAAGCCGGTGGCGACCAGGCCCCGGTCGAGCGCGTCGAAGCCGGCGATCCGCGACCAGGTGAAGTCGTCGCCGGGCGGGTCGCCCTCGCCCTTGACGTAGTGGTCGAGCCACTGGACGGTCAGGAACTTCACCCGGTCGGAGTCCGAGCGGGGTCCACTGCCACCGTCGTGGCCGCCGGTGAACCAGGCGACCCGGACCGGGGTGCCGGCGGCGGCGATGCCCTTGGCGTTCGCGTCCGCCTCACCGAGCGGGAAGAGGGTGTCCGCCTCACCCTGCACCAGCAGGGTGGGGGCCTTGATCCGGTCCAGCACGCCCGCCGGGCTGGAGCGGCGCAGCAGGTCCACGGCGGCCTGATCGGCCTGGCCGGTGGTGGCGATCCGCAGGTACGCGGCGCACACGTCGGCGGCGAACCGCCCGCAGGACGGGTCGGCGGCGCCGGCCGGGGCGCCACCGGGAGCGGTGCCTGGGCCCTCACCCGGGCCCGGGCTGGGCGGGCCGGCCGACGCCGGCGCCTGCTCGGGCTGGGCCGCGGTCGTACCGGAGAGGCCGGCCGGGCCACTGCCCACGTTGCCGCCCCCACCGAAGAAGAGACCCGCCCAGCCCTTCTTGAACACGCCCTCGGTCGGTGCCGCGCCGGTGCTCTCCGGCAGGAACGCCCGGGACAGATCGTTCCAGGTGATCATGGGGACGATCGCGTCCACCCGCCGGTCCTGGGCGGCCAGCAGCAGCGCCAACCCGCCGCCGTACGAGCCGCCGACCACGCCGACCTTCGGATCGCCGGGGGCGTCGGTGCGCACCTCGGGCCGGGCGGCCAGCCAGTCCAGCAGCCGCTCGGCGTCGCGTACCTCGTAGTCCGGGTTGTCCAGGTGGATCTCGCCGCCGCTGCGGCCGAAGCCCCGCGCGGTCCAGGTCAGCACCGCGTAGCCGCGCCCGGCGAACTCCTCCGCGTCCGAGCGCACCGACTCCTTCGTACCGCCGAACCCGTGCGCCAGCAGCACCGCCGGCACCTTCCGGCCGGACGAGGCATCGTCCGGCAGGTAGAGGGTCGTGTCCAGATTCACCGGCTGGTCGCCGGCTGGTCCGGAGCGGACGGTGAGCATCGCGCTCTCGGTGCGTACGCCCGATCCCTGTGGCCACACCGCCCAGGTCACGGCGGCTGCCAGCAGCACGACGACCACCACAGCGGCGATCGCGCGGCGGCGGGTGGGCAGGGCACGCCGGAACCACGCGGCCGGCGAGGGCGGTCTCATGCGGCACACGGTACGGGCCGCAGGCTGAGCGTTGGCTGAGATCCGCCGTACGTCCGTCCGGTTGCTCCAATCGGTGATCCACTCCGGTGCGACCGCCCATCCTCCGCCGCGGCCGGGTGAGTTGAGTTCGGATCCCGTGAATTCCGATCTTCCGCGGATATCCCCCTCGATCCCTTCATGTCACACACATCGACGGAACACAGCGTGCTCGGAACCCTGACGAACGGTGACATCGCTCGAACTGACGCAAACCTGACTCACCGGCAACCGGTTGACCCCCACAGGGTTCGGTTAGTTTTCCGGTCCGGTGGACGGGACCTGTCGGCGAGCCCGACGCCGCGCAGTTCCCCCGCCCGACGCCGGAGGAGACACACCATGACAGTCCCCGCGCCGCGGGCCCGTCGACGGACGTCCATGCTGGGCCGGTCGATGCCGTTGCTGCTCATCGTCGCGCTGCTGGCACCGGTGGGGCTGCTCTTCGCATCCACCTGGCGGCACACCGGTGACGACCGGAGCCTTGCCGACTCCGAACGACTCGGCGTGCAGTACCTGCGCGCCCTGGTCCCGGTCACCGAGGCACTTGTGGAAGCCCAGTCCGCGGCCGTGGCCGGACGCCCCGTTCCCGGCGAGCCGCTGAGCCGCGCGGTCGAGCAGGCCGCCACGGTGGACGCCCGCATCGGCGGGAAACTGCGCAGCCAGGAACGGTGGGCCGGGCTACGGGCCAAGGTGGAGGCGCTGCGCGACCGCAGCCCCGCCGACCCGGAGGCCGCCTACACCGCGTACGGCGAGGTCACCGACCTGCTGCTCGCCCTGCACCGCAAGGTCCGGGAGAGCTCGGGACTGGGCCGTGACCCGGGCGCCGACTCCTTCTTCCTGCAGGACAGCGCAGGCCAGAAGCTGCCCGAGGCGGTGGTGGCCGCCGGCCGGCTCGCCGACCTGGGTGCGCTCGCCACCCGACGGCCGGCCGCCGAACGGCCCCGCAGCCTGATGGAGCTGACCGGCCTGCGGGTGTCCGCCCTGTTGCCCGCGAACGAGGTGGTCGACAACCTGCGCTCCGCCGTGGACAGCTCGGAGAGCACCGACCTGGGCGCCAACGTGCTGACCCCGCTGGACGCCTATCAGCGGTCGGTGGAGGCGCTGGCCCTGTACTCGACCCCGAGCGGTGGAGGCACCGTCGACCAGGGTCAACTGACCGCCGCGGCACTCAACTCCCGCAACGCCGCGCGCCAGCTCCAGCCGGTCATCCTCGGCGAACTGGACGCCCTGCTCACCGAGCGGAGCGACGGGCTGGCCCGGGACCGCTGGCTGGCCGCCGGAGCGGGCGTGGCGGCCTTCCTGCTGCTGGCCTGGCTCGCCTGGATACTGATCGCCGCCGGTCGACGCGCACGTCGACGGGCCGCCACGCCGGACGCCGGGAACCCCGCCACCCCGCCGCCCGGCGACCCCTGGCAACCGTCAGCCCCGACCGGCCAACCGGCCGAGCTTCGACCGCTGCAACCGGTCGGTGCGGCCCACGAGCCGATCCTCGCGCAGTGGGGGCCGTTCGATGCTTCTCGGTAGGCTTCGAATCCGCGGAAAGCTCGCGCTGCTCGTGGTGATCCCCCTACTCAGCATGGTCGGCCTCGCGGTGCCCGTGGTGCTGGACCGGGTGGCCGCCGCGCAACGCGCCGCCGACATCACCGAGCAGGTGCGGCTCGCCAGCCGGGTCGGCAGCCTCGTCCAGGACCTGCAACAGGAACGCATCCTGTCGGTCGGCTTCCTCCTGCGCCGCGTCGACCGCTCCGAGGTGATCCGCAAGGCCGCCGACGTGGACGATCGGGTGGCCGACCTGCGTGCCGACGGCGGCGACGCGCTGACCGAGCAGGTCGACCACGCGCTCGACGGGGTGTCCAGGCTCGGCGACCTCCGCAGGGCGGTGCTGGGTCGGTCCGCGAACCCCGGCCAGGTCATGGACGCGTTCGGCCCCGTCAACAAAGAGTTGATCGGGTCGCTACGGCTGGTCTTCAACGTGGACACCGAGACGTTGCCCGGCCGCCAGGTGCTCGCCCTCGACGGGCTGCTGCGTGCCGACGAGGGCATCGGCACCTGCGCCACCCTGAGCATCCTGGTCAAGGCGATCGGCACTCCGGACACCACCGCCGGCTACGTGGCGTGCATCGCCGCGCTTCAGGTCGACAACGCGCGCTTCCGCAGCCTGATCACTCCGGAGCAGCTCAAGGTGGCCCAGCTCAACGACGCCGCGGTGGCCGCGCGTACCAGCCCCGACTTCCTGATCACCAGCGCACGGGACCCGGCCGGCGCGGTCCGCGACGTGCCGTTGGAGGCGCTCTTCCCGGCCGTCCGCACGATGATCCGGCTCGGCCAGTTCGTCGAGAAGAAGATCGTCGCCGACGTTCTCGCCGAGGTGAAGGCCGACCAGCGGCGGGCGCTTACCGCCGCGTACCTGGTGGGTGCCGCGGCGGCGCTGATCCTGGCGCTTGTGGTGCTGCTCAGCGCGGCGGTCGCGCGCACGGTGGCCCGACCGCTGAGTCAGCTCACCCGCTCCGCCGACCGGGTCGCCCGGGTCGCCGAGGCGGAGCTGGTCCGGGTCACCGACGACGAGACGGAGCACGTCCAGTCCGTCCGGTTGGAACCGGTGGTCATCCGGTCCAACGACGAGATCGGTGACCTGGCCAAGGCCTTCGACCGGGTGCAGAACACCGCCGCCCAGCTGGTCGAGCGGCAGGTCGCCGGCCGGCGCAACGTGGCGCAGATGTTCGGCCACGTCGGCAGGCGTACGCAGAATCTGGTGAGTCGCCAGCTCGCGCTCATCGACCGGCTGGAGCAACAGGAGGCCGACGCGGGCCGCCTTGAACACCTGTACCGGCTCGACCACATCTCCAGCCGGCTGCGGCGCAACGCCGGCAGCCTGGTGGTGCTCTCCGGCTCGGCCGGCGCCGACGCGCACACCGCGCCGGTGCCGCTGGCCGACGTGGTCCGGCTGGCGCTCGGCGAGATCGAGGACTACACCCGCGTCGAGGTGCAGGTGCCGGCGGGCATCGCCGCCGCTCCGGCGGTCGTCGGCGACCTCGTCCTGGCGCTGGCCGAGCTGATGGAGAACGCGACAGTCTTCTCCCCGCCGCACACCCGGGTGCTGGTGGCCGGCGAGACGTCCGGGCGGGGCGCCCGGATCACGGTGGTGGACAACGGCATCGGCATGAGCGAGCAGCGACTGGCCGAGGAGAACGCCCGGCTCACCCGGCGCGAACGTCTCGACCTGGCGCCGACCGAGGTGCTCGGCCTCTTCGTGGTGGGCCGGCTCGCCCGCCGCCACGGCTGGGAGGTGAGCCTCGCCGCCACCGCGGGCGGCGGGGTGACCGCGCAGGTGGAGATCCCGCAGACGTCGCTGGTGCTGCGCCGCGCCGACCGGGCCGGGGCGACTGTCGCCCGGGCGGCCGTGCCGGACCGGGGCCGACGGCCCGCTCTCGACTCCGCCCGCGAAACCCGCACCCGCGCCGCCGTCGCGGCACCTGCCGGATTCGACACGGACCTGCTCAGCCGGGCCACCCGCAGCCTGGAGTCGGGCCAGTCCTGGGACGCGTTCGGCGCGCGGGAAATCGTCGACACCGGCGTTCCCGCCGCTACGGCACCGGGTCCGGCCGCCACGGCAGCGGGTCCGGCCGCCACGGCACCCGGTCCGGCCGCCGCCACGGACAGCCCGGCGACGGCGGCGGGTGCGACCGCCAGCCCCCGCATCCGGCAGCGGGTGCCCGGTGCCAGCCTCCCGGCCACCGCCACGCCGGCCCGGCCCGCCGACGCCAGCAGCGCCGACCCGGAGGCGGCTCGCGCACTTGTCGAGGCGTTCCAGTCCGGCGTACGCCGGGCCGAGCTGAGCGTCCCGCCGGCCGCCGGTCGCCCCGTCGGGCAGTGGTCGATGCGGACGGCCACCGAGCCGACCACCAGCGCCGGCCCCACGCCGGAGGATCCAGGCGAGACGGTCGACCTGCCGGCCACCCCGGGCGGCCTCGGCCCCACGGTGGCGGACACCGCCGGACCCGCCCGGATCCGTCCCCGACTGAGCCGCCGGGTGCCCGGCGCCAACCTCACGGTCTCCCCACCCTGCCAGCCGCCCAGCCAGCACCTCGGGGATCCGGCCGAGGTGCGCGACCTCATCACCGAGTTCGAGGCGGGCGTCGCCCGTGCTCTCCGCGAAGTCAGCCCAGACCGTCGGAACGAAGAAGGATCATCACGGTGACCAGCCCCTTCCTGCACGACAACGTCGAACACCAGAGCCAGCCCGGCGCCGTCGGGGACCTCAGTCCCGAGGCGCGCACGTTCAACTGGCTGCTGGACTCCTTCACCTCCAGCACAGCCGGGGTGCTGGAGGCGATCGCGGTCTCCTCGGACGGGCTGCTGATGGCCATGTCGGCGATCAAGGACCGCTCCAACGCGGAGCGGCTGGCCGCAGTGGTCTCCGGCATGACCAGCCTCGCCGGCGGCGCGGCCAGCTGGTACGCGCTCGGCGGCCTGAACCGGGTGATCGTCGACATGGCCGACGGCTACCTGCTGATCAGCGCGATCAGCAGTGGTTCCGTACTCGGCGTCGTCGCCGACCGGTCGGCGAACCTGGGCACCGTCGCGTACGAGATGACGCTCTTCGCCGGTCGGGCCGGTGGTGCGCTGACCCCGCGACTGATCGCCGAGCTGAAGAACGCCGTCCAGCAGTGACCCCCGACGTCGCCGGCGAGGACCCGGACCCGGGGCCCGGGACCCGGATCCGCCCCTACCTGCGCACGCCGCACCCGGGTGGGGGCGGCGTGCCGGCGGCGCCGGAGCCGCAGCAGAGCGGTGGCGGCCCGACAGGTCCGCGCCCGTTCGTGCTCACCTCCGGGCGGGTGGCCGGCGCGGATCCGGCGATCGGGCTGGAGACGCAGGTGACCCTGCGCCCGGACGGCGGCCGGTGGACCGAACCGCCGGTCGGCCTGCTGGCGCCGGAGCTCCAGGCGATCATCGCGCTCTGCGCCGAGCCGATCTCGGTGGCCGAACTCTCCGCCCGGACCCGGCTGCAGTTCGGCGTGACCCGGGTCCTGGTCGGCGACCTGCGGGCCGCCGGGCACCTGGACGTGCACGTCACCGACGCCGACGACGCCCTCGACCCCGACCTCATCCTGCGAGTGATTGATGGACTTCGTGCGATCTCCTGAATGGCCGGGCGTCCCGATCGGAGGGCTCGCCGGCAACAGCGCCACCGCCCGCTACAGCACGGCCCCGGGAACTCCTCCGGCGCTCGGGCGTGCCACGCCCCCGCCGCCGGGCCCACCACCGCCGTACCGGCCGCCGGCCGGCGACGGGCCGCCCAACCGGCCACCAGCGGCGCCCCCCGTGCCGGTCAAGATTCTCGTCGCCGGCGGGTTCGGCGTGGGCAAGACCACCACTGTCGGGGCGATCTCCGAGATCGCCCCGCTGACCACCGAGGCCGAGATGACCAGCGCCGGCATCGGCGTGGACGACCCGGGCATACGGTCGACCAAGACCACCACGACCGTGGCGATGGATTTTGGTTGCGTGACCATCGACCGCAGCCTGAAGCTCTACCTGTTCGGCACTCCCGGGCAGGCGCGGTTCGGTTTCATGTGGGACGACCTGGCCCGGGGTGCGCTCGGCGCGCTGGTGGTGGTCGACAGCTCCCGACTGGACGACTGTTTCCCGGCGATCGACTTCTTCGAGCGGGCCGGGTTGCCGTTCGTGGTCGGGGTCAACGCGTTCGACGGACGACTGGCCCTGGAACTCGGCGAGATCCGGTGGGCGCTCGCCATCGGCGATCATGTTCCCCTGGTGCAGTTCGACGCCCGGGACCGGCTCTCGGTACGGGACGCTCTACTGGTCGTCCTGGACCGGGCGTTGGACCGGGCCACCCGGGACAGGAAGGCCTGAGCCGACCGGCTCCGGCCGTGGCGGGAAGGGGTGAGCTGTGAGGGGCGACCTGGACGAGACGCTGGCCCGGTTGGCCCGGCGCGAGGAGGCGCTGCGCCGGCGGGTCACCGATCGGGACGACACCGCGCCACCGCCGGGCCCGACCGCCGGGCAGGGCGCCGCCACGGGCGGGCGCAACGCCGGGCCCGCCCGGCACGATGGTCGCCACGCGGAACCGGAGAGCCCCGGCGACGTCGTCGGGTGGGGTCCGGTCGAGGAGGTGGCCGAGGCCGTCCGCCAGGTCGTCGGCGCCCACCCGGGCCTGGCGGTGACCGTCCGCGTCGAGCACGACGGTCGGACGTACCCGCTGCGGGTCTCCTGGAACGGCCCGGACGTCACGGTCGGTCCGGAGCCGCCCGCGGCCCCGGTGCAACCCCCGCCGTCCTGGCCGCTGTCCGGTCGGACGGTTCCGGCGTGGGCACCCGGCCCGGACGGGTTGACCCCGGACCCGGCGGCCCGGCTGGCAGAGCTGATCCGGCGGGATCCGTCGCTGCTGGATGAGCTGGATCCGCGGCGCTGACCGCGCCGACGTGCTGACGGCGGCTACGGTCGGGCGGTGGCCCAACCCGACCTGACCCTGACGGCGAGCCTGCGGCCCGCGGCGCTGGACGCCCGACGGGGCATCGTGCGGCTGCACCCGGAGGCGCTGACCGCGCTGGGGCTGCGCCCCGGCGACCCGGTGCGACTGACGGGCCGCCGGGAGACCGCCGGGATCGTCGCCGCTGCTGGGTCGGGCGCGAGCAGCGCCCTGCTGTACGCCGACGACCTCACGCTGGGCAACCTGGGCCTGCGGGACGGCGCTCCGGTGCGGGTGTCGCCGCTGCCGCTGACCCCGGCGGCCCGGGTCACGGTGACCGGGCCGGTGCAGGTGCTGGCGTCGGTCAGCCCGGAGATGCTCCGGCTCGCCCTGCTCGGCAAGGTGGTCACGACGGGCGACGACGTGTCGCTGCTGCCGCAGGACGTGCTGCCGGACGCCTCGACGCGCGGCCTCGTCGAGGCGGCCCGGCGCAGCCTCGCCACCACTGTCGGCTTCGCGTGGACCAGCACCCTGCTCACCGTGGTCGCCGTCGAGGAGTCCGCCGGTTCGCTGGTCACCATGGACACGGTGGTCGCCTGGGAGCACGGCCCGGCCACCCACGGCGAGCCCGTCGCGGCCCCGGCGTCCGGCGCGGCCCCGACGGTGGACGCGGCCGGCGACGTGCCCGACGTGGACGAGCTGCCCGGCCTGCGCGCCCAGGCCGAGGAGCTGACCGAGCTGTTCGATCTCGGCTTTCACCACCGGGAGGTGCTGGGCCGGCTGGGCACCACCATCTCGCTGGGCGTGCTGCTCTCCGGGCCGGCCGGTTCCGGGAAGTCGGCTCTGGTCCGGGCCGTCGCCGCCCGGGTGGGCGCGCGCGTCCACCCGCTGTGGGCGCCCGAGGTGGCCGCGTTGACCAACCAGGCGGCGGCCGACCGGCTGCGCGCGGCGGCGACGACGGTTCGGGCCGGCGGACCCGCGGTGCTGCTGGTCACCGATGTGGAGGCGTTGGCACCTGCGGAGGAGCCCGGCCCGCTGGCCACGGTGTTCCGGCAGGTGCTCGCCCAGACCGTCCGGGCGGGTGTCGCAGTGGTCTGCACGACCGGGCGGCCCGAGGCGGTCGACCCGGCGCTGCGCGCACCGGACCTGTTGTCGCTGCGGATCAGCGTTCCGCTGCCCGATCCGGCCCTGCGCCGTGAGCAGCTCACCGTGCTGACCCGGCAGGTGCCGCTCGCCGACGACGTCCGGCTGGACGAGGTGGCCGGGCGTACCCCCGGGTTCGTGGCGGCGGACCTGGCCGCGCTGGTCCGGGAGGCCGGGGTACGCGCCGCGCTGCGGCAGAAGTCCGCGCGGACGCCGACGGTGGCGATGGCCGACTTCACCGCCGCCCTGGAGGTGGTCCGGCCGACGACGATGGCGGCGTCCACCCTGGAGCTGGCGTCGGTGACCCTTGACGACGTCGGCGGTCTGGACGAGGTCAAGCAGACACTTACCGAGTCGGTGCTGTGGCCGCTGACCTACCCGGACACGTTCGCCCGCCTCGGCGTGCAGCCACCGCGCGGCGTGCTGCTCTACGGCCCACCCGGCTGCGGCAAGACCTACCTGGTCACCGCGCTCGCCGGTTCGGGACGGGCGAACGTGCTCTCGGTGAAGGGCGCGGAGCTGCTCTCCAAGTGGGTGGGCGAGAGCGAACGTGCGGTACGCGAGTTGTTCCGCCGCGCCCGGGAGGCCGCCCCGACGCTGATCTTCCTGGACGAGGTGGACGCGTTGGCGCCGGTACGCGGGCAGGCGACCGACGGGGGCACCACCGATCGGGTGGTCGCCGCTCTGCTCACCGAACTGGACGGGGTGGAGACGCTGCGCAACGTGGTGGTGGTCGGGGCCACGAACCGGCCGGACCTGGTCGACCCCGCGCTGCTGCGACCCGGTCGGTTGGGGCGGCTGGTCTACGTGCCGCCGCCGGACGGGCCGGCCCGCGCGGAGATCCTGCGCGCCGCGGCCCGGCACGTGCCGCTGGCGCCCGACGTCGACCTGGCCGCGCTCGGCGCGGAGCTGACCGGCTTCTCGGCGGCGGACTGCGCGGCGGTGGTCCGGGAGGCGGCGCTCGCGGCGATGCGGGAGTCCCTGGCCGCCGCCACGGTCACCGCCGCGCACGTGGCGGCCGCCCGCGAACGGGTCCGGCCGTCGCTCGATGCGGCCCAGGTCGCCTGGCTCGCCGCGTACGCCGCCGGCAGGGACTGAGCGCCGCGCCCAACCTTTTGCCGTACCCGGCGCGTTACCAGAGCGGCACGTTCCTCAGTGGAGAGATCCACTCGACGACAGGCGGTGTTCCTCTTGCGCAGGCTCCTCACTCTTCTCGTCGTCCCTCTGGTGGCCGCGGCCACCCTCACCACTGTCGGCTCGGCGGCGGCGGCGCACCCGACGCCGTCGTTCCCGTCCCGGATCGCCCTGCCGGACGGGTTCAGCCCGGAGGGTCTGACCATCGGTCGGGGCACGACCGTCTACGTCGGCTCGGTCGGCAACGGCGCGGTCTGGCGGGGCGACGTCCGTACCGGGCGCGGCTCGGTGCTCATCCCGGGTGCGCCGGGCCGGGAGAAGGCCGGTCTCAAGCTCGACCCGCAGGGCCGGCTGTGGACCGCCGACTTCTCCTCCGGTGGAGCCAGCGTCCACGACGGCGGCACCGGCGCCCAACTGGCCCACTACCAGTTCACCGACGAGCCGGGCAGCATCGTCAACGACCTCGTGGTCACCAGCCGCGCCGTCTACTTCACCGACTCGGCCCGACCGGCGCTGTACGTCGTACCGCTGCTTCCGGGCGGTCGGCTGCCCGCCGCCGGCGCCGCGCGGGTCCTGCCGCTGCGCGGCCCGGCCGCGACGCCCGACGCGTTCAACAACGGGATCGTGGCGCTGCCCGACGGTGACCTGCTGGTCGCGCAGATGCTGACCGGCCAGCTGGTACGCGTCGACCCGCGCACCGGCGCGAGCCGTGTCTTCGACCTCGGCGGCTACTCGGTGGACCGGGCCGACGGGCTGGTGCTGCGCGGTCACACCCTCTACGTGATCCGCAACCTGACAAACGTCATCGCTGTCGTCGGGCTGAACGCCGACTACACCGCCGGGGTCGTGCGCCGGGAGATCACCGGTCCGGCCCTGCGGTCGCCGGCCACCGGCGACCTGCTCGGCTCGGCGCTGTACGTGGTGAACGGCCGGTTCGACGTCGAACCCGGCCCGGACGTCGACTACGACATCGTCCGTCTCCCGGCCTGATCGGGCGCGGTCGGCGGTGGCCCGTCCGGGTCACCGCCGACCGTCCCAGCCCGGGTCGATCCGGCGCGGGTCAGTCCGGCACGGGTCAGTCCGTGGGGAGGAGCGGGCCGAGCGGGCCGAGGTCCAGGTTCAGGTCCTCCGGGGCCAGACCGAAGTGCTCGCGCAGCCCCGCCATCTGCTCCTCCAGCGCCATCAGGGTGACCCCGATGCGCTCCACCTGCTCCTCGGTGAGGTCACCGAGGTCCGCCCGGCGCAGCGCCTGCCGCTCCATCAGCTGGCGCAGCAGCTCAACGACGGTGAGCACCAGGCTGGCTAGTCCCCGCTCGACCGAGTCACGGTCCACCGCGATCCGGCGGTCCAACGGCGTGACCCGGGGTGGCCGCCACGACTGCGCGTCGAGCGCGGCGATCAACTCGCCCGCATCGTCCCGGCCGGTCATCCGACCTCCGGTGGCGTCAGCGCGCCGACCGACGCGACGAGCGCCCGCAACGAGATCCGGACCAGGTCGACGTCGGCGATGGACAACGTGATGTCGCCGCTGATCACCACGCCGGTGGCGAGCACCCGGTCGAGGAGGTCGACCAGGGCGACCGGCCGGTAGGCCAGCGGATCGTCCGCGCTGCTCGGCGCGAGAGCGGTGGTCACCGCGACTCCCCGCCGGCGCCGGCGGGCTCCGGCCGTTCCGCCACGAAGGAGTACGCCGGCCACGGCCCGGTCAGCTCCAGCCGCAGGCCCGGATGACGGGTGCCCAACGAGCCGACCAGGTCGCTGAAGCGCGGCAGCGCTGCGGTGTCGACGAGGTACGCCCCGTTGAGCGCCATCGGTGCGGACACGCCGGAGAGTCGCCGGTCCTGTGGGGCGTGCCGGCGTCCCGCCACGGCCACCTCGCACAGGGCGACGTGCACGGCGTCCGCCGCCGCGCTCGCCACCTGCTGGTGTTCCTCGCGGGCGGTCAACTGGGCACGCCTGCGGCGCAGGTACGCCGTCCCCACCCCACCGCCGCCCGCCCCGGAAGCGACGCTGGGCACGGACGCCCCCGGCACCAGGTAGCCCTTGACGCCCCACTCGCCGCGCCCGGTCAACCGGGCCAGGGTGGCGGACAGCTCGGCCCGCCGGGCCGCGAGCGACGCGGCGACCCGCCCGTCGTCGGTGTGCACGGTGGCGAGTCGGGCCGGCACCACCGGCCCCTGTCGGGCGAGCGCCTCGACCACTGCATGGTGCGTCCGCGCGGCCCGCTCCAACCAGGCCAGGTCCTCCAGGTTGCGGCGCAGCGGCTCCTCGCCGTACTCGTCGAGCGGGGCGGTGCTGACGACCGCGACCAGCCCGGCGGCCGACACCGCGCGGACCGCAACGCCACCCATCCCGGCGACCGTCGCCAGCGCCACCCGGTCGACGTCCCGCACCACGCCGTGCAGCCAGACCCCGGTCACCGCGGCACGCCGGTCCGGAGCCACCTCAGCCGTCGAACTCATCCCACTCCTCCACCTCGGCGTCGCGACGTCGCGCCCGGGCCGCCACCCGGGGCCGCCGCTCCGCCTCGACCTGCTCCGGATCGCGCGGTCCCGGCTCCACCGGAGGGCGGGCACGGGAGCTGAGCCACGGGTCGTGCTCCCACCAGTCGATGCCGATCTGGCGTGCCGTGTCCACCGATGCGATGACCAGCCGCAGCTTCAACGTCAGCAGCTCGATGTCGAGCAGGCTGACCCGGATGTCCCCGGCGATGACGATGCCCCGGTCGAGCACCCGCTCCAGGATGTCGCCCAGGTTGGCCGGCTCGTGGCCGGCGGGCAGCACCTGGCCCGAGTTCTGCACCACCGAGGGCGGCTGCCCAGCGGTCATCTCAGCCCACCTCACCCTTTCCGCGCTGGTAGCGGCGCACCCGCCGATAGCCGAGCAGGTTCCCCTCGATGTCCAACTCCACCTCGTACAGGCCGAGCAGGTCTGTCGAGTTGGGGATCCGGCGTGCCTCCACCACCTCCACCCCGACCAGCCAACCGTCCTCGGTGGGCTCCAGCGACGTGGTCACGGAGGGCTCGCGGCCGGTCAACTCGACGAGCTGCCGCAGGCCCGCGCGAGCCGCCTCGGCCGCCGACACGGGCTGCAGGTAATCCTCGTCGGCCGGCTCACGCTCGCGGGCCCTCGCGTCGTCGGTCACGGCGCACTCTCCTCTCCCGGACGGGGCCACGAGATCGTCCGTCAGCGGACGCCGAGCCCTCGGAACGCCGGCCCGCTCCCCCGGTGAGCCGGTCCAGCACCCGCTGCTCGGCGCGGTCGCGTTCCTCGGCGCTGAGTTCGCCGGCCGCCACGGCGGCGTCCAGTTCCTCCAGCTCGCGCCGGACGTTCACGGGGTTCCGCTGACGCGACTCGGCCTCCCGGGCCACCACGGCGACCACTGCGGTCAACCCGCGCACGGGGGCGTACGGCAGGGCCAGCAGCGCCCAGAGCAGGTCCACCGTCAGCCCGCCAACTGGTGGGCGTCGACGAAGTCGTACGGGGCGAGCGGCCCGAGCAGTCGCAGCCGCAGCAGCCCCCGCCGGTCCTGGGCGTACTGCTCCAGCACGTCAATGAGGTCGGCCTCGGTGTCGGTGTCCACCAGCAGCGCCACGTGCCCCGCGTCCATCTCGTGGGTCGGCGGGCGCAGTTGCGTGGTCACCACGTACTCGGCCGTGACGTCGAGCAGCCGCCGGTTCTCCGCCTCACGGCGCAACTCGACAGCCTGGCTGATCAGCTCCCCGAGCCGGATCCGGGGCTCCCTGCTGGCCGCCTCGCCCCGACCCCGTACCTGCTCGGCGAGCCGAGCGGCGTTCGGGTTCTCGTCGAGGACGGCGCGCAGCAACGCCCGCTCGTCGAAGCGGCCCTGCACCACGTACTGCACCCGGCCCTCGAACTCGGCGAGCGCGGCGGCGAACCGGTCGTGGTGTGGCCGGAGCAGGTCGAGCACCGCGTCCGGCCCGGTGACGACGGTGCCGAAGCGCACCGGCAGCACCGGCGCCACGGCCGCCGTCCCGTCGAGCAGCTCCTGGTACGCCCGCAGGTCCGCCGACTGGCCCAGCGGCGCGTCCAGCGGCACCTCGCTGACCAGGGCCGCGAGGTCTCCGTGCCGGATGACAGTCACCTCGCCGGGTGGGTCGCCGACCCCGGCCGCGTCGGGTGTCGCCTCCACGTCCGCCGGCACCAGCCCGTAGATGAACAGTCCCGTGTCGTCCGCCATGTCAGCCCCTCCCGAGGTCCCGCACGGTGCCGGTGGCGTCGTCGGTGACGTCCCGCACGGAGCCCGTGACGTCCCGGACCGAACCGGTGACCTCGCGGACCGCACCGGTGACGCCCCCGACGAGACCGGCCAGCCCCTCGCCCTCGCCCGGGTCGAGGTCGAGCCGGTCGACCGCCTCGGCGAACCGCAGGTACGTCTCGATACTCGCCACGGTCACCCGGGCGTTGATCTCCACGAGGGGGATGCCGATGACCCCGACCGTCACCTGCGCGTCGATCACGATGCCCTTGTCGAGCACCGTCTCCACGACGTCGGCGAGCCCGCCGGCGGCACCCTCCACACGTTCCAGGGCCCCGCCGACGGCGTCACCGCCGGAGGCGAGCGTCACTCCTCCTCCTCCCGACGGCGGCGTACCACGGGTCGGCGCGGCGGCTCCGATCCCCGGCGCACCGGCGGCCGGGGCCGCTGCGGCTCCTCGCGCGGCTGCAGGCGGCGGGCCCGCTCGGGAGCACGACGACGGGGTGGCGGCGGCGGCTCCTCCTCGTCGGGCTCGTCCGCGTACCCCTCGTCGTAGCCGTCCTCGTACGCCTCGTACTCCTCGTCGTACTCCGGCTCGGCCGGTCGCCGGGGTGGCCGCTGGCGCAGTCGCCCGCCGGGCCGGCGGCGCGGCTCCTCCTCGGGCTGCTCCTGGTCGGCGTACTCCTCGTCCTCCGGCTCGGTCCGAGCCTGGCCGCGCCCTTCCCGGCCGCGCTCCCGCTGCTCCCGGTCCTCGCGCAGGCCGGTTTCGTGGTCCTTGACCACCTGGGAGTCGCGGATCTCGCCGCGCCAGCCCTGCACCTGGTCCGGGTCGAGCGCCACCTCGGTCATGACGTGCCGGACGAAGTGCTTCAACTCCAGCCGCACCCGCCGGCCCTGGGCCCGCCACAGGTTGCCGGTGTGCTCGAAGAGGCCCTGCGGGTGGTACTCGAGCACCACCAGGATGCGGGTCAGGTCGGGGGTGATCCCGTGGAAGCTGACGGTGCCGTCGACGGAGCCCTTCTCGCCCTTCGAACGCCAGTGGATGAGCCGGTCCGGCACCTGGCGGATGATCGTCGACTCCCACGTCCGGTGCGACCAGAAGACCTGCGCATTCCAGGTCATCTTCTCGGCCTCGTCGTTCTCCGCCTGCTCGACCTTCTTCATGAAGCTCGGGAAGTCGCCGAACTGCGTCCACTGGTTGTACGCGGCCCGCACCGGGACACCGACCTCGATCGTCTCGACGATGTTGGTGACCTTCTGCTTCTTGCCGCCCTTACCGCCCTTGCCGCCCACGCGGCCGAGAGCCGACATCACCTTCTCCTTACCGCCGGCCACCCCGGCATGCACCATCGCCTTCATCGGTGAGCCGCCCTCGGCCAGCTTCTGCGCGCCGGTGGCGGCGGCGATCAGGCCCGGTCCTCCGCCCTGGCGCGCGTACTCGCTCAGGCGGCCCGTCGCACCGGTGATCCGCTCCGTCACCACGCTCACCGCGCGATCGCCGATCGCCCCGGCCAGGTTGCGCACCTCGTCGGCCAACTGGCCGCGGAGCTTGTCGCCGAGGCCTCCCGGTCTGGTGTCTCCCGCCGTTGTCGCCGTCACCGCCGCTGTTGCCGGTGCGGCGGCGCAGCGCGTCGGCGGAGCCGCGCAGCCGGCCGGTGAGCGCGTCGACGCCGCTGCCGGCCGCCGCGGTCGCGGCGGACCGACCGGCGTTGACAAGCGGCCCGCCCAGCCGGCTCAGGTTGCTCAACTGCGGGGACGACTGGAGGAGGTCGCCACCTCGTTTCAGCAGACCGCCCGGGTCGCGGCTCGCCCGGCCGGCGGCCACCGCCGCGGCCAGGGTCAGGGCGGTACGCAGTTTGCGACGGCGGCCCAGCAGGTAGCCGAAGCCCACCGCCAGCCCGATTCGTGTTCCGGTCTTCATCAGGTCTCCCTCGCTCCCCGGTGGGTCCGGGACGTCTGCCCGTGCAGGGGCCGGAGAAGGGCTACCGGGGAATAGCGCGCGCCACGCCCTCGATCAGACGTCCCGTATCTGCGGACCCGGCGGGCAGTACCCGGGGGAATTGCCGCGAAACCGCTCCGACAATTTCCGTGAGCGCGGCACCGGAGACATTCGGAAAGACGGCACCCAGCGGCACAGACAGGACTTTCAGGCGGTCTTGAGCAGGGAAGACACCAACGACGACGAAAGAGTGGAGCGGTTTCAGAGAGCGGGAGGCGTTGAATCGAGACAGATTTCGGCGTGCACCTTTCCGCCGTCCTCACGCAGTTTCGCACCGCATTTTTCGAGAACTGCCACCGCGCCGACATTGTCCGACGTCGTCTCGGCGACCACGGCTCGCATGCCCGCGCGGGCGGCGACGTTGAGCAGTTCCCGCAGGGCCGCCGCGCCGATCCCCTGACCACGCGCCGACAGGCCGAGCCACATGCCGGTCTCCACCGTGCCCGGCTCGTCACAGCGCGTCATCCGGATCATGCCGACCACCTCGCCGCCGACGAGGATCGCGTACATCTGGGAGCCGGTCGGGCCGTCCAGACCGGCGAAACTCGCCCGGTGGAACTCACGGAACGCCTCCCGGCGGGCGAGCGACCAGCCAGCGGGAGCCTCGACCGGAGGCATCACCTCACCCGGCTCAGCCTCGGCAGCCGCTACGGAGAGCAATGGCTCCAAGTTCTGCTCGTCCACCGGCTCAAGCCGGACCGCACCCGCCACGTGCCGCAGTCTGCCGGCCTCATCGGCCGAAGTCCACCCCATTGGACATCCACTGGCGGTCCGGTCACCCGTACCGGCCGGTCGGCCGGTTAGGGTGTTTCTCCTCACGCTCCGTCGTCATCTGGCCTATGGGGCGACCACCCCGAAGTCGCAGAACACCACCGAGGCGTCGTCGGTGGGCTTGTGCCTTCGCAGCCGGTCGGGATGATCGCGCTCGGCGTCGCGGACCCGGCCCAGCAGCCCGGCTGGCCCCTCGACGCTCAGCAGGTCCAGCAACCCCGCCCAGTCGGTCAGTCCGAACTGCTCGACCGCACTGGACGCGCCGTCGCTGAGCAGCGCGGCCCGACGCAGGGCAGCCGGACCGCGCCGGGGCGCCGTCCCGGTCACCGCGTGGAAGGCCGCGTCGGGGTCGGCGGCGGCCACCCAGTAGCCGTGGGTGCGGTTCATCCGCTCCCGTTGGACGCCCACCGCGTGCCGGAACCGCGCGACCGGGTCCGCCGCGCCGGCCGGCACGGTCGCGACCGTCTGCCGCAGCTCGGCCATCGCCGTGTCCAGCCGGTCGTCGGTCACCACGCTGACCTGCCCGCCGACGTCCAGCACCAACGGGCTGTCGCAGAGCACCAGGTAGTCCACCTGGTCGCCGCAGTCCCGCAGCAGGCAGACAGTGCTGGACGGGGTGCCCGGATGGTCGAGATCGCACTGCCCACCGTGGTCGGCGCGGACGGCGAGGATGGCCGCTGCCAGGTTGCTCGTCAGGCGGGCCGCCGGACGGGCCGCCTCGGCCACACCGAGCCGGGCCGCCAGGTGTCGGACGTACCACTCCGGGCCGTGGACGCAGCCGGTGTCGAAGCCGTCCGGCACTGTCGCGCCGTCCAGGACGCCGACCAGCGGGCCGAACTGAAAGACCAGGTCCTCGTTGACCGACCGGCCCGGGGCCGGCGCGGACGCGGAGCGTACCCGCATCATCGGCGCCGGCCCCGTCGCATCAGCGCTGCCGAAGCTGGTCGGCGGACGCATGCGCCTGTCCCTGCACCTGACCGGCGGCCGAGCGACCCTGGTCGCGTACCGCGGACATCCCCTGCTGGGCGCTGGAGCGCACCGACTGGGCCGCCTGCTGCGCGGGCTCCCGCAGGTTGTCCTGCATCTGGTGGCCGACCTGGCTCGCCTGCTCGCGCAGCTCACCCGAGTGCTCGCTCACCATCTCCCTCGCCCGGCCGGCGAGTTGCCGTTCCCGCCCGCTCGGCGGAATCAGCGATGCGGCCAGCAGACCGACGCCGAAGGCGACCAGCCCGGCTGCCAACGGATTGCCCTGCGCCTGCTCGCGGGACTGCTGCCCGAGCGACCGGGTCTCGTCGCGCACGGAACCGGCGGCGTACGACATCCGCTGGCCGGCCTCCTGCCCGAGGTGATTCGAGCTGCCCATCATCTTCTCCTTCGCTCGGGTGAGAGCGCCGCGAGCCTGCCCGACGCTGTCACCGGCGATCCGACGCGGGTTGACCTTGTCGGCCAGGGCGTCGACGTCACTGCTCAACTCGTTGCGGGTGGTCTCGATCTCCCGCCGGATCCGATCCGGATCATTGGACATTGTGTGCTCTCCCTACCGACTCGGTCACCGGCCCCGCAGGGCGTCCGGCAACTCCCGGGCGGTCTGCTTCGTTCGGGGCAGGACCGCACGTGCCCGCTTCAGCTGAGTACGCGCGTTGAGGAACAGGCCACCGGCGACGGCGGCCCAGAGGATCGCGACGATCAGCGCCGCCCACCCCTGGTCCATCGCGTTGGAAAGCCCCCACCACACGGCGTACGACACGAAGAGCACGGCGAGGAACCCGGCCAGCCCCGCAGCGCCGAACATACCGCCGGACTTGCCCGCCTGGGTCACCTCCTCGCGCAGCTCGGCCTTGGCCAGTTCGACCTCCTTGCGCACCAGGGTGGACATGTCCCGGGTCACGTCGCCGAGGAGGTCGCCAACCGATGCCTGGGTCCGCTCCTTCTCCGGGGCGCTCACGGTGCCACCCCGCCGGGCAGGTCCGACTGCGGCCGACCGGCGGGCGAGACGTTCTGCGCCCGCGCCGCCCCCACGTACGGCTGCTGTTGACCGGTCTCCGCCATTGCGCCCTGCGGGGCCGACTGAGCTGTGCCCTGGGGCGCGGGCTGGGCGCTCGGCGTGCCCGGGCTCCCGCCGTTGCCGGAGGCCGACGCCGTCAGGCCACGGGTGAGCCGTCCGACCAACAGCCCGGCCACTGCCGCGCCGGCCAGGAAGGTCCCCGGGTGGCGTCGCGCGTAACTGCGCACGTCGTCGAGCACCTCGCCGGGTTCACGCTCGTCGAGCCAGCCCGCGGCCTGCTGGGCGGCGTCAGCCACCCGGCGTACCGCCTGGCCGGCCAGCCCGGAATCACCGTCCCGCTCGGCCATCGACCCCAGTTCACGACCAATGTCGCGCAGGCCCTCGGCGGCCCGCCGCTGCTGCGTCTGTGCCTGCTCCCGAAGCTGTCCGCCGGCCTGGCCGGTCAGCTGCCGGGCCTGTCTGCGCGCCTCGGCGGCCACCTGCCCGCCCTGGTCGGCGGCGGTGTGGGCGACCTGCCCACCGGCCTGCGTGGCCTGGTGGCCGACTCGGGACGCCTCCTGCCGGGCCTGCTGCCCGCTACCGCTCGGTGTGCCGCTCTGGTTCGTTGCCGTCATGCCCCGCTCCCCTCCTGGGTGCTGGGTCGCCTGGCGACCCCGGAACGTCCGTCGCCTACCCGCCGGGCCCGCCGACATGCGAGCCGGTCGACGGGCCGACGGGGAAAGACCACCGATCAGGGCCAACGGACCGCATCGGAGGCAGCACGGACGGTAGCGTCAGCAACAGCCATCTCCGGAGTCTCCGGACAACCGGACCCGGCAGGAACGGTGAGTCCGGCGGATCGCGGACGGCGGCGTCCGGACCGCGCAGACCGTCCACAGCGTCAGGGGGATCGCATGTTGAAGCGGTTGCACGAATCGGGGCTCAAGGCGGAACACATGTACATGGCGGGCTTCGCCAGCATCGGCCTGTCGTTCACCAGCTGGTTCCTGTCCAGGCACCTGGAGCGGGCCGGTGTGGCGCGCGCGGACCGGTGGGGCATCTTCATCGGCGAGTGGGCGCCGACGTTCTTCGCCATCGGCAACGGCCTGCAGGGGTACGAGAAGAAGTAGGGCCGGCGGGCTCAGCGACGGCGGTTGCGGGCGCGCGACGAGCGGAGCCGGCGGAGCCGGCCGATCAGCACCGGGTCGGCGGCGAGCGCCGCCGGATTGTCCAGCAGCCCGTTGAGCAGTTGGTAGTACCGGGTGGAGGAGACGCCGAAGGTGTCCCGGACGGCCTGCTCCTTGGCGCCGGCGTGCCGCCACCACTGCTGCTCGAAGGCGAGGATGGCCAGTTCGCGCGCGGTCAGGCCCGCCGGGGGCGCGGCCGTGGCGGCGGCCGTCTCGTCGTCTGCCGCTTCGGTGCCGGCCGGCAGGGCGTCGTCGGTGCTTTCGACGGGCGGCGCCGGGCGGGGGGTCGGGACGCTGGCCGCGACACCGCCGGCCAGCTCGCCCGGACGAGCGTCGGTGGACGGCTCGGGAGCGGTCGGCGCGGCGTCGGCGGGCATGACGTTCAGCCTAGCCAGGGCCGACCACTGTCGCAGCAGCCGGCACGGCCGGCTCCGCACGTCGGAAACCCGACGGTGGGGCCGGCCGCGCCGTTGACTCCGTGACGTCGATCAGGTGATGTCGCGTCGACGCATCGTCCAGAGCGCTGCGCCGAGGATCACCACGACCCCGATCGAGAACAGTACGGACGACTGCTGCCAGGTGATGTCCATGGTGTCCGGCTTGCACTCCCCGGAGTAGGTGGCGTTGCAGGCGTCCCAGTCCTGCAGCGTCACCTTCTTGGTCATCCATGCCAGGGCGTAGGTGGGCAGCAACCACGCCTCGGCGAACTTCACGCTGGCCATCGACAGCAGAATTCCCAGGCCGAACTGGCCGACCACCATGAGGGCCACGACACCACCGAGGGCCATCGCGGTGTGCCGGCCCAGCGAGGCCAGCGCGAAGCCGATGGTGGTGAGCACCAGCACCAGCGCCACGCCGCGTACCCCGGTCAGGGCGAACGACTGCCAGGCACCCGAGGTCATCTTCTCGGTGCTGCCCCGGAAGCTGGCCACCGCCCAGAACCCGGCGAACCACAGCACCGCCGCGGGCAGCGTCACCGCCAGGATGCCGGTGAGCAGCGCGGCCAGCTTGGTGAGCAGTACGGTGAGCCGCTTCGGCCGCCAGAGCAGCAGGTTCATCATGCCGCCGGTGCTCCACTCGGCGCCGACGAAGGACGCGCCGATGACGAACCCGACCAGGGCGAGGATCGCCGCGAACGGGACCAGTGTCTCGTCGAACGTCTTGCGGAAGTTGAACGTCGAGGGCAGGAACCACTCCGCCTCGATCTGGTCCCGCGACGGGGCCGTGATCACCGAGCAGTCGTCGGGGTAGCGGCCGTCGTTCGGCGTGCCGGCCGTCTTGGCCTGCTCACAGTTGACCCGCTCCTGCTCGCTCCAGCGGACCTGCTCCTGGTACTGCTGGTCGGCCTGACGCTCGGCCTTGGCGAGCTGACCGGCGTCGATCTTGTGGTTGGTGAAGAAGACACCGACCACCACCGCGGCCAGCACCAGCAGGCCGAGAAGCGTCATGTAGCGGGTGAAGCGCCGCTTGGTCAGCCGGCGCAGCTCCGTCCGAAAGAGGCTCACGCGCCCCACCCTCCCGCGGTGGCGCCGGGCTGACCCGTCCCACCAACCTTCGTGGACTCGTCGACCTGGCGGTGCTGGCCGGGGACCGGCGCGGTGGCGGTCAGTTCGAGGAAGACGCTCTCCAGGTCGACCGCGATCGGGGCCAGCTCGCTGACGTACAGGTTGTGCTCGGCGAGCAGCCGGGTCACGGTGGCCGGCTTGTCGACACCGCTCAGCATCAGGTGGTCCGGGTGCCCGGTGACCCGGATCCCGGCCCGGGTGAGGGCCTCGGTGGCCGTCGGCAGGTCGCTGACCGCCTCCAGGCGGACCCGGACCGCGCCGGACGAGTGCTGGGCGAGCACCTCGTCGACCGGGCCGAAGGCGACCCGTCGGCCGAGCGAGATGATGGTGACCGAGTCGCAGATCAGCTGGATCTCGCCGAGGATGTGGCTGGACAGCAGCACTGTCATTCCGGATTCGGCAAGCGTCCGCATCAACGTGCGCATCTCCCGGATGCCGCCCGGGTCGAGGCCGTTGGCCGGCTCGTCGAGGATGAGCAGCGTCGGGTTCTTCAGCAGGGCGGACGCGACGGCGAGCCGCTGCTTCATGCCCAGCGAGTACGTCTTGACGCGCTCGCCGGCGCGGTCGCGCAGCCCGACCAGCTCCAGCACCTCGTCGACCCGCGTGGCGGGCACCTCCCCGGCCCCGGCCAGCAGGGACAGCGTGTCCCGGGCCGAGAAGTGCGGGAAGAACTGCGGGCTCTCGACTATCGCGCCGACGTTGCCGGCGACGGAGGGCAGCGCGGCAGGAACCTCGTGCCCGAGCAGCGTCATCCGGCCACCGTCGGGCCGGATCAGGCCGAGCAGCGTACGCAGCGTGGTCGTCTTGCCGGACCCGTTGGGGCCCAGGAAGCCGTGCACCTGCCCCGCGTCGACCCGCATGTCGAAGCCGTCGAGCGCGTTGCGGGTGCCGCGTCGACGACTCTTGTACGTCTTACGTAGACCTTCGATCTCCAGGACAGCTGGCAAGCTGCACCTCCCCCGATGGTGGGCGTGACAGCCGACACCATACGCGGTATGCAGCGCCGCGCAATACCCGGTATGCATCGACACGCCGATCGATGCGTTTCAGCTACGGAGTGTTACCACTCAGGCGCAGACGACCTGCACGCCAGCCGCCCGGAAGGCGTCCACGACCTCCGGGGCCGCCCCCGAGTCGGTCACCAGCGTCTCGACCCGCTCGACCGGGCAGATGCGGGCGAAGGCGTGACCGCCCAACTTGGACGAGTCCGCGATGATCACGACCCGCTTGGCGCGGGCCACCATCAGGTTGTTCATGGCCGCCTCACCCTCGTGGTGCGCGGCGGCGCCGAGTTGCGGGTCGATCGCGTCCACGCCGAGCAACGCGACATCCAGGGTGACCTCCCGCAGCAGCGCACCGCCCAGCGGGCCGACCAGCTCGAACGACTTCGGCCGCACCACCCCGCCGGCGACCACCACCTTCATCCGCGACCGCACGAGCAACTCGTTGGCGATGTTCAGCGCGTTGGTCACCACCGTGAGCTGGGCACCCTCGGCGCTGGTGTTCAGGTCCGGTCGTACGGCGAGGGCCCGGGCCACCTCCGTGCTGGTGGTGCCACCGTTGAGGCCGACCACGGTGCCGGGCGTGACGAGCGCCGCGGCGGCGGCACCGATCCGCTGCTTCTCGGCCGAGTGCTTGGCCGTCTTGTAGCGCAGCGGCAGGTCGTACGACACACCGTTGGCGACCGCGCCACCCCGGGTCCTGGTGATCATCTGCTGCTGGGCGAGCTGGTCGAAGTCACGTCGGATGGTGGCCTGGGAGACGTCCAGCCGCTCGGCGGCCGCCTCGACGCTGACCCGGCCGTTGTCGGTCAGCATCTCCAGCAGGGCGTTCCATCTGGCGTACCGGTCCACCGCGGGGGCCCTCCCAGCAACTGCACGCTCGGTGATTGATTGCGTGCACACTAGTGCGCGAAACTAGCCTGGCGCAAAAGGCTCATCTGCGCGATCGGCCGGGCGGTTGCCACGACCACCCCGCTTCGCGCAGAATAACGCGCGAAATACGGGTGTAACGAGCCGTATTGCGCAGACAGGTCGGCCCGGCGAGGAGTTTCCCATGGCGTACGTGGACGCGGAGATCGCGAGCCAGCCCGACTGTTGGCGGGAGGCCGCCGAGCTGTCCGGCGCCGTACGCGGCGACCTTCCCCGCCCCGGCGAGCGGGTCGCCGTCGTCGGTTGCGGCACGTCGTGGTTCATGGCGATGGCGTACGCGGCCCGCCGCGAGCAGGCCGGCCAGGGCGAGACCGACGCGTTCCAGGCGTCCGAGTTCCCAGCCGGCCGCCACTACGACCGACTGATCGCGATCACCCGCTCCGGCACCACCACCGAGGTGCTGGAGCTGCTCGCCGCGCTGCGCGGCCGTACGCCCACCACAGTCATCGTCGGCGACCCGGCCGCGCCGGCGGTCGACCTGGCCACGGCCGCGGTGACCATGCCGTTCGCCGACGAGCGGTCGGTGGTGCAGACCCGTTTCGCGACGACCGCGCTGGCCCTGCTCCGGGCACACCTCGGCGACCCGGTGACCGCGCTCGCCGCCGACGCCGAGGTGGCGGTGCGCTCCCCGCTGCCGATCGATCCGGCCACCATCGGCCAGGCCACCTTCCTCGGCCGGGGGTGGACGGTCGGCCTCGCCCAGGAGGCCGCGCTGAAGTGCCGGGAGGCGGCCACCTTCTGGGCCGAGGCGTACCCGGCGATGGACTACCGGCACGGCCCCATCTCGATCGCCGCACCGGGGCGGCTCGTGTGGGCGTTCGGCGAGCTGCCCGAGGGGCTACCCGAGGACGTGGCCGCCACCGGCGCCGCCTTCGTGCACAGCCGTACGCACGGCTGGCGCACGGTGCTCGGCAGCTGGTCCGCCGGTCGTACGCCGGTGGACCCGATGGCCGACCTGATCCTGGCCCAGCGCTTCGCGGTCGCCCTGGCGACCAGCCGGGGCCTCGACCCCGACGCGCCCCGGCACCTCAGCCGGTCCGTGGTGCTGGCGTGAGCGCGAGGAGTGAGCCGGGGTTGCGAGCCCCGCAGTCGCGAACCGAGCCTGCGCCGTGAGCGCGAGGAGTGAGCCGGGGTTGCGAGCCCCGCAGTCGCGAACCGAGCCTGCGCCATGAGCGGTGCCGTGAGCGATGACCGGGTGGTCGTGGCGCTGGACGTCGGCGGCACCGGCATGAAGTGCGCCCTGGTCCGACCGGACGGCGTCGCCGTACGCACCGAGCGGCACCCCACCGACGCCGCGCGCGGCCCGGCCGCCGTGATCGACACCATCTTCGACGTGGCCGACGGGCTGATCGGCAAGGCCCGGGCCGACGGCCTCACCCCGATGGCCGTCGGCATCGCCGTCCCCGGAGTGGTGGACGAGGCACGCGGGGTCGCGGTCTGGTCGGCGAACGTGGGCTTCCGGGACGTACCGCTGCGGGACCTGGCGGTGGCGCGGCTCGGGCTGCTCACCACGCTCGGCCACGACGTGCGCGTCGGTGGCCTCGCCGAGGCCCGGCTCGGCGCCGGGCGCGACGCCGACCACGTGCTCTTCGTGGCGATCGGCACCGGCATCGCCGCCGCGCACGTCGTCGACGGCTCGGCCACCGTCGGTGCGCACGGCGCCGCCGGGGAGATCGGCCACATCATGGTCCGTCCCGACGGCCCGCGCTGCGGCTGCGGGCGACCCGGTTGCCTGGAGGCGATCGCCTCGGCGGCCGCGATCGGCCGTCGCTACGCCGAGCTGGCCGGCGACGGCGCGGAGCAGACGCCCGGTGCCGCCGTGACGGCCGCCATCGTGGCCGAGCGGGCGGCCGCCGGTGAGCCCCTCGCCAGCCGGGTCTGGCAGGAGGCGGTCGAGGCCCTCGCCGACGGCCTCGCCACCGGGCAGGCGCTGTTCGACGTGTCGACGATCGTGCTCGGCGGCGGCCTGGCCCAGGCGGGCGACGGCCTTCTCGGCCCGCTGCGAGCGGCGCTGCACGAGCGGATGACCTTCCACCGGGAGCCGCGGCTGGTCGCGGCGGCCCTCGGTGACGAGGCGGGCTGCCTCGGCGCCGCCCTGCTCGCGCTGGACGCCGCGGGCGTCCGTGACACGGACGCCGCCCGCGTCCTTGACCATCAGGAGGAGCGATGACCGTACGGGTGAACGGCAAAGTGGTGACCCCGACCGGTGTCATCCGGCAGGGCTGCGTCGAGTGGGACGGCGACCGCATCACGGCCGTGGCCGAGTATCCGTCGGTCCGCGACGGACACTGGATCCTGCCGGGCTTCGTCGACATGCACACCCACGGCGGCGGCGGGCACACCTTCACCACCGGGGACGCCGACCAGGCGCGCGCCGCGGCCGGCTTCCACCTGGCGCACGGCACCACGACGCTGCTGGCCAGCCTGGTCAGCGCGCCCTTTGCGGTGATGCGCGCGGCCACCGAGGCGTTCGCGCCGCTGGTCGACGAGGGCGTGCTGGCGGGCGTCCACTTCGAGGGCCCCTACCTCTCCGCGGCCCGTTGCGGCGCACAGAACCCGGAGTACCTGCGCGACCCGTCCACGGACGAGCTGACCGAGCTGATCGAGTTGGGTCGGGGCGCGATCCGCATGGTCACCCTCGCCCCGGAACGCGACGGCGCGCTGGAGGCGATCAAGCTGCTCACCACCCACCGCGTGGTGGCGGCCGTGGGCCACACCGACGCCACCTACGAACAGACCGGCGCCGCCATCGCGGCCGGCGCGAGCGTGGGTACGCACCTGTTCAACGGCATGCGGCCCGTGCACCATCGCGAGCCGGGCCCGGTGGTGGCCATGCTCGACGCGCCGACCGTGATCTGTGAACTGGTAGCCGACGGGGTGCACCTGCACGACGGCATCCTGACCTTCACCACCGCGACAGTCGGCCCGGACCGCGCCGCGCTGATCACCGACGCGATGGCCGCCGCGGGGATGGCCGACGGCGAGTACGAGTTGGGCGGTCAGGCCGTCACGGTCACCGACGGGGTGGCGCGACTCGCCCGCGACGGGGCGATCGCCGGCAGCACACTGACCATGGACGCGGCGCTGCGGCACGCCGTGCACGCCGGGATCCCGATGGCCGACGCCGCCCGGATGGTGGCCACCACCCCGGCCCGCGCCATCGACCTGGGCGACAGGGTCGGTGCCCTCCAGGTCGGCCTCCGCGCCGACCTGGTCGTGCTCGACGACGACCTCAACGTGGTGCGGGTGCTGCGCGGCGGCTCCTGGGTGGAGTGACGCGCCTGGGCTGCCCCGCCCGTCGCGCTCGCCGCGCGCTCCCGGACGGCAACGCCCCTTGCTACTGCACACGCTGTCGAGCTGCCCCATAGGTGGGGCTAGGACCTGGGGCGGCGACTGCCCCATATCTGGGGCAGCTCGACAGGACGCGTCTCCATCCCTGTCGAGGGGCTGGCCGTCCGGGACGTGTCGGACTCAAGGCTCCGGTCGCGACGACCGCAACAGCACCAGAGGGCGACGGGCGGCGACAAGCGGCGGCCAGCACGGCGGCGCCGTGAAGCGGAGGCCGTCTCAGCCCAGGGCGGGGACGTCGACGCCGAGCACGGCCTGTTCGTCGGGGCGGTGCACCAGCACGTCGGACAGGTACGACTGCACTGCGGGCGCCATCCCGACGTCCCGGCCGGCCTGCTCGGAGAGCAGCCACTTGTGCTCGATGATCTGGGCGAACAGCTCCTGCGGCTCCAGCTTGCGGCGCAGGTGTGCGGGCACGGCCCGGACCACCGGCTCGAAGACCTCGGTGAGCCAGCGGTGCGCCGCCTGCTGCTCGTCGGTCAGATCGCTCTCCGCCCGGTACGCGTCCAGGTCGTTGAGCAGCTTGCGGGCCTGGTTCTCCTCGGCGTCGAGACCGGTCAGCCGCAGCAGTCGCCGGGTGTGGTAGCCGGCGTCGACCACCTTCGGTCGCACCAGGTAGCGCCCGTCGTCGATCGTCGACATGGCGACCTCGGCCACGTCGAAGCCCAGCTCGTTGAGCCGGCGGATGCGGCCCTCGATGTCGTGCCGCGCCTCCCGTTCGACCGCCTGCTCGTAGGTGATCTCGTGCCAGAGCCGCTCGTAGCGCTGCACGACCTCCTCGCAGACCACCTCCGGGTCGATGGACTCGTGCAGCAGGCCGGCGGCCTGGAGGTCCAGCGCCTCACCGAAGATGTTCACCCGGGCGATCTCCAGGTCCTCGCCGCGCTGCCCGTTGGAGAGCGAGTTGTGCAGGGCGCCCGTCTCCGCGTCGACCAGGTAGGCGGCGAACGCGCCCGCGTCGCGGCGGAACAGCGTGTTCGACAGCGAGCAGTCGCCCCAGAAGAAGCCGGTCAGGTGCATCCGCACGATCAGGGCGGCGAGCGCGTCGAGCAGCCGGCTCATCGTCTCGGGGCGCAGGGTGTGCGAGAAGAGCGCCCGGTACGGCAGCGAGAACTGCAGGTGCCGCGTGATCAGCACCGATTCGAGGGGCTCGCCGTCGTCGGTCTGCCGGTCGGCGACCACCGCGACGGCCTCGACGGACGGGAAGTCGATGCGCTCCAGGGCCCGGAGCAGGTCGTACTCCCGCTCGGCGATCCGCTCGCGGGTCTCCTTGAACGCGTAGACGTAGTCACCCAGGCGGACAAAGCGGACGATGTGTCGGGAGATGCCCTGGGGCAGGGCCACCAGGTGTTGGGCAGGCCACTCCTCCAGCGGTGTCGACCAGGGCAGGTCGAGCAGCGCCGGGTCCACGAGGGCAGACGTGATCCGCACGGGCACAAGCATGACGGGTCGCCCCCCGCATCCGCCTCACATCGTGGCTCGGCCCACAACGCCGAACACCCCGGCCTCGCGTCGGCCCGGTAGCGTGGTCGCGTGCTCAAACCCACGGCGGTACGACGTGACCTGCGGCTACGGCCCGTCCGCCCGGCCGGTTGGTGGTTCGACGCCCTACTGCTGGCCGCCCTGGTCGGGTTGACCGTCGCCCTCGTCGCCCACCAGCTCTTCGGGTTGGACCGGGCCGTCGCCGACTGGGCCGAGGCGCACCGGCCGACGGTCGCGTACTGGGTGGCCCGGGTGTTCAACCTGCTCGGCCAGGGCACCCCGCTGACCCTCATCGCCGCCGGGTTGGGCGTGCTGCTGGCCGTCCGGCTGCGGTCGGTGCGGCCGATCCTGCCGCCGGTGGTCGGCTTCGTGCTGACCTACCTGACGATCGGCCCGCTCAAGGTCTGGACCGCCCGGGCGGCACCGAGCGCCAGCGTCAAGGAGCCGTTCCTGCCGCCCGAGCAGACCCTGCCGCTGTTCCACGACGACCTGCCGGTGCGGTTCGCCCAGTCCTACCCGTCCGGGCACGTCGCCAACGCGATCGTCTGGTACGGCGTCATCGCCCTGCTGCTCGCCCCCCTCGCGCGCAGCTTCGGCCGGCACCTGCCGCCCCGGCTGGTCACCGTGATCCGGGTGGTGCCACCGTTGGTGGTCCTCACCACCACCACCTATCTGGGCTGGCACTGGCTGACCGACTCGGTGGCCGGGCTGCTGCTCGGGCTTCTCCTGGACCGGCTGCTGCACCGGGTGCCCTGGGACGATCTGCCACTCCCCGGCCGGCTACGGCACTGGGACCAGCCGTTCACCTCGTACCCCTAGGGTCGAGGCGTGGATCAACTGGCGCGGCGGCTCGGCGTACACGATGCGGTTGTCATCGGGTTGGGCTCGATGCTCGGCGCGGGCGTCTTCGTGGTGTTCGGTCCGGCCGCGGCGGCGGCCGGCGGCGCCGGCCTGCTGCCCGCGCTGGTGCTCGCCGGCTTCATCGCCTTCTGCAACGCGACCAGCTCGGCCCGGTTGGCGGCCCGCTACCCGGAATCCGGTGGCACCTACGTCTACGGCCGGGAACGGCTCGGACCGTTGGCCGGCTTCGTGGCCGGCTGGGGTTTCGTGGTCGGCAAGACGGCGAGCTGCGCGGCGATGGCGTTGACCATCGGGGCGTACCTGTGGCCGGGGCAGGCGCGGTTGGTCGCGGTCGGCGCGGTGCTCGCGGTGACGGCGGTGAACCTGCGCGGCATCGGCAAGACCGCCACCGCCACGAAGGCCCTCGTCGGCGTGGTGCTCGTGGTGCTGACGTTTGTCGCGGTCGTCGGCGTGGTGGGTGGGCCGGTGCAGCTGGATCGGCTCGGCGACCCCGGTGGCTCCGGCCGGGGTGTGCTCACCGCCGCCGGGCTGCTGTTCTTCGCCTTCGCGGGCTACGCACGGATCGCCACGCTCGGCGAGGAGGTCCGCGACCCGCAGCGGACCATCCCCCGCGCGGTGCCGCTGGCACTCGGCGCGGTGCTCGCGATCTACCTGGTGCTGGCCGTGGTGACGCTCGGCGTGCTCGGCGCCGACCGGCTGGCCGGTTCGGCTGCGCCCCTGGTCGACGTGGTGACCGCCGCCGGCCTGCCCGGCCTGGCCTGGGTGGTCCGCGCCGGGGCCACGATCGCGGTCGTCGGCGTGCTGCTGTCCCTCGTCGCCGGGGTCGGCCGGACGACCCTCGCGATGGCCCGCCGCCGCGACCTTCCCGGTGCGCTGGCCGCCGTTCACCCGGTGCACCAGGTGCCGCACCGCGCCGAGCTGGCCGTCGCCGCCGTGGTGATCGTGGTGGTGCTGCTCGGCGACGTCCGCGACGCGATCGGCTTCTCCAGCTGCACGGTGCTCGTCTACTACGCGATCACCAACGCGGCGGCGCTCACGCTCGGCCGGGATCGGGAGCGGAAACTACCGGTGCAGGTGCTCGCCGGCCTGGGGCTTGTCGGTTGCCTGCTGCTGGCGGTCAACCTGCCGCTCAGCAGCGTCCTCGCCGGGTTCGGGGTGCTCGCCGCGGGCGTCGTCGGGTACGGCCTGCGGCAGCGGAGTCGCTGAGAGGTCCGCCGGGCGCGGCACCGACGACGGGATCGATTCGCCGCCGGGCGCGGACCCGGTCGGCCGGGGAATTGGACCGGTACGGGCGGGCGGGGCGCACTGGGTGGTCAGCCAGTCCAGGCCACGCCGGCGGGCGACCACGGTGAGCCGATCACCGGCGAAGATCACCTGTCGCGGGTCGAGGTCCCTCCACCAGATCGTCTTCGCCCCACCGGCCGCCGTCCGGGCGATCAGGCGGACCTGCCCGTTCCGGGAGACCGCCTCCAGCGGTGCGCCGTCCAGCTCCGAGCCCGCGGCGACCGGCACCTCGGCGACCGGCAGCGCATGCCTGTCGACCGGGATCGTCGTGATCACCGCGCGTTCGGTGAGCGCGCCGATGAAGGCCGGCGCCGCCAGGTAGGAAACCGATCGGGACACCCCGAGAGCGAAGGTCTCCTCCACCCGTTCGGCGAAGTCACCGTCGAAGAGCCGCAGCACCACCCGCAGGTCGTCGCGGAGATCGCGCGCGGCCAGGGCCGCCTCCAGGTTGGCGACGTCGTCGGTGGACGCCACCACCAACGCCTGGCAGTCGGCCACCGACGCGGCGGCCAGTGTTTCAGGCAGCGCGGCGTCGCCGACGATCAGCGGCACCTCCAACTGGCGGGCCAGCGCCCCGCCGCGCGGCTCCGGATCCTTGTCGATCGCCACCACCTCGACGTCGTACTCGCGGAGCTGTGCCATCACCCGCGTGCCGACGTTGCCCAGGCCGATCACCACCACGTGCCCGGCGCGAGCCGGTTGCAGCCGGCCGGTGTGCAGGGCCAGCCGGGCGTTGACGATGCCGTCCACGACGACCGCGGTGATCAGCGGGATCAGCGCCAACCCGGCCAGGTTGAGCACCACCTGCATGATCTGCGCGTCGGCCGCCTTGTCGGTGTCCGGGTCGGCGCCGCTGAGCGTGGTGACCAACGTCAGGTAGAGCGCCTCCAGCGGTGAGACGTCCTCGGCGCGGGAGATCAGCGCTCCCAGGACCGCGATGACCGCGAGCACCAGCATCACCGCGATACCGATCTTGCGAGTGGCGAAGCCGCGTACGGCCCTCATCAGCACCGCGATCGGGCGGCGCCGCCGCCGCGCCCGGACCAGCCGCCGGGCGGCGACCTCGGTGCCCGGCGGCTGCCCGGTCACCTCCGCGAGCACCAGGTCGGCGGGCACCCACTCGTCCGGCAGCAACTCCACGCCCTGCTGCTCGGTGAGGTGGGCCAGCGCGCAGACCACGTCCTGCTCCCGCACGTCGGCACGCCGCGCCACCCGCAACGTCTTGTCCCGATGCTGGAAGGAGCTGGGGTCGACCTCGCCGAGCGCGGCGGCCACGAACGCCGGCGCGGCCATCTCGGCGTCGGAGAGCACCTCGACGGGTGCCTTGAGCAGCTTGCGTACGCCGTCGGCGAGGGTGCCGTTGAACATCCGCAGCACCTGGCGCACCCGCTGGTCGACGGCTTGGGCGCAGAGCGCGGCGTGCAGGTTGCCGACGTCGTCCTGGTGCAGCAGCGCCAGACCGGTCGCCCCGGCCAGCCCGGCGGCCTCGAAGGTCGCCACGTCCAGGCGCTCCGAGCGGACCACGCGGACCCCGCGCAGCCCGGCCACGTCCGGCCCGTTGCGGCGGTAGCGCTCCGGCAGCACGACTGTCACCCGGACGCCGCCGGCCGGGAGGTCGGATTCGACCATCGCGCGGGCCACGTAGTAGGCGAGAGCGTCCTGGCCGCAGATCACGTAGTGCGGACGCGGGTCACCGGCGGCGCGTAGCCGCCAGTTCCACTCGACCGCCCGTCGCGCCCGGTCCCGCCACGGCTCCGCCATGCCCGGATCGTAACCAGCACGACCACACTGGGCGACCCCGCCCGGATCATCCCGGCCACGCACGGAGACCAGGCATGTCGACAGGGGCGGCGGGTAGAGCAGCGGGATGCAGACCTTCCTGCCGTACCCGGATTTTCTGGCCAGCGCCCGCGCGCTGGACCAGAAGCGGCTGGGCAAGCAGCGGGTGGAGGCCATCCAGGTGCTGCGCGGGCTCACCTGGCCGGGGTACGGGTGGCGCAACCATCCGGCGGTGAAGATGTGGGCCGGGTACGAGGAGGCGCTCACCCGCTACGGGCTGGACATGTGTGCCGTCTGGACCGAGCCGGGACGCGCCGACACCTGCGCCACCACGCTTACCGTCGACCTCGCCGCAGCCTGCGGGGCCGGCGTCGTACGCACGCAGGACGAGCTGGCCCGCGCCGGTGACGTGCCGCCCTGGCTGGGCCGCGACGACCTGCACCTGAGCCACCGCTCGTCGCTGCTGCGCAAGGACCCGACGCACTACCGCCCGATCTTCGGCGCCGACACCCCCGACGACCTGGAGTACGTCTGGCCCGCGTCCGACCGCGAGCGCCGCTGCCTGCCGTAGGGGAGACTGGGCCCGAAGAGGGAGGTGCGCGTGGCGCTGTCGCGTGTGGTGGGTCGGCTCATCGGCGTACGTCAGCACCAGGTGGACCCGGGCGGAGGTGGCGCCGACCGCGTGCCGCGACCGGTCGCGGCGGTGGTTGTCGGCGGCGGGATCGCCGGCATGTCGGCGGCGGTCGTGCTCGCCGAGCGGGGTGTTGCGGTGACGGTGCTGGAGGCGGCGCCCACGCTGGGCGGGCGGCTCGGCGCGTGGCCCGAGGCGCTCGGCGACGGCGAGCAGCAGAACGAGCACGGGTTCCACGCGTTCTTCCGGCAGTACTACAACTGGCGCTCCATCCTTCGTCGGGTCGATCCCGACCTGGGCTTCCTCAAGCCGATTCCGGGTTACCCGATCCTCAGTTCACAGTGGCCGACCGAGGAGTTCGGCAGGCTGCCGCCCGCGCCGCCGGCGAACCTGCTGGCGCTGCTGCTGCGCAGTCCCAGTCTGCGCTTGGCCGACCTGCGGTCGATGGACCGGGACGCGGCGTTGCCGCTGCTCACCTACGACCCGGTCCGCACCTACGCGGAGTTGGACGACACCACCGCCGACGAGCTGCTGGCCTCGCTGCGGCTGCCGGACCGGGCGCGGGCGATGCTGTTCGAGGTCTTCTCGCACTCGTTCTTCAACCACGAGGCGGAGATGTCGGCGGCGGAGATGGTCGCCCAGTTCCACTTCTACCTGCTCGGCAATCCGGAGGGGCTGGCCTTCGACTGCCCCGACGAGGACTACGCGACGGCGATCTGGCAGCCGCTGACGAGGCACGTGGAGAAGCACGGCGGCCGGGTGGTCACCGGCTCCGGCGCCACGGGGGTGCACCGCGACGGCGAGGGTTGGCGGGTGACGACCACCGACGGTGGCAGCCACCCGGCGGCCCACGTGGTGCTCGCGGTGGATCCGCCGGCCCTGGCCGCGCTGGTGGCGGCCTCCCCCGACCTGGTCGGGCGGGCACCGGAGCTGGCGGCGCGGATGCCCCGCTTCGGCACGCCCGGCCCGCCGTACGCGGTGGCGCGGTACTGGTGCGACGGGGACGTGGCGGCCGAGCGGGCCGTGTTCAGTGGGGTGTCGCGTCAGCCCACACTGGACTCGGTGACGCTCTATCACCGGCTGGAGAACGAGTCGCGCCGTTGGGCGCGGCAGACCGGCGGTTCGGTCGTCGAGCTGCACGCGTACGCCTGTGCGCCCGGTGTGCCGGCCGAGGAGCTGGCCGAGCGGATGCGCCGCGAGCTGGTGACGCTCTGGCCGGAGGCGGCTGACCTGCGGGTCCGGGAGCTGCGCGCCCGGGTGGAGGCGCAGGCGCCGGCGTTCACGCCGGGCAGCCACGCCTGGCGGCCGGGGGTGCGCACCGAGGCGTCCGGCGTCTATCTGGCCGGTGACGGTATCGCCACGGACTTCCCGAGCGCCCTGATGGAGCGGTCCGCGGCCACCGGGATCATCGCGGCCAACCACATCCTGCGCGCCGAGGGCGCCGCAGCCGAGCCGGTGCGCTCGATCCGGCCCCGGGGCCTGCTGGCCGGGCGGAGCACCCCAAACCGACAAAAACCAACATAAGCGACGCTACGCTGCCGTACGCTCGAATGATCATCCGTCGATCGGCCGGGCGGGAGGGCAGCAGCGATGTCACCACTGCACCGCGCCGGCCCGGCGGACGTCCGGCCGGCCGACGAGACCATCCGGGACGACGCGTACCCGATGCTCCGCGACGAACGCGCCTGCGTCGTCATCGCGCTGCGGCTGGGCTGGTGGATGGCCGACGCGTACCACCACGGGCAGCACGCCGAACCCGGCCCGACCGTCCCGGCCCACCCACCGGCCAAGCTCTCCAACCTGACCGAGATGTCACTCCCGCGCCGGATGCGGATGTACCTCGACGGCGTGGACGTTGCGCTGGCCCAGATCTCGGCGCTCACCCGGCACACCGGGCCGCTGCCGGACACGTCCGCCGCCCGGACCCGGCTGCCCGACCTGGACCGGCTGCCCGAGGCGGAACAGCCCGACACCGCCGACACCGAACCGCTGCTGCTCGCCCTCGACGACCTCAACGTGGACGTGCTGCGCTGGGCGATGGCCACCAACCTCCGGGTCGGGCTCGCGTACCGGCTGGGCCGGTCCCTGGCCGACACGGTCCGGCCCGGTGACGCCGCCCAACTGCTGCGCCGCTTCGACGGCCGGCAGATCCAGATCAGCCGGTGGCTGGACGAGTTGGCCAGCGTGCTGCCGCCGTACTCCGCCGCTGTGGTGCGCCGCTCGCTGGCAGCCTGGGCAGTCGCCGTGGAACGGGCCGGCCGGGGCGATCCGGCCGAACCCGAGCCGGCCGAGCTGAGCCGCGAACTACGCAACCAGGGTGACCTCTGGCGCGGCGTACTCACCGGCGGCCTGCACCCGCGCGACCTGCTCGACGAGGAGGACTACGCGGTGGTCGCCCGGAACCTGATCATCCGGGACCGGCGACTGGTGGCCCAGGCCGCCCGGGGCATCTTCTGGCCGGCGCTGGTGCCCCTGCTGGTGGTGCTCTTCGCGGTGGTCGGGGTGAGCGCCGCCGCCGCGGCCGGTTCGCCGACCACGCGGGCCACCGTCGCTCTGCTCGGGCTGGGCGCCGGGCTGGCCGCCATCTGGCGTTCCGTCTCCGGTCCCGCGCTGGCTGTCGCGGGGGAGGTCAACCGGCCGCTGCTGGACAGCGAACTCACCGCGCGGATGGCCCTGCGGCTGGACCGGCCCCTGGCCAACGCCCGTCGCGCGGCAGGGGTCACTCCCCCGACCCGGCGCGCTCCACGGACCCGGCGCGCTCCTCGGACCCGCCGTCAGCGTCGTCCCGCGGAGCCGGGCGGTCCATCGAAATACGTTGCCCCGCTCTCGGGTGCCGACCTACCGTGATCGCGCAAGGTCAACCACCGCCGCGGGAGCCGATCATGACGATGTCGCACGTCACCACCGTGCTGTCGTCGACGCTGCCCGGCGACGGTTGGCGAGCGGAAGGCCCCCGGACGGGCCGGCCCGACTGACGCGTTCCCGTACGCGCCGAGCCGCCCCGTCCGAACGCCGGACCGGGCGGCTCTTCGCTGTCCGTCACCAGCTGAAAGGAGTCCCCGGTGGACGCCGTCCTCGTCATCAACGCCGACCTCGGCCCGTTGCACCGGGTCACCGTTCAGCACGCCGTCCGGATGCTCTGCCGCCGGGTGGCCGAGATCCACGAGGCGGAGCCGGACCAGGTGATCGGCGTCTTCCCGCTGCCCCGGGTGGTGCGACTGGTCCGCTACGTGGTCACCCGGTGGCGGTTCAACTCCGGGCCGGCGTGGTCCCGGGCCGGGGTGCTCCGCCGCGACGAGCGCTGCTGCGCGTACTGCGGCGGGGTCGCGTCGACCATCGACCACATCCTGCCGCGCTCACGGGGCGGCCGGAACACCTGGCGAAACACCACCGCCGCCTGCTACGGCTGCAATCAGCGCAAGGGCGACCGCACCCCGGCGGAGGCGGGCATGCCGCTGCGCCGGGAGCCGGTGAACCCCGGCTGGGCGTCGCTGGCGGGGCGGTGACCGACCGGCCGGCGGGAACGGGGGGCCGCGTCGGGGTACGCCCCGGCGCGGCACCCGTCGGCCCCGGTCAGAGAGCCCGTTCCTTGACCTTCGGCACCGGACGGCCGCTCGCGCAGTGCGCACGGATCTCGCTGCTGTGCTCGGTCGACGTCAGCTCGACCTGGACCTGCTTCGCCGGACCCGGGTCGTAGGGCTCCGCTCGAAAGCCCGACGCGGGCGTCACCGTGACAATTTCGGCAGATCCCCCGAGGCAGCGGACGGTGACCGTCCCGCCCTGGGCCTGCACCGGGACCAGCACCGGGTCGGTGGGCGTCGGCGTCGGTGTGGGCGTGGGCGTCGGTGTGGGCGGGGTCGGCGCCGGCGCCGGCGTGGACGGTCCGTCCGAACCCGTCGCTGAGCTGGCCCGGGGGACGGCCGGCGTCTTCCGGGCCGACGGGCCGGCGGACGGACGGGTCTCGGACGGTTCGGGCTGTTCGACGGTCTGCGGCAGCCCCACAGTGGTGGTGCCACCCGAGCCGATGCCGGTTCGTGGCACGGTCCCGTCGTGCTGCCGGGTGGCGTAGTCGCCCAGCGAGCCGGCCACCGCCACCGCGGCGATCACCGCGCTGCCGACCGCCAGCACCACCCGATGCCGACGCCAGAACTGTCGCCGGGAAGCACAGGTCGGGTCGGCGGTGACCCCGGCGGGGGGCTCGGGCACGTCGTCGACCGGCGCACCCCCGATGGCCGCCGAACCGACCCCGGACGCTCCGCCCGGGGCTGGGGCCACATCCGCCGTCGCCGGCCCGGCGGCAGCTCCGAGCAGGATGCGGGCCGCATCGGCGGCCGAGGGCCGGTCGGCGGGATCGCGGGCCAGGCACCAGCGGTAGAGCCGGTGGATCTCGGCGGGGACTCCGTCGATCTCGGGCAACGGGTCCGGCTCGACGTGGACGTGGGCGCGGAGCATCGCGGTCTGCGCCTCGGGGGCCCAGGGCAGCCGACCGGTGAGCGTCCGGTGCAGGAGCAGGCCGAGGGCGTACACGTCGCAGGCCGGCAGGACCTCGCCGGCCGCCAGCCGCTCCGGGGCGAGGTAGGCCGGCGTACCGAGCAGCCGACCATCGAAGTCGATCTCGGGGTCGCCGACGGCCGCCGCGATACCGAAGTCGAGCACCTTCGCGCCGGTGGGGGTGAGCATCACGTTGCTCGGTTTCACGTCGCGGTGCACCAGCTCCTGGGCGTGCGCGGCCTCAAGGGCCGAGGCCACCTCCGCGCAGACCCGCAGCGCGGCGCGGGGTGGCAGCGGACCGGCCGCCAACCGTTGTTCGAGGGTGACGCCGTTGAGCAGTTCCAGCACCACGAACGGCACCTGGACGCCGTCGACGACCGACTCACCGAAGTCGTAGACGCTTGTGACGTACGGGTGTGACAACCGGGCTGCCGCCTTGGCCTCGGCCCGGATCCGCTGTCGGGCGTTGGCGTCCGAGCCGACGAGCACCTTCACCGCCACGTCCCGTTCGAGCACCTCGTCGTACGCCCGATGGACCGCGGACATGCCGCCGCTGCCGAGGCGCTCCAGGAGCCGGTAGCGGCCCGCAAGCAACCGATCACGTTGCACGACCGACAGCCTGCCGTACCGCACCGGCCCGGCACCACCCGGGATCGAGGTTTCGCAATGAATGGAACTCCGGCCGAGGCATGGCCGACCCGGCGCGCGGGGTCCGCGGATACCTATGCACGCCCTTTGCTCTGCTTCAGCGGAGGCGACACTCACGGGCCGTGAGTGTCGCCTCCGCTGAAGCAGAGCAAAGGGAAGAGAGGGGGTGCTACCGGGCCGAGCCGGCACCGGGATCCAGCGCGGCGGGCGGGCCTACCTCAGCGATGCCTCGGCCGACGGCGACGGCGACGGCGACGACGGCGGCGGCGACGACGGCGCTCAGGCGACCAGTCTCAACGCTCTGTCGGCGCGCGCCAGGCGAAGCGGGGCGTCCTGCGCTCGGCGATGGCCGCGACGCCTTCGCGGGCCTCGCCGCTGTCCGCCACCTTCCGGTGCCACCAGGCGATCCGTGCCGGTCCGGCCCGGTCGTCGACGATCTCCTTGGCGGCGGCGACGCTCAGCGGCGATCGCTGGGCGATCGTGGCGGTGAGGTCGTCCACCCGTGCGGCGAGGCGGTCGCCGGGCAGCACCTCGTCGACGAGGCCGATCCGCAGGGCACGGTCGGCGTCGATCAGCTCGGCGGTGAACAGCAGGTGCTTCGCCGCCGACGGGCCGACCAGCCGGGCCAGCCGCCGCGTCGTCGGCGCCGGGTAGACCAGCCCGAGCCGGGCCGGCGGTACGCCGAAGCGAGCGTCATCCGAGGCGATCCGCAGGTCACAGGCGACCGCGAGCTGAGCGCCACCCCCGACGCAGGCGCCCCGGATCGCCGCGATGGTCGGCTTGGCGAAGCCGGCCAGCCGCTCCTCGGCGGCCACCGCGATGCTGGTGTCACCGGCGTCCAGCAGCTCGGCCAGGTCACCGAGGTCGGCGCCGGCGCAGAAGGCGTCGCCCGCGCCGGTGAGCACCAGGGCCCGTACGTCGGGGTCGGGCTCCAGCCGGTCGAGCAGTTCGGGGAGCTGCCGCCACATGGCGGCAGTCATCGCGTTGCGACGGGCCGGGTTGTGGATCACCACGGTCGCCACCGGCCCGGTCACCGCGACTGTCAGTTCCGCGTCCGACACGTTCACCCCGAGTTCCATGCTGCAACGAATCTTGGACAGTTTCCGTCCTGAGCTGACGGCAACTGTCCAAGATTGCCAGAAACACGACGGCGCGGACCCGGCGGCCACCGTTGGGGATGGCCGCCGGGCCCGCGTGCCGGTCAGGTCAGGACACGTTGAGAGCGGTGTCGTCGACCACGAAGGACGTCTGCAACGAGGAGTCCTCGACGCCGGTGAACTTCAGGTTGACGGTCTGGCCGGCGTACGCGGCCAGGGAGAAGGACTTCTGGCTGTAGCCGGTGGCCTTGTTCAGGTTGGAGTAGGTCGCCAGCGTGGCCAGCACCGTCCCGCCCGGGTTGAGCACCTGCACGCGCAGCGTGTCGTACGCCGTGCTCGTGGTGGTCTCAGCCGAGTCGATGTGCAGCCAGAAACTGACCGTGTACGACGAGCAGCCGGCCGGGAGGGCCACCGACTGGGCGAGCGTGTCGGTGTGGCTGCTTCCGTACCCGTTCAGCCATGCCTTGTACGACCCGCCGTGGGCCGCCTGGCTGCTGGAGTTGGTGATCACGCCGGAGCTGGTCGTCCAGCCGGTCGAACCGGACTCGAAGCCCGGGTTGGCCAGCTTCTGGCCCGCCGAGGTGCAGCCGCCCCCGGTGCCGTTCACGGTCAGCGTGTAGGTGGCGCTGCGGGTGACCGACCCCGCGCCGTTCACGGTGACCGAGTAGGTGCCGGGCGGGGTGCTCGCCGAGGTGCTGATGGTGAGGGTGGACGAGCCGCCCGAGGTCACCGAGGCGGGGCTGAACGCGGCGCTCGCCCCGCTGGGCAGGCCGGACGCGGAGAACGTCACGGTCTGCGCCGTACCGCTGGTGGTGGCGGTCGACACGGTGGTGGAGGCCGCGCTGCCCGGGTTCACCGAGCCGGCGGTCGGCGACAGCGACACGGAGAAGTCGTTGCCGGTCGAGCAGTTCGAGTCGCTGCCGGCCACGTTCACTGCCGTCCAGGCGGCCTGCACGGCCTTGTACTCGGTGGAGCAGCTGCCGTACAGGTCGGTCGCCGCCCGCAGGCTGTAGGCGCGGGCGGTGTTCGCCGGGTTGCTGGTGTTGACGTACGACGTGTTGGAGGTGAAGTAGACGTCCAGTGCCCGGTACCAGATCTTCTCCGCCTTGGCGCGGCCGATGCCGGTGACCGCCGGAGCGGAACCGCAGACCGGCGAGGTGCCGTACGAGGTGGCGCCGGTGCCCTCGGCGAGGTTGAAGAAGAAGTGGTTGCCGACGCCGGAGGAGTAGTGCACGTCCTTGCTCTTGGTGCTGGTGGACCAGCAGCTGTCGGACGAGCCGTCCAGCGACGGGTTGTACATGTAGCGCAGCGGGGTGCCGTTGCCGTTGATGTTGATCTTCTCGCCGACCTGGTAGTCGCCCGGGTCGCTCGGCGCGGCGGCGTAGAACTCCATCATGTTGCCGAAGATGTCACTGGTGGACTCGTTGAGGCCACCGGCCTCACCGGAGTAGACCAGGCCGGCGAGCGCCTCGGTGACGCCGTGGCTCATCTCGTGCCCGGCCACGTCCAGCGAGACCAGCGGTCGGGCGTTGCTGGAGCCGTCACCGTAGGTCATCTGGGCGCCGTCCCAGAACGCGTTGACGTAGTTGTTGCCGTAGTGCACGCGGCTGGGCACACCGCTGCCGTTGCCGAAGATGCCGTTGCGGCCGTGCACGTTCTTGAAGTAGTCGAAGGTCTTCGCGGCACCGAAGTGCGCGTCCACGGCGGCCGACTGCCGGTTGGAGTTGGCGCCGGTGCCCCACGCGTTGTCGGCGTCGGTGAAGGTGGTGCAGGTGGAGGTGCCGTTGTTCATGTCGCAGGTGCGGCCGTTGCCGCGTACCGGGTCGATCATCTGGTACGTGCTGCCGGAGAGCGTGGTGTCGATGCTCACCGAGCCGGTGTAGATGCCCTGGCCGCTGCCGGTGACCGACTCGATCTCGTCGAACGACCCGACGGTCGCGCCGGAAGTGGCGTCGGTGATCACGTGCAGCCGCGACGGCGTCTGCCCGTCCGGCTGCCAGCCGCTGACCACCGTCTCCCACGCCAGCCGGCCCTTGCCGGAGCTGGCGTCGACGAACAGTTCCGGAGCGCCCACGGTCTCGGCCTTGCCGTTGAACCCGGCGCGGGCCGCCTTCTTCGCCGCGTCCGCGGTGATCCGGGCCGTGGTGGGGACGGTCAGTGGCGCGGCGAGTGCGACCGAACTGCCGGCGTAGGTACCGTTCGGCGCGGTGTGGATGACGAAGTCACCGCCGTACACCCGAAGCCCCTGGTAGGTGCGGGTGTAGCGGGTGTGCGCCGCACCGGAGGCGTCCACCCGGGTGCTGCGCACCTGGTAGGACTCGGCGCTCGAACCCTGGACGGCGCCGGGGTTCGTCCGCAGGACGGTCGCCGCTCGGGCCGCGGCGGAGGCGTCCGGCGCGGGAGCGGTGGGTGGGGCGGCGTGCGCCGCGGTGGCGACGCAGGTCAGCAGGCCGCTGGTGAGCAGCGCTGCGCTGACGGCCGCGAGGGGTCGTTTCACGTGCCCTCCTGAAAGGAGAAAGGGTGTGACGGGGGTAGTCACGCATGTAGATATAGCGATGTGTTGAGGAAAAGAGAAGCCTTGGACCGCTCCCAGACATTGAGACTGGCCGAACGGATGAGGGCCTTGACAAGGGAACCAATGCCGGCAATGACACGTCCGACGGACATGAGACCCGCCTCGACGACCGTCACGATCGCGCTCCTGGCCGCCCTTTTGGCCGGCTGCACCGGCACCGACCGGGCCGGCAGCGCCGCGGACCGACCATCGGCCACCGACACCCCGCCGCCAGTGACCGCGACACCGACAACGCCGGACGGCACCCCGCCGACCGGCACCGTGCCGACCGGGCCCGTGCCGACCGGGCCCGTGCCGCCTGGACCGGGGGCCACCGATGCGGCGGCCGAGCGGGTGACGCTGTTCCGCTCGGGCGGTTTCGCCGGACGCGGCGACAACGTGACAGTCGAGTCGGACGGCCGGTGGACGGTGGTGGACCGGGCCGGCAGCCGTCGTACCGGAAAACTCGACGCCGCCGACCTCGGCCGGCTACGCGGCCTGGCGGCCGACCCCCGACTGACCACCGAGGCCCGCCGCACGGCCACCGCGTCGAGCTGCGCGGACGCGTTCACCTACCGCCTGACCGTCGGCGCCGTCGAGACCGGGTACGTCGACTGCCCCGCCGATCCCGCGCCGCCGCCGGCGACCCGTGCGCTCGTCGAGCTGCTGCTGCGGGTCACCGGCTGACTGGCGGCTCAGACCAGGTAGTCCGGGGGAAGACCGGTGCCGCGCAGCTCCGCCGGCAGGTGCGCCACGTCGTTGACGGCGATCAGGTTCGGCGGCCCCGCCACGCCGTACCGGATGACCGTCAACCCCGCGTTGTGGTGGTTCAAACCCAGCCACCGCCGCGCCGGCGCGTCGAGGGCATGCCGGACCAGCCAGGCGATCAGGAAGGTGTGCGTCACCACCAGTTCACGAACCGGCTCGCCGCCGGCCGCACCCTCGTCGGCAACCGCCGGGCCGGTGAAGCGCCGCACCGCCGCCGCCGTCACCCGCGGCCCGTCGGTCCGCTCGGCCGTCGAGAACCCGGCCAGGAAATTGGCGTACGCCGACGGCAGCCCGGCCGGGTCCGTGTCGTGCGGGAGGTGGTCGCCGGCCAGCTCCGTGGCGTACACCGGAACGCCTGGCAGTGCCGCGGCGACCACCTCGGCGGTCTGCGCGGCCCTGCGCAACGGCCCGTGGTGTACGGCAGCGAACGGTCGGCCCCGCAGCCGCTCACCGAGCAGCGTGGCCTGCCGCCGGCCGCGCTCGGACAGGCCGGAATCCGGCTCGGTCGAGTCCGTGTCGGCATGCCCGGTGAGGTCCTGTTCGGCGTGCCGGGCCAGGTACAGCAACCGCGTTCGCATGCCGTACACCCAAACACACCCGAGGGCGCGGGACTGGCCCGCGCCCTCCGGTTTTGGATCTTGACGTTACGCCCGGGGGAACATCTGGCCGATGCGGATCTTGTTGCCGAACGGGTCCCGGATGCCGAAGTCGATCCCGTACGGGCGTTCGGTCGGCTCGTCGGTGATCTCGACGCCCTTCGCCACGAGATCCTCGTGCGTCTTGCGGGCGTCGTCGGTGGTCATGAAGAGGTACCCACCCAGGGCGCCCTTGGTGAGCAGCTCCCGCACCTGCTCGGCAGTCGCCGGGTCGAGCGCCGGCGGGCCCGGCTTCTCCAGCAGGATCTCGCGCTCCGGGTCACCGGGCAGGTTCACCGTCAACCAGCGCATGAAGCCGAGATCCTGATCGGTGTTGACCTCCATACCGAGCTTGTTGACATAAAAGTCCAGCGCCGCGTCCTGGTCGAGGACGTAGATCTGGGAGCGGCTGATCGCGTTCATCGTCATGCCACGACCGTAGAGGGTGGCCCTGACCTGCTGCTTATCCAAAACTGCTGGGACGCGTCCACGCCTTGGTGAAGCAGGACGGCACGTTGCCCGCCGCCGCGCGGCGACGCCGGAAATCCGTGGGGGACTCCCCCACGATCTGCCGGAACGTCCGACTGAACGTGCCCAGGCTGCCGAAGCCGACGGCGTAGCAGATGTCCGTGACGTCCCGGTCCGTCTCCACCAGCAGCGTCATGGCCCGCTCCACCCGGCGGCGTTGCAGGTAGCGGTGTGGCGTCTCGCCGAACGTGGCCCGGAACGTCCGGATGAAATGCGCCTCGGAGACGTGCGCGATCCGGGCCAACGCGGGGATGTCCAGCGGCTCGGCGTACGACCGGTCCATCGCGTCGCGCGCCCGCAGCATCGCCCGGTTGGACTCCTCCACGGCCCGGCTCACCGCAGGCCGCCCGGCGGAAGGACCGACGTCTGCGCCACGTCCTGGTCGCGCAGCTTGGCGTAGACGACCTCGGACGTGAACCCGCCGATGAACCCGATGGCCAGGACGAAGAAGACCAACTGCCGCGCCGCGTCACCGTCGAGCAGGCCCGGGTTCGTGGCGATCTGCGCCGCGACGAACAGCAGGAAGGCGATGACACCGGCGGCCGAGCCCAACGCCGCCGCCCGCAGCCAGTTGCCACTGCCGTCGTACGCGTTGCGCACGATCGCACCCCACACCGAGGCGAACAGCGGGGCGGCCACGAGGACCGCGACGTTCTGCCAGCCGCCGGCCGGAGCGGCGTACGCCAGCGGGATCGTGGCGAGGGCGAGCAGCAGGAGGACCAGCGCGGTGACCAGGCCCGCCACCGTACGCCGCCCGGCAGCCCGCTCGGCCTCGCCGGAGGCGCGTTCCTGCTCGGCGCGGCGCTGCACCTGGGCGCAGAGCGCGGTGACGATCGGCTCGGCGGCGCCCGGCTGCCACGGCCGGGCGAGCACTGCCACCTCCTCCTCGGTGGCGACGCCGCGCTCGCCGCTGAGGCGCTGCCAGACCTTCTCCGCGCCTCCACCGAACGCGGCGACCGCCGCCACCGGGATGCGCCGGGACAGACCGATGAGCCCGGCGATGAACGTGGAGCGTTCGCCGCCCACCAGCAGCAACGCGTCGGCAGTCAGCAGCGACCGGTAGAAGCTGACCTCCCAGTCGTCGGTCGACTCGGGCACGACCGTGAACAGCTCCGGGTGCCGCTCGGCCTCCGCGAAGCCCACGTCCTGCTGGTAGCGGCCACGGACCAGGATCGACCCGGGCAGCGCCCGGCCGGAGCTGATGTAGCCGCGCACCACGTCCCGTTCCAGGTATTCGGCATCGCCGGAGTACACGACGATGCGACAGCCCTGGTTGGCGAGTGCCGCACCCAGTTCGGCCGCCGCCGCAGGCGCACGCTCCGGGTCGCGTACGGCGGGCGAGTAGGAGCGACCTGCCTGGGCACTACCGGCGATCGCGACGACCGGGCTCATGCGACTCCTCGACGGTCGGTGATACCCGAACTATAGGAGCGGCAGACCATCGATGCCCCTGCCGACGGCACCGCCGGTGACCGTGACGAGCATCTGGCACGATCAACCCGCGTGGACCTGAGCGACCTGCAACTGAACCTGAGACAGCTGCTCAACCAGTGGGACCCGATAGGCGTCGCAGAGACCGCTCCGGACGAGTACGACTGCATGCTCGGCCCGTTGCTGGCGAGGTTGAGAGGCGGCGCGGGCCGGTCCGAGATCAGCGAGTTCCTGTGGCACGAGCTTGAAAACCATTTCGGGCTTGATCCCACCCGTCACGAGGTCGGCTCCGCCGCGGATCGACTCGTCGTCTGGTGGGCCACCGCCAGACCGGCTCCCTAGCGACAGCCCCTTGCGGTGTCCCAGTCAACCGACGCGCGAAGCCGACTTATGGCCCTGAGCACCTCGTCCCGATTGCTGGCAGCCTTGAGCCAGTTCGGCAGCCGCGCCACCAGCGTCATGCCACCCGGCTGCGGGCCCCGCTCGCGCAGTCGTGCACCGACGTATTCCTGCAAGAGGTCGAGGTGAGTACGGTTGAACGCCCAGAGCGTCTTCCCGCCGCGGCACTGGACCGTCAGCCACAACGGCAAGCCGAAAAACGGATCTACCGGACCGCCCCAACACGACTCCCGAGATCCCTGTGGCGACCAGGACGCCGAGTACGCGCACCTCGTGCACGAGAGCCGACGGGGCCACGAGGGCACCCGCTTGTCGGCCGTTGGCCGTGCAGCGTTGATCGCCCGATGCCCGCAACGCGGACAGACGACGTAAATGTCCTCGGCCGCCATCTCGTACAGGCTGACCACAAGGGATCGCGGAAGCGATCCTGCCCCGCACCCTGCCGCTCGTCCACGACACAAACCATGCCGCACGTTGTCCAGCCGGGCGCGACACCCACGTCCCGGGCTGATCTGCCACGACGGTTCTGAGACCCGACATCGCCGGCAGCCCGGGAGGCTCCAATGAGCCCCGTGCCGCAAGCCGGTCGACTGACCACCGGGAAGGCGCTGGTGGAAATGGAGCCCCCGGCCGGGATCGAACCGGCGACATCTCGCTTACAAGGCGAGTGCTCTGGCCAGCTGAGCTACAGGGGCGCGTGCGTCGAGGTCAGCATAGCGACTGACGTCCGGATATCCCGCTCGCGAGGGCTCCCGAGCACGGGAAACGTCAACAACCCGACGCCCCACCGCCTTGAGGAGACGTCGATTGATACCTGCCCGTGCCCGAGTGCCCGGAATGCGTGGGCAATGGATCACTTCCGAGGGCCCCTCACCTTGGCAGCGCGGTGAAAGCCGTTTACGGTGCAGTGACACGGACGACACCACGGCCGCCCCCGCGGCCGACCCGCCGTCCGCTGACCGGCACGGGTACGTGCCGGTCGCTCCTTCACTCGGATCGTCCGGCACGTTCCTGCCGGTGAAAGGAAGCGCACCACCATGGCTACGGTCACCTATTCCAAGGCATCCCGGATCTACCCGGGCACCGAGCGTCCCGCCGTCAACGAGCTGAACCTCGAGATCGGCGACGGCGAGTTCCTCGTTCTCGTCGGCCCCTCCGGTTGTGGCAAGTCCACCAGCCTGCGCATGCTCGCCGGCCTGGAGGACGTCGACGCCGGCTCGATCTACATCGACCAGCGCGACGTCACCCACCTGCCCCCGAAGGCCCGCGACATCGCGATGGTCTTCCAGAACTACGCCCTCTACCCGCACATGACGGTGTACGAGAACATGGCGTTCGCCCTCAAGCTGCGCAAGACCTCCAAGTCGGAGATCGACCGGCGGGTCAAGGAGGCGGCCGGGCTGCTCCAGCTGGAGGAGTTCCTCAGCCGCAAGCCGAAGGCGCTCTCCGGCGGTCAGCGTCAGCGTGTCGCGATGGGCCGGGCGATCGTCCGCGAGCCGCAGGTCTTCCTCATGGACGAGCCGCTGTCGAACCTCGACGCCAAGCTGCGCGTGCAGACCCGTACCCAGATCGCGTCGCTCCAGGCCAAGCTGGGCGTCACCACGGTCTACGTCACGCACGACCAGGTCGAGGCCATGACCATGGGCCACCGGGTCGCCGTGCTGCTCGACGGTGTCCTCCAGCAGGTGGACACCCCGCGGGCGCTGTACGACACCCCGGCCAACGTGTTCGTCGCCGGCTTCATGGGCTCTCCCGCCATGAACATCAAGACCGTTCCGCTGAACGAGCAGGGCGCCGAGTTCGCCGAGCTGCACATCCCGCTGACCCGCGAGCAGGTCGCTGCGGCCCGCGCCGAGGGTGGCGACGGCAAGGTGACCGTGGGCTTCCGCCCGGAGGACTGCGACCTGGTCAGCCCGACCGAGGGCGGCATGCCGGTCGTCGTCGAGCTGGTCGAGGACCTCGGCTCGGACGCCAACGTCTACGGGCACGCCGCGCTGGGCGGCAACTCGGAGCGCTTCGTCGTCCGCACCGACCGGCGCACCATGCCGAACATGGGCGACACCGTGTTCGTCAAGCCGCGCACCGGCCGCAGCCACGTCTTCCACGCCGCCACCGGCGGCCGGATCTGACGTAACGCCGTACCGGAAAGGGGCGGTCCGCTTCGGCGGGCCGCCCCTTTCGTCGTACCCGGGGAGGGTTTCTCACCCCCGGGTGCCAGCACCAATGTGGCTCCGCGGGGTGACTCGGCAGGGCGGGCCGCGCCCGTAGCGTCGCGGCACACCGATCCCGAGGAGACGCCGTGTCCGCCACCGCCACAGTGCACCCGACCATCCGTTCCCGGCCGTACCGGACCGCCCGCCTGGCCGGCCGCAGCCTCGCCTACTGCGCGACGCTGGTGCCGGTCGCCCTGCTCGCGCTGGTGACCGCCCCGCTGGGTGGGGCCGGCGCCGCCGCCGGGCGGTGGCGGACCCTGCGTACCGGACTGCTCGGAGCGCCACCGACGCCCGCAACGGGCCGACGGCCCGGCCCGTTCGCGGTGCTCGGCCACGGGCTGCTCAGTCTGCTGCTCGGCGTCGCGGCGGTCGTGCCGCTCGGCGTCGAGCTGCTGATGGTGCTGCGCGGGGTGCTGTACGGCATCGTCGACCGCGGCCCGTACGACCACTCCTGGGGTGGTCCGACCCGGGCCGGCGCGTGGGTGGCGCACTTCCTCGTCGGCCTGCCGATGGCCGCCGCAGCCCTGCTCGCGTTGATCGGCATCGCCGCCGTGCACCAGCGGCTGACCCGCCGTCTCGACGGGGAGCGCGCCCCGGCGTGGCTGATTCCGGTCACGCTGTTGATCGCGGTGGCCGGGGCGCTGCTCTTCGTCGCCTGGACCCACCAGATCTGACGACGAGGCCCCCTCCCGCACACCTGCGGGAAGGGGCCTCGTCGACAGTCGTTACAGCTCGACCGAGCGCCGGCGGGCGACCTCGGCGAGGGTGACCGCGGCGGCCACACTGGCGTTGAGCGACTCCACCTCGGAGATCATCGGGATGCTCACGGTCAGGTCGCAGGTCTCGCCGACCAGCCGGGACAACCCGCGCCCCTCGGAGCCGACCACCACCACCAGCGGCCCGACAGCGGCCTCCAGGTCGTACAGGTCGGTGTCGCCGTCGGCGTCCAGGCCGACCACCATGAAGCCGGCGTCCCGGCACGCCTTCAGCGACCGGGTCAGGTTGGTGACCTGGGCCACCGGCACCCGCGCGGCCGCGCCGGCGCTGGTCCGCCAGGCGGTCGCGGTGATCCCGGCAGCCCGCCGCTCGGGTACGAAGACACCCTGCGCGCCGAACGCGGCGGCCGAACGGATCACCGCGCCCAGGTTGCGCGGGTCGGTGACCCCGTCCAGCGCCACCAGGAGCGGCGCCTGCTGCTCCAGGGCCGCGGCGACCATGTCCTCGAAGGGCTGGTACGCGAAGGGCGGCACCTGCAACCCGACGCCCTGGTGCAGCACGCCGCCGGTCATCCGGTCCATCTCGGCGCGGCTGATCTCCAGGTTGGCGATGCCCCGGTCGGCGGCCGTCCGGATGATCTCGTTGATCCGGTCGTCCATGTCGATGCCCTGGGCGACGTAGAGCGCCGTCGCCGGCACTTGGGCGCGCAGCGCCTCCAGCACCGGGTTGCGCCCGACCAGCAGCTCCGGGGTGTCCTTGGACGGGTTGGACTTGCGACCCGGCGCGACCCGGGGGCCGCTCCGGCCGGCGGTCGGCCGACCACCCCGACCCGCGGCGCCACCCCGACTCGCCGGTACGCCCCGGCCACCGCCCTTGCCCCAGGTGGTGTCCTTGCTGCCCGGCTGGCCGATCTTGGGGGCACGCCCCTCCTCGGCCGCCGCCCGGCGCTCCTTGTCCTGCTTCCAGGCGGTGCGCTGCGGCAGCTTCTCGGTGCCCGAGTAACCCTTGTGCCAGGGTCGCTCGTCGGCGGGCAGGGTGCGCCCGCGTCCGGCGAGGGAGTCCTTGTTCTTGCCGCCGGAGCCCTTGGGGGCGCCCGCCTTCGGCGTCAGTCGCCGGCCACGGCGCTGCGAGTTGCCGGCCATCAGTCCTGCTCTCCAATAGTCCAACGGGGGCCCTGGGGGGTGTCCTCGACCGCCACGCCGGCCAGCTTGAGCTGGTCGCGTACCGCATCGGCGGCGGCCCAGTCCTTGCGGCCCCGGGCCTGCGCGCGCTGCTCCAGGGCCAGCGCGATCAGGGAGTCCACCACGGCGCGCAGATCGTTCGAGCTGCCGCCGCCGGTCCAGGCCTCGTCGAAGGGGTCGATGCCGAGGATATCCAGCATCGCCCGTACCGCGGCCAGGGTGGTGCGGACGGTCACATCGTCGCCGGTGCTCAGCGCGGTGTTGCCGTCGCGCAGGTGCTGTTGCAGCACGGCCAGCGCGGCGGAGGTGTTGAGGTCGTCGTCCATGGCCGCGACGAAGCCGGCCGGCAGCTCACCGAGCTGCCCGGGGCCCACCCGCTCGGCGGCCCGCTGCACGAAACCCTCGATCCGCCGGTACGCGGTGGCCGCGTCCCGCAGCGAGTCCTCCGAGTAGTCGATCACCGAGCGGTAGTGGGCGGCGGCGTAGTAGTAGCGCAGCTCCACCGGCCGCACGCCGAGCGAATCCACGTACGCCAGGTCGAGCGCGTTGCCGGCGGACTTGCCCATCTTGGCCCCGCCGATGCTGAGCAGCCCGTGGTGCACCCAGTAGCGGGCAAACGGCAACCCGGCCGCCTGGGACTGGGCGATCTCGTTCTCGTGGTGCGGGAACGTCAGGTCCAGACCACCGCCGTGGATGTCGAACTCCGGGCCGAGGTAGCGCCAGCACATCGCCGAGCACTCGATGTGCCACCCCGGGCGGCCCAGCCCCCACGGCGACGGCCAGTACGCGTCCGCCGGCTCGTCCGGCTTGGCGCCCTTCCAGAGGGCGAAGTCGCGGGGGTCCCGCTTACCCCGGTCGGGGGCGTCCCCCGCCGACTGCATCGCGTCCGGCGACTGACCCGACAGCGACCCGTACGCCGGCCAGGACGCCACGTCGAAGTAGACGTCGCCGGAGCCGTCGGTGGCCGGGTACGCGTGCCCGTCCGCGATCAACTTCGTGATCAGCTCGTGCATCTCCGGGATGTGCCCGGTGGCGCGCGGCTCGTAGGTGGGCGCCAGCACGTTCAACGCCCGGTACGACTCGGCGAGGATCAACTCGTTGGCGTACGCGATCGACCAGAACGGCAGACCCCGCTCCCCCGCCTTGACGAGGATCTTGTCGTCGATGTCGGTCAGGTTGCGGATGAACGTGACCTCGTAGCCGGCGGCCAGCAACCAGCGACGCAGCACGTCATAGTTGACGCCGGAGCGAAGATGGCCGATGTGCGGCGGCGCCTGGAGGGTGAGACCACACAGGTAGACCCCCACCTTGCCGGCTTCCCGCGGGACGAAGTCCCGCACCGATCGGGTGGCGGTGTCATACAGGCGTAGCGTCACCGTACAAGGGTAGCCGTCCGCGCCTGTGCGGGTCCGCCGGTGCCGGGTCGTACGCTGCGTGCTGTGGATGAGACGGCGGGGTCCGGCCGGGCCGGGGAGACGTCCCAGACTCTCGACCGGGGTCTGCGACTGCTGCACCTGGTCGCCGACGCGCCGGCCGGGTTGACGGTCACCGAGGTGGCGACGCGACTCGGCATCGGCCGGGCGGCCGTCTACCGGCTCGTCGGCCCGCTGACCACGCACGGGATGCTGCGCCGCGACAGCGACGGCCGGCTCCGCCTCGGCGCCGGGGTGCTGCACCTGGCCCGACGTGCCCAGCCGCTGCTCGCCGAGGGGGCGCTCCCCGCGCTACGCCGGCTCGCCGAGCAGGCCGGCGCCACGGCACACCTGACAGTCGTGGAGGGCGGCGAGGGCGTCGCCCTGGCCGTGGTCGAGCCGAGCTGGACGTCGTTCCACGTCGCGTACCGGACCGGGGCGCGGCATCCCCTGGACCGAGGTGCCGCGGGTCGGGCGATCCTGGCCGGTCGGGGCGGCGCGGCGGAGCCGGTGAGCAGCAGCGGGGAGCTGCAGTCCGGGGCGTACGGGGTGGCCGCGCCGGTGCTCGGCGTGCCAGGTCTGGAGGCCAGCGTCGGGGTGGTCGCGCTCGCCCCGCTGGACGTCGACCTGATCGGCCCCCAGGTGCTCGCCGCCGCCACAGCCGTCACCGCCGCCCTCCGCTGACCCACCCGACCCTTGATCAACTCCAGATCGCCGATATGGCGGCATCGCCAGCCTTGGACAGCGCCATAACGCCGCACTGGTGATGATCTCGCCGTATAACACGTCCATCGGGCTCGTGGCAGTTGTCCACAGGCACCTGCGGGGCGACCATCCGCCGCTGTCCACAGGGGTATCGGCCAGAACCTCGAGCGTCAGACGCTGGCCGCATGCCTCCGCACCCTCACCGGCCTCCTGCCCTTGCCTGGCAGGTTTTTCGTGGCTCCGCAGCGATTCGGCAGGGCTTGATCACCAGACATCAGTTGCGCGGCTCGTCATGGGTCCGACTCCGCCACGACGTGTACGCGGACGCGCGTCTCGAACGCACACACGAGCTGGCCTGCCGTGCCGCAATCCTTCGGCTGCCGTCGCAGGCGATGATCGCCGGGCCCTCGTCGGCCTACCTGCACGGGATCGAGCATGCCGCCGGATTCGATGACGACGTGCACGTGCTGCTGCCGAAAGTCGCCCGCGTCGACTCTCAACGCGGCCTTCAGGTGCACGTGGTCAAATTCGATTCCGCTGCGATGCCGAGCCCCGCTCTGTCCATCGCACAACGGCCGGCTGTGGCGAGGGACGCCCTGCCCGTCGCGCGGCCGTCGACGCCACCGCTCCGGCGGACGCCAGCCTCACCGCCGACGCCAGTGTCACGGCGGCCACCAGCCTCGCCGCCGACGCCGCTCAACGCACTGCCCGGCGAGCGGGGCGGCGCCGCTCTCCGCCGGACCGATCCGACATCTGCCGCGTGGGAGACGGCGGTCTGGTTGGACCCGCTGCGTGCGATTGGAATTGTCGACTCGTTGCTCGCGACCGGTCTGACCACCCCGGCGGCGCTGACCGCCGTCGCCACCGCCAATGCCGACCGACCCGGCGGACGACGCGCGTGCTGGATCTTCGACGTCGCCGATGCAGGAGCGCAGTCACCACCCGAGTCGCAGCTACGGGTGCGTCTGATGCTGGGCGGGCTCCCCCGACCGGTCACCCAGCATCCGATCCGGCTGCCCGGCGGGCTGGTGCTCCATCCCGACCTGGCCTGGCCCGAGTTCCGGGTGGCGGTGGAGTACGACGGCCGATGGCACGCCGACCCCGAGCAACTGCACCGCGATCGTCGACGGCTCAACCTTCTCGTCGGTGCGGGCTGGTTGGTGTTGCACGTGACGAGCAGGCGGCTCCAGAAGGAGTTCCCCGCCGTGCTCACCGAGGTTCGGTCGGCCCTGATCTCCCGCGGCTGGCGGCGCTGATCGCCACCAACCGTGATCGACTCCAGGTCGCCGAAATGGCTGTATCAGACGTCCGGGATACCCCCACCTCGGCGACCTGGAGTCGATCAAGCCCGAGGCCCGGACGCCGACGAGGCCCGGTCGACGGGCGTCGACCGGGCCTCGCGGTGGTGACTTACGGGCGGGCGTTCGGCTTGAGCGGGGTCTTCACCGCCGCGTACGCGTCGACGATTCCGTACCCGTAGAAGCCGTTGAAGTTGACCCCACCGGCGCAGTACGCGTCGTAGGTCTCGTCCCGGCCCTCGTTGCGGTACTGCTGGAGGCGCGGCTCCGGGCAGGCGTGCTCGGCCGCCGTGCGGTAGAGGTGCTGCTCGACCACGTCCGGCGACATGCCGAAGCCACCCCGGCCCTGCGGCTTGCCGTACCGGCTGACGATCAGCGCGGCGACACCGGCGGCGTGCGGGGACGCCATCGACGTGCCCTGGAGGTAGGTGTAGTAGCCGCACTCACCGTTGGGCTTGCACTGCTTGAAGACGCTCGTGGCGACCCGCGGGTCGATGTTGCCGTTCGCGTCCACCTTCGGGTCCGGGATGGTGGTGGAGATCGGCTCCTCCTGGAGCACCTTCAGCGGGTAGCTGGAGAGGATCCGGTTGCCGGGGGTGTTGTACGTCGGGGTCCCGAACCCGTCCCGGGCCCACCCACCCGGCGCGGCGACGGAGGTCTGCTCGGTGCCGTAGTTGGAGAAGTCCGACTTCTTGCCCGACGGACCGACCGACGACACGCCGATCACGTGCGGGCCCTCGGTGGGCAGGTCCCAGCAGCTGTTGTTGTCGATCGGCCGGGGGTACGGGTTGGCGCCGTAGTCCGGGCTGGTGGTGTCGGTACGCGGTGCGCCCAGGTCCTCGTTGTTGTTGCCGAGCGCGCCGACCAGGGTGACGCCCTTGTTGTGGGCGAAGACCAGCGCCCGCTTCATCGCCTTGATGATGGCCCGCTGCTCGGCCTGCGCCTGCGCCGAGTCGGCCGGGTTGGCGGTGCAGTTGTAGAGCCACGGGTCGACGTAGAACGACATGTTGACCACGTCGATCCCGGACCGGCCGGCGTAGATCAGGGCGTTGACCACCGGGTTGAGGAAGAAGTAGCCGGAGTCCTGGCCACCCTTGAGCTCGACCAGGGAGACGTTCGGGGCGACACCGGAGAGGCCGAAGCCGTTGGCGGCGGCGCCGATGGTGCCGGCCACGTGGGTGCCGTGCCCGCCGTCGTCGGTGCCGACGGCGTCGAGGCAGCTCGGCACCTCGCACGGCCCGTCCACATCGGTCATGTCGGGTGCGAAGTTGCGCGACAGCGACCAGTTGAAGTTCGGCGCGATGTCCGGGTTGCTGGCGTCGACGCCGGTGTCCAGGACGCCGACGGTGACCCGACGGTCGCCGGGCTCGACCTTGCGGGCCTCGTCGGCCCGGATCATCTTCAGACCCCAGAGCTTCTCGTCGAGCGGGTCCATCTTGGCACCCTTCTTCCCGGCACCGGCAGCACCGGCCACACCGGCCGCGCCGGCAGCACTCGCAGCACCGGCCACGCCAGCAGCCTGCTCCTGCTCGACCCGGTCCAGCTTCGGCTTGCGGCCGATGGCCTTCTGCTCGGCCGCGCCGATCAGGCTCGGGGCTGCCGTCGCCCTGGCCGCGAAGTCGGCCCGATCACTGGTGACCTGGAACATGCCGACCTCGTCGGACCGGGACACCACAGTGCCGCCGGCCGCCTGGATGGCGGCGACAGCCGTGTCGGCGGCGAAGCCGTCCTCGGCCACGACAGTGAAGGTGCGGGAGGTGCTCGGCGCGGCGGTGGCCGGTACACCCAGGCCCGCTGCCGTAAGTGCCAGTGTTGCCGCGGTCGCGACGGCACCGGCGGTGAAGCGCTTGCTCACCACATCGGATCCTCTCGTTGAGGGACGTGGCAGCCATCACACAACACCCGCCGGCTTTGCGCCAGGTGAACGTCCGTTATGGCGGTGAATCTCTCCTTCATCCGCCCAGCTCGATGCCCACGTCCACCCGGTCGGCCGATCCCGTCGCCAGTTCCGACAGGACCATCGGCAGGTCGGCCAGGGTGGCCACCTCCGCGTCGGGGGTGACCCCGGCCGGGCGGGGCAGGCCGTACCGGTTCAACCACACCGACCGCAGGCCAGCCCGTCGGGGTGCCACCACATCGTGCTCCCACGAGTCACCGACGTACACGATCTGCTCGGCGGGGACCCCGGCGGTCGCGACCACCGCCGCGTAGAACTCCGGGGCGGGCTTCTTGGGCAGGCCGTTCTCGTGCGCGTACATCTCGAAGGCGAACTCCCCGGCGAGCCCGCAGCGTTCGGCGCGGCTGTTGCCGTTGGTGGCGAAGCCCAGCGTGTACCGGGTGCGCAGCGCGGCCAGGGCCGGCGGGACGTCCGGGAAGGGTCCGGTGAGGGCGAAACGGCGGGCGAAGAAGAGGGCGGCGATCTCGTCCAGGTGGTCGTCGAGTCCGGCGCGGGCCAGCGACCGGGCCAGCGCGGCGCGGCGGATCTCCAGCACCGGAGCGGCGCTCAGCTCGCCGAAGACGGCATCCCAGTCGGACTCCAGCTCGGCGAGCGTCACGTCGGCGGCGTCCGGCGTTCGGCGGCGCATCTCGTCGAGGACGGTCACCAGCCCGGCGGTCACCGCCGGCCGCAGGTCCAGCAGGGTCTCGTCGGCGTCGAACACCACTGTGGTCAGCACGGGTACCACTCTCTCACCGGGTGGTTGCCGCCAGCGTGGGCTCACCGGGGGCGGGCGCGGGCGTACCGCGCAGTTCGTCGAGGCGCACCAGGGCGACCCCGGCGATGATCAGCGCGCCGCCGAAGAGCTGCCACGCGGTCGGCAGTTCGTCGAGGAACAGCCAGGCGATCAGCACCGCGAACAGCACCTCGGTCAACCCGACGAACGACGACAGCCGGGGCCCGAGGATGCGGGTGCCGGCGATGCCGGCGAGGTAGGCGATCACGGCGGCGACCAGGGTGAGCCCGACGATGGGCAGCAGCCAGGAGGTGCGGTGCCCGGCGAACGCGACATCGCCGAACGTGGCGCGCAGCGGCAGCAGCCCGGTCAGCCCGACGAGGAGCAGCACGGCCGCGCCGACGGCCATCCCGCCGCTGGCCATGGCGACCGAGGGCAGCCGGGGGTCGACCCGTCCGGCGAGCACGAAGTAGCCGGCCAGGCCGAACGCGGCACCCAGCCCCCACAGCACGCCGACCGGGTGGAAGCCGGCGGTGCCGGTGATGTCCAGGACGAAGGCCAGCCCGCACAGGGCGGCGGCCGAGCCGGCCACGGTGAGCCGCCGGGGGCGCTGACCGTGCCGCAGCCACATCCAGCCGACGACCAGGATGATGCCCAGGTATTCCAGCAGGAGCGCGATGCCGACCGGCAGGTAACGCACGGCGTTGAAGAAGCACACCTGCGCCAGGGCGACCCCGAGCAGCCCGAACATCACGACCGCCGCGCTGTTGCTGCGCAGCACGTGCCACCTGCCACGCAGGGACAGCACTGCGGGGATCGCCAGCACCAGGGCGGCCACGCCGACCCGCGCGATCACGGCGGCCTCGGCCGACCAGCCGGCTTCGATGAGCGACCGCGCGAAGGTGCCCGAGGTGGCGAACGTGACTGCGGAGAGCAGCGCCAGCGCAGCGCCGGCGGCGGGTCGTGACTGCATCTCGCGCTCCTCGGGGACGACACGGTGTCATGAGCAAACTATCCTTGTGCTCATGACGCTAGGCGGCCACCGTGACAGGAGTCAAGTTGCTATTCGCTCATGACACCGAATGTTCGTTGATCGCCGCCACCGCGTTGGTCAACACCGCGGGCCGCGACGGCGAGCTGCTGCCCGACGTCGCCGCGCTGGACGCCTTCTTCACCCGGCACGCCTACAGCGGGCGGCACGAGCACACCGACGCCGAGCTGCGCGCCGTGCGGCAGTTGCGTCCCCGGCTGCGCCGGATCTGGCACGCCGAACCGCCCGAGGTCGTCGCCATGGTCAACGCCCTGCTGCTGGAACACCGGGCGTTGCCGCAGCTCATCGAGCACGACGACGAGCCGTACCACCTGCACGCCGTGCCCCGCGACGCGCCGCTGGCCACCCGGATGGCGGTGGAGGCGGCGATGGCGATCGCCGACCTGGTCCGCATGGGCGAGCTGAGCCGGTTGCGGATCTGCGAGTACCCGGACTGCGACAACGTCGTCGTCGACCTGTCCCGCAACCGGTCGCGGCGGTTCTGCGAGGCCGGCTGCGGCAACCGGGCCGCGGTGACCGCCTACCGCGCCCGCAGGGCCGCCGGCAGGTCCTGAGGGACGTCGGCCCGCAGCTCGTACTCCACCTCGCCGTGCTCGGTCCCCGGGATCGGGTCGTCGAACTGGAGGTGGAAGGTGCGCACGTGGCGCAGCCCCGCCTTCACCATCACCCGCCGGGACCGCTCGTTGACGGCCATCGTCTGCGCCCACACCCGGCGCACGCCCACGACGTCCAGGGCGTACCGGACCAGCGCCCGCGAACCCTCGGTGGCCAGGCCGCGCCCCCACGTCGCGCGGCGCAGCCGGTAGCCCAGCTCGGCCTCGGCGCCGTCCTCCGACGGATCGAGGGCGAACCAGCCCAGGAAGTCACCGGTCCCCCGATCGAGAGCCGCCCACCTACCGAGGCCGGGATGCCTGTCGTACTGGGCGAGCAGCTTCGGCAGGTGCTCGCCCCGAACTGTGGCGCGCGGGGTGGCGACGCCGCCGGTGAGGAAACGCATCACCTCGGGATCGCTGTCCAACTCGACCAACGCGTCCACATCGGCAACGGTCAACCGCCGGAACCGCAGCCGCTCGCTCCCCGGAGGAACCAGGTCGTCGCCATCCATGACCGGATCATCCCCGCCGTCCCGCGACACGGTCGAGCCGTTTTCGCGCCGCCGTGGGCACTGCTGTCGCGTCAGCGCGGGGGCGCGACCACGAAGAGCCGCCAGGAGTACGCGTCGACCACGAGCACGGGCCCGTCCGGGTCCTTGCTGTCTCGCACCCCGACCACGCCCCCAAGATTCGTAGCCACCTCGACGCAGTTGCCGTCCTGGTTGCTGCGGCTGCTCTTGCGCCACCGAGCGTCCGTCAACTCCACGATTCGGCCACCTCGCTCATCAACTCGATGGAAGCCTGCGGGGGCAGGGCTTCGCCCAAGGTAGCCTCCCAGACCCGCTGCAACCGCGCCAGATCCTGCTCCTGGTCCAGCTCCTGGCCGCGAACCTGGCTGTCCAGGTAGGCCACTTCTGTGCCGTCGGGCAGGGCCGCGAGCGCGAACGGTCCGCCGAGCCCCGGGTACTCCTCGGCGGATCGCGGCACCACGTGCAGCCGGACCCGAGGGTGCCCCGTGGCGATGCTGGCCAGGTGCAGCGCCTGATCGCGCATCACCTTCCGCTCGCCCACCCGTCGCCGCAGCACTGCCTCGTCCAACACGGCCACGATCTGCGGCGCATGTTCGCTGTGCAGCACGTCCTGGCGGTCCATTCGCTCGGTCACTCGGCGTTCGACCTCGTCAGAGGCAAGCAGGCCGCCAGCTTCGAAGACCGCGCGCGCGTATCCCTCGGTCTGGAAGAGCCCGGGTACATACCGGGGCTCGTACCAGCGGACCGTGCGCGCCTGCTCCAGGAGCGCCTGCCAGCCGCGTAGCCACGGCTGGGTCCGGTCCATGCTGACCAGCTCGCTCGACATGCGGGTGAAGAGGCCGCCGGTGTCCAGGGCGCGGTCGACGAGTTCCAGGTACTTGCCGGTGGGCGGCTGCTGGCCCAGCTCGACGGCGCTGACCATCGACGGCGAGTAGTTGACCGCCTTGGCCAGCTCGTCCTGACTCCAGCCCCGGCGAACGCGCGCCCGGCGCAGCTCCGTGACCAGGAACGCCGCCGCCGTCATCTGCCCATCGGCCATGACCCGCCGCCTCTCCACCCCGTCGACGATCAACTCCAGCCGGCCGCCAGCGGCATCACCACCGGAAACAGGACGGCTGTGAGGACCCGGCAAAACCCTTCCGACCGTAGTCGCCCGATCACCAGACTGTGAAGTGTGGCACCGCTCCCCGCCCCCCGGGCCCGGCGGCGTCGCGCGGGACCGCCCGAACCCCCGTGCCGGGCGGTCCCACCCCCAGGCTGGGCGAACTATTCGAGATCTTGGACAGTTTCCGTTAGCCACCAACGGAAACTGTCCAAGATCTCGGTGGTTGGGGCGGATGGCGGTCGTCGCGCGGTCGACCACGAACTCGGCGACGTCGCCGAAAGCGAGACGGCCCACGGGGAGGTGACGTCAGAGACGATTCAGCTCGAAAGGATTCCCACGCCATGTCCCGGACCGCCCCGGACGACCGCGCGATCACGCCACGACCGCACCTGCCGCTGCGTCCACTGTGGCTCTGTCGGGTCTGCGCCGGGCCCTGGCCGTGTGCGGTCGCCCGGCTCAGCCTCCGCCGCGAGTACGCCCACGACCGGATCGCGTTGAGCATCTACCTGTGCACCGTTCTGCACGACGCGGCGGCGGACCTGTATCGGCTCAACCCGCACGACGGCCCGGACCCGGCAGCGCTCTACGTGCGCTTCCTCGGCTGGGCTGCGTTGCCCGAACCCTGACGCTCGTCGACGGCGGCCCGGCCGTCGAGGGGAGCGTCTAGCGCATGGCGAGCCGTTCCAGCAGGGCGGCGCTGCGGGCCAGCAACGCCCGCTCCTCGTCCGTGAGTTCGGCCTCGATGGCCTGGGCGAGCCAACCGGCTCTGCGGCTGCGCTCCGCTTCCAGTGCGGCCCGGCCGGCGTCCGACAGCTCGACCAGCGACTTGCGGCCGTCCGTGGGGTGCGCCCGTCGCGTGATCAGTTTCTGCTCCATGAGCAGCCCCACCGCCCGGGCCATCGACTGGGGGCGTACGCGCTGGTCGGCGGCGAGGTCGCTGGTGGTCATGGCGCCGTCGCGGTCGAGTGCACCGAGCACGGCGATCTGACCGAGCGGGATGCGGTCCTCGTGCTTGACGCGCCGGGTGAGCTTGCCCATCGCGGTGCGCAGTTCGGCGGCGATGGCGGCGGCTTCCGAGGTGGGCACACGGCACTTTACCCCGTTCGTCAGCACTGCTGGGCACCTGACCTGCACAGCAATGCTGTTCAGCGGGGCTGTTCAGCATGACTGATCAGCATTGCTGTAGGGTTTGGCGCTGTCGGGCTCAGCGCCAGCGTTGTCGCAGCTAGAGCCACGGCAGGCGACAACGAAAAGGACCTCCATGTCCGCACTGGAAGCCGGAACCATCACCACCACCATCGAGACCGTCACCGCCCGCCGCGTCATCGACAGCCGGGGCAACCCCACAGTCGAGGTCGACGTCACGGTGACGGACGGGTCTCTGGGCCGGGCCGCCGTCCCCTCCGGCGCCTCCACCGGCGCCCGGGAGGCCGTGGAGGTGCGCGACGGAGACCCGACGCGCTGGCACGGCAAGGGCGTCGACCGTGCGGTGGCCAACGTCAACGGGGAGATCGCGGCGGCCGTGCGCGGCCGGGACGCGGCAGACCAGGCGGGTCTGGACGCCGCGCTGATCGCCCTCGACGGCACCGCCACGAAGTCCCGGCTCGGCGCCAACGCGATCCTCGGCGTCTCCCTCGCCGTCGCCAAGGCCGCCGCGGCGGCCCACCGCCAGCCCCTCTACCGCTACCTCGGCGGCGCCGACGCGCACCTCCTGCCGCTGCCGATGATGAACATCGTCAACGGTGGCGCCCACGCCGACAACCCGCTCGACTTCCAGGAGTTCATGATCGTTCCCGTGGGCGCGGACTCCTTCGCCGAAGCCGTCCGCATGGGCAGCGAGGTCTTCCACACCCTGCGCCGCGATCTGCTGGCCGCCGGGCACTCCACGGGCGTGGGCGACGAGGGTGGCTTCGCGCCCGAGCTGCGTACCGCCGAGGAGGCGCTCGACTTCGTGCTGACCGCCGTCGAGGGCGCCGGCTACCGCCCCGGCACGGACATCGGCCTGGTCATGGACCCGGCGTCATCCGAGTTCTTCCGCGACGGCGTGTACGACTACGCGGGCGAGGGAGTACGCCGCACCTCCGCCGAGCACGCCGACTACCTGGCCAGGCTGATCGACGCCTACCCGATCGTCTCCATCGAGGACCCGATGGCCGAGGACGACCTGGACGGCTGGCGCGAGCTGACCACCCGCGTCGGCGACCGCTGCCAGCTCACCGGCGACGACGTGTTCTGCACCAACGAGACGCTGCTGAGCGAGGGCATCCGCACCGGCGTCGGCAACTCGGTCCTGGTCAAGGTCAATCAGGTCGGCACCCTGACCGAGGCGCTGGCCACGGTGACGACGGCCCAGCGGGCGGGCTGGACCGTCGTCATGTCGCACCGCTCCGGCGAGACGGAGGACACCACCATCGCGGATCTGGCGGTCGCCACCGGGTGCGGTCAGCTCAAGACCGGCTCGCTCTCCCGCTCCGACCGGACGGCGAAGTACAACCAGCTGATCCGGATCGAAGAGGAGCTGGGCGACTCGGCGCGCTTCGCGGGCCGCGCCGCACTGCTCCGGGCATGAGCAGCGCGCCGCACTGCTCCGGGCGTGAGCAGCGCGCCGCACTGCTCCGGGCGTGAGCAGCGCGGCGCACTGCGCCGGGCGTGAGCAGAGGGCGGCGCTGGTCAGGGGTGGGTCATCCGGAGCAGGTCGAGCACCTCGTCGAGCTGGGTCTCGGTGAGCTTGCCCGAGTCGACGTGACCTCGGGCGATCACGACCTCCCGGATGGACGCCTGCTTGGCCAGCGCCTCCTTGGCGATCGAGGCGGCCTCGTCGTACCCGAGGTAGCGGTTCAGCGGGGTGACGATCGACGGCGACCCCTCGGCGTACGCCAGGCAGACCTCGGCGTCCGCGACCAGGCCGGCCACCAGGCGGTCGGCGAACAGCCGACTCGCCGCGGCCAGCAGCCGGATCGACTCCAGCAGGTTGCGGCCCATCACCGGCAGCATGACGTTCAGCTCGAAGTCGCCCTGTGACCCGGCGAAACCGACAGTCGCGTCGTTGCCGATCACCTGGGCGCAGACCTGCCGCATCGCCTCGGCCACCACCGGGTTGACCTTGCCCGGCATGATCGACGAGCCGGGCTGGAGGTCGGGGATGCGCAGCTCGCGCAGGCCGGCCCGGGGGCCCGAGCCCATCCAGCGAATGTCGTTCGCGACCTTGTAGAGGCCCACGGCGATGGTCCGCAACTGCCCCGAGGTCTCCACCAGCGCGTCGCGGGCACCCTGCGCCTCGAAGTGGTTGCGGGCCTCGGACAGCGGCAGCCCGGTCGACTCACGCAGCTTGCCGATCACGGCGGCGGCGAAGCCGAGTGGCGTGTTGATCCCGGTGCCCACGGCCGTGCCGCCCAACGGCAGCTCGGCCAGCCGGGGCAGCGACCCCTCCAACCGCTCGATGCCGTAGCGGACCTGGGCGGCGTACCCGCCGAACTCCTGCCCGAGGGTGACCGGGGTGGCGTCCATCAGGTGCGTACGCCCCGCCTTCACCACCGTCTCAAACTCGGCCGCCTTGCCCTCCAGCGCCTCGGCGAGATGGGTCAGCGACGGCAGCAGATCCTCCGCGATGAACTGGGTGGCCGCCAGGTGGATCGAGGACGGGAACACATCGTTGCTGGACTGGGAGGCGTTGACGTGGTCGTTCGGGTGCACGGCCGAACCCAGTTCACGGCTCGCCAGGGTGGCGATCACCTCGTTGGCGTTCATGTTGGACGACGTTCCGGAACCGGTCTGGAACACGTCGACCGGGAACTGGTCGTCGTACCCGCCGTCGGCTACGTGCGCGGCGGCGGCGGCGATCGCGGCGGCCACGTTGGCGTCGATCACGCCCAACTCGCCGTTGACCTCGGCCGCGGCACCCTTAATCTGGGCCAGGGCCTTGATCTGGGCCGGTTCGATGCCCCGCCCGGAGATCGGGAAGTTCTGCACCGCGCGCTGGGTCTGCGCCCGCCACAGCGCCTCGGCGGGCACCTCTACCTCGCCCATCGAGTCACGTTCGATCCGGTAACCGGTCGTCTCTGGAGTCGTCACGCGTACCATCCTGCCGCGCCCGTGGCCGACCCGCAGATGATCCGTCAGCCCAACTCGGCGAGCAGCCGTTCCACCTCGTGCCGGTCCGGCACGTCGATCTGCCGGTACAGGGACAGTGCCCGGGTCAGGTGCGCACGGGCCGCCGCCGGGTCGGTGTCGCGTACGCACCTGGCGATGCCCTGAAGCGCCCGGGCCTGCTCGTAGCGGGCGCCCAGCCGGCCGGCGTCGACGAGTACCCGGCGGTGCAGGTCGAGCGCGCTGGCGGCGTCTCCCTGCGCCAGCATGGTCATGGCCATCAGGTTGCGGGAGGCGCACTGGCCGATCCGGTCGCCGGCCTCCATCATCTCCACCAACGCGTCCCGGTGCAGGGCCGCGGCGCGTTCCGGCTCTCCGGCGTTGCGCTCCATCACGCCCAGCTCGTTGAGCACCTCACCCTGGCCGAACCGATTCCGCACCCTGCGCCGGAGATGCAGCGCGAGTCGAAGGATCCGACGAGCCGGACCGACGTCACCCATCCGATGACGGACGATGCCGAGGTGCCCGAGCGCGTGTGCGGTCTGCGGCAGGTCCACCGTCTGACGGGCCAGGACGAGGTGCTGCCGGACCAGGGGCAGCGCCTCGTCGTACCGACCCCAGGCGATGAGTCCCACGCACAGGTTGTTCAGCAGGTTGGCCAGTTCGTTCGCGTCGCCCCGGCCGGCGATGAGTTCGAGAGCCTCCTCGAACTTCGCCTTGCCCTGCCGGAAGTCGCCGTTCGCGGAGTACGACACGGCCATGTTCCAGAGTGTGGCGAGCACTTCGCCGCGCAACCCGAGCCGGCGACGCAGTTCGAGTGCCACGTCCATCGCTCTGATCGCCTCGGGGAAGCGGGCAAGCCGGAAGTACGCCGACGCAAGGTAGTTCAACATCGTGGCCACCGCCGCCTCGTCGCCCAGTTCCTCGGCGGCTCGTAGGCCAGTCGTGTGGGTCTCGATCAGCTCGTCGAGGTGCCCGCCGTCGAAGTTGAGTCGCCAGCAGGCTCGGGCCAGCTGCCAGCACCGAACTCCGAAGCCCTCCTCGGCAGCCAGGCGTACCAGCGCGGTGAGCGCGGCGTGGTTCTTCTCGAACCACGCCGGACCCTGCGCCACCGGGGCGTCGATCAGATCGGGTCGACCGGGCGTGTGCGCGGGGATGGTGCGGCGGCTGCCCGCCGCCTCGATGGTCCGGGCGATCGCCAGGGTGACGGCCAGGTGGTGGTCGAGCAGCCGCGCCAGGGCGGCCCGACGCTCGGCCTGCCGCTCCGGCTCGCCGAGCAGCAGGCGGGCGTACTCGCGGAGCAGGTCGTGCAGGCGGTAGCGGTCCGGCTGCACCTCCTCGACCAGATGGGCGTCGACCAGCTCGTCCAGCAGGTCCTGCGCGTCGGTCAGGGGCAGCTCGGCGAGGGCTGCGGCCACCCGACCGTCCAGCCACCCGCCGGGGTGGAGACCGAGCAGCGGGAACAGCCGCTGCGCCGCGGGAGTGATCTGCTCGTACGACAACGCGAACGCGCGCCCCACCGACCGCTGCCCCGCGGTCAGTTCGGGCAGCGCTCCCGCTCCGGCGAGCATCCGTTCGGCAAGGTCGGCGACGCGCCAGCGGGGCCGGTGCGCCAGGCGGGCGCCGGCCAGCCGGATCGCGAGCGGCAGGTGGCCGCAGCGCCGCACCACCTCGGCTGCCGCCTCCGGTTCGGCGGCGACCCGCTCCGCGCCGACCACCCGCCCGAGCAGTTCCACGGCCTCGTCGGCGTCGAGCACCGCCAGCGACGACGGGCGACCCTCGTCGAGCCCGACCAGTCGACGACGGCTGGTGATCAGCACCTGGCAGTGCGGACCGTTGGGTAGCAACGGCGCGACCTGGTCGGCGGCGAACGCGTTGTCCAGCACCACCAGGGCACGCAGGCCGGCCAGCTCCGTACGCCACAGCGCCAGTCGGTCGTCGGTGTCCTCCGGTATCCACCTGGTCGGCACGCCGAGCTGGCGCAGCAGGGCGGCTGCGGCCGTCGCCGGTGTCAACGGGTCACGCTCACTGTGCCCGTGCAGGTCGATGAAGAGCTGAGCGTCCGGGTAGCGCTCGGCCAGGGCGCTGGCGACGTGCACGGCGAGCGTCGTCTTGCCGCTGCCGGCCATGCCGTCGATAACCTGGATCCGGGTGCCGTCCTCCTCGATCTCCTTGACCAGGCGGGCCACCGTCTCCCGCCGGCCGATGAAGTCGCCGATCGCCCGGGGCAGCGAGCGTACCGGCCCCGTCGACCGGACGTCCCGACCGGCCAGAGCCAGATCACCGGCGAGTACGCGTTGGTGCAGCTCCTGCAGATCGGCGCCCGGTTCGAGGCCCAGCTCGTCGGCGTAGAACTGCCGGCCCTCCCGGTAGACCGCGAGCGCGTCGGCCTGCCGACCGACCGAGGAGAGCGCGAGCATCAACTGACCCCGCAGCCGGTCCCGCAGCGGATGTTGATCGACGCTCTCGGTCAACTCCTCGATCAACTCGGCGGCCCGCCCGAGGCGCAGCTCGACGTCGACGCACTCCTCCAGCACGGTGAGCCGCTGTTCGTCGAGCGCCTGCGCCCGGCGACGGACGCTGCGGCTGGTGATGCCGCTGCAGGCCGGCCCCCGCCACCGGGCCAGGGCGGCCCGGAAGTGCGTACGGGCGTCGACCAGACGACCGGCCGCGACGGCGGCACGGGCCGCCTCGGCACCCCGGGTGAACAGGTGCGCGTCCAGGTCGGCGGGGTCGGTACGCACGCCGTACCCGGCCGGGTCGGTGACTATGGTTTCCGGGGCCAGCCCCAGCTCGCTGAACCGGCGACGCAATCGGGAGACGCAGGTCTGCAACTGGGCACGGGCGGTGGCCGGAGGGCTCTCCTCCCAGACCGCGTCGACCAGTTCCTCGACCGGCACGAGCCGACCGGCGCGGAGCAGCAGCATCGCGAGCACGACCCGGTCCCGGCCGGCGGTAACTGTGGACTCGCCACCGCCGACGCGCAGAGGCCCCAGGATCCCGAACCGCATCTGCTCCCCCGTGTCGACGAAACACCAGCCAGCAGCGTAGTCCGGGGATCACAGCCCGACACCGCCCGGTGATAGTGATCTGAGAGCGAATCGAGCGTGGGGCATCGCAGACTTGGTCCAGGTTGCCGGTGACGACATCCGACGGGGGCGGTGCGCCCGTCCCACCCCCCAGCGGGCGGGCGTACCGATGTCGGTGGAGGTACTACCGACGCAAGAGGCGCCAGGTGCGAGCCTGGCGCCTCTTCGCGTGACGAACGGTCAGCGGCGGCCGACGGTGAGCACCGGCTTGGTGACCTCGGCGAAGAAGTCGTTGCCCTTGTCGTCGACCACGATGAAGGCGGGGAAGTCCTCGACCTCGATCTTCCAGACCGCCTCCATGCCCAGCTCCGGGTATTCGAGGACCTCGACGTGCTTGATGCAGTCCTGGGCGAGGCGGGCGGCGGGGCCGCCGATGGAGCCGAGGTAGAACCCGCCGTGCTGCTGGCAGGAGCGGGTCACCTGACCGGACCGGTTGCCCTTGGCCAGCATCACCTGCGAACCACCGGCGGCCTGGAACTTCTCCACGTACGCGTCCATCCGCCCGGCAGTGGTCGGGCCGAACGAGCCGGACGCGTACCCCTCGGGGGTCTTCGCCGGGCCGGCGTAGTAGACCGCGTGGTCGCGCAGGTACTGCGGCATCGGCTCGCCGGCGTCCAGCCGCTCGGCGATCTTGGCGTGGGCGATGTCGCGGGCCACCACCAGCGGGCCGGACAGCGACAGTCGGGTCTTCACCGGGTACTTGGACAGCTCGGCGCGGATCTCGTCCATCGGCCGGTTCAGGTCCACCCGGACGACCATCTCGGAGTCGAGGGTGTCGTCGGTGACGTCGGGGAGGAACCGCGCCGGGTCGGTCTCCAGTCGCTCCAGCCAGACGCCCGACGGGGTGATCTTGGCGACGGCCTGCCGGTCGGCCGAGCAGGAGACGGCGATCGCCACCGGGCACGAGGCGCCGTGCCGGGGCAGCCGGACCACCCGCACGTCGTGGCAGAAGTACCGGCCGCCGAACTGCGCGCCGATGCCGAAGTTGCGGGTCAGCTCCAGCACCTCCGCCTCCAGCTCCAGGTCCCGGAAGCCGTGGGCGCTCATCGAACCCTGCGTCGGCAGCGCGTCCAGGTACTTGGCGGAGGCGTACTTCGCGGTCTTCAGCGCGTACTCGGCGGAGGTGCCGCCGATGACGATGGCCAGGTGGTACGGCGGGCAGGCGGCAGTGCCGATCAGCCGCAGCTTCTCCTCCAGGAACTGCATCATCCGCGTCGGGTTGAGCAGCGCCTTGGTCTCCTGGTACAGGTACGACTTGTTGGCCGAGCCGCCGCCCTTGGCCATGAACAGGAACTTGTACGCGTCGGGGTGCCCGTCCGGGTCCTCGGCGTACAACTCCACCTGGGCCGGCAGGTTGCTGCCGGTGTTCCGCTCGTCCCACATGGTCAGCGGGGCGAGCTGGGAGTAGCGCAGGTTGAGCTTCGTGTACGCCTGGTAGACGCCCCGGGAGATGGCTTCGGCGTCGGCCCCGTCGGTCAGCACGTGCCGGCCACGCTTGCCCATCACGATCGCGGTGCCGGTGTCCTGGCACATCGGCAGCACCCCGCCGGCGGCGATGTTGGCGTTGCGCAGCAGGTCCAACGCGACGAACCGGTCGTTCGGCGACGCGGCCGGATCATCGATGATCGCCCGGAGCTGGGCCAGGTGCGCCGGGCGCAGGAAGTGCGCGATGTCGTGCATCGCCTCGGCGGTCAGCGCGGTGAGCGCGGCCGGCTCCACGGTGAGGAAACGACGGCCCCCCGGGCCGTGTACGACGTCCACGCCCTCGTCGGTGACCAGGCGATAGTCCGTCTGGTCGGGACCGGTCGGCAGCAGAGGGGCGTACGAGAATGCGGCGGCACTGCTCATGAGCGGCAAGCCTAGGGCAGACCGGTCGATCATTCCCACCCGCCGGGCTGGGTCTGGGACGCCGCTCTCATCCCCCGGGCCCCGGCGCGCTGGGCGCACAGGTGTCGTGCCCGCTCAGCCGTCCTTGCCGCTGCCGGGATCGGGGCACAGTTCACGCTTGGGCCCGCAGTTGTCGTCGCCGTCGTTGCCGTCGTTGCCCCGGCCGGGGCCGGTGCCGCCGGGGCCGGGGTTGCCACCGTCGCCGGGAGGCGGGACGGGGGCGCCTCCGGTGGCGCCGAAGCGGACGTACCCGATCTCCCGCCCCTCACCGATGATCATTCCCTGCGATCCGACGGCGAGAGCGTTCGCGGAGGTCCGCAGGACCGCCAGTTCCCGGCCGTTGCGCGGGTCGAGGGCGACCAACCTCGACGGCTTCTCGTCGGCGAGCACCGCCGCGTACGGGGTGAGTGCCGCGCCGGACTTGGCACCCGCCGGACGGGTCCACCGCACCCGGTCGGCGCCGAGGTCACGCGACACCACCGAGCGCTTGTCCGCGGAGCGGAACACCGCGTAGCGGTCGTCGACCGCGACGAGCTTGGTGCTCGCCTCACCGACCCAGAGGAGCCGCCCGTCGTACCCGTCGATGACCGCCTCGCGGCCGTCCGGGCCCACGCCGATCAGCACGTTGCGCGCTCCCTGCGGGTCCTCGCGCTGGACGCAGCCGGCGGTGTCGGCGGTGCGCAGGTTGACCCCGGCCCGCTGCCACGCCTCCTGCCCCGTCGCCGGGTCCCGCGCCGAGATGGTGAAGTAGCAGGTGCCGTCCTGGGAGCGGGCGGCGATCCGCAACATCCGACCGCCCACCACGGAGAGCCGCTCGTCCCGGCCCGGCTCGACGTTCTGGAGCACCCGGCCGGTGGCGGTGTCCACGACGTGCACCCGACCGTCGACCGGGAAGCCGAGCAGCGGAGGCACCGGCTCCGGCCCGGCCACCCCGTCGTCGATGCGGGTGGCGCCGAGCCGGCGGGTGCCGCGCAGGCCCGGGTTGTCGGCGAGCAGCCCGCTGTGCACGCCGGGCAGGAAGGCAGTCCACAGTGGGGCGGTGCCCCGCGGGTCCCACGCGCTGAGGGTGCAGTCGGTGGCATCCGTGCAGCGGGCGTCCAGCAGCAGGTTGCGGTACGTCCACACGGCCACCGCGTCGTCGTCGCGTCGCCGGGTCGCCCCGGTGGTCGGGTCGAGCAGCTCGTACCCCTTGACCAGGAGCTTGCCCACGGCGACGACCGGGTCGGAGTCGCCGCCCGCGACCGCCGACCAGTCCGCCTTGCGTTCCCAGAGCTGGGCGCCGGTGGCCAGGCTGCGGGCCTCCACCCGGGTGCGCTGCTCGACCACGACGGCGTCGCCGGCGATGGTCACGCTGCGCGGGGTGCCGCCGACCCGCTGCTGCCAGACCACGTCCGGCTCGGAGATGGGTTCGCTGCGGTCCACCCACTCCCACAGGCCGGGGAACGGGTTCCACACGCCGGTGGCGGCGAGCGCGACGACCACGGCGAGGCCGACCAGCAGCCCGCCGCGCACGCTCCCCTTCGCCACCCGCACACCGTAGCCACGATCACGGATCTTCCGTACGCCCGCGCCGCCGTGTCGCCGCGCTTTCTGGGGCCGAAGGTGTTAACGGGGGGCCTTGCACTGCCGGAGGCGTCAGGAAGGAGCCCTTCCTTCGGCCCGGACGGCGCTGCGCACCAGCGGCAGCGTGCGGTACGGGATCTGCTCGGCCAGCGCGATGATCGTCGACGCGCGGGTGATGCCGGCCGACGAGACGATCTGGTCGATGACCCGTTGCAGGTCGGTGTTGGAGCGGGCCACGATCCGGCAGAGCAGGTCGCTGGAGCCGGTGATGGTGTGCGCCTCCAGCACCTCGGGGATCGCCGCGAGGTGGGCGGTGACCGGGTCGTGCCCCTGCCGTTGACTGATCTCCAGCGTGACGAAGCTGGTCACCCCGAATCCGATCGCGGCGGGCGAGATCTCCGGGCCGAAGCCACCGATGACACCCCTGTCGACCAGTTTGTCGAGACGCGCCTGGACGGTGCCCCGAGCCACGCCGAGCCGCCGGGAGCACTCCAGGACCCCGATCCGCGGCTCCTCGGCGAGCAGTTCGACCAATCGCACGTCGAGGACGTCGAGCTGCACAGCTTGCTCACCCTTCACGGGTTCAGACCATACCGAATGCACAACCTGACCAGCATTTACACCGACAGTTGCCCACTCGACGCCCGCACCGCGATCCTTCGGTCAAGAACCGGCCCACGAGGCCGGCCGGTACGCGAGGGAGGCCACCATGACCCAGGCGATCGACCGACCCCAGTCGACCGAGGACGTCGACGTCGACCGGCTCGTCGGCGCTGTCGACCACGACATCAGCCACGACCCGTTCCCCGTCCGTGGGCTCGACCACGTGCACTTCCTGGTCGGCAACGCCAAGCAGGCCGCGCACTACTACTCCACCGCCTTCGGCATGACCTGTGTGGCGTACCGGGGCCCGGAGCAGGGCTACCGCGACCACGCCCAGTACGTGCTGACCAGTGGCTCGGCCCGGTTCGTGCTGACCGGCGCGGTGCGCCCGGACGCCGACGGCGCCGAGCACGTGGCGAAGCACAGCGACGGGATCAGCGACATCGCGCTGGAGGTGCCGGACGTCGACGCCGCGTACGCGCACGCCGTCGCCCAGGGCGCCACCGGCGTCGTCGAGCCGCACGAGGTGAGCGACGAGAACGGCACCGTCCGGATGGCCGCCATCGCCGCGTACGGCGACACCCGGCACACCCTTGTCGACCGGTCCCGCTACCGCGGCCCGTTCCTGCCCGGCTTCGTGGCCCGCGGCCCGATCGTCGACCGGCAGCCGATGATCGACGCCGGCATTCAGCCGAAGCGGTTCTTCCAGGCCGTCGACCACGTGGTCGGCAACGTGGAGCTGGGCCGGATGGACGAGTGGGTCGAGTTCTACAAGCGGGTGATGGGCTTCTCCAACATGGCGGAGTTCATCGGCGACGACATCGCCACCGACTACTCGGCGCTGATGAGCAAGGTCGTCGCGAACGGCACCCGCAAGGTGAAGTTCCCGCTCAACGAGCCGGCCATCGCCCGCAAGAAGTCGCAGATCGACGAGTACCTGGAGTTCTACCAGGGCCCCGGCGCCCAGCACATCGCCGTCGCCACCAACGACATCGTGGCCAGCGTCGACGCGATGCGCGCCGCCGGCGTGGAGTTCCTGGACACCCCGGACTCGTACTACGAGGACCCGGAGCTGCGGGCCCGCATCGGCAACGTGCGGGTGCCGATCGAGGAGCTGAAGGCCCGCAAGATCCTGGTCGACCGGGACGAGGACGGCTACCTGCTGCAGATCTTCACCAAGCCGGTGCAGGACCGCCCGACCGTCTTCTTCGAGCTGATCGAGCGGCACGGCTCGCTGGGCTTCGGCAAGGGCAACTTCAAGGCCCTCTTCCAGGCCATCGAGCGGGAGCAGGAAGCCCGCGGCAACCTGTAACACTGTCGAGCGTGACGCAGCCTCCGCCGTACCCGACGCCGCCGGTCGGTGGGCCCCCGCCCGCCGCCGGCGGCGTCGCGCCGCCGCCCGGACAGATCCTCCAGGGGTACGCCGTGCCGCCGCACCACGCCCCACCCGGGTACGCAATCCAACAGCAGTACGCGCCGCCCGGCTACGGCCCACCGCAGTACGCGCCGCCCGGCTACGGCCCACCGCCGTGGTATCCCGGCCCACCCCGGCCGGTGGCCCCGCCGCCGACGCTGAGCCCCGGTGGGCAGCCGCTCGCCAGCTTCACCGACCGGCTGCTGGCCACCCTGATCGACTACGCGGTCTTCATGGTGATCGGCATGGTGTTCACCGTGCCCGCGATGATCTACTTCTTCGTCGTCATCGCGCCGGACATGTTCCAGGTCAAGGCGGACGGCACGATGGTGGAGCCGGACTTCTACCACGACTTCCTGCTGCCCCTGCTGTGGCTGGAACTCGCGATCTTCGCCGCTTCGCTCGTGCTCTCGTACGTGTACTACGTCGAGATGATGTTCCGGACCGGCCAGACCCTCGGCAAGAAGACCATGAAGTTGCGGGTCGTGCCGCTCGATCCGACCCGCGCCCTCGACCGCTGGACCGCCGCCAAGCGGTTCCTGGCGCAGCAACTCGTCGGCCTGGTGCCCGGGGGCAGCTACCTCGACGGGTTCTGGCAGCTCTGGGACAAGCCCTGGCAGCAGTGCCTCCACGACAAGGCCGCCGAAACGATCGTCGTTAAGGTTGCCTCGTGAGCGAGCGAACCAGCAGGTACAGCAGCGGAGCGTCGGCGTGAGCGTGCAACCCGGCTGGTATGTCGACCCCGCCGACACCGAGACCCGGCGGTACTGGGACGGCGAGGGCTGGCTCGGCGCACCCATTCCCGTCGACGCCACCCCGCCGGACGGGCCGCCGCCGGCCGAGCCGCCGCCCGCACCGGTCACCCCGGCGGCTCCGACCACCGACCAACCGGTAGGCACCGCGCCGGGCTGGCCTCCGCACTCCGGGCCGGCCCCGCAACCGGGGCACGGTCCGGCCGGCGCGGGTGGGGCCCCGCAGACCGGTCCTCCCGGCTGGACGCCGCAGGGCGGTCCCCCGGGCTGGACGCCGCAGGGCGTGCCGCCGGGCTGGGCGCCGCAGGGCGGTCCCCCGGGCTGGCTCGGCCGACCGCCCGAGCCCCGGCCGCACGGGCTCAGGTTGGCCGGTTACGGCCGCCGGCTCGTCGCCCGGCTGATCGACTTCGGTCTCGTGTTCGCGCTGAACGTGCTGGTCAACGGCTGGTTCGTCTGGCGGTGGCTGGACGAGCTGATGCCGTACTGGCGGGAGGCGTTCCGGCGCGGCCTGGAGGGCAACACCTCCACCGAGGGGATGCCACCGATCAGCGAGCAGACCGGGCTCCTCCAGGTGGTGATCGTGGTGATCGCCACCGCGCTGTGGCTGGCGTACGAGGTGCCCGCCATGGCGGCCAACGGGCAGACCATCGGCAAGCGGCTGATGCGGATCAAGGCGGTCCCGATCGCCGCCGACCAGCCGTTGGGCTTCGGTCGGGCGCTGACCCGGTGGACGACACTGGGCCTGCCCACCCTGCTCTGGTACTGCGCCGGGCTCGGCCTGCTGCTGCAACTTGTCGACTCCCTGTCCCCGCTCTTCGACCACCCGCTGCGCCGGGCGCTGCACGACAAGCGCGCGCAGACGGTGGTCGTCGAGGTCCCCGACACCGCCGCTTCCCCCGCCCCAGACGACCACCCCCAGCCCTCGGGAGACACGCCATGACCGACTCCGGACGTCACGAGCCCGCGCTGCGACTGACCCGCGCCGACCTGGACGCGCTGCCCAACTACGTGCCGGGGCGCAGCCCTGCCGACCTCGCGCGCGAGCTGGGTCTGCCGGAGGCCATCAAGCTGGCCAGCAACGAGGTGCCGTACGGGCCGCTGCCCGGTGTGGTCGAGGCGGTCACCGAGGCAGTCATGGCCTCGCACCGTTACCCGGACATGGGCGTTGTCGCGCTGCGGGACGCGTTGGCGCAGCGCTACGGCGTGGACGCGGACCGGATCGCCACCGGCTGCGGGTCGGTGGCGCTCGCCGAGCACCTCGTCCGGGCCACCTGCCTGCCCGGCGACGAGGTCCTCTACTCGTGGCGGTCGTTCGAGGCGTACCCAATCATCGCGGCGACCAGCGGCGCGACAAGCGTGCGGGTGCCCAACGACGCCGGGCACGGGCACGACCTGGCGGCCATGGCGGCGGCGGTGACCGACCGGACCCGGATGATCCTGGTCTGCAACCCGAACAACCCCACCGGCACAGCCGTACGCCGGGACGAGCTGGACCGGTTCCTCGACGCGGTGCCGGACGACGTGCTGGTGGTCATCGACGAGGCGTACCGGGAGTTCGTCACCGACGCCGAGGTGCCGGACGGTCTCGACTACCTCGACCGGCCGAACGTGGCGGTGCTGCGCACCCTGTCCAAGGCGTGGGGCCTGGCCGGGCTGCGGATCGGCTGGCTGGTCGCCCAGCCGGCGGTGGCGGCGGCCATCCGCAAGGTGGTCACCCCGTTCTCGACGAGCACGGCCGCCCAGGCGGGCGCGCTCGCGGCGCTGACCCAGGCCGGCGAGATGGAGCGCCGCTGCGCGCTTGTCGTCGCCGAGCGGGACCGGGTCACCGAGGCGCTGCGCAAGTTCGTGCCGGACGTGCCGACCAGCCAGGCCAACTTCGTCTGGCTGCCGCTTGGCGAGAAGGCCGTGGCGTTCGGCAAGGCGTGCGAGACGCGCGGGGTGATCGTCCGGCCGTTCGCCGGGGACGGCGTGCGGGTCACCATCGGCACTCCGGCCGAGAACGACGCGTTCCTGGCCGCCGCGGAGGCGGCGCTCACCTGAGCGGACGCGGTGTGACCAACCGATGACATAAGACTGGTTTGTCCAGTTTTGCGTGTTATTTGCCCTATCTTCCGAAGTAGCCGGCGTGGCGCGGACCCACGCCGGCTCACTTCGAGAAAACGGGGTAACGAACAGTGCGTACTGCCAAGATCTGTCTCGCCGGAGCGGCCGCCGCCGCGATGGTCGGCTTCCTCGCCGCACCCGCCGTCGCGGCGCCCACCGACACCACGACGGTCACCTTCGAGGTCCTCGTCGGCACCCTCGACATCGACGCGCCGGCCACCGCCGACCTGGGCACCGGCGCACCCGGCGGCACCATCACCGGCCCGCTCGGCACGGTGACCGTTACCGACTCCCGAGGCGCCGCCGACGCGTCCTGGGTCGCCTCGGTGACGGCGACTGTCTTCCAGACCGGCGGTGGTTCTCCTCCCGAGACGGTCCTGCCGTCCGAGATCGACTACTGGTCCGGCCCGGCGACCGCCACCACTGGCGACGGCACCTTCACGCCCGGACAGGCCACCGCCGGCGACGCGGCGCCGCTGGACAGCGTCACCCCGCTCACCGCGTTCACCCACTCCGGCGGCACGGGCGGCAACACCGCCTCCTGGAACCCCACCCTGGTGGTCAACGTCCCGCTGGACAGCATCGCGGGCGTCTACACCGGCACGGTGACACATTCGGTGGCGTGACCGCCGGGGGCGGTCGACCATCGCGGTCGCGCTCGCCCTGTTCTGCCTCGCCGGTCCGGGTCTGTCGACCCGGGCCGGTGCGGCCGAGCCGGCTGCGGGATCGGACGAGGGCAGCATCGGGATCCGGTTGCTGGAGGCCCCGACCGACCGCCGCGACGACCCGCGGGCGCTGCGCTACATCGTCGACCACCTACCGCCGGGCACCACGATCAACCGGCAACTGCTGATCGTCAACCGGACCGGCGAGCCGCGCCACGTCGACGTGTACCCGGCGGCGGCGACCCTGGAGGGTTCGGCGTTCACCTTCGGTGAGGGCCACGCGGCCAACGAGCTGACGTCTTGGACCACCATCGACCGCAGCGCCGTGGAGCTGGAACCGTGGGGCGAGGCCCGGGTGCGGGCCACCATCACCGTGCCACCGCCCGCCTCCCGGGGCGAGCGGTACGGGGTGCTCTGGGCGTCCACCACCTCGACACCCCGGGCGAGCGGCGAGGTCAAGCAGATCCACCGGGTCGGCGTCCGGATGTATCTCGACGTCGGTCCCGGCGGCGAACCGGCCTCCGACTTCGCGATCGGCGACCTGCGGCCGGCCCGTAGCCCCGAAGGCGTGCCGTCGCTGACCGTCCAGGTCACCAACACCGGCGGCCGTGCCGTCGACCTGACCGGCGCGATAACCCTGAACGACGGACCGGCCGGCAGCCGGGCCGGCCCGTTCCCGGTCGGGGAGGGCGTCACCCTGCCCCCGGGTGGCACCGGACAGGTCGTCGCCCGGTTTCCCGCCGAGTTGCCGAACGGCCCCTGGAAAGCCGAGGTGCACCTGGAGAGCGGTCTGGTGAAGCGGAACCTGACCGCACAGATCCGGTTCCCCGACCCGGGTCAGGTTGGCCGCAAGGGCAGCGTCGTCTCCCGCATGCTGTCCCCCTGGACGCTGGGGGCGACAGTCGCGGCACTGCTGCTGGCCACCGGTCTCACGCTGCTCCTGCGTCGGTCCCGCCGGTCCCGTCGCTCCCCCGCCGCCGCGCCCCGCGAGCGGGTCCCGGCCGGACGCTGACATCCGCCGGGGTACGTCAGCTGGGTCGGCGGCGGCGTGCGGCAAGCCAACCGACGGCCAGCAGGGTCAGGCCCAGCGCGGCGAGGAGCAGGACCGACCCACCCGAGCCGGTGACCGGCAACTCTCCACCGTGGCTGGGCGTCGGAGGGTGCGGGTGCCGGGTCGGGGTGGGGGTCGGCGTGGTCGGGGTGGCGGTCGGCGTGGCCGGCACCACCTCGAAGGTGACACCCGTGTCGTCCGACGGTGCGACCCGCACGGCGGCGAACGCGCTGGCCGACGTCCCGTCCGACACGAGCGCCGGCGGCACCATGATCACGAGGCCCGCGGTCGCGGCGAGCACGCCGCCGACCCACCATCTGGCTGCCCTGCTGGCCATGCGCCGACCCCTCTCACCGGAAACCTGAACCGTGAGAAAAGTACCTTTTCTGGTCAGAGTGGGTGAAAGTTTCATGACCCGGTGCCCCGATCAGGTGGCGGCCAGGATCACCGCCTCGGAGGTCAGGTAGTAGCGCTGGTCGTCGCCGTTCGGGTCGACCGGCTCGCGCAGCCGTTCCACCGCGACGTAGCCGTCCTCGGCCCAGACCGCCCCGGGCGCCCAGCCCGTGCCGTCCGAGCCCACGTTGAGCGTGTAACGGGAGAGCAGCGCCCCGGTCACCGGGTCGAGTGTCACCAGTTCGTTGGCCTCGGTCAGCAGATGCGCCCGGCCGGGCTGCACCGCGAGCACCCGCGCCGGTCCCAGGCCGGCGAAACGCCACAGCTCGGCGCCCGTCCGCGCCGACCGCCCCACCGCCACCCCGTCGACGACGGCGATGGCCTGGTCACCGGCCAGCGTGGCCCCGGCCGGGTCCAGCGCGGGCGCGGCCAGCGGCCCGCCACCGCCCAGCAGCCAGCCCCGGCCACCGGCGTCCCCGGGGCCGGCGGTCCGCAGGCCCAGACAGCCCGACCGGCCGGTACGACAACCGAGTGGAGTGACCACCAGCCGATCCGGGCCGCCCGGCGGTCGCCAACGCTCGCCCACCACACCCGTCGCGGCATCCCGGAACTCGACAGTGGCCGGCCCGGCGCAGGCGTCCAGGCCGATCACCTGCCCGGTCGCCGTGGTGCCGAGGTCGCTGCGGCAGGCGCCGGGCAGATCGGCTCGCCACAGTTCCCGACCGCCGGCCACCTCCACCCCGCGGGCCTGCGTGTCACCGGTGACCGTCAGCACCGTCCGGCCGTCCGCCAGGTCGGTGAGGAGGAGCCCGCGCGCGTCCCAGACCGTGCCGGCCCCGGTCCGCCGGATCACCTCCGGGTTCTCGGCGGGCACCGGGCCGTCGGCCCGCCACCGCACCCGCCCGGTCGACGCGTCGAGCGCGACGAGCCGGCCGTCGGACCAGCGACTGATCACGGTGCTGCCGCTCGCCACCACCCCGGTCAGCTCCGCCGGCCAGCGCCGGTACGACCAGTACGGCGTTGTCCGGTGCCGGCCGTCGACGGGGCGGTCGGCGTAGACCTGGCGGTGTGCGGCGTACACCCGCAGCCTGCCGTCCACGATCAACGGGGCGACCGGCAGCCGACCGACCACACCTGCGGCCGGTCGGGGCGCGGCCGGATACGCGCCGTGCGCCGGCGTGCTCACCTCGGCCGGCGCGAGCACCCGGTGGACGATGACCGCGACGGCTGCCAGGGCGAGCAGCACCACCGCCGCCAGCACGAGCCGTCGTCGGCCCCTCGGGAACCCCATGCCGCACCTCCGCCCGGCACCCTACCCAGCGCAACCGACCGGACCCCGGCCAGGTTGTCCGGGACGCGGTGGGCGGGCGAACGGGTCAGGCGGCCTCGACCGAGCCGAGGGTGCCGGCCGCGACGGCCAGGTCGGCGAGGTCGCGCCGGAGTGCCACCTCGACCGCCCGGGCGGCGAGGCCACCGAGCAGCAGCGCCACCACCCGGCCGTACGGATCGGTGGGCACGGCCTCCTGGGTGACGGTGACCGCCGTGCGGGCGCGGCGGCGACGTCGGACCGGCCGCAGGCTCCAGGTGATCCGGTAGTCCGCGCCGGCGCCTGAGGAACAGAGCACCAGACGCTGCGGCGCGAGCGCCTCCACCACCAGGAACTCCTCGGTGAGGGTGCCGCCGCCCGGCTGGGCGCGCGCCTCGCGCCAGGCGGTGCCCGGCCCGAACGGGCCCGGGGTCAGCACCTCGACCGGGCCGGCCGCGCTGAGGCGGGTGGCCCGGCCGGGCAGGTCGGTCAGCAGACGCCAGACATCGACAGCGTGCGCCTCGATGAACCCGGTAACCGCCACCGTCGACATGCCACCCTCCCGTGTCGTCGACGGTACGCGCGGTCCGGGCCGCACGAGGCCCCCGGACGGAATTTCACCGTCCGGAGGCCCCGTTGTCCGTTCCGGCTGTCGCCCGGCACCGATCGTGCACCGGTGCCCGGCGTGCCGGTCAGCGGTCGAAGCGACCACCCCTGATCGCGCCGATGAACGCTGTCCACCCCGGCGGGCTGACGGCCAGCGTGGGGCCGGCCTGGTCCTTCGAGTCGCGGAGAGCGACCAGACCGAGGACGTCGACCAGGTTGTCGGCCACCTCCACGCAGAGCCCTTGGTCGTTGGAACGGCTGCTGGTGCGCCAGAGCGCTCCGGTGAGATCGTGCATCGTCGTTACCTCCGTGTGCGTCGGGATGCCCCGCCACCCGCGACCGGTCGTGCTCCGGCCGTACGGGTGGCAGGGCGAGTTGATCCGCGTGACCAACGGGGTAACCAGGCTTGGTGATCGCACAGACGGTGCGATCACGAGTCTCATCGATGAGACGGCCCGACGGGCAGGCGCTCAGGCGGCTCCGACGCGGGCCGAGGTGAACCCGGCGGACCCTTTGCTCTGCTTCAACGGACGCAACAGCGAGCGGCCCCAGGTGTTGCGTGGGGTGAAGCAGAGCAAAGGAAGCCGAGGTCGAGCCAGGTGGCAGGCGGGCCGGGCGCGGGCCCGCGGGACTGGCCGGCTCAGCGGGCCGGACGGACGGTTCCGGTGACCTCACCGAGGGCGATTGTGGTGCCGTCCGGGCCGGGCGCGGTGGCGGTGACGGTGACCGTGTCGCCGTCGGCCAGGAAGGTACGGCTCTCGGTGCCGACCTTCGCGGGCTCGGCCCCGCCCCACGTCAGCTCCAGGAAGGAGCCGACCTGGGAACGGTCCGGGCCGGAGACGGTGCCCGAGGCGTACAGGTCGCCGGTCCGCAGGGACGCGCCGTTGACGGTGAGGTGCGCCAACTGCTGCGCCGGGGTCCAGTACATGGTGGCGAACGGCGGTTCGCTGACCCGTTCGCCGTTCCACTCGACCGCCAGGCGCAGGTCGAGCCCGAGGTGCGGCACGTCGCGCAGGTAGTCGACGACCGGCGGGTCCTGCTCCGGAGCCGGCACGAAGGCCTCGGCCAGCGCGTCCAACGGCGTCACCCAGGCCGAGACCGAGGTGGCGAAGGACTTGCCGAGGAACGGGCCGAGCGGCTGGTACTCCCAAGCCTGGATGTCGCGGGCCGACCAGTCGTTGACCAGCACCACTCCGAAGACGTGGTCGGCGAAGTCGTCGACGGACACCCGGGCCCCCAGCGGGCTGGGCACACCGACCACGAAGCCGACCTCGGCCTCGATGTCGAGGCGTACCGACGGGCCGGTGACCGGACCCTCGGCGGACGCCCGCTGGCCGGTGGGCCGGACCACGGGCGTGCCGGAGACGACGACGGTGCCCGCGCGGCCGTGGTAGCCGATCGGCAGGTGCTTCCAGTTGGGCAGCAGCGGCGGCTGACCGGGGCGGAAGATCTGCCCGACGTTCGAGGCGTGGTGCTCGGAGGAGTAGAAGTCGACGTAGTCGGCCACCTCGAACGGAAGCAGCAGCTCCACGTCGGCCAGGGGCACCAGCAGCGGTTCCACAGCCGACCGGTGGGCCGGGTCGGTCAGCAGCTCGACGATCCGCTGACGCACCGCCGTCCACTGCGGACGTCCCAACGCCATGAAGTCGTTGAGGGTGGGCCGGCACAGCGCGCCAGCGGCCAGCACCAGCTCGGCGGTCTCGGCAGCGGCCAGGTCGAACACCCACGACCCGATCCGTACGCCGATCCGCGGCTCGTCCCCGCCTGCGGAGAACACCCCGTACGGCAGGTTCGTCACCCCGTACGGCGAACCGTCAACGCCGGTCACCCAGGTCATGCGTCGTGCCCCCCGTTCACCAGCCCCAGCCGGATCAGATCGGTAAGTGGTTCCAGGATGCTGCACGAGCCGAAGCCGACCCAGAGTGGGCGCGGCGCGTCCAGCCGTTCGTTGGCGCGTTCGAGCAGCGGGCGCGGGTCGAGCGCGGTCAGCAGCTCGGCGACCACCCGCACGCCCGCCCCGTCGGCCGCGGCGAGCGTCGCGGCCAGCACGTTGGCGTACCCGTGGTGGGTGAACCCGGTCTCCGGGTCGAGGTGTCGCACGGCCTGGTGCAGCCCGGCGGTCAGCTTGAACGGCAGGTTCCGGTCCCGGCAGGCGCAGATCACGGCGGCCAGCTCGGCCGGCGTGGGGAACAGTTCGGCGGCCAGCCCGCCGGTGCGGAACTTGGCGGCGATCGGCACGCCGTCGGCGCGGGCGGCGGCGACCGCGTCGAGGGCGCCCATCAGCCCGAAGGTCAGCGGCAGCTCGGCGTAGACGGCGTCGACGTCCGGCAGTTCGTCGGTCAGCCGCAGCAGCTCGGCGATGCCGGGCAGCGGGTTCTCGCCCCGCTTGGCGACGGCCACCTCGACCTGGCGTGCGGTGACGCCGTCGGGTGCCAGGAACGAGAGCGCGAAGGGCAGACGACCGATGCCGGTGTCACCGATCAGCCCGATCACGAGGCCCTCGGCCGGGTCGACGAGACCGCTCAGCTCACCGGCCGCGACTGTCGAGGCGGGGATGAGCAGCGGGCCCACCAGGTCGGCGTACCAGGCGGCGCGGTGCCGGCGGTGGGCGGCCAGGGCGTCGGGCAGCGCGGCGCTGCCCGGAGGGAAGACGGCGGCGTCGTCCACCAGGCCGTGAAGGAGCGCGGGCACCTGCGTTGACACGGAACAAGAATGTACGGGACGCTACAAGGAACGGACAACAGCGTCCGATTATCGGACGCCTCTGGCCGGTGAACGGGATTTATCGGGAGGCGAGATGCCGTACTACCGCAGCGTCGGCGAGGTGCCGCGCAAGCGCCACACCCAGTTCCGCCAGCCCGACGGCAGCCTCTACGCCGAGGAGCTGATGGGCCAGGAGGGCTTCTCCTCCGACTCCTCGCTGCTCTACCACCGGCACGCCCCTACGGCGATCCTGGCCGCCGACGAGTTCACCCCGCCGACGTTCACCCGTGCGCCGAACCTGCCGCTCAAGCCGCGCCACCTGCGCACCCACAAGCTCGACGCGGGCGGCGCCGACCCGATCCTCGGCCGGCAGTACCTGCTCGCCAACGACGACGTCCGCATCGGGTACGTCCTCGCCGACCGGCCCTCCCCGCTGTTCCGCGACGCCACCGGTGACCACTGCCTCTACGTCGAGGCGGGCACCCTGCGGGTCGAGTCGCCGTTCGGCGCGCTGGACGCGGTCGCCGGCGACTACGTCGTCATCCCCACCTCGACCATCCACCGGCTGGTACCCACCGGCGACCAGCCCGTCCGGCTGCTCACCGTCGAGGCGGCCGGGCACATCGGTCCACCCAAGCGCTACCTCTCCGTCCGCGGCCAGTTCCTGGAGCACTCGCCGTACTGCGAGCGCGACGTCCGCGGCCCGGACGCCCCGCTGCTCGTCGACGGCGAGGAGGTCGAGGTGCTGGTCCGCCACCGTCGTGGCTGGACCCGCTACGTGTACGCCAACCACCCGTTCGACGTGGTCGGCTGGGACGGGCACCTCTACCCGTGGGCGTTCTCCATCCACGACTTCGAGCCGATCACCGGCCGCATCCACCAGCCCCCGCCCGTGCACCAGACCTTCCAGGGCCCCAACTTCGTCATCTGCTCGTTCGTGCCCCGCAAGGTCGACTACCACCCGCAGTCGATCCCGGTGCCGTACAACCACCACAACGTCGACTCCGACGAGATGCTCTTCTACACCGGCGGGAACTACGAGGCCCGACGCGGCTCCGGCATCGAGCAGGGCTCCATCTCGCTGCACCCGTCCGGCTTCACCCACGGCCCTCAGCCGGGCGCCGCCGAACGCTCCATCGGCGCGGACTACTTCGACGAGTTGGCAGTCATGGTGGACACCTTCCGGCCCCTCGACCTGTGCGACGCGGCGCGCGCCTGCGAGGACGAGGGGTACGCCTGGACGTGGGCGCGTTCTGTTTAGTCGCTGTGGGGGTTTTCGCCGGAGCCCGCCCGCTCTGGGCGGTCAGGCTTGATCCCGACGCGGGCGGGCTCCGGCGAAAACCCTGACCTGGGCGAGCTGACAGACGCTGGTGATCTGTTGCGGTGTTGTGGTGTTGCCGAAGGTGGGTTGCCTGGTCAGCGGAAGGTTGTTCTGGTGAAGACGGCGAACTCGGCTATCGCGGTGGCGACGATCGCCAGCACCAGCGGCCACGGCGAGCCGACCACCGCGTACACGAGCAGCAGGGCCGGCGCGGCGGCCACCGCGTAGATCGCCAGGGCCATCGTGCGGTCCGAATGCAGCATGGCGGGCAGGACGGTCCGGGTGAGCCCCGGCAGCCGCGCCGCGAGCTGCCAGACCACGACGCCGCCGGTGAGGGCCGCGAGCACCGCCAGCGCACGGGAGAACCCGTCGCTCGTCGAGGCCGCGAACGCCACCACCACCGCGGCGACCAGTGACCAGCCCGCGCCGTAGAGCACCAGGCGGTGCAGGCCGTACGCGAGGGTCCGCGGGGAGTCGACACGGCTCGGGCCCATCGTGACCGCTTCCGCCACGTGCGCCAACGCCTCGGACCAGCGGCGCTGCTCCAGGTGCAGGACACCGACGCCGTGCTCGACCTCGCTGAGGCGCGGATCGAGCCGGAGCGCCTCCCGGTAGGCCCGCTCGGCCAGGTCGAACAGCTCCAGCCGGGCCGCGACCAGGCTGAGCACCAGGTGCGCCTGCGCCTCCTGCGGGGCCAGCTCAACCCCCCGCCAGGCCGCGTTCAGCGCCGGCTGCCCGTTCCGCGAGTCGGCCAGGATCGCCGCCGCGCTGCGCTGGGCGTACGCGTCGGTCGGCCCGAGCGCCAGCAGCCGGTCGGCGGTGGCCGCCGCGTCGGCGTAGCGCCCCAGGTCGACAAGCGCCATGGCCCGGACGACGAGCGCCGGCAGGGCCTGCGGTGCGGCGGCCACTGCCGCGTCGGCGGCGGCGAGCGCGTCGGCCGGCCGGTCGGCGACGAGATGCACCCGGGCCAGCATGGTGAGGGCCTGCGAATCCGCGGGCTTCAGCGCGAGCCCTTCGGTCAGCTCGCCGGCCGCCTCGTCGTGGCGTCCCAGCTCGGCGAGGAGCTGGGCGCGTTCGAGATAGCCGTCGCCGGCGAACCGGTCGGGGGCGGGTTCGGTGGACATCGCGGCGAGCCTAGGCGGCCGGCGCGTCGTACACCAGGGCCACCGCGATGCCCGCCAGACCTTCCTCACGGCCGGCGAAACCGAGCCCGTCGGTGGTCGCGGCGGAGACGGTGACCGGGGCGCCGACGGCGTCGGAGAGCACCTGCTGGGCCTCGTCCCGACGGCGGCCGATCTTGGGACGATTGCCGACGATCTGCACGGAGACGTTGCCGATCTCCAGGCCGGCGGCCCGCACCCGGCGGGCCGTCTCGGCCAACAGCGCCACGCCGGACGCCCCGGCCCACTCCGGCTGGTCCACGCCGAAGGCGGCGCCGAGATCACCGAGGCCGGCGGCGGAGAGCAGCGCGTTGCAGGCGGCGTGGGCGGCGACGTCGGCGTCCGAGTGCCCGGCGAGACCGTCCTGGTCGGGCCAGAGCAGGCCGGCCACCCAGCAGGGCCGGCCAGGCTCGAACGCGTGCACATCGGTGCCGATGGCCACCCGAGGAACGATCATGATCAGAGGTTACGCGTCAGCCGGCGGCGGCGAGCAGGTGCTCCGCCAACGCCAGGTCGAACGGACGGGTGATCTTCAGGGCGTACTCCGAGCCGGGCACGCAGCTCACGGCGATGCCCTGCTTCTCGACCAGGCCGGCGTCGTCGGTGAGCGGGTCGCCGGCCGCGGCGTGCGCGGCGGTCAGGACGGACCGGCGGAAGCCCTGCGGGGTCTGCACCGCCCGCAGGGCGGCCCGGTCGACGGTGCCCAGCACCACCTCGTCCGCGCCGACCTCCTTGATCGTGTCGACGACCGGCAGGACGGGAATCACCGCGGCCCGGCCACCCCGGACCGCGGCGGCGACCGATTCGACCAACTCGGGCGGGGTCAACGCTCGGGCGGCATCGTGCACCAGGATGATCGTCGGGCCGGCCGGCACCGCCGCCAGCGCGGCGGCGACCGAGGCCTGCCGCTCGGCGCCACCCGGCACCACGATCACCGGAGCCACCGGCGCCAGCAGTTCACGGACGCCCACCACCTCAGCGGCGGGCGCGGCCACCACTATCGTGTGCACCGACGCGGCGGCGGCGAGCCGGCGTACGGCGTGCACCAGCAACGGCTCGCCAGCGAGCAGGCGCAGCGCCTTGGGTCGGCCGGGACCGAGCCGTACGCCGGCACCCGCCGCAGGCACGAGGACCGCGACGTCACCGCGCGGATTGAGCTGCGCGGTCACGTCGCGGTCCTCGGTGGTTTCTTCGCTACGAAGTGGGTACGACGATGCTGTGCGGACTAGGCCTCGGTGAGGACCTTGTCGAGCAGCGTCTCCGCCTCGTCCTTGGTGCTCTTCTCAGCCAGCGCGACCTCGCCGACGAGAATGTCGCGGGCCTTGGCCAGCATCCGCTTCTCGCCTGCGGAGAGGCCCCGCTCCCGCTCCCGGCGCCACAGGTCACGCACGACCTCGGCGACCTTCAGCGGGTTGCCGGAGGCCAGCTTTTCCAGGTTGGCCTTGTAACGCCGCGACCAGTTGGTCGGCTCCTCGGTGTGCGGAGCCCGGAGAACGTCGAAGACCTTGCCGAGGCCCTCTTCGCCGACCACCTCACGGACGCCCACGATCTCGGCGTTCTCGGCCGGCACCCGGACCGTCAGGTCACCCTGCGCGACCCTCAGGACGAGATACTGCTTGGGCTCGCCCTTGATGACCCGAGTCTCGATTGCCTCGATGAGTGCGGCCCCGTGGTGGGGGTAAACAACGGTCTCGCCGACACTGAAAACCATAGGTTCGAAACCCCTTTCGCTGTGTCTAGGGTAACACGCTCAGGCAACGATGTCTCACCGATGTCCTGACCGTTGGCGCAGCTCAGGGGCCCTGTGAGAGGTCTTTCTTCAGCTTGACAGGCGGTCAAACCGATGGTTCGAACACGCTCCGTAACGCACGGATGACTTCCCGGTACGGGTGAACAGAACGTCGAGATCAAGGGCAATGCGCTCCTCCCATGGTATCCCGCCCGGCGGAAACGCGCCCAGGTGTAGCGGGAGGTGCCCCTGGTGCGGGACGCTGGAGTCCGAGCCGCACTCCGCTCTCGAGACGCTTCGGAGGGGGTCCGATGGGCAAGCCGGACGCAGAGGGCCACGGGCCTCCCGACGGCCTGCCCGACCTGCCACCCGAGTGGGGCCGCGTCGTCGTCCCCGACGACGCCTCGGCCCTGGCGAGCGAGGCAGCCGCGGTGCGCCGCGAGCTGCGCCGGGCGGCCGGCCGCCACACCGGGCACCGCGCCCTCACCCTGCCGCTGCTGGTCCTGCTGGTGGCGATGCTCACCACCCTGGCCGGCTTGGTCGCCGTGACCTGGCCCCGCGTCGGCCGGGGCACCGACCGACCCACCCCGGCGCCCTCGACGCCGCCCGTGACGCTCACCGGCCAGCCGCTGCCCGCGCTGGACCTGGTCGACGCCGGGCAGGCGCCGGTGCCGCTGCGTGGCCTGCTGCCCGCCATGATCATCCTCGTGGACGACTGCGGCTGCCCGGACGTCGTCACCGAGGCCGTGGCGGCGGCGCCCGCCGGTGTCACAGTCGTCACCGTTAGCGAAGGACGGGCTGTCGCGACCGCACCGCCGACCAGGGGCGTCCGGGCGCTGGCCGACCCCGCTGGTGGGCTGCGCTCGTTCCTCGGGCCCGGTGCCGCGAACGCGCTGCTGGTCGACCGCACCGGGGTGGTGACCCGGGTGCTGCCGGACCCGGGGTCGGTCGACGCGTACCAGGACGACCTGATCGCCCTGACCCGCTGAGCGGTCGTCCTACGCGGGGGGCAGCGCGACGAGCTGCGCCTGGACGTCGATGGGCTCGTCACCGACGGCCGACAGGGTCACCCGGAACGGCCCCCCGCCGGGCAGCACCTCAGCGGAGGCCAGCGTGCCGTCGCAGTCGATGCGCGGCGGGCCGGCGATCCCGGCCCCCGTGCCCGTCACCGCCAGCGTGCCCGGTCGGGTGCACCGGTACTGCAGCAGATAGCGCGAGCCGTCGTCCGCCGACTGACGCGTCACCTCCTGGCCGGGGGTGAGCTCTCGCTGCTCCCGCCAGACCATCATGCGGAACGAGGGCAGGTCACTCCCGGGAGACAGCACGCCCTGATCGTCGCCGAGATCGACGACGGTGCCCGTCGCCGGGTCGACCAGAGGGGAGCGGCTCTCCACCCGCACGGCCTCGCCCGTTTCGGGATCCACCCGCACCGTCACCCGCCCCTCGGGCACACCACGGGCCAGGACACGCTCCAACTCGGTGCTGACGCTCGGCTCGGCGCTCGGTACGCCCACCGGCCCGGCCATCGGCGTGGGCGCGGCGGCACGCCACCACCAGCCGCCGACCGCCAGCGCGGCCAGGGTCACCCCGGCCAGCACCGCCGACCGCAGCCGGCCGTCCGCCGCATCCATGTGGTGAGCGTACCGGTCGGGTCGCCGGCGCTCAGTCCTGTCGATCCAGCAGGGCGGCGTACAGGGTGAGGCCCGGACCGAACGCCAGCATGAGGACCCGCCGGGGCGCCGGAGTCGAACGGCCCAACCGGTCCAGGATCAGCAGGACTGTCGGCGACGAGCAGTTGCCGTGCTCGTCGAGCGTCGCCCGGGACGCGGCCAACGCCTCCGGCGGCAGGGCCAGTTCCCGCTCCACCACGTTGAGGATGCGGGGCCCACCCGGATGCACCGCCCAGCCGTCCACGTCGGAACTGACGCCGCCGTGCCGGGCCAACAGGTCATCCACCAGCCCCCGGACGTGCCGGGAGAGGACCTGGGGCACCTTCGGCGACAGCCCCATCCGGAACCCCGCGTCGGTGACGTCCCAGGTCATGTGGTCGGCGGTCGAGGTGTCGGTGACCGACGTGACCTCACGCAACGCGTACCCCCGACCGCCGGGCACCAGCACGGCGGCGACCGCGGCGTCCGAGAAGAGCGCGTGCGACACGATCTGCTGGGTGTCCACCCGGGCGGTGGACGGCTGGATGTGCAGGCTGGTCAGCTCCGCGCAGAGCAGCAGCGCCGGCCGGCCCCGGGCGGTCACGAAGTCACTCGCCGCGCCCAACCCCGGAAGCGCCGCGTAGCAGCCCATGTGGCCGACGAACATCCGCTGCGTGTCCGCTGCCATGCCCAGGTCGCGGGCGAGCAGGATGTCCAGCCCCGGGGTGGCGTACCCGGTGCAGGAGCAGACGATGAACAGCCCGATGTCGCTGGCGTCCAGACCGGCGGCCGTCAGCGCACGCCCCACCGCCTCCTTGCCGAGCGGCAGCGCCTCCACCTGGTACCGACGCATCCGGCGCTCGGTCGGCCAGTCCGAGACGTCCTCGAGCAGCGGGTTGACCGCGGCCTGCCGTCGGGTCACCCCCGAGTTCGCGAAGATCCGCTGGGCCAACGACCGGGTGGTGCCGGTGAAGTGCCGGGAGAAGAAGCCCTCCCACAACTCGTCCTGCGAAGCGGACGGCGGCTGTGCTGTCCCGAGCCCCGCGATCACTGGTACGGACACGATCCCCACCTCTCGTCAGACGCTGTCCTCCCCCTGGCCGTCCCACCGGCCACCTCGGCCGGCACCTCCCCCGTACGTGTAACGCCGCGCGGGCTCACCAACGCGGTACCGATGCGTCGCGATCCGGGTCCCCGCCCAGAGCGGCGATGCCCAGCCAGTCGGCGCAGACGTCCGAGGTGGCCGGGTGCAGCGAGCCGCAGCGGGCGTCCCGGTAGAGCCGCTCCAACGGGTGACCACGCCGGGTCGCCGACGTCCCCGCCGCCTCCAGCATCGACGCCGCCACCTCGGCGGCAGTGGTGCCGGCCAGCAGCTTCGCCCGCCACACCCAGCGGTTGGTCTCCGCGTCCCCCGGGGCGTCGTCCACCCGGCGGGCCGCCTCGGCCACCACCAGTTGGGCCGCCGCGGTCGCCGCGTCCGCCCGGCCCAGCCGCGCCCGCACCGCCGGCAGGCCGGCCAGGTTGCGGGCGTTGAGATGCTCGGCCGCCGCGTCGATCGCCGCCCGGGCCACCCCCACGTAGACGGCCGCGTAACTGGCCACCAGCCAGTGCGGCATCAATTGGGCGACCACCAGCGCCAGCCCCTCCACCCCGCCGAGCAGCCGGTCGGTCGGCACGGTGACGTCCAGATGCAGGTCGTGCGACGACGTGGCGCGCATGCCGAGGGCGTCCCAGGTCGGCTCGACGCTCAGACCGTCACCGGCCGGCACCAGGAACTGCGACACCACCGACTGGTCGGCGGAGCTGCGCGCGGCCACCAGGTAACCGTCGGCGTGCCCGGCACCGGAGCAGAACGTCTTGCTGCCCTTGAGGTGCCACCCCTCGTCGGTCGCCTCGTAGACCGTGCTCAACGCCGAGAGTCGCGCACCTGCGCCGCGCTCGCTCATCGCCACGGCGTACCAGGAGCCCTCCGCGGCGGCGGTGAGCAGTCGGTCCCGGGCGGCCAGCGCCTCGTCCGGCACACCCAGGGCCTCGGCCAACTCCTCGGTGACCGCGCCCAGCGCGCCCGTCACCGAGGCGTGCATGTTGAACACCAGCGCGGTCGCGCCGTTGCCCCGGGCAAGTTCGGTGGCGACCGCGGCGTACTCGGCGAAGCTGGCGCCCAGGCCACCCAGCGCGCGGGGCACCATCAGCCCGAACAGGCCGGCCTCCCGCAGGTCGCGGAAGTCGTCGACCGGAAAGGAGCCGTCCCGGTCGTGCTCCGCCGCGCGCGCGGCGAACCGCGGCGCCAACCGGCGGGCCGCCTCAAGCGCGTGCACCGTCATATCGCTTCCTCCTCGGCGTCCCATACCCCGCCACGAAGCCGACTATCCTCTGCGGACCCCCTGGCCCTGGTACAGCACGGCGGTGGACCGCGTCGGCACGATGCGCGGGACCCGGCCCGTCGACGTCGCGCCCGGCGTCCGCGCCGCGCGCGCCCGGCGCACCAGCCAGCCGACCAGGCCACCGACCTGCGGACGGATGCCGCGCAGACGCAGCTCGACACCGTGCCGGGCGCACTCGGCCACCAGCGCGCGAGCGTCCACGAACAACCGTGGATCGTGGATGCCACGCGGCACGGTCGGCAGCCGCTCGGCGATCCGTACCGCGACCAGCCGGGCCAGCGCCGTGTCGTTGAGCGTGTCCAGCACCAGCAGGCCGCCGGGGCGCAGCAGCCGGCACGCCTCGGCCACCGCGCGCGGCCAGTCCGGGACATGTTCCAGCAGCTCACCGGCCGAGACCACGTCGGCGCACCCGTCCGGCAACGGCACCGCGGTGACATCACCCTGGACCACGCGCACCCCGTGCCCGGCGGCCTGGACCAGCGCCGAGCGGGTCAGGTCGACACCGACGTGCCGGTATCCCTTGCCGGCGAGGTGCGGCGCGAGCAGCCCGGCGCCGCAACCCAGATCGACAAGGACCGCGCCCGGGCGGGTCGCCGGCGGCACGAGCGCCGCGCGGGCCTCGGCCAGCCAGTGCAGCATCGCGAACGCGCCATCGGGCCGCCACCACTCGCCGGCCAGGTCGTCGTACTGGCGCGGGTCGTTGCGCGGCAGCACCCGGGGACCGGTGGACGCCGCGGCCGCAGCCACGTCTCGCATGGCACCGAGCGTGGCACGACTGCTCGGTAACGACCAGACTTCCCTTATGTCGTCGAGGGTGTTAGGGCTGGTCAGAGCGAGCCATCCGGAACCGGCCGTCGCGGTGACCACGGTGTCCGGTCTGCTGGCCTGGGGGGTGGGGCACCGGCCGTCGGGAATCGTCTCGGTGGTGCTCGCCGTACTCGCCAGCCAGCTCGCCGTCGGCTGGACCAACGACGCGTTGGACGCCGAGCGGGACGCCACTGTGGGGCGTACCGACAAACCGGTCGCCGCCGGCGCGGTGGGCCGGCGCGTCACGGCCTGGGCCGCGGCGGCGGCCGCGCTGGCCTGCCCGCTGCTGGCGCTGACCACGAACCCTCCGGCGGCGCTCTGGCTGACCGTCGCCCTCGTCTCCGCGCTGCTCTACGACTGGCCGCTCAAGGCCACCGTCTTCTCGGTGGTGCCGTACGCCGTGTCCTTCGGCGCGTTGCCCGGCTTCGTGGTGCTGGCGCTGCCCGGCGAGCCGACCCCGCCGGCCTGGCTGCTGGCGGCGGCGGCCTGCCTGGGGGCCGGCGCGCACTTCGCCAACGTGCTGCCGGACCTGGCCGACGACGCCCGGACGGGGGTACGCGGTCTGCCGCACCGCCTCGGCGCGGCGGGCAG
>NZ_MUZA01000017.1 GCF_021442385.1 Micromonospora sp. MH99
CGGGGTGGCCGGCGCGGCGGCGGGCGGCACCGTCGGGCGGGCCCCGGTGTAGCCGCCGGCCTGCACGGCCGGGGCGGTGTCCCGCGCGTCGACCGGAGACTGCCACTGCGCGGGCGTCGGGGCGCTGGTCCGCCACTGGTCGGGCAGCGTCGCCGCCGCGGTGCTGGCCCCGGCGTACGACTCGGCGTGGTTGACCGGGGTGAGCGGCGTCTGCTCGACAGCCATCGGCTGGCGCGGACGGGTGAGCACCTGCTCGCGGCCCCGGTTGCTGGGCAGGACCACGGTGGCGGCGGGCAGCGTCACCTGGGCGACGGTGCCGCCCTCCACGTTGCGGCGCAGCTCCACCCGGATGCCGTAGCGGGAGGCGAGCCGGCTCACCACTGCCAGACCCATCAGCCGGAACGCGGCGACGTCCACGCTCGGCGGGGCGGCCAGCCGGCGGTTGAGCGAATCGAGCTGCTCGTCGGTGAGGCCGAGCCCACGGTCCTCGATCTGGATCAGGACGTAGTCGCGGATGCGGCGACCGTCGGCGACGACAGTCGTGTTCGGCGGCGAGAACCGGGTGGCGTTGTCCAGCAGCTCGGCGACGAGGCGTACGACGTCGTTGACGGCGTGCGCGGCAACCGAGATGTCGGTGTCGACGGTGCCGAACTCGATGCGGTTGTAGAGCTCCACCTCGGACTGCGCGGCGCGCAGCACGTCCACGACCAGCGCGTCGTCGCGGCGCGGTACGGCCGAGTCGGCGCCGGCGAGGACCAGCAGGTTCTCGTCGTTACGGCGCATTCGGGTGGCCAGGTGGTCCAACTCGAAGAGCTGGGCCAGCCGCTTCGGGTCCTCCTCGCCGCGCTCGATCGCGTCCAGCTCGCCGATCATCCGGTCGACCAGGGTCTGACTGCGGCGGGCCAGGTTGAGGAACATCGCCGAGACGCTGGTGCGCAGTGCTGCCTGCTCGGCGGCGACCCGCACCGCCTCCCGGTGGACGACGTTGAAGGCCAACGCCACCTGACCGACCTCGTCCCGGCTGTTCAGCTGGATCGGGTCGCGGACCTGGCGGACGATCTCGTCCACGCCACCGTCGCCCACGCTGCCCATGTTCTGCAGGCGCTGCACGGCGTCCGGCAGGTCGTGGTTGGCCACCGAGAGCGCGCCCTCGCGCAGTCGGCGCAGCGAGTGGTTCAGCGACCGGGCCAGCACCACGGCCAGCGACACCGCGATGATCAGGGTGAGCAGCACCAGGATCGACTCGACCACGGCCTGCCGGATGACGTCCGAACGCGCCTGGTCGGCCTGGTCGAGCAGCCGGTTCTGCAGTTGAACCTCGGCCCAGCGCATCAGGTCGTTGACCGCGCCAATGGCGGCGGTGGCGTCCTGAGCGCTGACCAGCGGGCGCTGCCCGACGGAGCGGGTGATGTCGGTGGCGACCCGGTCGGAGAGGCCGACGGCGTCGCCGGAGACGGTGCTGTCGACGAGGGCCCGCTGCACCGGGTCAGCGGCGAGCGAGAAGGCGACCAGGGACTCCTGCTGGCTGGTCAGCGTGGCCACGAAGGAGGAGAACTGCTCCGGGTCGAGCTGGCCGGCGGTCAGCGCCGTGAAGGCGACCGCCTCCTCCTCGGCGACGGCCGCCTTGGCGCGGGCGAACGCGGCGACCGCACGGCGGCTGTCCGACAGGCTCTCCTCGCCGGGCAGCTGGGCCAGCCCGTCGCCGTAGGCGACCAGGTCGGTGAGGATGACGCCGTAGCGCAGAACCGCCTCGGCGACCGCCATGGCGTCATCCTGCCGGCGGTCCAGCACCTCCTGGCGGGTGCCGTCCAGGGTGGACAGGTGGTCGTCGATAGCCGCCAGCCGGTCCCGCAGCGCCGCCGGCACGTCGCCGATGCGGCCCCGCTCGGCGTTGTACTGGTCCACGCGCTGCTGCGTCTCGCGCACCCGCAGGTTGTACGCGTCGGCGGACTGTCGGGGAGCGGCCAGGTAGGCCGCGGCGGCCATCCGCTCGGCCTGGAGATCCTGGGTGAGCGCGCTGACGTCGATGGAGAGCGCGGTGAGGGACCGGGCCCGGGTGGCGTCGTAGGCGCCCTCGCCCACTGAGATGAGCCGGACGGTGGCGAGCGCGATGACGGCGGCCACCGGAACGACCAGAATCAGCGCCAGCTTGGACCGGATCCGGGCGTCCCGCAGCCTCGGCAGGCGCCGGCGCGTACGACGAGCATTCTCGCCGAGCGCGGGCAGGGTCGTCGGTCCGGTGCTCACGACATCGCCTCCGTCGTTTCTTCCCCGCCTGGCCCGCCGAACCGTGCCGTGGGCGGAGGGGACCACGCGCGGCACGGCCGCGATTTCATCAGAGAAGATCGTGTTTGGGAAGCCGCAGTGAGGCAGGAAACGGTCGGACGGCGCGGAACCCGTGATCCGGTCAACTGATACCTTCATTTCCGCAAGCCCCTGAACAGGGCATGTAACTCCAGAGTGGTCACGCGTGTATGCAAAGTGAGCTTTTGCAAACATTGCGTTACCCCAGCATGTGGGATGGCCGTCCCGAAAATGCAACCGGGGTCCGCGCTTGACCACAGCGCCGGCCATTGGCAAGGTTTTGCAGGCTTCGCGCACACCGTACGGCAGAGGAGATCCCGTCCTCCACTGAGGACGGATTAGCGGCGGTGACCGGGCAGCGCCCGCGCCCGCACCTGGAGGACTGAGTTGAGCCCCATCCGCTCCGCGACCATCGCGGCGCTCGCATCGGCCGTAGTGGCCACCACGCTCACCGGCTGCCAGTTCGGTGGAACGGAGCAGGACACGAGTCCGATCGTGATCGCTGCCGATCTCGAACTCTCCGGGGCTGCGGCCCCGATCGGTCAGACATACCAGCGGGCCCTGAAACTCAAGGTCGAGCAGTTGAACTCCTCCGGAGCACTCAACGGCCGGAAGATCGATCTGAAGGTCAAGGACAACCGTTCCGACGCCGCCGAGTCACTGCGCAACATCGCCGACTTCAGCAGTGATTCCCAAGTCAGCGCCATCGTCATGGGTGGCTGTAACGAATGCGCGGTCGGCGCGGTCGGCGTCATCAACGACAAGCGGATTCCCACCATTGCGCTCGCCGCTTCCGGAGCGATCGCCAGCCCGGTCGCCGAGCGGCGCTACGTGTTCAAACTCGGTCCGAACGCGGCGGACAGCGCCGCGGCGCTCACCACCGAACTGCGGCGCAAGAACGTCCGCAAGGTGGGCCTGCTCGCCAGCAACGACGACTACGGCCGGGAGGGCGTGCTCGCGCTACGCCGCGAACTGACCAAGGCCAGCATCAAGGTGGCCGGCGAGGAGTCGGTGAAGACCACCGACACCGAGGTCGGCCAGCAGGTCACCAAGCTCACCAAGCTCAAGCCCGACGCACTTGTCGTCTGGACCCCGCCGGAGCAGGCCACGCTGGCCGCGACCAGCGCCCAACAGGCCGCGTTCCGGGGGTCGCTGTTCTTCGACGCGGGAGCGGCCGGCGATCTCTTCCTCGGCACTGCGGCCCGAGCCACCGAGCGGGCCACGCTGATCTTCACCCAGACCATGGTGATCGACGACGTGATCGCCACCACCCCGGCGAAGGCGGCCCGGCGGCAGTGGTTCCAGGACTACACGGCCCGCTTCGGCGGCTACAACGGGTCCTCGTCCTTCGCCGCCGACGCGATCCAACTGATCGCCGACGCCGAACTGCGGGCCGGCGGCCCGGCCGGGAAGGTCGACCGGGACGGCATCCGCGACGTGCTGGAGACGTCCCAGATCGACGGCCTCTCCGGCCCGATCCGCATGACGCCCGACAACCACTCCGGCCTCATGCCGCAGGCGCTCACCACGCTTGTCGCCCGCAACGGGCGCTGGCGCCTGGCGGGGTAACGCTCGGGCCCGCCGGTGCCTGGTGCATCGTGCTCGGCGTTGGGGTTGTGGCCTACCGTCCCCGGCTCCGGGCGGTCAGGCTTGATCCCTCCGCCGGGCACGGTAGGCCACAACCCTCCCGCGTCACGGTTACTGCGAAGGGCCGGCCTCCTTGTGGGGGCCGGCCCTTCGTGTTTCCTTGTTGGTCTTGTCTTGCCTTTTGAGGTCAGCGGCTGCTGGTGGTTTCCCGTACCCAGGGCAGCGCGAACCGCTCGATGAGCACGAGCGCGGAGTAGAGCAGGATGCTGACCAGCGCCACCAGCATGATCGCCGCCCAGGCGGTGGCGGTGTCGCCGACGCCCGCGTACTGGGTGATCACGTAGCCCAGACCGCTCTCCCCGGCCTGGAACTCACCGATCACCGCGCCGATGGCCGCCAGCGGCATGGCCACCTTGAGCCCGACGAAGATCTGTGGCAGCGCCGCCGGCAACCGCACCTTGCGGAACGCCTGCCAGCGGGAGGCGTTCCACGACCGCACCAGCTCGGCCAGGTCGGCCGGCGTGGTGGTCAACCCCGTCGCGGTGGACAGCACGATGGGGAAGAAGCAGAGCAGGAACACCATGGTCAGGATCGGCTTCTGGCCCCAACCCAGCGCCACCACCAGCAGTGGCCCCAGGGTGATCTTCGGCACGGCGTTCACCGCGACCAGCAGCGGGGTGAACATCCGCTCGACAGTGTGCGAGCTGGCCAGGGACAGTCCGATCAGGACACCCGCGGCGGCTGACAGGACGAAGCCGATCAGGATCTCCAGCAGGGTGGTCCCGGTGTGCTCCAGCATCTGGGCGGGCTTGTCGACGAACGCGCTGAGCACGTCCCCCGGCGGCGGCAGGGCGGCCGGGTGGACCAGTTCCAGCCGGGCGATCAGCCACCAGGCGGCCAGGGCGACCACGAGACCGGCCGCGGGCAGCAGCGCCGCCCCGGTCCCCGCGCGCAGGCCGGCGCCCCGACCCGCCCGACGTGCCTCCGGTCCGGTGCCCGGGGGTGGGGGCACCGTCACCGCCGACTCGGCTGAGCGGACGTCGGTCATCTTGTCCTCCTCGTAATTCGCCGGCCGCGGGGACCGACGAGCGACGGGGGTACGTCCCACCAGATCTGGCGGGACGTACCCCCTGGTGACGACCGGACGATCAGGCCTTCGGCGCGAGGCTGAAGTCGATGATCTGCTCGGGGGTGATGTTCTGCTTGAGCGCGCCCGCGCCCTGCAGGATCGCGATGCTCTTCGCGACCCGGCCGCTGTCCAACGTGCCGATCGCGGTGCCGGAGTTGCCGGAACGCACGTACGCGGCCATCAGGTCCAGCTCGGCGGCGGCGGCCGCCGGGTTGGCGGCGTCGACGTTCTTCTTCAGGATCTCGCCGGCCTCCTTGGAGTTCGCCAGGCTGTACTCCAGGCCCTTGAGCAGCGCCGCGGTGAACTTCTTCACCATCTCCGGCTTCTCCTTGGCGATCTTCGAGGAGGTGATCAGCACGTTGCCGTAGAGGTCCTGCATCACGTTGCTGTACGGCAGCATGACTGCCTTCTTCTTGGCCACCGCCTCGATCGTCGGCTGGCCGACGACGAACTGGCCGATGCCGTCCACCGACCCACTGGCCAGCGTGCCGATCAGCGCCTGGGCCTCACCGTTGACCCAGGTCACCTTGCTGGCGTCCACACCGGCGAGCCGGGCGTACGTCGGGAACAGGTTGCGGACCACGGAGCCGGGGGTGTCGGCGAGCTTCTTGCCCTCCAGGTCCTTGGGCGAGTTGATGTTCTTGCCCTCGACGGTGGCGATGCCGGCCATCGTGCGCTGCTGGATCGCGGCCACCGCCGTGAAGTCCTTGGCCTGTCCGTTGCCGAGCTGGAGCAGACCACCGGTGAGGTCGATCGGTCCGAAGTCCGCCTGGCCACCGACGACGGTCTGGATCACGCCACCGGTGCCCTGACCGGCCTTGATGTCGACGTCGAAGCCGGCCTCCTTGAAGAAGCCCTTGTCCTTCGCCACCCAGGCGTAGGAGTCACGGCCGAAGTTGCCGAAGGAGGTGAGGTACGTCACCTTCGTCAGCTCTCCGTCCTTGCCGCCCTTGGCGTCGTCGGACGAGTCCGACCCGCTGCTGCAGGCGGAAACAAGGGCAAGGGCGGTGGCCAGCGCGGCCGCAGCGACCGTACGGGTCAGCCTTCTCATCAGTGCACCATGTCCTTTCCGACCGGGGCCGCAGGCCACCGGAGGGGGTTGTCGCGACGGTACCGGCGGGAGGGGTAGAAGCCGGGCACCGCCATCGTGAGGGGACTCTTCGCGGGCACAGCGTACGAGAAACCCACAGTTGCGACGCCAGGCGTATCGGGTTGCGGAACGGATACAACATGACGACCACCCCGGACGGTGCGAGATGTCAACGGGGCAGCTAGCCTTTGTCGGATTCCTGACCGTCCACTCAGCGGAGGTACGCCGCAGATGATCCGACTGTCCGGGGTGTCGCGTACCTTCGAGGGCCGATCCGGCCGGGTCGAAGCCCTTCGCGGCATCGACCTCGACGTCGCCGAGGGCGAGTTCGTGGCCGTGCTCGGGCGCTCCGGCTGCGGGAAGTCCACCCTGCTGCGGCTGATCGCCGGGCTGCTCCCGCTGACCTCCGGCGAGATCACCGTGGCCGGTACGCCGATCACCCGGCCCCGCCGCGACATCGCCATGCTCTTCCAGAAGCCGGCGCTCCTGCCGTGGCGCAGCGTGCTGGACAACGTCCTGCTGCCGGTGGAGATCTTCGGCTGGAGCCGCGCCAAGCACCGCGAACGGGCCCGGCAACTGCTCGACGTGGCCGGGCTTTCCGGGTTCGAGAAGCGGCTGCCGCACGAACTCTCCGGTGGCATGCAGCAGCGGGTGTCGCTGTGCCGGTCGCTCATCGGCGAACCCCGGGTGATGCTGATGGACGAGCCGTTCTCCGCGCTCGACGCGCTCACCCGCGAGGAACTCTCCGGCGAACTCCAGCGCGTGCACATGGAGAACAAGCCGAGCATCGTCTTCGTCACCCACTCGATCGACGAGGCGGTGCTGCTCGCCGACCGGGTGGTCGTGCTGAGCCCCCGTCCCGGCCGGATCCGCAAGGTGGTCGAGGTGGCCATCCCCCGACCCCGCACCCTGGGCCGCAACGCCCATCTCGCCGACGTCGCCCGGGTCAGCGCCGACCTGCACGAGCTGTTGATGGAACGCGACCAGCCGGCCGCCGCCGGCGTGGAGGGACGATGAACATGCGGGTGTCGGTCTTCACCGAGCCCCACCGCGGCGCCGACTACGACACCCAGCTCCGGTTCGCCCGGCTGGTCGAGGCCGGCGGCTACGAGGGTTTCCTCCGCGCCGACCACTACCAGTCGATGGGCGCCGACCCGGGCCTGCCCGGCCCGACGGACGCCTGGCTGACCCTCGCCGCGCTGGCCCGCGAGACCCAGCGGATCCGGCTCGGCACCCTTGTCACGTCGGCGACCTTCCGGCTGCCCGGCCCTCTCGCCGTGCTGGTCGCGCAGGTCGACCAGATGAGTGGCGGTCGGGTCGACCTCGGCATCGGCGCCGGCTGGTACGAGCGCGAGCACATCTCGTACGGCATCCCGTTCCCGGCCGTCGGCGAGCGCTTCGACCGACTCGCCGAGCAGCTTGAGGTGATCACCGGGCTGTGGGCCACCCCGGTGGGCGAGACGTACAGCTTCACCGGCGACCACTACCGGCTGGTGGATGCGCCCGCGCTGCCCAAACCGGTGCAGGTGCCCGGCCCGCCGATCATCGTGGGCGGGCGCGGCCCGAAGCGCACCCCCGAACTGGCGGCCCGCTACGCCGACGAGTTCAACATGCCGTTCAAGTCCGTGGCCGAGACCGCCGGGGCGTACGACCGCGTTCGGGAGGCGTGCGACCGCGTGGGTCGGGCGGAGGCCGGCCGGGCCCCGCTGGTCCTCTCCGCCGGGATCGTGGTGGCCATCGGCCGCACCGACGCGGAGGCCGCCCGGCGGGCCGCGCCACTGCACGAGAAGAGCGCGCTGCCGCCGGAGGACCCGGTGGTCGGCTCGCCCGCGCAGCTCGTGCAGCGGATCGGCGAGTTCGCCGAGATCGGCGCCACCCGGGTGCACCTGCGCATGACCGACCTCGACGACCTCGACCACCTCGAGCTGATCGCCGCCGAGGTGCTCCCCCAACTGGACGGTGGACGATGACGGACGTGACCGACGGCACCGAACTCGGGCCGGTGGGCCAGGAGATCGTGTACGAGAACGACCGGGTCCGGGTCTGGCACATCCGCCTCGAACCGGGCGAGCGGCAGCCCCTGCACCGGCACGACCACCCCTACCTGGTGGTGGCGATCCAGGGCGCGAAGAACGTCGTACAGACCATCGACGGCACCCGGATCGACGCCGACGAGCCCACCGGCGGGGTCGTCTACCGGGACCCGGGTGCGGTACACATGCTCACCAATGTCGGGGACACGACATACCTGGCCCGACTGGTCGAACTCAAGTAGACCCGCCGGGCGCGCCGCGCCGCGCCGCGCGGCGCGCCGGTGGCGATCGGGTGTACCAGGTGCGTAACGTGCCGGACATGGCCTTTCGGACCTGGGGCAGACTACTGCTCACGGCGCTCGGGGTGAGCGTGCTGGCCGGAGCCGGCCAGCTCGGCGTCGCGTACGGCTTCGGCATCGTCCGACTCACCGGCGCCTTCACCGGCACGACCGTCAACCAGTGGCCTGCCCAGCTCGTCTGGGTGGGCTGGTTCGCCGCGAACGCCGCCGTCGCCGGCGCCGTCCTGACCGGTCGTCTGGCCCGTCGGGACACCCCGGCGGCCAGCACCGGCCGGCAACTGGCCATCGGCGGCGCCGCCGCCCTCGGCGCCACCGCCGTGGCCCCGCTCTGCATGCAGCCCGCCCGAGCCGCCGAGTTGATCTCGGTGGACCCGGTCTGGGCGGTCGGCATCTGCGCCATCCTCGGGGCGGTCATCGGAGCGGGCGCGGCCGTCGCCGTGCTGTTCCGACCCGAACTGGGCTGGAACATGGCGGCCGTGGCCGGGGCGGTCTGGCTGCTGGCGTTGATCTCCGTCCTGCCGTCGCTCGGCACCGCCGGCCCGCTGCCCACGGTCCGACTCGGCGTCCTCGAACCGAGCTGGCTGAACGACGCCGCCGCGCAGCGTCTGGCGCTGCTCCTGCTGCCCGTGGTGGCGCTGCTCGCGGGCGCCGCCACCGCCGGGTTGGCCCGCTGGCGCGGCCAGGTCCCGCTGGTGAGCGGGGCGACCGGGGTGGCCGGTCCGGTGCTTGTGGCATTCGCGTACCTGACCGCTGGCCCCGGCGACGCGGTGGACCGCTACCAGACCACCCCCTACTACGGCGCGCTGATCGCGATCCTCGCCGGCGCCCTCGGTGCCGCGGCCGCGGCCCTGCTGCGCTGGCCCATCATCGCCCGTACCGCCGATCCCCAGGCGATCGCGCCGACCGACATCCTGCGCCCGCTGCCCGCCGGCCCGTCCCTGCCGGACGCCGAAGCGGCGAGGTCGACGGGTCCGGCCGACGACGCGACCCCCAGCGGTGGGGACCTGGCGACCACAGGCCCGGGTCCGCGCGCCGCCGACGACACCGCAGGCGTACGCACCGTCCCCGCCCACTGGGACTGGCCGGCGACCACGGCGAGCGGCCAGCACGGCACGGTCCCCGCCGACGCGACGCCCCCGGGGCCGGCGCCCCGACCGGTCGGCCGCCGCCAGCACGCCGACACCACCTCGGACGCGGCGACGGCGGGCACCCCGAGCCAGGACACGCTTCCCACGGGCGGGCAGCACGACCGCGCGACCAACCCGCCGGCCCCCGCCTCGTGGCTGACCGACCCGACCGGCGAGTTCACCGCCGGGCGACAGACGACACCGTCGAGCCGGGACGGGGACGCAATCGGCGCCGCCGTCCCGATGCCCGCCGTCCCGGCGTCCACCGCTGCGGTCGGCGACACAGGGGCTGCCGGCCCGACGCCCCGCGCGGACGCCGACGACCCGACCGGGAAAACGACGACGGCCACGACCGCCGGGGACGACCGAAGCAGCGACGACACGACGACCAGCGACCCGGCCATCCCGGTCCCGCCGGTCGCGGTCCCGCCGGTCGCGGTCACACCGAGGGCGGACGACGCAGGCACGCCGAGTGCGGGCAACGCGACCACGCCGGTCGCGGACGGCGCAGGCACGCGGGTCGCCGGCAACGCGGGCACGCCGAGCGCAGACGTCGCAGGCACGCCGGTCGCGGGCAACGCAGCCGCGACGAGCGCGGGAACCCTGAGCGCGAGCAGCGCGGCCACGCCGAGCGCGGGCAACGCGGCCACGCCAAGCGCGAGCAGCGCGGGAACCCCGAGCGCGGGCAACGCGGCCACGCCGAGCGCGGGCAGCGCGGGCGACGGCACGGCCGACGCACCCGCACCCAAGCCGCGTCGTACGCGCAAGCCGAAGTCCACCCCGGCCGAGGTCACTCCGGGCACGACCGCCGAGGACACGGCGGCAGCCGCCGGGTCGACAGGTGGGCGTACCAGGCGGCCGGCCCGGTCCGGCAAGGCCACCGACGTGAGCGGCACCGAGTCCGCCGGGCCGGTCGACCACGCTGCTCCCGGGCCCGACCAGGACGCTCCCCTGCCCGACCGGGACGCTCCCCTGCCCGGCGACACCGAGCCCGCCCAGGCGAGTCAGACCGGCGGAAAGGGTCTGCGGGAGCAGACCGACGGGACCGGTGCAGAGAGCCGGCGCGACCGGGCCGCCGGCACCGATTCGACGGTCACCACCGCCCCGGTTGGGGATCCCGCACCCGTTGTGGGTTCCGCGACGGGTCGCGCCGAACGGTCCGCGGCGCAGGGTGACGGCGGCGCTTCGTTGTTCGGCGAGGCGAGTGTCGACGGCCCGGAGGCCGACCGGTGGACCCCGACGGCACCGGCCTGGCCGGTCACCTCGGCGTGGACCGCCGCACCGGGGACGGCCGACCCCGAACCGTCCGCTTCGGATGCTCCGGTCCCGGCGGAGGAGTCGACCGACTGGACGCCCCGCTTCCGGCACCGGGCGCCGCTGCCGGACCTGAGCCGCGCCAGCACCTGGGACGCCTTCAACACCACTCGACGCACCGCCGCGTCGGACCGGACCACCAGCACGGCCGACCAGAGCACCGGCGCACCCGGCCAGGGCAGCCCGACCGCCGGCATTCCGGACCAGGACGGCCCGACCGCCGCCACGCTCGACGGGGGCCTACCGACAGGCCGCGCCGCCAGCACCACGGGCCAGGCCAACAGCACGACAGACCAGCGCGGCAGCACGACGGACCAGCACGGCAGCACGACGGACCAGCCCGGCGGCACGACGGACCGGGCCGTCGGCAGGCGCGGCCGGGCCGGCGAGGCCACCGGTACGCCCGCCTCGGCGGGATCTGTCGCGCCGCCGTCGACCGGCCCGGGCATACCCGGGCAGAACGGCGCGTCGGGCACCGCCGGCAGTGGCGCGTCCGGCACCGCCGGCAGTGACGGGCCGGACAGCGACGCCCGACGGGCCGTGCCGACGTCCACCGACGACGCGGAGCAGCCCTCCCGGCGGGGACGGCTCGGTGGCCTGTTCCGGCGCAACCGGGTCCGGGCCGACGAGGAGAAGCGGTCCGCGGCGGATGCGGCGGAGCCGCTGGCCACGCAGGACGAGGAGTTCGTCGACTGGGTCGCCGGGCTCGGCAAGCCGATCGCGGACAACGAGCCGGAGCAGGAGAACGGGCGTCGTTCGCTGCGCTCCACCGGCCGTCACCACCGCGACTGAACCGCCCGACGACACTTCGGGACACCGATCCCGTCTGATCGACTCGGGTTCGCTGAATCCGGGCTGTCCACTGCGCTGGGACACCCGAGGTCAGTGAACCCGAGTCGATCATGCCGGCCCGGTCAGGCGAGCGGCAGATAGACCTTCCCGCCGCCGGAGACGAACTCCGCCGACTTGTCCTTCATGCCGCGAGCCGCGTACTCCTTGAGCTCTTGCGTGATCTTCATCGAGCAGAACTTCGGGCCGCACATCGAGCAGAAGTGCGCCGTCTTCGCGGGCTCGGCGGGCAGCGTCGCGTCGTGGTACGACCGCGCCGTCTCCGGGTCCAGCGAGAGGTTGAACTGGTCCTCCCAGCGGAACTCGAACCGCGCCTTGGACAGCGCGTCGTCCCACGCCTGCGCACCCGGGTGCCCCTTGGCCAGGTCCGCCGCGTGGGCCGCGATCTTGTACGCGATCACACCCGCCTTCACATCGTCGCGGTCGGGCAGGCCGAGGTGCTCCTTCGGGGTGACGTAGCAGAGCATGGCGGTGCCGAACATGCCGATCATGGCGGCGCCGATCGCCGAGGTGATGTGGTCGTAGGCAGGCGCGATGTCGGTGGTCAGCGGGCCGAGCGTGTAGAAGGGCGCCTCGTGGCACCACTCCTGCTGGAGGTCCACGTTCTCCTTGATCTTGTGCATGGGCACGTGGCCCGGGCCCTCGATCATCACCTGCACGTCGTGCTCCCAGGCGATTTTCGTCAGCTCGCCGAGGGTGCGCAGCTCGGCGAACTGCGCCTCGTCGTTGGCGTCCGCGATCGAGCCGGGCCGCAGCCCGTCGCCGAGCGAGAACGTCACGTCGTAGCGCGCGAGGATCGCGCACAGCTCCGCGAAGTTCGTGTAGAGGAAGTTCTCCTCGTGGTGCGCCAGGCACCACGCCGCCATGATCGAGCCGCCCCGGGAGACGATCCCGGTGACCCGGTCCACGGCCAGCGGCACGTACGGCAGCAGCACCCCGGCGTGCACAGTCATGTAGTCGACGCCCTGCTCGGCCTGCTCGATCACGGTCTCCCGGAAGACCTCCCAGCTGAGCTTGACCGGGTCGCCGCCGACCTTCTCCAGGGCCTGGTAGATCGGCACCGTGCCGATCGGCACCGGCGAGTTCCGCACGATCGCCTCCCGGGTCTCGTGGATCCGCTTACCCGTGGACAGGTCCATCACGGTGTCGGCGCCCCAACGGGTGGCCCAGGTCAGCTTCTCCACCTCCTCGGCCACCGACGAGCTGACCGCCGACGTACCGATGTTGGCGTTCACCTTGACCAGGAAAGCCTTGCCGATGATCGCCGGCTCGCACTCCGGGTGGTTGACGTTGAGCGGCAGCACCGCCCGGCCGGCGGCGATCTCGGCTCGTACGAGTTCCGGGTCGACGTTCTCCCGGATCGCCACGAACTCCATCTCCGGCGTCACCACACCGGCCCGCGCGTACGCGAACTGTGTCGGACGACGTCCGTCCACACCGGCGAGCGGCGTACCCGCGCCTCGTACCGGCGCCACGTCACCCCGCTCGGCGATCCACGGGCCCCGCAACGCGGGCAACCCCACCGCCGGGTCGGATCCCGGGCCGGACGTGTCGTAGAGCCGCACCGGCGGATGGTCGCCGGTCAGCGCCACCTCGGCGAACGGCACCCGCACATCCGGCCGTGACCCCTCGACGTACACCTTGCCTCGTGCCTGCATGACAACCTCCCTGGTGATCAGGCGGACCAGCCGAAGTGATCCAGCGGCCCGCGCCCCGCGCCCAGCTCCCAACCCCGCGCGCCGGTCAGCGCGCGGAGCACGTACTCCTTGGCGGCCCCCACCGCCGCCGGCACCGGATCGCCCAGCGCGAGCCGCACGGCGATCGCCGCCGAGAACGAGCACCCGGTGCCGTGGGTGTGCCGGGTATCCACCCGTGGCCCCCGCAGCAGCGTCGTGACGCCGCCCCCGTGCAGCACGTCGACCGCTTCGTCTCCGCCCAGGTCACCGCCGGTGACGACGACGTGCTCCGGGCCGCCGGCGGCGAGGGCCTGGGCGGCGACGATCATCCCGGCCAGGTCGTCCACCGCGCGTCCGGTGATGGCCGCGGCCTCCGCGCAGTTCGGCGTCGCCACCCGGGCGTACGGGAGCAGCCGCTCCACCGCATCCACCACGCCGAGCCGGTGGCCGCTCGTGGCGACCAGCACCGGATCGACGACGAGTTGGGGCAGCCGGCCGTCCTGGGCGGCCCGGGCCACCGTGTCGGCGACGGCGGGTGTGCCGAGCATTCCCGTCTTGACCGCGCCCACGGTGAAGTCGGTGAGCACGCTGTCCAACTGCTCCGCGACCGTGCGCGGCGGCAACGGCAGGACGGCGTCGACACCTCGGGTGTTCTGCGCGGTGACCGCCGTGAGGACGCTGGTGCCGTACGCCCCGAGCGCCGCGAAGACCTTGAGGTCGGCCTGGATGCCGGCGCCGCCGCCGGAGTCGGAGCCGGCGATGGTGAGGATGGTTTTCGGGGTCACTGGCTTTCCTCTGTGGTTGCGCTTTGGGGCTGCGGCCGACCGTGCCCACTCCGGGCGGTCAGGCTTGATCCCTGCGTGGGCACGGTCGGCCGCAGCCCTGACCGGGGGACCTCCGTGCGCCCGTTCCGGCTTTTTGCGAGCTTCTGGGTGGCCGCCTTGACGAAAGCGCTGGTCAGTAGGTGTGCTGTTTCTTCTGGGTTTGCTGCTCGCATGAGTGCGCCCAGCACTGCCACTCCGGCGGCTCCGGCCTCGACGCAGGCGGTTACCTGATCAGGGGTCTCAACCCCGCCCAGCGCCAGCAGGGGCACCGGGCTGGCGCGCACCAGGCTGCCCAGTCCCGCGACGTTCAGGGGTGGGCCGTAGCCGGGCTTGGACTTTGTTGGCCAGACCGGGGAGACGGTGGCGTAGTGCTCGGTGGTCAGGCGGGCTAGTTCGGCCTCGTTGTGGCAGGAGCGGCCGACCAGCGGCAGGGCCGGTGGCGGGTACGGGCCGGCGGCCGGCAGGTGGACGGCGTCGCCGCCGAGCGGGTCGGGGCCGGCCACGACGAGGGTCCCCCCGGCGGCGGCGAGGATCGCGCGCAGGTCGACCGCGAGGGCGGCGCGCTCGGCGCGGGGCAGGTCCTTCTCCCGCAGTACGACCCACCGCACTCCCTGAGCGACGGCCCCCGCCACGACCCGTTCGAGACCGCCCCTGGCGACCAGCCGATCGGTCAACAGGACGACCCCCGACGGCAGGACGCCTGTCACAGGTCCGGTCTTCCCTCGTCCGGAGTGGACGCGAGGGCGTGGAAGCGGCGGGCGATGCGGCCCGCACCGGCGGCCAGGCGGCCCGCCTCGACCGCGTACCGCATGGCCGTGGCCATCGCCACCGGGTCGGCGGCCCGGGTCACCGCGCTGGCCAGCAGGACCGCGTCGCAGCCCAGCTCCATGGCCAGGGCCGCGTCGGACGCCGTGCCGATGCCGGCGTCCAGGATCACGGGCACGTCCACGCTCTGGCGGATCAGCCGGATGTGGTGCGGGTTGCCGATGCCGAGCCCCGAGCCGATCGGGGAGCCGGCCGGCATCACCGCGGCACAGCCCACGTCGGCGAGGCGGCGGGCGAGCACCGGATCGTCAGTGGTGTACGGCAGCACGGTGAAGCCGTCGGCGACCAGTTCCTCGGCGGCGCGGAGCAGTTCCACGCCGTCGGGCAGCAGCGTCCGCTCGTCGCCGATCACCTCCAGCTTGACCCAGTCGGTGTCGAACGCGTCGCGGGCCAGCCGGGCGACCTTCACCGCCTCGGTGGCGGTGTGGCAGCCGGCGGTGTTCGGCAGCAGCCGTACCCCGCACCGGTCCAGCAGGTCGAGCAGCCCCCCGGCGGTGCCCGGGGCGGTGTCCACCCGGCGCAACGCCAGCGTGACCAGCTCCGTGCCGGACGCCCGGATCGCCTGTTCCAGCACGTGCAGGTTCGCGGCGCCGCCGGTGCCGAGGATCAGCCGGGACGTGAAGGCCACCCCACCCAGTTCGAACGACATGCCACTCACCCGCCCTGCGCCGCGGTCAGCACCTCGACGCGGTCGCCGTCGCGCAGCACCGTGCCCGGCCAGCCGGCCCGGGGCACCACCTCGCCGTTGACCGCTACCGCGACGCCACGCTGGTGCGGGGCGACGTCGCGGACCAGGTCGGCCACCGACGCGCCGCCGGGGACGCTGCGTCCGGCCCCGTTCACCGTCAACTCCACCGGTCCTCCTCGGTCGTTCGTCCAGGTCCGCTCCTGTCGCCCGCGCCGACCCGCGTCGCGTCGCCGGTACCTGTCGACGCGACGGCGAACCGGTCCGCGCCGAAGGGCGCGAGCAGCGGGTCGGGTTCGCCGGTGGTCACCAGGTCGGCGATCGTCTCGGCGGTGATCGGGGTGAGCACGATGCCGTGCCGGTGGTGCCCGGTGGCGGCCAGGACGGCGGGCCGGCCGGGCAGCGGCCCGAGGATCGGCGCGTTGTCAGGTGTTCCGGGCCGCAGGCCGGCGACCGCCTCGACCAGGTCGTACTCGGTCAACTCGGGCAGCAGGTCGACCCCGGCGCGCAGCAGCCGCTGCACGGCGCCGGCGGTGACGGTCGTGTCCGACCGCTCCTCGACCGTCGCGCCGAGGACCACCTCGCCGTCGGCGCGGGGCACCAGGTAGACGTGCTCGCCGTCGGCGTACCCCCGGATCACGTGCCGGAAGCCCGGCGCGACGCCGCCGGGCGCGCGCAGCCGGAGGATCTGGCCCTTCACCGGCCGCACGGGCAGGCCGGTGAGCGCGGCGGCGCCGCAGCCGGCGGCGACCACGGTGACCCCCGCGTCCACGTCGGACAGCCGCCGGACCGGCTGCGGCACCAGCACCGCGCCGGCCCGCCGCGCGGCCGTGCGCAGCGCCGGCACCAGCAGCCGGGGATCGACCTGGTGGTCGGTGGGCGCGAGCGCGCCGCCACGCACCCGCGGGGCCAGCGCCGGTTCGCGGTCGCGCAGCTCGCTCGGGCGCAGCGGCGTCACCGGCAGACCCAACCCCTGTTGGTACGCCCAGAGCCGGCGTGCCTCGGCCAGGTCGTCGCCGGTCAGCCCGACCATCAGGGTGCCCTCGGTCCGGTAGCCGATCTCGGTGCCGCTCGCCTCGGTCAGCTCGGCGGCGAACCCGGGCCACCGGGCGGCGGACGCCACCAGCAGCTCGGTCAGCTGCCGCTCACCGAAGTACGCCTCGGCGACCGGGGAGAGCATGCCGGCGGCGACTGCCGACGCCCCCGACCCGGGGGCGGGGTCGTGCACCTCGACGCGCAATCCCCGGATGGCGCAGCGCCACGCGATGGCCAGTCCGATCGGGCCCGCACCGACCACCGCCAGATCGGTGCGGGTCACGCCAGCGCCCGCAGCAGGTCGACGGTCGCCCGCGCGGGGTCGGCGGCGCCGGAGAGCGCACCGACCACCGCCACCCCGTACGCCCCGGCGGCCCGCAGCTCCGGCACCCGGGCGGCGGTCACCCCGCCGATCGCGATGACCGGCACGTCGACGGCATCGGCGACGTCGCGGACGCCCGAGGGCCCGATGGGATCCGGCAGACCGGTCTTCGTGCTGGTGGTGTGGCACGGGCCGACGCCCAGGTAGTTGGCGCCGGCGACGACCGCCTCGATCGCGGTCCGGGGCTCGCGGGCGGTGGCCCCCAGCACGCCGGTCGGGCCGAGCACGTGCCGGGCGGCGGCGACCGGCAGGTCGTCGGCCCCGACGTGCCCACCGGCGGCGCCCACCGCGAGCGCCACGTGCAGCCGGTCGTTGACCAGGCAGGTCGCCCCGTACGGCGCGCAGAGCGCCAGCACCCGGCCCGCCAGGTCGTACGCCTCGCGGTCGGTGGCGGAGTCCTCCACCCGGACCTGTACGACGAGGTCGGCGCGGGCCGCCGCGAGGGCGGCCCGGACCACGGTGAGCGGGTCGCGCCCGGGTCGAGTGTCGGTGACGAGATGCAGTCGTCCAAGGGACGGCACGGCAACGCTCCTCCCTGCGCCGGCATTACCCGGATCAGGTTCAACGGTCGGGGGCTGTCAGCCCCCCTCTCAGCCCGGTACACCGGGCTCCCGTGGGTTACTTGCGTGTCACCGTACGACAGTTCCGCCGGTCTGCCAAGGGACTGGCCGTCGGCCGGAGGCCACTCCATCGATGGGGTACTTTCTCCGGTCCTGTTCGGAATGTCGCCCGCCGTTGCAGAACCGTTACCAGCCGGCATCTTGCCCGACATCGATACACCAGAATTAATTTGTTCAGCGATTCGACAAAATGCCGGCGTGGACGCCCTGGCACGGCGTCCCCACCGGCTCCATCCGGGACGGTCTTCGGCAGCCGGCCCCCGCGATTCCTGTCCACCGCGACATTGGAGGCGGCGTGTCCCGTTCTCGTCGTGCCCGTTTACCACTCACCGCTACCCTGCTGTCCCTCGCGCTAGCCTCGACGACCCTGCTCGGGTCGCCGGCGCAGGCGGCTCCGGCCGCAGCGCAGATCCCCGCGCGAGACGTGCCGGTCGCGGCTCCGCTCTCCCAGGCGGTGCCGAAGGCACCGAAGGCCGCAGCGGCCGACCCCTACTCCGTCCTGGTCTTCTCCAAGACCGCCGCCTTCCGGCACGACTCCATCCCCACCGGCATCGCCGCCATCCAGCAGCTCGGCGCGGCCAACGGGTTCACTGTGGACACCACCGAGGACGGCGCCGCGTTCAACGACGCCAACCTCGCCAAGTACAAGGCCGTGATCTGGCTCTCCACCACGGGTGACGTCCTCGACACCGACCAGCAGGCGGCCTTCGAGCGCTACGTGCGGGCCGGCGGCGGTTACGCCGGTGTCCACGCGGCCTCCGACACCGAGTACAGCTGGGCCTGGTACGGCGACCTGGTCGGCGCGTACTTCGCCAACCACCCGCAGAACCAGCAGGCCACCGTCAAGGTGGAGGACCACGCCCACCCGTCCACCGCCGACCTGCCGGACCGCTGGTCCCGGTTCGACGAGTGGTACAACTTCCAGACCAACCCGCGGCCGGACGTGCACGTGCTGGCCAGCCTGGACGAGAAGAGCTACACCCCGGGCGCCGGCGCGATGGGCGCCGACCACCCGACGGCGTGGTGCCAGGACTTCGACGGTGGCCGCTCCTGGTACACCGGCGGCGGGCACACCCGCGAGTCGTACGCCGAGCCCGAGTTCCTCAAGCACCTGCTCGGCGGCATCCAGACCGCGGCCGGCGTGATCGACGCCGACTGCGGCGCCTCGAAGACCTCCAGCTTCGAGAAGATCACCCTGGACAGCAACACCAGTAATCCGATGGAGCTGGACATCGCGCCCGACGGGCGGGTCTTCTACATCGAGCGCGACGGCCGGGTGCAGATCATCAAGCCCGACACCGGCAGCACCGTCACCGCCGTCGACCTGGACGTCTTCACCGGCAACGAGGACGGCCTCATCGGCATCCGGCTCGACCCGGATTTCGCCACCAACAAGTGGGTGTATCTCTACTACGCCCCGAACGACGGCGTCACGCGCAACCTGCTGTCCCGGTTCACGGTGACCGGCGACACCATCGACCCGGCGAGCGAGAAGCAGGTGCTGCGGGTCGACACCCAGCGCAACACCTGCTGCCACGCGGGCGGCAGCATGACGTTCGACAGCGCCGGCAACCTCTACCTGGCCACCGGTGACAACACCAACCCGTTCGAGTCGAACGCCTACGCCCCGCTCGACGAGCGGCCGGGCCGTCAGGACTACGACTCGCAGCGCACCGCCGCCAACACGAACGACCTGCGCGGCAAGGTGATCCGGATCCACCCCGAGGACGACGGGACGTACACCGTTCCGACCGGCAACCTCTTCGCGCCGGGCACCGAGAAGACCCGTCCCGAGATCTACGCGATGGGCTTCCGCAACCCGTTCCGGATCGGCACCGACCCGAAGACCGACACGCTGTACGTCGGGGACTACGGACCGGACGCCAACGCCAACAACCCGGACCGGGGCCCCCGCGGTCTGGTCGAGTGGAACGTCGTGACCCCCGGCAACTACGGCTGGCCGTACTGCACCGGGACGAACGAGGCGTACAACGACTACACGTTCCCGTCCGGCCCGAGCGGGCCGAAGTTCGACTGCGCCGCGCCGGTGAACAACTCGCCCAACAACACGGGCCTGACCAACCTCCCGCCTGTCGTTCCGGCCACCGTCGACTACGGCTACGCCGGTGACGCGCGGTACCCGGAGATCGGTGGCGGTGGCGCCCCGATGGGCGGCCCGGCCTACCGGTACGACGCCAACCTCAACTCCCCCCGCAAGTGGCCGGCCTACTACGACGGCAAGGCGCTGCTCGGCGAGTGGAACCAGAACAAGATGTACACGATGCAGATGACCGCCGACGGCAAGTCGTTGGTGGACATCAACCAGCTGCTCACCGGCATGAAGATGATCCGGCCGATGGACTTCGAGTTCGGCCCGGACGGCGCGCTCTACCTGATCGAGTGGGGTACGGGCTTCGGCGGCAACAACGACGACTCCGGCATCTACCGGATCGACTACACCGCCGGTGACCGCGCACCGATCGCCGCGGCGTCCGCCAACCCCACGTCGGGGCCGGCGCCGTTGACCGTCACCTTCTCCAGCGCCGGCTCCCGGGACCCGGACGGCGGCGATCTCACCTACGCCTGGACCTTCGGCGACGGGCAGACCTCCACCGAGGCCAACCCGACGCACACGTACGCGATGGCGGGCAACTACACCGCCCAGCTCACCGTGACGAACCCGAAGGGCCGTACCGCGGTGGCAAACGTTCCGGTCACCGTGGGCAACACCGCGCCGACGGTGAGCATCGAGTTCCCGCCGGACGGTGGCTTCTTCAACTGGGGTGACCAGGTCCGCTACACGGTCAAGGTGACCGACCCGGAGGACGGGCAGATCGACTGCGCCCGGGTGAACCTCCAGGTGCTGCTCGGTCACGACGAGCACGCCCACCCGCTGGAGCAGCACACCGGCTGCACCGGCACGGTCCAGACGTCGCTCGCCTCCGGGCACGGCGCCGAGGCGAACGTCTTCGCGGTCTTCGAGGCCACCTACACCGACGATGGTGGCGCCGGCGGCGCGGGCGCGCTCACCGGCCGGGACATCGAGATCCTGCAGCCCAAGCAGAAGCAGGCCGAGTACTTCACGGCCACCGGCCGGGTGCCGGGCAGCACCGGCGGCGGAGACGCCGGTGTGCAGCGGGAGGCCGGAGCCGACACCGCCGGTGGCGGCCAGAGCATCGCGTTCATCGAGGACGGCGACTGGTGGTCGGTCGTCCCGGCGGACCTGACGAACATCACCGAGATCCGGTTCCGGGCCGCCTCGGCCGCCGCTGGCGGTCGGATCGAGGTCCACGCGGGCGCGGTGGACGGGCCGGTCGTAGCCACGGCCACGGTCCCGTCGACCGGGGCGTGGCAGACGTACACGGACGTGAGCGCGCCGGTCACCGGTGCCGCGAGCGGCTCGCTGTACTTCGTGGCCCGCGATCCGAACGGCGGGACGGGCTCGCTGTTCAACGTCAACTGGATGGACTTCGTCGGCCGCGGCGTCACCGAGAACGGGCCGCCCGTGGTAACCGCCACCGCGACCCCGACCAGCGGCACCGTTCCGGTCACCGTCGCGTTCGACGGCACGGCCACCGACGCCGAGGGCGACACCCCGCTGACGTACGCCTGGGACTTCGGTGACGGCGGTACGGCGTCCACCCTGGACGCCAGCCACACGTACACGAGCGTCGGAGCCTTCACGGCCACCCTCACGGTGACCGACAGCAAGGGTGCCAAGTCGTACGCCACAGTGCCGGTGCGGGTGAACGCTCCGGACACGTCCTGCTTCGGGGCGCGTTCGGACGACTTCAACGGCAACACCCTGGACAAGGGCCGGTGGACCAGCGTGGTCCGGGAGAACCAGCTCTACTCCCTCAGCGGTGGAGCGCTGAAGCTGCCCACCTCGGTGGGTGACCTGTACGGCGCCCGCAACGACGCCACCAACCTGGTGCTCCAGGCGGCGCCGACCGGCGCCTGGGAGATGACCACCAAGGTCACGCTTCCGGTGACGGCCAACTACCAGCAGGCCGGTCTGCTGGTGTACGGCGACGACGACAACTACGCCAAGGTGGACCTGCTCTACAACGGCAGCCGTCGGGTGGAGTTCATCCGAGAGACTGCCGCGACGCCGCGCAACGACGCTGCGGACGCCACCAACGCGCCGGCGGGTGACACCGTGTACCTGCGGATCACCAGCGACGGGACGAACCTGACCGCCGCGGTCTCGGGCGACGGGCAGACGTTCACCCCGGTCGGCCGCTCGGCCGCGCTCGCCGGCATCACCAACCCGCGGATCGGGGTCTTCGCGCTCAACGGAGGCACCGAGGCACCTGTCGTGGACGCCGCGTTCGACTCGTTCGTGGTCACGCCGGACGCCCCGGCCGGCCCGGTCGACCCGTCGGACGAGTTCACCGGCGACACGCTGGACAAGTGCCGGTGGGACGCGATCCAGCGGGAGGACCCGAACGGTTACCGGGTCACCGGTGGCGCGTTGCGGATCGACGTGCCGAACGGTGACATCTACGGCACCGACAACACCGGGCCGAAGAACTTCATCCTCCAGACCGCGCCCTCGGGCGACTGGACCCTGGAGACGAAGGTCGACGGCAGCCTGCTGAACGAGCAGTACCAGCAGGCGGGTCTGCTCGTGCAGGCGGACGACGACAACTACGTGAAGTTCGACTTCATCGCGGACAACCAGGCCGGCCAGACGGTCACGCGGCGGATCGAGTTCCGCAGCGAGATCGGCGGCGTCGTCCAGAACCCGCAGCCGGAGGCGACAAGCCTCACCTCGGCGGTGTGGCACCTGCGGCTGGCCCGCAGCGGCGACACCTTCACGGCGTCGTACTCGGCCGACGGAACGACCTGGACCACGCTGGAGACGTTGACCAGCAGCGCGGTCGGGGCCACCCCGAAGGTCGGTCTGTTCACCCTCGGCGCCAACCAGACGGCGTCGAAGACGGCCTCGTTCGACTACTTCCGGCTCAGCACCGAGGTGGTCACCGACGAGACCGCTCCGGTGACGACGGCGGCGGTGTCCGGCACCCCCACCGAGGGGTGGTACACCGGGCCGGTGACGGTCACCCTGACCGCCGCCGACGAGGCCGGCGGCAGCGGACTGGCCGGTACGGCGTACCAGCTGGACGGGGCCACCACCTGGACCGACTACACCGCTCCGGTGACGGTCAGCGGGGACGGCGAGCACGAGCTGCGGTTCCGCTCGACGGACCAGGCGGGCAACGTGGAGTCGACGAAGACCGTCTCGGTCAAGATCGACGCCACCGCGCCGGTCACCACTGCGACGTTCGCTCCGGCGAACGACGCGGGCTGGCACAACGGGACGATCCCGGTGGTGCTGACCTCGACCGACGCCGGTTCCGGCGTCAAGACGGTCGAGTGGTCGCTGGATGGCGGCGCGTGGACGCCGTACTCGGAGCCGGTCGCGGTGACCGGTGACGGGCAGCACGAGCTGCTGTACCGCTCGACTGACAAGGCGGGCAACGCCGAGACGCTCAAGTCGGCGATCCTGAAGATCGACGGCACCAAGCCGACGCTGCTGGTCTCCGGTATCGCCGACGGCCAGCTCTACGGGGACAGCCAGGACGTCCGGGTGTCCTGGCAGGCCGTCGACCCGACCTCGGGTATCGCGACTGTGGTCGGCCAGCTGGACGGCAAGGCGTACGCCAGCGGCACCCTGCAGGCCATGTACGAGCTGCCGCTCGGCCTGCACGAGCTGACCGTCACCGCGACCGACAAGGCCGGCAACACGACGACCTCGAACGTCCGGTTCTTCGTCACCACCTCGTTCCGGGACATGCAGAACCTGCTGGACCGGTTCAAGGCGACGGGGCGGCTCTCGGCCAAGGCGCAGAAGCAGTTGACGGCGAAGCTCGACGCGGCCCGGCAGGCCGAGGCGGCCGGCAACGACAACAAGGCGATCAAGCAGTTGACCGCATTCCGGGCCCTCGCCGCCGACGCCACACTGGTGCCGGAGGCCGAGGTTCGGGACGTCCTGATCCGGGACGCCGACGCCATGATCGTTCGGCTCGGCGGCACGGCCAGTAAGGCCGGGGTCAAGGCGAACGACGGCGAACCGGTCAAGGGCACCGGACGGCTCGGTGGCGACGCCACCCGGCTGGCACCCGGTCGCCAGCTCTGATCCGATCGAGGCCCCTTCCCGACGCCACGGTGTCGGGGAGGGGCCTCCCTCATCAGTAGTGAGGAGATGTCCGTGACGGGTATCCGCAAGGTGGTGGCCGCCCTGTTCGCCGGGCTGGTCCTGACCCTGCTCTCCGCTGCCCCGGCGGCCGCCCAGGCCGACAAGCTCAAGCTGACGGTGGCCGGCGACGGCGCTCAGGGGGTCACCATCCAGGCCAGCTACCCCGATGGCCGCCGGCTGGACCGGGTGGTGCGGTTGGTGCTCACCGCCACCGGCCCGGACGGGCAGCGGGTCGGGCCGGTGCAGCTGGAGCCACAGCCCGAGGGGCAGGGTTTCTACAGCAGCGGCCCGCTGCTGTCCGCCGGCACGTGGAAGGTGACGGTGAACTCCCCCGCTCCGCTGCAGAGCAGGACCACCGCCACGGTGCAGGCCCGGGCGGCGCAGTCACCCCCGGCTCCCAAGCCGGTCGCGGTGACCGCGGACGGGCCGCGCGATCGCGGTGCGGCCGCCGGGTGGTGGCCGTTCGCCGCGGCCGGCCTCGTGCTGGTCGCCGTGGCGATGGGGGTGGCCATGCTGTTCGGCCGCCGCCGCGCCGCCACGCCGAACGACTGACCGACCGGCGCTTCGGCGCCACCACAACGAACGGGCCGGGCCGCGATGAGCGGCCCGGCCCGTTGTCGTTCGCCGCGCTCAGAGGATGGCGCGCAGTGCCGCCAGGTCGTCGTCGCTGGGCTCCCACGTGCCGGCGGCGGCGTTCGCGTGCACCTGCTCGGGCGTCGTGGCGCCGGCGATCACCGAGGTCACGGCCGGCTGGGCGGCCAGCCCGCCGATCGCGACCTGGAGCATGGTCAGGCCCCGCTCGCCCGCGTACGCCTCGATGGCCTCGATGGTGTCCCAGTCGGCAGCCGCGAGCCGCTCGGCGTACCGGCCACCGCCGGAGAGCCGGCTGCCCGCCGGGGGCTGCTCGCTGCGCTTGTACTTGCCGGTGAGCAGACCGTTGGCGAGCGGGAAGAACGGCAACATGCCGAGCCCGAACCGCTCGCACGCCGGGATGATCTCGGTCTCCACCGAGCGTTCCAGCAGGCTGTAGTGGTTCTGGGCGCTGATGAAACGGGCCCGGCCGTTGGACGAGGCGACCCAGTCGGCGTCGGCGATCTGCCAGCCGGCGAAGTTGGAGTTGCCCAGGTAGCGCACCTTGCCGTCGCGGACCAGGTCGTCCAGGGCGGCGAGGGTCTCGTCGATCGGGGTGCCCGGGTCGGGCTCGTGCATCTGGTACAGGTCGATGTGGTCGGTGTCGAGCCGGCGCAGCGACGCCTCCACCGCGCGCGCGATGTAGCGCCGCGCGCCCCGGGCACCGAAGTCCGGCCCGTTGAGGCCGTTCATGTCCATGCCGAACTTGGTGGCCACCACCACGTCGTCCCGGCGGCCCTTGAGTGCCTGCCCGAGCAGCTCCTCGGAGCCGCCCTGCGGCTCGCCGTAGATGTCGGCGGTGTCGAAGAGGTTGATCCCGGCGTCCAGGGCCGCGTCCACCACCGCGCGGGTGCCGTCGAGGTCCAGCTTGCGGCCGAAGTTGTTGCAGCCGATGCCGACGACGGACACCACGAGCCCGGAGTCGCCCAGCCGGCGATAGGTCATCTCAGTCACGAGATCCACCCTATGCCGGCCGGACGCACCGCTGCCCGGTGACCGCTCAGCCCACGTCCCAGACCGGTTCCGGGGTCTCCACCACCTCGCTGTCGCCCCGGAACAGCACGAACCGGTCGAAGGAGCGGGTGAACCACCTGTCGTGGGTGACCGCCACCACAGTCCCCTCGAACGCGTTCAGGCCCGCTTCGAGCGCTTCCGCGCTGGCCAGGTCGAGGTTGTCGGTGGGCTCGTCGAGCAGCAGCAGGGTCGCCCCGGACAGCTCCAGCAGCAGCACCAGGAACCGGGCCTGCTGCCCGCCGGAGAGCGTGCCGAACCGCTGGTCGCCCTGCCCGGCCAGCTCGTACCGGCTGAGCACCCCCATCGCCGCGTGCCGGTCCATCCCGGTGCGGTGTTCGTCACCCCGCCACAGGATCTCGACGAGCGTCTTCGACATCAACTCCGGTCGGTCGTGGGTCTGGGAGAAGTGGCCGGGACGGACCCGGGCGCCGAGCCGGGCCGTGCCGTCGTGCGCCACCGGGGCGAGCGCTCCCGCCCCGTCGACCGGCCCGTTCGCCGGGTCGGGATCGGTGCCACCCCGGGCCAGCAGCCGCAGGAAGTGCGACTTGCCGGTGCCGTTGGCACCGAGCACCGCCACCCGGTCGCCGTACCAGATCTCCAGGTCGAAGGGGAATGTCAGGCCGTCCAGCTCCAGCTGCTCGCAGACGACCGCGCGCTTGCCGGTCCGCCCGCCGGTCAGCCGCATCCGGATGTCCTGGTCCTTCGGCGGTACGGGCGGCGGCCCGGCCTCCTCGAACTTGCGCAACCGGGTCTGCGCGGCCTGGTAGCGCGAGGCCAGACCGTCGTTGTACGCGGCCTTCTGTTTGTACATCAGCATCAGTTCGCGCAGCTTCTGGTGTTCTTCGTCCCAGCGTCGGCGCAGCTCGTCGAGGCGGGCGTGCCGGGCCACCCGCGCCTCGTGCCAACTGGCGAAGCCGCCGGGGTGCACCCAGGCGCTGCCGCCCTCCACGGCGACCACCCGGTCGGCGCTCTGGGCCAGCAGCTCGCGATCGTGCGAGACGTAGAGCACCGATTTCGTCGACTCGCGCAGCCGCGCCTCCAGCCAGCGTTTGCCGGGCACGTCGAGGAAGTTGTCCGGCTCGTCGAGCAGCAGCACCTCGTCCGGGCCGCGCAGCAGCAACTCCAGGGCGAAGCGCTTCTGCTGGCCGCCGGAGAGGGTGCGCACCGGCCGGTCCCGGACGGCGTCCCAGGGCTGGTTGAGCACGATTGTCGCGACGGTGTCGAAGAGCACCTCGGCGTCGTACCCGCCGGCCTCGCCCCAGGCGCCGAGCGCGTCGGCGTACGCCAGCTGGGCCTTGCCCGCGGCGCTGCTGAACTTGCCGCGGACCTCGGCCGCCCGCATGGCCGTCTCGGTCTCGGCGAGCCGGCGGCCGGCGTCGCGCAGCGGCGGCGGGGCCAGCGACAGCGCCAGGTCGGCCAGTGTCGTCTCGTCGCCGATCATGCCGATGAACTGGCGCATCACGCCCAGCCCGCCCGCCCGCGCGACGGTGCCGGTACGCACCGCCAGGTCGCCGGCGACCATCCTCAGCAGCGTCGTCTTTCCCGCGCCGTTCGGCCCGACCAGGGCTACCTTGGCGCCCTCCCCGACCCGGAACGACACGTCGGCGAAGAGTTCCCGACCGTCGGGCAGGATGTGCCCGACCGCTGCCACGTCCACGTATCCCACGCCGGGATCCTGCCCCAGCGGGGGCCGGGATGGACATCCAATTACCGGGTGACCCGCAGCACCCGGAAGCCCTTCTGGCTGGCGTGCCGCTCGACGTGCCAACCCTGGTCGACGATCCAGCGCTGCAGTGAGTCGCCGCCGAGGTGCCGGGCGACGACAAGCCAGCCGACGCCGTCCGGGGCGAGTCGGGGCAGCCACCGCAGCAACAGCTCGTGCAACTCGTCCTTGCCGATGCGGATGGGCGGGTTGGACCACAGCTGCGCGAACAGCAGGTCCGCCGGCACGTCGTCAGGTGCGCTGACGCGGATCCGGTCGGCGGCGCCGATCCGGGCCGCGTTGGCGGCGGTCAGCTCGCGGGCGCGGGCGTTGACGTCGACCGCCCAGACGGTGGCCGCCGGTGCCAGGTCGGCCAGCACGCAGGCGATCGGGCCGAACCCGCAGCCGAGGTCGAGCAGGGCACCGGCGGTGTCGGCGGCGGGCAGCTCGGCCTTGCGCAGCAGCACGGCGGTGCCGGGGTCGAGGCGGCTGGCGGAGAAGACACCGCCCGCCGAGACGAGCTGGTAGTCGCGGTCGGCGACGGAGAACTCGACGTCGCGCGCCGGCGCATCGCTGGCGGGCTGCGCGGTGAAGTAATGGTCGCCGGTCACGCCGGCAATTCTCGCACCGGCGCGGGCGGGCCACGACACGGCCCACAGCCGCATTTCCCAATATTACCCCCTAAAGGGACAATGGCTCCTACTCTGGGCGACATGGTGTATCGGTACGAGTCCGAAGAGGACGCATTCGAGGACCCGGAGCCCGGGTCCGACCTGGCCGTGCTCGGCGCCGGTCCGCCTCCGCCGGCCGGCCCCTCACCGTCCCGCTTTCCCGCTCCGTCGTTGCCCCGGCCCAACCAGCTGATGCTGCCGTCGACCCAGCCGCCGCCGGTCACCCGCGTCAGCACCCCGGTCGCGGCCCCGCGCAGTCAGGTCTACACGTCGGCCCAGCCGGTGGAGCCGCCCACCCGCCGCGGCGGCGGGCGGCTCTGGCAGGTGCTGGTCGGCGGTGCGGCAGTCCTGGTCCTGCTCGCGCTCTGCGGCCTGGGCGCCGCCGCGCTGCTGGTGGACAACGACCCGACGCCGCAGGCCACCCCGACGTACCAGCCGAACGTCGCCGCGTCCGCCTCCGCGCAGCGGCAGGATCTCGACTCGCGGGACACCGACCAGGCGCCGCTCACCGCGAAGGAACTCTTTCCCGGCAAGGAGGTGAAGCTCGCCGACGGCCAGAGCGCCTACGAGATCCTCAAGACACACTCCAGCGGCAGTTGCGCAGTCGCCGCCACCGACGAGGTGGCCGACCTGCTCGTCCGGCTCGGCTGCAACCAGGTCGTCCGGGCGACGTTGCGGGCGCCCGGCGGCGACCACCTGGTCACCGCGGGCCTGTTCAACCTCACCGACAAGGTCAGCGCCGAACGGGCCCGGGACCGGATCCGGCAACTCCTCGACGACCGGCAGGGCCGGTTCCGGGGGCTGACCGCCGGCGACGACACCGATGTCCTGGCCACCGCTCCGGCCCGGGTCGGCTGGCAGGTCCGGGGCCACTACCTGGCGTACGCGCTGGTGGTCCGCGCGGACGGAGCAGCGGTCAAGCCCGGCGATGCCAAGATCCGGGAGATCCTGTTCGACATGATCGAGGCGCACCTCAGCCGGGGCGTCCTGCAACGGCGGGCCGACAGCGGCACGGCCGGCCAACCAACTGCAGCGCCGACCGAGGGCAGCGGAACCCAGAGCGGCAGCGACGACGGCGAACTCCCCGGCGACTGATCCGCACCACCGCCCGACGGGTGTGCCGCCCACCGGTGGCACACCCGTCGGCGTCTGCGGCCCGGCCGCCGGTCAGCCCTCGACGGGCACGCGCAGGCGGCGCGTCAGGTCCGCGCGACGGGCGTAGTCGGCCGGGTCGGCCGGGTAGCCGACCGCGACGAGGGTGAGGCCGTGCGCCGGAGCCACCGTCACCTCGCTGGAGCGCTCCTGCCGGTCGAGCAGGCTGCCCGGCCACTGGACCGCCCGACGGCCGTCGCCGGCCGCGAGCATCGCCCCCACCAGGCTGCGGACCATCGCCTGGCAGAACGCGTCGGCCTGCACGGTGGCGACCAGGATGCCGTCCGGGTCGCGCCGCCAGTCCAGCCGGGTCACCTCGCGCAGCGTCGTCGCGTTCTCCTTGCGCCGGCAGTACGCGGCGAAGTCGTGCTCACCGACCAGACCCGCCGCGGCGGCGTTCAGGGCGGTCAGGTCCAGCGGTCGCGGCCAGGCCAGCACCTCGTGCCGGCGTAGCGGCTCGGCGCCGTACGGGGCGTCGGTCACCCGGTACTCGTAGCGCCGGAAGGTGGCCGAGAAGCGGGCGTCGAAGTCGGCCGGCACCTCCGACATCGCCCGTACCCGCACGTCGGTGGGGAGCAGCCGCGCGAGCCGGCGCAGCAGCCGCCCCTCGTGCTGGCGCCACACCTCGGCGGGAAGGTCCAGGTGGCAGACCTGGCCGCTGGCGTGCACCCCCGCGTCGGTGCGACCCGCGACGGTCAGACCGGTCGCCGTGCCCGCGCCGAGGACCAGGTCCAGGGTCTCGACGAGCACCCCGGCGACGGTCCGCCGGGTCGGCTGGGGCGCCCAGCCGGAGAAACCGGCGCCGTCGTACGAGACGTCCAGCCGCAGCCGGATCCGCTCGTCCACCTCGTACCTCCTGTTACGGGTCGGGCCCGACACCCCGAAAGGGGTGCCGGGCCCGATGTTGCCCTTGGTCAGGCCTTGTTCTCGGTGGCCTCGTCGCTGTCCTCGCGGGCGGCGTCGGTGTCACCGGACGCCGACACCGGCGCCTCGGAGTCCTGGTCGGCCGGAGCCGACTTCGGGGCCTCCTCGGCCGGGGCGAGCGCCTCGACCTTGTCCTGCTGCGCGGCCTTGCGGGCGGCGGTCTTCTTGTTCACCTTCGGCTCGGCGACCTGAAGCTCCTCCACCAGCTCGATGATCGCCATCGGCGCGTTGTCACCCTTGCGCGGGCCGGTCTTCACGATCCGGGTGTAACCGCCGGGGCGGTTGGAGTACCGGGGCGCGATCTGGTCGAACAGGGCGTAGACCACGTCCTTGTCCTTGACGACACCCAGCACCCGCCGCCGCGAGGCGAGGTCACCGCGCTTGGCCTTGGTGATGAGCTGCTCGGCCAGCGGACGCAGCCGCCGGGCCTTCGTCTCGGTGGTCTGGATCTTGCCGTGCTGGAACAGCGCGGTCGCCAGGTTGGCGAGCATCAGCCGCTCGTGCGAGGGGCTGCCGCCGAGGCGGGGGCCCTTGGTGGGCGTGGGCATTTTTGGTGCTCCTCAGTTGTGGCGGCAGCGCGGACTAGAGCTGCTCGGTCTCGCGGTAGTCGTCGGTGTCGTAGTCGGCCTCGCCGAAGGTGTCCACGACGTGCGCCGGGTCGAAGTTCGGAGCCGAGTCCTTCAGCCCGAGACCCATCCCGGCGAGCTTCATCTTGACCTCGTCGATCGACTTCTGCCCGAAGTTGCGGATATCGAGGAGGTCGGCCTCGGTACGCCCGATGAGCTCACCAACGGAGTTGATGCCCTCGCGCTTGAGGCAGTTGTAGGAGCGGACGGTGAGGTCCAGCTCCTCGATCGGCAGAGCGAGGTCCGCCGCCAGCTGGGCGTCCTGCGGGGACGGCCCGATGTCGATGCCCTCGGCGGTCTCGTCCAGCTCCCGGGCCAGCCCGAACAGCTCCACCAGCGTCGAACCGGCGGAGGCCAGCGCGGTACGCGGGCCCATCGACGGCTTGGTCTCGACGTCGATGATGAGCCGGTCGAAGTCGGTGCGCTGCTCGACGCGGGTCGCCTCGACGCGGTACGTCACCTTCAGCACCGGCGAGTAGATCGAGTCGACCGGGATGCGGCCGATCTCGGCGCCGGACTGCTTGTTCTGTGCAGCCGTCACGTAGCCCCGGCCCCGCTCGACGGTCAGCTCCATGTCGAGCCGGCCCTTGCCGTTGAGGGTCGCGAGCTTGAGGTCCGGGTTGTGCACCGAGACGCCGGCCGGGGGCTGGATGTCGCCCGCCGTCACGTCGCCCGGGCCCTGCTTGCGCAGGTACATGCTGACCGGCTCGTCGTGCTCGGAGCTGACGCACAGCTCCTTGATGTTCATGACGAGCTCGACCACGTCCTCCTTGACACCGGGGATCGTGGTGAACTCGTGCAGCACGCCGTCGATCTTGATCGAGGTGACCGCCGCACCCGGGATCGACGACAGCAGCGTGCGCCGCAGCGAGTTGCCCAGGGTGTAGCCGAAGCCCGGCTCGAGCGGCTCGATGGCGAACCGCGACCGGGTCTCGTTGATCGACTCCTCGGAGAGGGAGGGTCGCTGGCTGATGAGCATGTTGTCTCTTCTCTTCCGGGACGCCCGCTATTTGACGTCCACGACACAAACTGTTCCGGTGGCCCGCCCCGAAGGGCGGGCCACCGCAACGAGCCCGACTACTTGGAGTAGAGCTCGACGATCAACTGCTCCTGGACCTGCGTGTCGATGACCTGCCGGGCCGGGAGGGAGTGCACGAGCACCTTCATCTGGCTGGGGATTGCCTCCAGCCAGGCCGGCACCGTCTTCGAACCGGCCTGAGCCTGCGCCACCACGAACGGGGTGAGCTCCTTGCTCTTGCCCCGGACCTCGATGATGTCGTGCTCCTTGACGCGGTACGACGGGATGTCGACCTTCTTGCCGTTCACCGTGAAGTGACCGTGCTTGACCAGCTGGCGGGCCATGTCCCGCGAGTGGGCGTAGCCGGCCCGGTAAACGACGTTGTCCAGCCGCGACTCGAGGATCTGCAGGAGGACCTCACCGGTCTTGGCCTGCTTGCCAACGGCTTCCTCGTAGTAACCGCGGAACTGCTTCTCCAGCACGCCGTACACACGACGGGCCTTCTGCTTCTCACGGAGCTGGAGCAGGTACTCCGTCTCCTTGGTGCGGCCGCGGCCGTGCTGCCCGGGCGGGAACGGCCGGGACTCGAACGGGCACTTCGGACCATCGCACTTGCTGCCCTTGAGGAACAGCTTCATCTTCTCCCGCCGGCAACGGCGGCAGTCTGCACCGGTGTAACGAGCCATCTCTCTCTACCTCTCAGACCCGGCGACGCTTCGGCGGACGGCACCCGTTGTGCGGCTGCGGGGTGACGTCGGAGATCTGCCCGACCTCGAGGCCCACGGCCTGCAGCGAACGGATGGCGGTCTCCCGGCCGGAGCCGGGGCCCTTGACGAACACGTCGACCTTGCGCATGCCGTGCTCCATGGCGCGACGCGCGGCGGCCTCGGCGGCCAGCTGCGCGGCGAACGGAGTCGACTTGCGGGAGCCCTTGAAGCCCACCTGGCCAGCGGAGGCCCAGGAGATGACCGCACCGGTCGGGTCCGTGATGGACACGATGGTGTTGTTGAACGTGCTCTTGATGTGCGCCTGCCCGTGGGCGACGTTCTTGCGTTCCTTGCGCCGGACCTTCTTGACAGCGGCTCCGGCACGAGCCTTCGGTGGCATAAGTCTGTGCGCTCCTGAATGGGTTCTGTGGCTTGTCGCCCCGTTGATGACGTAGACACCGGTTCCGGTTGGAGCCCGGCCTACCTCGACGGAGAACGACCAGAATTCCGGTTAAAGAATTACTTCTTGCCGGGCTTCTTCTTGCCGGCGACGGTCCGCTTCGGGCCCTTGCGGGTCCGTGCATTGGTCTTGGTCCGCTGGCCACGCACGGGCAGGCCCCGGCGGTGCCGGATGCCGGCGTAGCAGCCGATCTCGACCTTGCGGCGGATGTCAGCGGCGACCTCGCGGCGCAGGTCGCCTTCAACCTTGTAGTTGCCCTCGATGTGGTCGCGGAGCTGCACGAGCTCCTCGTCCGTGAGGTCCCGAGCGCGCTTGTCCGGCGAGATGCCGGTAGCGGCGAGTGTCTCCAGGGCGCGGGTGCGACCGACCCCGAAGATGTAGGTGAGCGCGATCTCCATCCGCTTCTCGCGGGGGAGATCCACGCCGACTAGACGTGCCATGTGCGGGCGTACTCCTCGTGATGTGTGGCGGAGGTGTGGACCCGTCCCACCCCGCTACCGGCCGTCCCGTCTTTCCGACGCTGTCAGCGCCGGCGACCGGGATCGGTCGCTGCCCGAGCGGGCCCCGGCCTCCGACCGGGGGTCAGCCACGAGAGGAGTACGTCTTCACGTACCGCTCGCGGCTGGGACGAGCATGTGTGATGTGTGTGTCGCTAAGGATCTGCCCGAAGCAACGCCACCCGGCCGTGTCCGGCCGGACGGGCTGAGATCAGCCCTGGCGCTGCTTGTGGCGCGGGTCGGTGCAGATGACCATGACCCGGCCGTGCCGGCGGATAACCCGGCACTTGTTGCAGATCCTCTTGACGCTCGGCTTGACCTTCACGGTTGCCTTACTTCCCATCTGGCCCGGGAACGCGCGAGGCGCGAGACCGGACGTCGAAGACGGACACGGGACTTCCCGGCCGCCGTCAGGACTACTTGTAGCGGTAGACGATGCGCCCGCGGGTCAGGTCGTACGGCGAGAGTTCGACGACGACCCGGTCCTCCGGCAGGATGCGGATGTAGTGCTGCCGCATCTTGCCGCTGATGTGAGCCAACACCTTGTGGCCGTTCGCGAGCTCCACCCGGAACATGGCGTTCGGCAGGGGCTCGATGACCCGACCCTCGATCTCAATGGCTCCGTCTTTTTTCGGCATGTCCTCCGCTGTCCTGACGTCGATTGCTCCGGGCGGCCCACAACGTCTTACACGGGAAACTGACCATGATCAGAAGCCCGCGCCAGCCGCGGCTCCAGGTCCCACCGAAGCGCAGGGTGGGCATGCCGGAGTGGACGCTGTGCGCCGAACAGAAAGTGTACGCCGGCCTGCACGCCGTCGCCAAACCGGCCACCCACGGCGGCCTCGCGTCGGCCACCGCTCCCCCGCCCAGCCCTCCGATGATCTCCGCGGACCGGCGTCCCACCGAATGTCGATCATGAGGTTGTCGAGGCGAAACACCGCGATCGATCATGATCATCGACTGCGGGTGGGTCAGGTTGTGGGCCCGGGACCTTCCGGCCCCTCGGTGCGCAGCTCCCGCTTGGCCCGCTTGCGCTCACGCCGGCGCTCGCGCTCGATCGCCTGGCGGCGGGGCTCTCCCCCGGCCAGCCCGCCGACCGTCCGGAGCAGCAGCACCGCGCCCCAGGGCCCGGCCACCCACACCGGCCAGAAGTACTGCAGTTCCTGGCTCAGCAGCGACGTCACGCCCCAGATGGTCACCACGATGGCGACCACCCGCACGTACGGCAGCCACACCTCGGCCAGCCAGCGACCGACGTGGCCGCGCCCGAGCGAGCCGAGCCGACCGACGGGCGGCTCTGCCGGCGCGGCGGCCGGCCGCAGGGCCGAATGCTCCGGTGGCGCCACCGGGGGCAGATCGGTGAGCAGGGCGTCCAGCTCGGCGTACGTGCGTGCCGCGTACGCACGCTGCACCCGCTCGTCGTACTCGTGCAGGTCCAACCGTCCCTCACCGAGGGCGGCCCTCAGCCGGTCGGCAACCATCTCACGGTCCGCGTCCGCGGCTCGCATCCTGTCGCGCCCGTCCATGCCGGCAAGCATGCCACCGTCACGCCAGTCCGCCCGACCCCCGACGCCGGTTGATCATGAAGTTATCGCCACCGCACCGGCGTGTCAGGGGAACCAACTTCACGATCAACGGGCGGGGTGGGGCTGGGGTCAGGGGGTCTTGGTTTCCGTGGGCTGGCGGGCGGTCACCAGGTCGCCCAGGCGGGCGCGGCCGCCGTCGAAGGCCGTGAGCACCCACACACCGTCGGGCAACAGCGCCATCGAGTGCTCGACGTGCGCCGCGACCGACCCGTCCCGGGTGACGACAGTCCAACCGTCGGCCAGTTCGACAGTACGCGGGGAGGCCATGGTGATCATGGGCTCGATCGCCAGCGCCATCCCGGGGACCAGACGCGGCCCCTTGCCCGGCCGGCCGTGGTTGAGCACGTGCGGGTCCTGATGCATCTCGGTGCCGATGCCGTGGCCACCGTAGCCGTCGACGATGCCGTACCGGCCGCCCTTGCGGACCGCCGTCTCCACGGCGTACGAGATGTCGGTGAGCCGCCCCTTGCCACTTGCCGCTCCACGCGCCGCGGCGGCGATGCCCGCCCACATCGCGTCCTCGGCGACCTCGGCCATCTTGAGCAGCGCCGGGTCGACGTCGCCCACCCCGACGGTGATCGCCGAGTCCCCGTGCCACCCGTTGAGCACCGCGCCGCAGTCGATCGAGATGAGGTCGCCCTCGGCGAGCACCTGCTCCGGCGAGGGGATGGCGTGCACGATCTGCTCGTTGACCGACGAGCAGATCGACGCCGGGAAGCCGTGGTAGCCCTTGAAGGACGGGACGGCGCCCGCCTCGCGGATCGTCGACTCGGCGATGGCATCCAGATCCGCGGTGCTCACACCCGGGGCCACCGCCTCGCGCATCCGGCGCAGGGCCTCGGCGACCACGAGCCCGGCCGCGCGCATCTTCTCGATCTGGTCAGGGGTCTTCAGCTGGATGTCCAGCTGGGGACGACGCATGGAGCGGTTACCTTTCGTGGCTATTCAGCGGGGCACGTCTCGCGTACCCCGCTGTTCGCACTCTATCCGCCGTGGCGGGGGGAGAACCTCAGCCGCCGTACGACCGCAGGGCGTCGATGGCCCGGGTGGTGACGTCCTCCACCGGGCCGGTGGCGTCGATCCCGACCAGCTTGCCCTGGGCGCCGTAGTAGTCGACCAGGGGCGCGGTCTTCTCGCTGTACTCCCGCAGGCGGGTGGCGATGGTCTCCGGCTTGTCGTCGTCGCGCTGGAACAGCTCGGCGCCGCACCTGTCACAGATGCCCGGCCGGGTGGTGGCGTCGAACTCGACGTGCCAGATCTTGCCGCAACCCCGGCAGGTGCGCCGGCCGGAGAGCCGCCGGATCACCTCGTCGTCGTCGACCACCAGCTCCAGGACCAGATCCAGGGCGGTGCCCAGATCGGCGAGGAGCTTGTCCAGAGCGGCGGCCTGCGGAGTCGTCCGCGGGAAGCCGTCGAGCAGAAAGCCCTCGCTCGCGTCCGGCTCGGCGAGCCGGTCCCGGACCATGTTGATGGTGACCTCGTCCGGAACCAGCTCGCCTGCGTCCATGTAACGCTTCGCCTCGACGCCGAGCGGCGTGCCCTGGGTGACGTTCGAGCGGAAGATGTCTCCGGTCGAGATCTTGGGTACCGACAGGTGCGCGGCGACGAACTCTGCCTGCGTGCCCTTACCCGCACCCGGCGGGCCAACCAGAACGAGTCTCATCTACCGCAGGAACCCTTCGTAGTTCCGCTGCATGAGTTGGCTCTCGATCTGCTTCACGGTCTCGAGACCGACGCCGACCATGATGAGCACAGCGGTGCCACCGAACGGGAAGTTCTGGTACTGCTGGCTGTCCAGCCAGATGAAGAAGAAGTTCGGCAGGATCGAGATGACGCCGAGGTAGAGCGCGCCCGGCAGGGTGATCCGGCTGAGGATGAAGTCCAGGTAGTCGGCCGTCGGCTTGCCCGGCCGGATACCCGGCACGAACCCGCCGTACTTCTTCATGTTGTCCGCGACCTCGGTCGGGTTGAACGTGATCGAGACGTAGAAGTACGTGAAGAAGATGATCAGCAGGAAGTAGACCGAGATGTAGATCGGGCTGTTCGGAGCGACCAGGTTGTTCTGGATCCACGCCTGGACCTTGCCCGGGTCGTTCTGGTCGAAGAACTGGAGCGCCAGCTGCGGGAGGTACAGCAGCGACGAACCGAAGATGACCGGGATGACACCCGCCTGGTTGACCTTCAGCGGGATGTAGGTCGAGGTGCCGCCGTACATCCGCCGGCCGATCATCCGCTTGGCGTACTGCACCGGGATCCGGCGCTGCGCCTGCTCGATGAAGGTGACCAGGGTGATGACCACCAGAACCAGCGCGATGACGAGGGCGAACTTGCCCCAGCCCTGCTGGGTCTTGATCTGCCAGCCCTCGCCGGGCAGCCGGGCCGCGATCGAGGTGAAGATCAGGACGGACATGCCGTTGCCGACGCCGCGGTCCGTGATCAGCTCACCGAGCCACATGACCATGCCGGTGCCGGCGGTCATGGTGATCACCAGGATGGACAGGGTCAGCCAGTCCGGGATGCCGGTGCCCTCGGGGATGATCGGGAACTGGTCGCAGCGGTTCTGGAACAGCTGCCCCGAGCGGGCCAGGGCCACGAACGCCGAGGCCTGCAGCACGCCGAGACCGAGCGTCAGGTAGCGGGTGTACTGCGTGATCTTCGCCTGACCGGCCTGGCCCTCCTTGCGGAGCTGCTCCAGACGCGGGATCACGACGGTCAGCAGCTGCAGGATGATCGACGCGGTGATGTAGGGCATGATGCCCAGCGCGAAGACCGAGAGCTGTAGCAGCGCCCCGCCGGAGAAGAGGTTGAGCAGATTCAGCGGGCCCGTCGTCTCACCGGAGATGGAGTCGAGGCACTTCTGCACGTTGCCGTACGAGACGCCCGGGCTGGGGAGCGTGGCACCCAGCCGGTAGACCGCGATGATGCCTACTGTGAACAGCAGCTTCTTGCGCAGGTCAGGCGTACGGAACGCACTGAGAAAGGCGGACAGCAACTTCTTCCTCCTGCGCGAGGCGGGCCGCCGGTGATCCCTGGCGGGTGGGGGTGGATCACGGGCGAGTGCCCGCAATCCATGGCTGGGATGGGACTCTAACAGCCCTGTCCCGCTCCGGGCAGGTGTGCCCGGCTACATAAACCGAATCCGATATTACCGGGCGCACACGCCCCAGGCAGACCTAGGCGCCCGCCAGTTATTCACAACTGACGGGCGCCGAGGTCGTACGCCTTACAGCTCGGTGGCGGAGCCACCGGCGGCAGCGATCTTCTCCTTGGCCGACGCGCTGAACGCGTGCGCCGACACCTGGAGCGCCACCCCGCCGAGGTCCCCGGTGCCGAGGACCTTGACCGGCTGGCCCTTGCGGACCGCGCCGGCCTCGACCAGCTCGAGCGGACCAACCTGGCCGCCGTTCGGGAACAGTTCGGCGAGCCGGTCCAGGTTGACCACCTGGAAGACCACCTTGAACTTGTTCTTGAAGCCCTTCATCTTCGGCAGGCGCATGTGGATGGGCATCTGCCCACCCTCGAACGCCGCCGAGATGTTCTTGCGGGCCTTGGAGCCCTTCGTACCGCGACCAGCGGTCTTGCCCTTGGAACCCTCACCGCGACCCACACGGGTCTTAGCGGTCTTGGAACCGGGCGCCGGGCGCAGGTGGTGAACCTTGATCGTCATTACTCGACCTCCTCGACCTTCACGAGGTGGCTCACAGTGAAGATCATGCCGCGGATCTCGGGCCGGTCCTCCTTGACCACCACGTCGTTGATCCGCTTGAGACCGAGCGAACGCAGCGACTCACGCTGGTTGTGCTTGGTCCCGATACCGGACCGGAGCTGGGTGACCTTCAGACGTGCCATCAGCGCGCCACCCCCGCACGAGACGCCAGCATGGCGGCCGGCGCGACGTCCTCCACCGGCAGGCCACGACGCGCCGCGACCTGCTCGGGGGACTCAAGCCCCTTCAGGGCCGCCACGGTGGCGTGCACGATGTTGATCGGGTTCGACGAGCCGAGGCTCTTGGAGAGCACGTCGTGGATCCCGGCGCACTCCAGCACGGCGCGCACCGGACCACCGGCGATGACACCCGTACCGGCCGAGGCCGGCTTGAGCAGCACGACGCCAGCGGCGTCCTCACCCGTGACCGGGTGCGGGATCGACTGGCCGATCCGCGGAACCTTGAAGAAGTGCTTCTTGGCCTCCTCGACACCCTTGGCGATCGCCGCGGGCACCTCCTTGGCCTTTCCGTAGCCCACGCCGACCGTGCCGTCGCCGTCGCCCACGATCACCAGGGCGGTGAAGCTGAAGCGACGACCACCCTTCACGACCTTGGCGACGCGGTTGATCGCGACGACCCGCTCAAGGTGCGGGGTCTTCTCGACGGGCGCGTTTCCGCGGCCGCCCTCACGGCGGTTGTCGCGGCGACCACCCTCGTTGCCACCGGACCCGCCGCCACGGCGCTGTTGACCTGGCATCAGCAGCCTTCCTTATCTCTCGTGACGGGGTTGTTTAGAACTCGAGCCCGGCTTCGCGGGCGGCGTCGGCAAGCGCGGCGACTCGCCCCGCGTACCGGTTGCCACCGCGGTCGAAGACGACCTTGGAGACGCCGGCGGCCTTGGCCCGCTCGGCGAGCAGGGCGCCCACCTTGCCGGCCAGGGCGCTCTTGTCGCCCTCCGTGCCACGCAGCGAGGCGTCCAGGCTCGACGCCGACGCCAGGGTGTGACCCTTGGTGTCGTCGACGATCTGGGCAACCATGTGCCGCAGCGAGCGGGTGACGACCAGGCGCGGACGCTCGGCCGTACCACTGACGTTCTTGCGGACGCGGAAGTGCCGACGCGCACGCCCGACGGCGCGCTTGGCGGCAACGCCGCGGCGGCGCTTGAGCAGCGTGGCGCTCACTTCTTACCTGCCTTTCCAGCCTTGCGGCGGATGACCTCGCCCTGGTACTTCACGCCCTTGCCCTTGTAGGGCTCCGGCGGGCGGATCTTCCGGATGTTGGCGGCGACCTCACCGACCTGCTGCTTGTCGATGCCGGCCACGTGGAACAGGGTCGGCCGCTCCACCGTGAAGGTGATGCCCGCCGGCGCGGGAACGAGCACCGGGTGCGAGAACCCGAGCGCGAACTCGAGGTCCGAACCCTTGGCCGTGACCCGGTAACCGGTGCCGGCGATCTCCAGGCTCTTGCGGTAGCCCTCGGTCACGCCGACGATCATGTTGGCGACCAGGGTACGGCTCAGGCCGTGCAGCTCCTTGGCCTTGCGCTCGTCGTTCGGGCGGTTGACGCTCAGCTGCCCGTCCTCCGCGCGCTCGATCGTGATCGGGTCGGCGATCGTGTGCTGGAGCTCGCCCTTCGGGCCCTTGACCTTGACGGTCTGCCCGTCGATCGTGATGTCGACGCCGGCTGGTACCGGGATCGACTTACGTCCAATTCGCGACATTTCTACCAGTCTCCCGTTACCAGACGAAGGCGAGGACTTCCCCGCCAACACTCCGCTTGCGGGCCTGCCGGTCGGTCAGCAGCCCCTGGGACGTCGAAATGATCGCCACGCCCAGCCCACCGAGCACCCGCGGGAGCCCGTCCGACTTGGCGTACACCCGGAGACCGGGCTTGGACACGCGCTTGATGCCGGCCAGGCTCCGCTCCCGGTTCTGGCCGTACTTCAGCTCGACGACCAGTCGCTTGCCGACGGCGCCCTCCTCGGGCTCCTCGACCGACCAGGTGGCGATGTAACCCTCGGCCTTCAAGACCTCGGCGATGTTCGCCTTGATCTTGGAGTAGGGCATCTTCACCTGATCGTGGTACGCCTGGTTGGCGTTACGCAGACGCGTGAGCATGTCTGCGATCGGGTCGGTCATCGTCATGGATTTCGTCAGCCTTTCTCGCCGGGGTTCCCGGGGCACCAGCCCCGGGCCTACGGCGAAGAGCAATACCTAATCGGTGCAGGAGTTCCCGGCCGACAGCCGGGACGCGGTCGCCCTTACCAGGAAGCCTTGGACACACCCGGCAGCTCACCGCGGTGGGCCATCTCCCGGATACAGACCCGGCAGAGCCCGAACTTGCGGTAGACCGCCTTCGGACGCCCGCACCGCTGGCAGCGGGTGTACGCGCGAACCGAGAACTTCGGCTTCGCGGCCGCCTTGAGGATCAGCGCCTTCTTGGCCATCTCAGTTCTCCTTGAACGGGAAGCCCAGGAGCTTGAGCAGCGCCCGGCCCTCGTCGTCGGTCGTGGCGGTGGTGACCACCGTGATGTCCATGCCCCGCTGGCGATCGATCCGGTCCTGGTCGATCTCGTGGAACACCGACTGTTCGGTCAGACCGAACGTGTAGTTGCCGTGCCCGTCGAGCTTGCGCCCGTCCAGACCGCGGAAGTCGCGGATACGCGGCAGCGCGATGGACAGCAGCCGGTCCAGGAACTCCCACATGCGGTCGCCGCGGAGGGTCACCTTCGCGCCGATCGGCATGCCCTCGCGGAGCTTGAACTGCGCGATGGACTTGGTCGCCCGCCGCACCTGCGGCTTCTGGCCGGTGATCGTGGCGAGGTCGCGGACCGCGCCGTCGATCAGCTTGGCGTCGCGAGCAGCCTCGCCGACACCCATGTTGACGACGATCTTGACCAGCCGCGGCACCTGCATGGGGTTGCCGTAGCTGTGCTGCTCACGCAGCTGGGCCACGATCTCGTTGCGGTACCGCTCCTTGAGGCGCGGCATGGTCTTTTCGGTAGCCGTGGTCATCACAGGTCCTTACCGGTGCTACGCGCGATGCGGACCTTCTGGCCGTTGTCGTCGATCCGGTAACCGACGCGGGTCGGCTTGCCGTCGGAGTCCAGGACCTGCACGTTCGAGACGTGGATCGGGGCCTCCTGGGTGACGATGCCGCCGGTCTTGGCGCCACGCTGGGTGGTGCTGATGCGGGTGTGCTTCTTGACCCGGTTCACGCCCTCGACCAGGACCTTGTCCTGCCGCGGGTAGGCCGCAATGACCTTGCCCTTGGCACCCTTGTCCTTGCCGGCGATGACGACGACCGTGTCGCCCTTCTTGACCTTCACGGTCACAACACCTCCGGCGCGAGGGAAATAATCTTCATGAACCGCTTGTCCCGCAGCTCCCGGCCCACCGGGCCGAAGATGCGGGTACCGCGCGGGTCCCCACCGTCCTTGATGATGACGGCGGCGTTCTCGTCGAAGCGGATGTACGAGCCGTCCGGCCGCCGCTTCTCCTTGGCCGTGCGAACGACGACCGCCTTGACGACGTCGCCCTTCTTCACACCGGCACCCGGGATCGCGTCCTTGACCGTGGCCACGATGACGTCGCCGATGCTCGCGTAGCGCCGACCGGAGCCACCGAGAACCCGGATGCACAGGATCTCCCGAGCACCCGTGTTGTCGGCGACGCGCAGTCGCGACTCCTGCTGAATCACGTCTATCTCCTATGTCTGCCGGTTCTCCGGCCGCCGTGGCGGCCGGAGCCTGGCGGAACCAACGCCCGACGCAACGCCGGGCGAGCTCGAGCCTTCGCTACTTGGCCTTTTCCAGGATCTCCACGATCCGCCAACGCTTGGTGGCGCTCAGCGGCCGGGTCTCCATGATCAGGACCCGGTCGCCGGTGCCAGCGGCGTTCTGCTCGTCGTGCACCTTCAGCTTGCTCGTACGACGCATGATCTTGCCGTACAGCGCGTGCCGAACCCGGTCCTCGACCTCGACCACGACGGTCTTGTCCATCTTGTCGCTGACCACCAGGCCCTCGCGAACCTTACGGCGCGCGCGGGTGGCGTCAGTGGTGGTGTTCTCGGTCATGATGCAGTCACCTCAGTCGGCGCGGCCGAGAGCCCCAGCTCGCGCTCGCGCATGATCGTGTAGATCCGGGCGATCTCCCGACGGATGACCTGCAGCCGCCGGTTGTTGTCCAGCTGCCCGGTTGCGGCCTGCACGCGGAGGTTGAACAGCTCCGCCTTGGCCTCCCGCAGCTTCGTGACCAGCTCCTCCTCGGAGAGCTCACGCAGCTCGGTCGCCTTAACGCCCGCTGCCATCAGGATTCACCCACTTCGCGCGTAACAATGCGGCACTTCATCGGGAGCTTGTGGATCGCGCGACGCATGGCCTCACGCGCGATCTGCTCGTTGGGGAAGGACATCTCGAAGAGAATCCGACCCGGCTTCACGTTGGAGACCCACCACTCCGGCGAACCCTTACCGGAACCCATCCGGGTCTCGGCAGGCTTCTTGGTGAGGGCCTGGTCCGGGAAGATCGTGATCCAGACCTTGCCGCCACGCTTGATGTGACGGGTCATCGCGATACGCGCCGACTCGATCTGGCGGTTGGTCACGTACGCCGGCTCGAGAGCCTGGATCCCGAACTCGCCGAACACCACCCGGTTACCACCCTTGGACGCGCCACTGCGGTCCGGGTGGTGCGGCTTGCGGAAGCCCTTCGGGGGCTTGCGCGGCATCAGCATCTGTCAGCCCTCCTGCTGCGTTTCTGCCGGAGCAGCCGCAGCCGCGACAGCAGCGCTGTCGACCGGCTCGCCACTCGGCGTCTCGGCCTGCTGCGCGATGGTGGTCGCAGCAGCCCGACCGGCCTCGGTGCCACCAGCGGTCGTGCCGGACGAACCGGACCGGCCACGGCGCGGACGCTCGGGACGGTCGCCACGCTCACCACGGCGCGGGCGCGACGGACCGGCCTCGGCCGGAGCCTCCCGGCCCGGAACCGCGTCGCCCTTGTAGATCCAGACCTTCACGCCGATCCGGCCGAAGGTGGTACGGGCCTCGAAGAAGCCGTACTCGATGTTGGCCCGCAGCGTGTGCAGCGGAACCCGGCCCTCGCGGTAGAACTCGGTCCGGCTCATCTCGGCGCCGCCGAGGCGACCCGAGACCTGAACCCGGATGCCCTTGCAGACCGGGTTCTTCATGGCCGACTGCATGGCCTTGCGCATCGCCCGACGGAAGCTGACCCGGCTGGACAGCTGCTCGGCCACGCCCTGCGCGACGAGCTGAGCGTCCGACTCGGGGTTCTTCACCTCGATGATGTTCAGCTGGACCTGCTTGCCGGTGAGCTTCTCGAGCTCGCCGCGGATCCGGTCGGCCTCCGCACCCTTACGGCCGATGACGATGCCCGGCCGGGCGGTGTGGATGTCGACGCGGACGCGGTCGCGGGTGCGCTCGATGTCGACCTTGGAAATCCCGGCACGCTCGAGGCCCTTGGACATCATGCGGCGGATCTTGACATCCTCGCCGATGTAGTCCTTGTAGAGCTTGTCCGCGAACCAGCGGGACTTCCAGTCGGTCGAGATGCCGAGCCGGAACCCAGTGGGGTGAACCTTCTGACCCATTACTCGGCGTCCTCCGTCTTGCTCTGCGCTTCGGCCGGTGCGGCCTCCGTGGCCGGGGCGGCCTTCTTCGCCGCGGCCTTCCTCGGCGCTGCCGGCGCGACCGCCTCGACCGCCACGGTGATGTGGCAGGTGCGCTTGCGGATCCGGTACGCCCGACCCTGTGCCCGCGGCTGGAACCGCTTCATCGTCGGGCCCTCGTCCACGAACGCCTCGCTGACGAGCAGCGCGTCGGGGTCCAGCCGCTCGTTGTTCTCCGCGTTGGCGATCGCGCTAGCGAGCACCTTGTACACCTGCTCGCTCGCAGCCTGCGGCGCGAACTGCAGCACCGTTAGCGCCTCCTTCGCGGGCAGGCCGCGGACGAGGTTGACCACCCGGCGCGCCTTCATCGGCGAGATGCGCACGTGCCGCGCAACCGCCCGCGCGCCCGGAAGCACCGGAGCGTCGCCCTTTCCTGGCATCGCTGTAACCCCTTGTTCCCTCTATCCGTATGCCTGGCGGCGTCAGCGCCGACGGCTCTTCCGGTCGTCCTTCTCGTGACCCTTGAACGTGCGGGTCAGCGCGAACTCGCCGAGCTTGTGCCCGACCATCGCCTCGGTCACGAACACCGGGACGTGCTTGCGTCCGTCGTGCACGGCGATCGTGTGCCCGAGCATCTCGGGGATGATCGTCGAGCGCCGCGACCAGGTCTTGATCACGTTCTTCGAGCCCTTGTCGTTCTGCACTTCCACCTTCTTGAGCAGGTGGTCGTCTACGAACGGGCCCTTCTTGAGGCTGCGAGGCATGTCTTATCTCCCTCAGCCGCGCTTACGCGTGGCGTAGCGGCGGCGGACGATCAGCTTGTCGCTCGGCTGGCCCTTACGGCGGGTGCGGCCCTCGGGCTTACCCTGCGGGTTGACCGGGTGGCGACCACCGGAGGTCTTACCCTCACCACCACCGTGCGGGTGGTCGACCGGGTTCATGGCGACACCACGGACGGTCGGGCGCTTGCCCTTCCACCGCATACGGCCGGCCTTACCCCAGTTGATGTTCGACTGGTCGGCGTTGCCGATCTCGCCGACGCTCGCGCGGCAGCGCACGTCCACCCGCCGGATCTCGCCGGACGGCATACGCAGGGTCGCGTACGCGCCCTCGCGGCCGAGCAGCTGGATACCGACGCCGGCGGAACGGGCCAGCTTGGCCCCGCCGCCCGGACGCAGCTCCACGTTGTGGATCGTGGTACCGACCGGGATGTTGCGCAGCGGCAGGTTGTTACCCGGCTTGATGTCGGCGCCCGGACCGGACTCGACGCGGTCGCCCTGCTTCATGTCCTTCGGCGCGATGATGTACCGCTTCTCGCCGTCGGCGTAGTGCAGCAGCGCGATGCGCGCCGTGCGGTTCGGGTCGTACTCGATGTGAGCGACCTTCGCCGGCACGCCGTCCTTGTCGACCCGCTTGAAGTCGATCAGACGGTACTGGCGCTTGTGACCGCCACCGTGGTGCCGCGTGGTGATCCGGCCGTGGGCGTTACGCCCGCCCTTCTTCGGCAGCGGAGCCAGCAGCGACTTCTCCGGCGTGGACCGGGTGATCTCGGCGAAGTCGGCGACGCTGGAGCCACGTCGGCCCGGCGTCGTCGGCTTGTACTTACGGATAGCCATTGTCTACACCCCTCAGCTGACCGGGCCGCCGAAGGCCTCGATACGGTCACCGTCAGCCAGCTTCACGATCGCCCGCTTGGTCGCCTTGCGCTGACCGAAGCCGGTCTTGGTGCGCTTGCGCTTGCCCTGGCGGTTGAGCGTGTTGACCGTCAGGACGCGGACGTCGAAGATCTGCTGGATAGCGATCTTGATCTCGGTCTTGTTCGCGTCCGGGTGCACCAGGAAGGTGTACCAGTTCCGGTTCAGCTCGCTGTAGCTCTTCTCCGAGACGACCGGCGCCACGATGATGTCGCGCGGGTCGGCGATCGTGCTCACTTGCCACCCTCCTCGGTGGTCTCGGCGGGCACGCCCAGGAACTCGTCCAGGGCGTCCTTGGTGAAGACCACGTCGTCGGCCACCAGCACGTCGTACGTGTTCAGCTGGCCGGACTCGATCAGGTGCACCCGCGGCTCGTTGCGCAGCGACACCCAGTTCAGCTCGTCGGTGCTGCTCAGCACGACGAGAACCCGACGGGCCTCGGTGAGCTTGGTCAGCGTGGCCAGTGCGGCCTTGGTCGACGGCTTCTCGCCCGAGACGAACGCCTCGACGACGTGCACCTGCCCGGCGCGTGCCCGGTCCGAGAGGGCACCGCGGAGCGCGGCGGCCTTCATCTTCTTCGGGGTCCGCTGGCTGTAGTCGCGCGGCACGGGACCGTGCACCACGCCACCGCCGGCGAACTGCGGCGCGCGGATCGAGCCCTGCCGGGCGCGACCGGTGCCCTTCTGCTTGTACGGCTTCTTGCCGCCACCGGCGACCTCGCCGCGGGTCTTGGCCTTGTGCGTGCCCTGTCGGGCCGCCGCGAGCTGGGCCACCACGACCTGGTGCATCAGCGCGACGTTGGCCTGCACGTCGAAGATGTCAGCCGGCAGCTCGACGGAGCCGCTGGTGCTGCCTTCGACGGTGCGCACGTCAACGGTGGTCACTTGGCCGCACCGCCCTTCTTCACCTTGCTCTTGGCCGCGGTACGGACCAGAACGAGCGCGCCCTTGGGACCAGGAATGGCACCCCGGACGAGCAGCAGGTTGTTCTCGGTGTCGACCGCCTGGACGGTGAGGTTCTGCACGGTGTAGCGCACGCCACCCATGCGGCCGGCCATCCGGGTGCCCTTGAAGACACGACCCGGGGTGGCGCAGGCGCCGATGGAGCCGGGCGAGCGGTGCTTGCGCTCGACACCGTGGCTGGCGCGCAGACCGTGGAAGCCGTGACGCTTCATCGGGCCGGCGTAGCCCTTGCCCTTGGTCTTGCCGGTGACGTCGATCGTGACGCCGACCGGGAACTCCTCGACCGTGACCTCCTGGCCCAGCGAGTATTCCCCGGCGTCCGTGGTGCGCAGCTCGACGATGTGCCGGCGCGGCGCCACGTCCGCCTTCGCGTAGTGCCCGCTGATCGGCTTCTTGACCTTGCGCGGGTCGATCGTGCCGTACGCGAGCTGGACCGCGGAGTAACCGTCCTTCTCGGCGCTACGAACCTGGCTGATGACGCACGGGCCGGCCTCGACCACGGTCACGGGAACAACCTTGTTGTTGTCCCAGACCTGGGTCATGCCGAGCTTGGCGCCCAGGATCCCCTTGACTTGCCTGTCCATTTGTCCGGTCCCTACAGCTTGATCTCGATGTCGACGCCAGCCGGCAGGTCGAGGCGCATGAGCGAGTCGACCGTCTTCGGGGTCGGGTCGATGATGTCGATCAGCCGCTTGTGTGTGCGCATCTCGAAGTGCTCGCGCGAGTCCTTGTACTTGTGCGGCGAGCGGATAACGCAGAAACGGTTGATCTCCGTGGGCAGCGGCACCGGGCCCGCGACCTGCGCCCCGGTGCGCGTCACCGTCTCGACGATCTTCCGAGCCGAGGAGTCGACGACCTCGTGGTCATAGGCCTTGAGCCGGATGCGGATCTTCTGTCCCGCCATGGTGGCTTCTGTTCCTTCTCTCGATGCCGCTGTGTTGCGGGCGCCTGTACCGGCTGGCACAGGCCCACTTCGCCGACCCCCGCGGTCGGGCGTGTCGCGCCCTCGGGCCGGGCTCCGCCCCGTGGTTCCGGAGTGGTGCTGACCGCGCGGTGGGTCAAGGCGCCGATCGCATTACCGCGACCTGAACGCCGTGCGAGGGTGGTTGGCGACTGGGCCGCCAACCACCCCACGCTCGACTGTCTCGCCACCCGGAGGTTCAGCGAAAGCCGAACACAGGCGACGAACTGTCGTTACGCAACCTGACTAGTATGCCGCACGACCGGCGGCGGGTCTAATCGGGGTTACCTAGCTCACTTGATGATCTTGGTGACGAACCCGGCGCCGACGGTGCGGCCACCCTCGCGGATCGCGAACTTGAGGTTGTCCTCCATGGCGATGGGCTGGATCAGCTTCACCGACATGGTGGTGTTGTCACCCGGCATGACCATCTCGGTGCCCTCGGGGAGGGTGACGACACCGGTGACGTCCGTGGTCCGGAAGTAGAACTGCGGACGGTAGTTCTGGAAGAACGGGGTGTGCCGGCCGCCCTCCTCCTTGGAGAGGATGTAGACCGTCGCCTCGAACTCCGTGTGCGGGGTCGTGGTGCCCGGCTTGACGACCACCATGCCGCGCTCGACGTCCTCGCGCTTGATGCCACGCAGCAGCAGACCGACGTTCTCGCCCGCGCGGGCCTCGTCGAGCAGCTTGCGGAACATCTCGATGCCGGTGCAGACCGTCTTCTGCGACTTCTCGCGGATACCGACGATCTCCACCTCCTCGTTCGGCTTGAGGATGCCGCGCTCGGCGCGACCCGTGACGACGGTGCCACGACCGGTGATCGTGAAGACGTCCTCGATCGGCATGAGGAACGGCCGCTCGGTCTCACGCTCCGGCTGCGGGATCGCGGTGTCGACCGCGGTCATCAGGTCCAGGAGCTTGCCGGTCCACTCGGGGTCACCCTCGAGGGCCTTCAGCGCCGAAACCCGAACGACCGGCAGGTCGTCACCCGGGTACTCCTGCGAGGAGAGCAGCTCACGGACCTCGAGCTCGACGAGCTCCAGGAGCTCCTCGTCGTCGACCATGTCGCTCTTGTTGAGCGCCACGACGATGTACGGCACGCCAACCTGACGCGCGAGCAGCACGTGCTCACGGGTCTGCGGCATCGGGCCGTCGGTCGCCGCGACCACCAGGATCGCGCCATCCATCTGCGCGGCACCGGTGATCATGTTCTTGATGTAGTCCGCGTGGCCGGGGCAGTCGACGTGCGCGTAGTGCCGCGCCTCGGTCTGGTACTCGACGTGCGCGATCGAGATCGTGATACCGCGGGCCTTCTCCTCCGGCGCCTTGTCGATCTCGTCGAACGGCGTGTAGGGGTTCAGGTCGGGGTACTGGTCGTGCAGGACCTTGGTGATGGCCGCCGTCAGCGTCGTCTTACCGTGGTCGATGTGACCAATGGTGCCGATGTTGACGTGCGGCTTAGTCCGCTCGAACTTCGCCTTCGCCACTGGTGTCCTCCTGTGGACTTCTTGGTTCGTACGCCCGGCGCGCCGGTCGGCGCTTAGGACTCTGTCGACAGCCTTTCCGGCCTGACGGCCGGAGAGCTTTTGTGGGTTCTGCGGCGATGAAGCCTACAGGCCCGGTCTCACGCGATCCGATCGTGGTGGTCGCGGGTGGGTGAAACCACCCGCGACCGACCACGAATCACCTGCTCAGGGGACGTTACTCGCCCGTCGCCTTGGCGATGATCTCCTTCGCCACGCTCTGCGGAACCTCGGCGTAGGAGTCGAACTGCATGCTGTAGCTAGCCCGGCCCTGGGTCTTCGACCGCAGGTCGCCGACGTAGCCGAACATCTCCGACAACGGCACCAGAGCCCTCACGATGCGGGCGCCGCTGCGCTCCTCCATCGCCTGGATGATGCCGCGGCGGGAGTTGAGGTCGCCGATGACGTCACCCATGTTCTCCTCAGGAGTGGTGACCTCAACGGCCATCATCGGCTCGAGCAGTGCGGGGTCGGCCTTGCGGGCCGCGTCCTTCATCACCATCGAGCCGGCGATCTTGAATGCCATTTCCGACGAGTCGACCTCGTGGTACTGGCCGTCCAGCAGGGTCAGCTTCACACCGACCAGCGGGAAGCCGGCCAGGATGCCGTACTGCATGGCGTCCTGGGCGCCGGCGTCCACCGACGGGATGAACTCCCGCGGGATGCGGCCACCGCTGACGGCGTTGGCGAACTCGTAGGTCGGCGAGTCGTTGTCCAGCGGAAGCGGCTCGACGCTCACGATGACGCGGGCGTACTGGCCGGAACCACCGGTCTGCTTCTTGTGGGTGTACTCGACCTTGTCCACCTTGCGGCGGATGGTCTCGCGGTACGCCACCTGGGGCTTGCCGACGTTGGCCTCGACGTTGAACTCGCGGCGCATCCGGTCGACCAGGATGTCCAGGTGCAGCTCACCCATGCCGGAGATGACCGTCTGACCGGTCTCCTCGTCCAGCTGGACGCGGAAGGTCGGGTCCTCCTCGGCCAGGCGCTGAATCGCCGTACCCAGCTTCTCCTGGTCGGACTTGGTCTTCGGCTCGATCGCCACCGAGATGACCGGCTCCGGGAAGGTCATCGACTCCAGGATGACCGGGTTCGCCGGGTCGGAGAGCGTGTCGCCGGTGGTGGTCTGCTTCAGACCCTGAACGGCGATGATGTCGCCGGCCTGCGCCGACGGACGCTCTTCACGCTTGTTGGCGTGCATCTGGTAGATCTTGCCGATCCGCTCCTTGCGGTCCTTGGTGGAGTTGACCACCTGGGATCCGGAATCGAGCGTGCCGGAGTAGACCCGGACGTAGGTGAGCTTGCCCAGGTGCTTGTCCGTCTGGATCTTGAAGGCCAGGCCGGAGAAGGGCTCCGAGTTGGACGGCTTGCGCAGCAGCGGGGTCTCGCCGTCGGTGGCCGTACCCTCGATCGCCGGAACGTCCAGCGGCGACGGCAGGAAGTCGACCACGGCGTCGAGCATGGGCTGGACGCCCTTGTTCTTGAACGCCGAGCCGCACAGCACCGGGTTGGCCTTGCCGGCGATGGTGGCACGCCGGATGGCGGCCTTGATCTCCTCGACGGAGACCTCCTCGCCTTCCAGGTACTTCTCCATCACCGAGTCGTCGACGTCGGCGAGGGTCTCCATCAGCTTCTCGCGCCACTCGGCCGCGGAGTCGGCCAGCTCGGCCGGGATCTCCTCGATCGCGTAGTCCTCACCCTTCTGGGTCTCCCCGCGCCAGGTGAGAGCGCGCATGCCGACCAGGTCGACGACACCGATGTGGTCGCCCTCGAGCCCGATCGGGATCTGGAGCACCAGCGGGGTGGCGTTCAGCCGGTCGATCATCATCTGCACGCAGCGGAAGAAGTCGGCGCCGGTCCGGTCGAGCTTGTTGACGAAGCACATCCGCGGGACGTTGTACTTGTCGGCCTGCCGCCAGACGTTCTCGGTCTGCGGCTCCACGCCGGCGACACCGTCGTAGACCGCGACCGCACCATCCAGCACACGCAGCGACCGCTCGACCTCGACCGTGAAGTCGACGTGGCCAGGCGTGTCGATGATCTGGATCGTGTGGCCCTTCCACTCACACTTGGTAGCAGCGGAGGTGATGGTGATACCACGCTCCTGCTCCTGCTCCATCCAGTCCATGACGGCAGCGCCCTCGTGGACCTCACCGATCTTGTACGTGATGCCGGTGTAGAACAGGATTCGCTCGGTGGTCGTGGTCTTACCGGCATCGATGTGCGCCATGATGCCGATGTTGCGTACGTTGGCGAGCGCGTCTGCGGCGGCCACTTCAATCCCTACTTATCGTCGTCTCGACTCAACTGGTGGCGGTTCCGGCGCCCGGTGGGGCGCCGGAACCAGGGTGTTACCAGCGGTAGTGCGCGAAGGCCTTGTTGGACTCGGCCATCTTGTGCGTGTCCTCGCGCCGCTTGACGGCGGCACCGAGGCCGTTGCTCGCGTCCAGCAGCTCGTTCATCAGCCGCTCGACCATGGTCTTCTCGCGACGGGCGCGGGAGTAGGTGACCAGCCAGCGCAGGCCCAGGGTGGTCGCCCGGGTGGGGCGGACCTCGACCGGAACCTGGTAGGTGGCGCCACCGACACGACGGCTGCGCACCTCGAGGGTCGGCTTGACGTTGTCCATCGCCCGCTTGAGGGTGACGACCGGGTCGGTGCCGGACTTCTCGCGGCAGCCCTCGAGGGCCGCGTACACGATCGACTCGGCGAGCTGACGCTTGCCGCGGAGCAGGATCTTGTTCACCAGCTGGGTGACCAGCGGCGAGTTGTACACCGGGTCAGCGACCAGTGGCCGCCGCGGAGCGGGTCCTTTACGCGGCATGTCAGCTCTTCTCCTTCTTCGCGCCGTAACGGCTGCGCGCCTGCTTGCGGTTGCGGACACCCTGGGTGTCCAGCGAGCCGCGGACGATCTTGTAACGCACGCCGGGGAGGTCCTTCACCCGGCCGCCGCGAACGAGCACGATCGAGTGCTCCTGCAGGTTGTGACCGACGCCCGGGATGTAGGCGGTCACCTCGATCTGGCTGCTGAGCTTCACACGAGCGACCTTGCGCAGCGCGGAGTTCGGCTTCTTCGGAGTGGTGGTGTACACGCGGGTGCACACGCCGCGCCGCTGGGGGGACCCCTTGAGCGCCGGGGTCTTGGTCTTGGTCGTCTTGGCCTGACGGCCCTTTCGGACCAGCTGCTGGATGGTGGGCACCGGGTTTCTCCGCTCCCTTCGGCCGCTGCACGCGGCCGCGCCGTCTGCTCGTTAGCCGGCCTGATGACCGGCTCTCCTACATTCCGACCAGGGTCACCTTGCGGAGGCCCCGGCACCCGCGGTCGGGCGTGTCGCCTAACTCACGGTCCCGGTGCGGACGCTTTCGCAGGCGTACCGGGTTTCTGTCACCGGCACGCGGATCGCCCCGCCCCGGATCTCTGGCTTGTCGTGCCGCCGTCCGGAATCCGGATCCAGCGCACGCACGAGTTGCCCGGGCACGCCCGGGCACAAGGGGAAAGAGTACCTACCACAGCCGCCCAGGTCAAAACGGAATGGGTCGGCGACTGTCTCACACTCGCCGGCCGGATCTCGTCCCGCCTCGTCGCCCGCGATGGGCACCTACGGACACAAGTGTACCGGCTTCCCCGCCGGACCACCCGTCGCCCCCGGGCAGGCACCGCAGACTCGGTGCGCGGCCTCACGTCAGGGTGATCAGCAACGCCAGACCCAGACCCAGCAGGCTGAGCAGCGCACCCGCCGCGCCGCAGCTGATGCCCGCCACCGCCAGCCCGCGCCCGGTGAACCGTACCGCCGACGGCGCGGCCGGCCGGCTGATCTGCCGCCGGCCCAGCAGACCGATGACGATCGCCGCCACCCCCGCCAGGACCCCCAGCACGGTGAAGGCGCCGGACGCCCAGACGCCCCCGTCGTTGCCGAAAGCCACCCCGAAACAGATCACCAGGAGCGAGACCAGGATCGACGCGATACCCGCCACCAACGCCCCGGTCGCCAGTCCGGAGGTGACCGGCGGCACATCCAGGTGCACCACGCCGAACGGCGTCCCCGGCACCGCCTCCACCCGCTTCGGCGGCCGCCGCTGGTCGTCGCTGGGCGGAGGCACCGGTCGGGCGGGAGCCACACCCCACCCGGGCGACTGGCCCTGCGCCGGCTGACCCCAACCCCCGGGCGCACCAGGCGCCGACGGCGGCTGACCCCAGCCGGTCGGCGTACCGACCCCCGACGGCGGATGCCCCCAACCCCCGGGCGCACCAGGCCCGGACGGCTGATCCCACCCCGCCGGCGCACCAGGGCCCGACGGCTGCTGACCCCAGCCCGGCGGCGCGGCAGGCCCGGACGGCTGCTGACCCCAGCCCACCGGCGCGGCGTGCCCGGACGGCTGACTCCAGCCCGTCGGCGCACCAGGGACCGACGGTGGCTGACCCCATGCCTGCGGCAGCGGCGCCCCGGAAGCGGGATGGGGCTGGCCGTGCCCGGGTGGATAGACCCCGCCCCACTCGGCAGTGGGCGGACCCCACGCGGGCGCGGGCGGCGCACCCCAACCCGACGGCGGCGTACCCGTATCGGGAACGTCGGCGGGTGGGGCGGGCTGCCCGTCCTGATCGGGTTGCGCCCGGTCGTTCGGTGCGGAGGGGGCCGGGCTCGCGGCCGGCGCGTCAGGATGCCCCGCCGGCTCATCCGCCGGGGGCCGCGCCGGTTCCGTCACGAGGTCCTCCTGTCGACAGGGCCGCCAATCGCCGCGCGGCGGACACCGGCCAGGCTACCGCCGCAAGCGGCGCCGTTCGCGCTGGGCGTGGCCGGTGGAACGGTCAGTCCATGTTCGCCGGGTAGTCGTGGCCCAACGGCGTGCCAGCCACCCGAACCACCCCGATCACCACGGCGACGACCACGCTCACCGCGACCAGCACGAGGCCGGTCCAGGCCAACCGCTCCCCCCGCCGCAGCCAGACGCCGCCGGTCAGGAAACCCCCTGAGGCGTACGCCTCCCGGCGGGCCTGGCGGGCCAGTTGCAGCGCGATCGTCGCCGGCACCACCCCGCCGATGAACAGCCCGGTCAGCATGCCCAGCAGCCCCAGCGCGAACACCGCGCGCGCCTTCGTGGCACGGGCCGGGTCCGGATCCAGCGGGTGGCGCAGGCCCTGGGACGCGACGGACACCTGTCCGGGTGCGGTCGTCATGCCTCCATCATGCCCAACCCGGTCGACGGGCGGGTCGGTCCGGACACGACGAGGCCCCCGGCAGGTGCCGGGGGCCTCGTCGGTGTTCAGTGCTTAGCGGTACGACCCGAAGTCGAAGTCGTCCAGCGGCACAGCCTGCCCGCTGGCCGGCCCGAACCCGTAGTCGGTCTCCGGGTAACCGGTCATCGAGTAGACCTTGGCCTTGGCCTCCTCGGTCGGCTCGACCCGGACGTTGCGGTACTTGCTGATGCCCGTACCGGCCGGGATGAGCTTACCGATGATCACGTTCTCCTTGAGGCCGACCAGCGAGTCGCTGCGCGAGTTGATCGCAGCGTCGGTCAGCACCCGGGTGGTCTCCTGGAAGGAGGCCGCGGAGAGCCAGGAGTCGGTGGCCAGCGAGGCCTTGGTGATACCCATCAGCACCGGACGGCCGGCGGCGGGCTCGCCACCCTCCGACACGAGTCGGCGGTTCTCCGACTCGAACAGCGCCCGGTCGACGAGCACACCCGGCAGGAACTCGGTCGAGCCGGAGTCGATGACCGTCACCCGCTTGAGCATCTGGCGGATGATGATCTCGATGTGCTTGTCGTGGATGAGCACACCCTGCGAGCGGTAGACCTCCTGGACCTCACTGGTCAGGTGGACCTGGACCGCCCGCGGACCCATGATCCGCAGCAGCTCGTGCGGGTCGATGGTGCCCTCGGTCAGCTTCTCGCCAACCGCGACGTGACCGCCGTCGTGGGTCCGGAGCTTGACGCGCTTCGAGATCTTGTCGTACACGATCTCGTCGCTGCCGTCGTCCGGCACCACGATGATCTTCCGCGAGCGCTCGCCGTCCTCGATCCGGATCCGACCCGGGGTGTCGGCGATGGGCGCCTTACCCTTCGGGACCCGAGCCTCGAAGATTTCCTGGACACGCGGCAGACCCTGGGTGATGTCCTCACCCGCGACACCACCGGTGTGGAAGGTACGCATCGTCAGCTGCGTGCCCGGCTCACCGATGGACTGGGCGGCGATGATGCCGACAGCCTCACCGATGTCGACCGACTTGCCGGTCGGCAGCGAACGGCCGTAGCAGGCCGCGCAGACGCCCAGCTTCGACTCGCAGGTCAGCACGCTGCGCACCCGGACCGTCTCCACGCCAGCGGCGACGATCTTGTCGACCCCGATGGAGTTGATGTCCTGGCCGCGCTCGGCCACCACGGTGCCGTCCGGCCCCTTGATGTCGTCGGCGAGGGTCCGGGCGTGCACGCTGGTCTCGGCGTGGGTGTGGACGACGAGCTTGCCGTCCAGCTTCTCGCCGATCTGCATCGGGATCGCCCGGTCGGTGCCGCAGTCCTCCTCGCGGATGATCACGTCCTGGGAGACGTCCACCAGACGACGGGTCAGGTAACCCGAGTCGGCGGTCCGCAGGGCGGTGTCCGCGAGGCCCTTACGGGCACCGTGCGTGGAGATGAAGTACTCCAGCACGGACAGACCCTCCCGGTAGCTGGCCTTGATCGGCCGCGGGATGATCTCGCCCTTGGGGTTGGCCACCAGACCACGGATCGCCGCGATCTGCCGGAGCTGGAGCAGGTTACCGCGGGCACCCGAGTTGATCATCACCCACAGGGGGTTCTCCTGCGGCAGCGCGGTGTCCATCTCCTTGGCGACCTCGTTGGTCGCCTTGGTCCAGATCTCGATGAGTTCGCCGCGACGCTCCTCGGCGGTCATCAGACCACGCTGGTACTGCTTGTCGATCCGGTCGGCTTCCTTCTCGTACTTCGCCAGGATCTCCGCCTTGCGCGGCGGAGCGATGACGTCCTCCATGCCGATCGTCACGCCGGACCAGGTGGCCCAGTGGAAACCGGCCTCCTTGAGCCCGTCCAGGGTGGCGGCCAGCGCCACCTTGGGGAAGCGCTCGGCGAGGTCGTTGACGATCGCGGAGAGCTGACCCTTGCGGATCTCGTAGTTCACGAAGCGGTAGCCCTGCGGCAGCGTCTCGTTGAACAGCACCCGGCCCAGGGTGGTCTCCACGGTCAGCGGGTCACCCTCGACCCAGCCCTCCGGGGCGGTCCACGCCTCGGCGCCGGTGCCGTTGTCAACACCGATCACGCCGCGCAGCCGGATCCGCACCGGCGCCTGCAGGCCCAGCTCACCGTTGTCGAAGGCCATCTGCGCCTCGGCGTCCGAGCTGAACACCCGGCCCTCGCCCTTCTCACCGGGGGTGAGGTGGGTGAGGTGGTAGAGACCGATGACCATGTCCTGCGTGGGCATGGTGACCGGCTTGCCGTCGGCCGGCTTGAGGATGTTGTTCGACGACAGCATCAGGATCCGCGCCTCGGCCTGGGCCTCGGCGGACAGCGGCACGTGCACCGCCATCTGGTCACCGTCGAAGTCGGCGTTGAACGCGGTGCAGACCAGCGGGTGGATCTGGATCGCCTTGCCCTCGACCAGCTGCGGCTCGAAGGCCTGGATGCCCAGGCGGTGCAGGGTCGGCGCCCGGTTGAGCAGCACCGGGTGCTCGCCGATGACCTCTTCCAGCACGTCCCACACGACCGGGCGCTGACGCTCGACCATCCGCTTGGCGGACTTGATGTTCTGCGCGTGGTTGAGGTCCACCAGCCGCTTCATCACGAAGGGCTTGAACAGCTCCAGCGCCATCTGCTTGGGCAGACCACACTGGTGCAGCTTGAGCTTCGGGCCGACCACGATGACCGAACGGCCCGAGTAGTCGACGCGCTTGCCCAGCAGGTTCTGGCGGAACCGGCCCTGCTTGCCCTTGAGCATGTCGGACAGCGACTTGAGCGGGCGGTTACCCGGGCCGGTGACCGGCCGGCCGCGACGGCCGTTGTCGAACAGCGCGTCGACGGCCTCCTGGAGCATCCGCTTCTCGTTGTTGACGATGATCTCGGGTGCGCCGAGGTCGATCAGCCGCTTGAGGCGGTTGTTCCGGTTGATCACACGCCGGTACAGGTCGTTGAGGTCCGAGGTCGCGAAGCGGCCACCGTCGAGCTGCACCATCGGGCGCAGGTCCGGCGGGATGACCGGGACGCAGTCCAGCACCATGCCGAGCGGCGAGTTGCGGGTGTTCAGGAACGCCGCCACGACCTTGAGCCGCTTGAGCGCCCGGATCTTCCGCTGGCCCTTGCCGGACCGGATGGTCTCCCGCAGGCTCTCGGCCTCGGCGTCGAGGTCCATGTTCTGGACCAGCGCCTTGATCGCCTCCGCGCCCATGGAACCGGTGAAGTACTCACCGAACCGGTCGCGCAGCTCGCGGTAGAGCAGCTCGTCGGTGACCAGCTGCTTCGGCTCCAGCTTGCGGAAGGTGTCCAGCACCTCGTCCAGGCGGTCGATCTCGCGCTGGGCCCGGTCGCGGATCTGGCGCATCTCGCGCTCTCCGCCCTCCTTGACCTTGCGCCGGACGTCCGCCTTGGCACCCTCGGCCTCCAGCTCGGCCAGGTCGGCCTCGAGCTTGGCGGCCCGCTTCTCGATCTCCGAGTCGCGGCTGTTCTCGGACTGCCGCTTCTCGGCCAGGATCTCGTTCTCGATCGTCGAGAGGTCACGGTGACGCGACTCGGCGTCCACGCTCGTCACGACGTACGAGGCGAAGTAGATGATCTTTTCGAGGTCCTTGGGGGCGAGGTCCAGCAGGTAGCCCAGCCGACTCGGAACGCCCTTGAAGTACCAGATGTGGGTCACCGGAGCGGCGAGCTCGATGTGCCCCATCCGCTCACGACGGACCTTGGAGCGAGTCACCTCGACGCCGCAGCGCTCACAGATGATGCCCTTGAACCGGACGCGCTTGTACTTACCGCAGTAGCACTCCCAGTCCCGCTGCGGACCGAAGATCTTCTCGCAGAAGAGTCCGTCCTTCTCCGGCTTCAGGGTGCGGTAGTTGATCGTCTCAGGCTTCTTGACCTCGCCGTGCGACCACTGACGGATGTCGTCGGCGGTGGCGAGACCAATGCGCAGCTCGTCGAAGAAGTTGACGTCGAGCACTCTGTCCCCTATGTCGTCGTCTGTACTGCTAATTCTCGGGTGGGGTCGGGGGCCGGCGAGCCGGCCCCCGACCGCTCACCTCAGACCTCTTCGACCGAGCTCGGCTCGCGCCGGGACAGGTCGATGCCCAGCTCCTCGGCGGCCCGGAACACCTCGTCGTCGGTCTCACGCATTTCCAGGGCCACACCGTCGCTGGAGAGCACCTCAACGTTGAGGCACAGCGACTGCAGCTCCTTGAGCAGCACCTTGAACGACTCCGGGATGCCCGGCTCCGGGATGTTCTCGCCCTTGACGATTGCCTCGTAGACCTTCACGCGGCCGAGCACGTCGTCGGACTTGATCGTGAGCAGCTCCTGCAGGGCGTAGGCAGCGCCGTACGCCTGCATCGCCCAGCACTCCATCTCACCGAAGCGCTGACCACCGAACTGCGCCTTACCACCCAGCGGCTGCTGCGTGATCATCGAGTACGGTCCGGTCGAACGAGCGTGGATCTTGTCGTCGACCAGGTGGTTGAGCTTCAGGATGTAGACGTAGCCGACCGCGATCGGGTCGGGCAGCGGCTCGCCGGAACGACCGTCGAACAGCTGCGCCTTGCCGGTACGCCCGATCAGCTGCTTGCCGTCCCGGTTGGGCAGGGTCGACTCGAGCAGACCGGAGATCTCCTCCTCGCGGGCACCGTCGAAGACCGGGGTGGCCACGTTGGTGTCACCCTCGGACTCGTGCGCGTCGATCGAGCGGAGCTGACGCTTCCATTCGGCGTCGTCACCCTCGACCTTCCACCCGGTCTTGGCGACCCAACCGAGGTGGGTCTCCAGCACCTGGCCGATGTTCATCCGGCTCGGCACGCCGAGCGGGTTGAGCACGATGTCGACCGGGGTGCCGTCCTCAAGGAACGGCATGTCCTCGATCGGCAGGATCTTCGAGATGACACCCTTGTTGCCGTGCCGGCCGGCGAGCTTGTCGCCGTCCTGGATCTTGCGCTTCTGGGCGACGTAGACCCGGACCAGCTCGTTGACACCCGGCGGCAACTCGTCGCCGTCCTCGCGGGAGAACGTGCGCACACCGATGACCGTGCCGGTCTCGCCGTGCGGCACCTTCAGCGAGGTGTCCCGAACCTCACGCGCCTTCTCACCGAAGATCGCGCGGAGCAGCCGCTCCTCCGGGGTCAGCTCGGTCTCGCCCTTGGGCGTGACCTTGCCGACCAGGATGTCGCCGGGGACGACCTCGGCGCCGATCCGGATGATGCCGCGCTCGTCGAGGTCAGCGAGCATTTCCTCGCTGACGTTCGGGATGTCGCGGGTGATCTCCTCCGGACCGAGCTTGGTGTCCCGGGCGTCGACCTCGTGCTCCTCGATGTGGATCGAGGTGAGCACGTCCTGCTGCACGAGGCGCTGCGACAGGATGATCGCGTCCTCGTAGTTGTGGCCCTCCCAGCACATGAACGCCACCAGCAGGTTGCGTCCGAGCGCCATCTCGCCCTCGTCGGTGCACGGACCGTCGGCAATGACCTGACCGGCCTCGACGCGGTCGCCCTCGAAGACCACCGGCTTCTGGTTGACGCAGGAGCCGGCGTTGGAGCGGCGGAACTTGTGCAGCAGGTACGTCCGGCGGTGGCCGTCATCCTGGTGGATGGTGACGTAGTCGGCGCAGAGATCCTCGATCACACCGCCGACCTCGGCGACAACCACGTCGCCGGCGTCGACAGCGGCCCGGTACTCCATGCCCGTACCCACGAGCGGCGCCTCGGCCTTGACCAGCGGCACCGCCTGGCGCTGCATGTTCGCGCCCATCAGTGCCCGGTTGGCGTCGTCGTGCTCGAGGAACGGGATCATGGCGGTCGCGACCGAGGTCATCTGCCGGGGCGAGACGTCCATGTAGTCGACGGCACCGGGGACGACGTCCTCGGTCTCGCCGCCCTTACGACGGCAGAGCACCCGCTCCTCGGCGAACGTGCCGTCCGCCTTCAGACGCGCGTTGGCCTGGGCCTTGACGAACCGGTCCTCCTCGTCCGCGGTCAGGTAGTCGATCTGGTCGGTGACCCGACCCTCGACGACCTTCCGGTACGGCGTCTCGATGAAGCCGAACGGGTTGACCCGGGCGAAGGTGGACAGCGCGCCGATCAGGCCGATGTTCGGGCCTTCCGGCGTCTCGATCGGGCACATCCGGCCGTAGTGGGACGGGTGCACGTCGCGGACCTCGAAGCCGGCCCGCTCCCGGGACAGACCACCCGGGCCGAGCGCGCTCAGCCGACGCCGGTGGGTCAGGCCCGCCAGCGGGTTGGTCTGGTCCATGAACTGGGACAGCTGCGACGTACCGAAGAACTCCTTGATCGCCGCCACCACCGGGCGGATGTTGATCAGGGTCTGCGGGGTGATCGCCTCGACGTCCTGCGTGGTCATCCGCTCGCGGACGACCCGCTCCATGCGGGAGAGGCCGACCCGAACCTGGTTCTGGATCAGCTCACCCACGGTGCGCAGACGACGGTTGCCGAAGTGGTCGATGTCGTCGGCCTCGTAGCCGTCCTCACCGGCGTGCAGCCGGCACAGGTACTCCACGGTGGCGACGATGTCGTCCTCGGTCAGCGTGCCGGTGGTGATCGGCACGTCGACTTCGAGCTTCTTGTTGAACTTGTAGCGCCCGACCTTGGCGACGTCGTACCTCTTCGGGTTGAAGAAGAGGTTGTCGAGCAGGGTCTGGGCGTTCTCGCGCGTCGGCGGCTCGCCAGGGCGCAGCTTGCGGTAGATGTCGAGCAGGGCCTCGTCGGCGCCGGCGATGTGGTCCTTCTCGAGCGTGGTCATCATCAGCTCGGACCAGCCGAACCGCTCACGGATCCGCTCGGCCGACCATCCGATGGCCTTGAGCAGGACCGTGACGGCCTGCCGACGCTTGCGGTCGATGCGAACGCCGACCGTGTCGCGCTTGTCGATGTCGAACTCCAGCCAGGCACCCCGACTCGGGATGACCTTGACGCTGGAGAGGTCGCGGTCGGAGGTCTTGTCCGGCTGCTTGTCGAAGTACACGCCCGGGGACCGGACGAGCTGGCTGACCACGACGCGCTCGGTGCCGTTGATGACGAAGGTGCCCTTGGGCGTCATCATCGGGAAGTCACCCATGAACACCGTCTGGCTCTTGATCTCGCCAGTGGTGTTGTTGGTGAACTCCGCGGTCACGAAGAGCGGAGCGCAGTAGGTCAGGTCCTTCTCCTTGCACTCCTCGATCGAGGCCTTGACCTCGTCGAAGCGCGGCGCCGAGAAGGAAAGTGACATGGTGCCGGAGAAGTCCTCAATGGGACTGATCTCTTCAAGGATCTCCGCGAGACCCGAGCGTGCGTGCGGGTCGTCCGCCGACCGGCCCTGCCAAGCCTCGTTGCCGACGAGCCAGTCGAAGGACTCGTTCTGGATGGCAAGGAGGTTGGGGACCTCGAGGTGTTCGGTGATCCTGCCGAATGAAACTCGGCGGGGAGCGAATGCGCTCGACGTACGACTGGTCTTCGCAGGGCGGGAAGCTGCCAAGATGCGTCCTTCCGAGGACCGGTGCTGCAGAACGGCTGGTACGCGTGCACTCCAATGACCCCACCAGAAATATCCGTAAACGGACATTTCCGAGCAGGGGTCAAGTCGGAAGGCAGCGCAAACTAGCAGTGTAGCCGAGAGGCTAACCGCTGTCCAGCCCACCCCGCAGGTCGTTCGCGGAACGCGCCTCGGCCCCCGTAAACCGGGGTCTGCCGGGCCGCTCAGAACGCAACGTCCCCACTGGGCCGCTCGGGTTGCCGCGGCCGTTGGTGCCGCCGCTGTCATTACCCACGTCGTGGCCGTCGCAAGCGCGGTGTCTTGCTGGTGTTCAGCGTGCCTGGCAGCCCGGGGCCGCGTCAAGGGCCGGTATCCGGGTCGTCGGTTCTTTCCCACCTGGGGGCGACCGGATCGGCTCGTCCGGTGGTCGCACATCGACCATCGACGCCCAGCTCAGGACGGTTGTCGCCCGATCCACGAAACACGGCGGGCAGCGATCCGTGTCGGATCACCGCCCGCCGCGACGCGATCGTGTCCCGGCTCACTGAGCCGGGCACGCGCAGGTGGAACGTCAGGTCACTTGAGGGTGACCTTGGCGCCCTCACCCTCGAGCTTCGCCTTCGCCTTCTCGGCGGTCTCCTTGTTGACCTTCTCCAGGATGGCCTTCGGCGCGGACTCGACCGCGTCCTTGGCCTCCTTGAGGCCCAGGCCGGTCAGCTCACGCACGACCTTGATGACCTGGATCTTCTTGCCACCGTCAGCCTCGAGGACGACGTCGAACTCGTCCTTCTCCGGCTCGGCCTCGGCGGCGGCCGGAGCGCCACCGGCGGCGGCAACCGCGACCGGAGCCGCGGCGGTGACCTCGAAGGTGTCCTCGAACTGCTTCACGAACTCGGAGAGCTCGATCAGCGTCATCTCCTTGAACGCGTCGAGCAGCTCGTCGGTGCTGAGCTTCGCCATATCTGGCGTCCTTTCTAAAGGTTGTCTAAGAACGTGGGTGCGCCGCGCGGCCTCAGGCCGCCTCGGCGCCCTCCTGCTCGCGCTTCTTGTCCGCCAGGGCGGCCGCCGCACGGGCGGCCTTGGAGAGCGGAGCCTGGAACAGGGCCGCGGCCTTGCTCAGGTTGCCCTTCATCGCGCCGGCCAGCTTGGCCAGCAGCACCTCGCGGGACTCCAGGTCGGCGAGCTTCGTGACCTCGGCCGCGGAAATGGCCCTGCCCTCGAAGACACCGCCCTTGATGACGAGCTTCGGGTTGGCCTTCGCGAAGTCGCGAAGCCCCTTCGCCGCCTCGACGACGTCGCCCGAAACGAAAGTCAGCGCGGTAGGACCGGTGAACAGCTCGTCGAGGCCGTTGATACCCGCGTCCGTCGCGGCACGCTTCGCCAGCGTGTTCTTCGCGACCGTGTAGCTGGTCTCGGCGCCGAGCGAGCGCCGCAGCTGGGTGAGCTGGGAAACCGTCAGACCGCGGTACTCGGTCAGCACGGTGGCGCCCGCATTGCGGAAGCTCTCGGTCAGCTCAGCGACGGCCGTGGCCTTGTCGGCCCGGATCGGCTTGTCCGCCATGTCCCTCCTCTCTCGTTACTCGAGGCTGGTCCCCGAAACGGCCGAAGCCGGAGCGGGGGCGGAGGCAGCACGACAACGAAAAGCCCCGGCGCAGGGCGCACGGGGCGAGGGCCGGCGGATCGTCACGGTCGGCGGACCATGCTCACTGCCGAGTTACGCTTGCCGCCCTACGCGGGTCGCCCGTTGTCGCGGGACCTTCGACCGTGCCGGAGCACGGTGACCAGCGGTCTCTGGGTGGTTCCTCATCCATGGAAACACGGATGACTGTTGAAGAGTACGCGCCCCCACTACGAGCGCCAAATCGCCCCCGGTGAGCCCGCTCACACCGACCGTGGCTGGTCAGCCCTGGGCCCGCCGCCGCCACAGGTAGCCGACCGTGACTGCCGCACTCCACGCCACTGCCCAGAGCGTGAGCCCGAGCAGGGTCAGGGCGGCGGCGTCACCCGCGGTCGTCCGCGCGGTGGCCATGATCGGCGGCACCAACCAGGGCGCCACCGAACCGCGCAGGCCGAGCGCCACCGCGCCGACACCGCCGAGGGCCAGCACCGCCACGCCGTACGCGGCGCCGCCCACCGACGCCCGGCTGGCCAGCGCGCCCAGGGCAACAGCCGCGGGTACGGCCAGCAGATGCGCCCACAGTCCCAGCGCGATGCCGACCGGCACCGACCGGTCCCCCGGCTCGACCGGGCCGGTGACCCCGCCCACCAACCAGGGGAAGAGCAGCGCGACCGCCACCGCGACCAGTGCCGCCACGCCGGCCGCCAGGAGCCCGGCCAGGCGCTCCCGGGCCACCCCGACAGTCACCTGGGCAAGCCGGCGCTGCACGTCCGGCTCGATGTCCAGAAGGATCCTGGTCTGCCAGGCGAGCACCGGGAAGAGCACCACGGCCGAGACGCCGTACGCCTCCGCCGGCTGGGACCGGCCACCGCCGTAGAGCGTGCCGAGCACGACGAGACCCGCGAGCAGGGGCGCCAACGCCCGACCCGTCCGCAGGAAACCGGCCAGCCGCATCCGCACCAGGGCGGTCACCGGGCCTCCCCCGCCGCCTGCTCGACCGCGTCCGCGCCCTCGGGCTGGTCGAGAGCCGGTTCGCCCGTCGGCCGCAGCGGTGCGGCAGCGGGTCGGGCCTGTGGTGCGGTGATGGAGGTGTCGGCGCGTACGCGAAGAATCTGGTGGCCCTCGGCGCGCAACCGGGCGACGGTGCTGGCGACCCGCGCGGCCGGCACCGCTACCTCGACCACCGCGACGGCCTCCTCGCCGGTCGGCGCGGTCTCCTCGGTCAGCACGCCTGCGGCCACCGACCAGCGGCGCGCGGCCGGCAGCCGGACCGTCTCCCCGCGGTGGTCGCTGACCAGGACCGTGCCGCCGTCGGCCAGCACCTCGTCGATCAGCTCGGGAACCAGCTCGCGGGTCGTGGCGTCGAGACCCTCCCACGGCTCGTCGAGCACCAGCAGGCCGGGTCGTCGCAGCATGGCCTGGGCGAGACCCACCTTCTGCGCGGTGCCCTTGGACAGCTCCGGAAGCCGCACCGAGCTGAACGCGTCCAGGCCGAGCCGCTGCGTCCAGGTGGTCACCGCCTTGTCGGCGGCCGACGATCCCAACCCGGCCACGCGGGCCATGCCGGTCAGGTAGCCCGAGACGGTGAAGGGCTGGTCGGCCGGAAAGCGTTCCGGCACCCAGCCCACCCGGGCCGGCCGGTCGACGACCCGGCCCCGACCCGGCCGCAGCACCCCGGCGGCCACCTGGAGCAGCGTCGACTTGCCCACCCCGTTGCGGCCCAGGACGACCGCGACCTCACCCGGACCGATCCGCACGTCCACGTCCCGCAGCACCCACGGACCACGCCTGTGGTACCGCAACCAGACGTTCTCCAGCCGCATGCGGTCGAGCTTGCCACACCACAGACGCGCCGGGGCGCCGCCACGATCGTGGCGGCGCCCCGGTACGAGCGAGCTTGTCGGCTCAGGCCTCGGCCTGGTCCTCACGGAGGTTCTTCACCAGGTTCGGGTCGACCGGAACACCCGGGCCCATGGTGGTGGTGAGGATGACCTTGCGGAGGTACTTGCCCTTGGCCGCGGACGGCTTGGCACGCAGCACCTCGTCGAGCACCGCCGCGTAGTTGTCCACCAGCTGGGTCTCCGTGAAGGAGGCCTTGCCGATGATCAGGTGCAGGTTGGAGTGCTTGTCCACCCGGAAGGTGATCTTGCCGCCCTTGATGTCCTGCACCGCCTTGGTGACGTCCATGGTCACCGTGCCGGTCTTCGGGTTCGGCATGAGACCGCGCGGGCCCAGGATCCGCGCGATCCGGCCGATCTTGGCCATCTGGTCCGGCGTGGCGATCGCCGCGTCGAAGTCGAGCCAACCACCCTGGATGCGGGCGACCAGCTCGTCGGTGCCCACCTCGTCCGCACCCGCCGCGGCGGCCTCTTCGGCCTTCGCGCCACCGGCGAACACGATCACGCGGGCGGTCTTACCGGTGCCGTGCGGCAGGTTGACCGTGCCGCGGACCATCTGGTCCGCCTTGCGGGGGTCGACGCCGAGGCGCATGGCGACCTCGACCGTGGCGTCGAACTTGACGTTGGTGGTCTCCTTGGCCAGCTTCACGGCCTCGGAGGGGGTGTAGAGCTTCGACCGGTCGATGACGTCGGCGGCCTTGCGGTAGCTCTTGCTGCGCTGCATTGCTGATTACTCCTGTGGTCTCTGGCGGGCCGCTCGGCGCGGGCCCTCCCACGGTCGGGTCGTCGGCGAGGCCGAACGTCAGTCGCTGACGGTGATGCCCATCGACCGGGCGGTGCCGGCGATGATCTTCTCGGCCTGGTCCAGGTCGTTGGCGTTGAGGTCGGCCATCTTCTTCTCGGCGATCTCACGCAGCTGGGCGCGGCTCACCGAGCCGACCTTCTCGGCCTGCGGGACGCCCGAGCCCTTCTGCACACCGGCGGCCTTGATCAGCAGCCGGGCGGCAGGCGGGGTCTTCAGCACGAAGCTGAAGGACCGGTCCTCGAACACGCTGATCTCAGCGGGGACGATGTCGCCCCGCTGGGACTCGGTCTGCGCGTTGTAGGACTTGCAGAACTCCATGATGTTCACGCCGTGCTGGCCGAGCGCGGGGCCGACCGGCGGCGCCGGCGTGGCCTGGCCCGCCGGCAGCTGAAGCGTGAACGTCTTGACGAGCTTCTTCTTCGGAGGCATGTCACTTCCTGGGGCTTGGAGCTGGGAAAATGCGGCCGTCGCCGCCCTCGGGACGCGCACGGTCAGCGCGGTGCGACAGCGGCGACGTTCAAGAGTAGCGCAGGCCGCAGCCCGCTCGTCCGCCGAGGTCGAGCGGGAGGGCGTACGCCGACGTCGGCGGCGGGCCGGGCCCGCCGCCGACGACCGGTCAGATCTTGGCGACCTGGTTGAAGTTGAGCTCCACCGGGGTCTCCCGACCGAAGATCGACACCAGCACCTTGAGCTTCTGCTGGTCGGCGTTGATCTCGCTGATCGTTGCCGGCAGCGACGCGAACGCGCCGTCGGTGACGGTGACCGAGTCGCCGACCTCGAAGTCGAGGACCTTGATCTCCGGCTTGGCCTTCTTCTGCTCGGTCTCGACCGCCGGCGCCAGCCACTTCAGCACCTCGTCGAGGGAGAGCGGCGCCGGCCGGTCGGCCCGGTCGGTCGCGCCCACGAAGCCGGTCACACCCGGGGTGTTGCGGACACACGAGTAGGACTCGGCGGTCAGCTCCATCCGGACGAGGATGTAGCCCGGGAAGACCTTGGCCTGGATCTGCGAACGCTTACCGTTCTTGACCTCGACCTCTTCCCGGGTCGGCACCTCGACCTGGTAGATGAAGTCCTCCATGTCGAGGCTCGTGATCCGGGTCTCGAGGTTGGTCTTCACCTTGTTCTCGTAACCGGCGTACGAGTGCACCACGTACCAGTCACCCGGGGCGTAGCGCAGCTTCTGCCGCAGCTCGGCGACCGGGTCGTACTCCTCGTCCGGCGCAGGCTCGGTGGTGGGGAACTCCGGCTCGCTGGCGGCCTCAACCGACTCGTCACCAGCCGCCGTCGCGACCGTGGACTGCTCGTCCACCGGTCCGGCGGTCTCGTCGTACTCAGGCACGCTCGCTCACTTCCGTCACTATCGGCTGGAGACAGCCGGTCAGTCCGAGTTGCCGAAGACGAACAACACGACCTTGGCGAAGCCGTAGTCCAGCACGCCCACGATCGTCAGCATCACCGCGACGAACGTGACCACCACGGCGGTGTACGTCAGCAACTCCTTGCGGGTCGGCCAGATGACCTTACGCAGTTCGGCAACGACCTCGCGGAAAAACCGGGCGATGCGGCCGAACACGCCCACCCGACCGGTTTCCGACCTCGTGGTCGGCCGGCTGTCCGCCGATTCCGCCCGGGCGCGGGACCGCGTCGCGGTGCCTCCCCGGGAAACCGGCTCGTCCGCGCCGGAGGCGTCGTCGTCGGCTACGTCGTCGACGATCTCGTCGTCGAGACGATCGTCGCCGGCGTCCTCGCCGCGCCGCTTGTTGTCGGCCACTTCGCCCTCCGTCGCGGAATCTCGGGTCGCACGCCGGGCGGCGTACGCGGCGCTGGTCACGCCGGCCGGGCCAAACCGTCCCGCGACGGGCCGCGGCCGGTGGATCAACCGGGGGCCCCGAATGCCTCGGAACCACCCCGCCGATGCCACCACCACGGGCCGGACGCCGCCTTGTCGGCGGCGCGACCCACGGGAACGGTCAGGCCTGAGGCGCAGGGGTGACAGGACTTGAACCTGCAGCCTGCGGTTTTGGAGACCGCTGCTCTGCCAATTGAGCTACACCCCTGTGCGGCAACACTCGCCCCACGCGGTCACAGACGACCGTGCAGGGGTCACTTGCCCCACGGCGGACCAGTGTACGGGTAGGCACCCGACTTTCCCAACCGGTCTCCCCGCCACGCGTGGCGGACCCGGTTCAGCGTGCGGTCCGGATGGTCGCCCGGGCCTGCGAGAGCACCTTGTCCCCCAGACAGGTCGCCGTCACATCGAGGCGGGTGAGGCCGTCCTCGGTCACCTCACGGATCCGCGCGGTCACCTCGATCTCGGTCCCCTGGTCGTCGTCCGGAACCGCCACCGGCCGGGTGAACCGCACCCCGTACTCGACCACCGCGTCGGGCGCCCCGGCCCACTCGGCGACCGCCCGGCCGACCAGGGCCATCGTGAACATGCCGTGCGCGATCACCCCGGGCAGTCCCACCTTCGTGGCGACCCGGTCGCTCCAGTGGATCGGGTTGAAGTCACCCGAGGCGCCGGCGTAGCGGACCAGGTCCGCCCGGGTCACCCGGAACGTCTTGGCTGGCAGTTCCATCTCAGCCCTCCCCGCGGATGACGTACCGCGCCCAGACGGCGACCACCGGTTCCCCGGCGACAGTGCTCACGTCGGTGCGGGTGGTCAGGAAGCCGTGCCCGCCCCGGTTGCTGACGTCCTCGATGGTGTTGGTGCAGACCAGCTCGTCGCCCGCGACCACCGGCCGGGTGTACGCGAACCGCTGGTCGCCGTGCACCAGCCGGCTGTAGTCCACACCCAGGGCCGGGTCCTCGATGATCTGGCGGCTCGCCGCCATGGTGACGATCACCGGGAAGGTCGGCGGGGCGACCACGTCCGGGTGGCCCAGCGCCTGCGCCGCCACCGGGTCGTGGTGGGCCGCGTCGGTGGCGCCGATGGCCGTGGCGAACTCACGGATCTTTTCTCGGCCCACCTGGTAGGGGGCGGTCGGCGGATACGTCCGGCCGACGAAGGAAGGGTCCAGAGACATGCCGCGAACCTACACGGAAAGCACAATCGCCGATCTGGTCGGCAGGCAGCGGCTGAGCCGCGCCGTACCGGTCAGATCGGCGATTGGAAAGGCCTCGTCAACGGCCGGCGTGTGCCGGCCGGAGATCAGCGGGTCTCGCGGTGAACCGTGTGCCGGCCGTCGCGCGGGCAGAACTTCTTCAGCTCGATGCGGTCGGGGTCGTTCCGGCGGTTCTTGCGCGTGATGTAGTTGCGCTCCTTGCACTCCACACACGCCAAAGTGATCTTCGGCCGGACATCGGTAGCCTTCGCCACGGCGGAGTGCCTTCCTCGCTAACGGAAACAACTACGACGCGTCAGCCTAGACGCTGACTGCGCGGACATGCAAAGTGGGCGCCAGTGGCGCCCATCTCAACGACCACCGGGAACGAGCCCGGAAGACGAGAGTAGCGGTGGCCGGACTTGAACCGGCGACACAGCGATTATGAGCCGCTTGCTCTGCCATCTGAGCTACACCGCCGCGGTGGGTCCAGCTGAACCCTCGAGCCCCCTTACGGAATCGAACCGTAGACCTTCTCCTTACCATGGAGACGCTCTGCCGACTGAGCTAAGGGGGCCTGCGCGATCTCCCCGTGGGGCGCGCAGAAGTAGAATACACGGCACCGGTCGGCAGGTGAAATCGGATCCCCAGCGCCCGTGAATGCCCAGCTCAGGGCACCACGCGCAGGCGTGGAAGCTCCCCGCCGGAGATCGTCTCCGGGTCCGCCTGAGCACCGAACCAGGCGGCCAGTCGCTCGTACGGCAGCGGTCGACTGAACAGGAAGCCCTGGCCGATCTCGCACCCGATGTCCTGAAGGAGCTCCAGGGTCAGCTCGCTCTCCACACCCTCGGCGACCACCGCCAGGCCGAACTGCTGGGAGAGCGTCACCACCGCGTTCACGATCGCCAGGTCCCCGGGGTCGGTCGCCATGCCCTGCACGAAGGACCGGTCCACCTTCACCTCGTGCACCGGCAGCCGGCGCAGGTGGGCGAGCGAGGAGTCACCGGTGCCGAAGTCGTCCACCGACAGCCGGACGCCCAGATCCCGGAGCCGACGCAGCGTCGGGATCGGCCGGTCCGTGCCGTCCAGGACCCCCGACTCGGTGATCTCCAGGGTGAGGCGCTGCGCCGGCACCCCGTACTCGGTCAGCAGCTCCTGCACCCGGTCCGGGAAGTGCTGGTCGGTGAGCGTGCGGGCGGCGAGGTTCACCGCGATGGGCAGCGGCTGGTTGGCCTCGGCCCAGTCCCGGCTGCGCCGCAGACCCTCGCGGAGCACCACCTCGGTGAGCCGACTCAACTGGCCGGTGTGCGCGGCAACCGCCACGAAGTCCTCGGGAGCGACGGTGCCGTGCGTCGGGTGCTCCCACCGGGCCAGGCACTCGACGCCGACCAGACGTCGGTCCCGCAGGGTCACCTTGGGCTGGAAGTAGACCTCCAGCTCGTTCTGATCCAACGCCTGACGCAGGTCACCGGCGAGACCCAGCCGGCGCAACGACCGGGATTCCAGGCCCGGGTTGAACAACTGCACGCTGCCCGGCACCGACTTGGCGGCGTTCGCCGCCAGATCGACCCGGAGCAGCAGGGTCGCGGCATCGCTGCCATGATCCGGGTGTACGGCGACCCCGACGGCCGTGTTCACGTCGAGGGTGAGCGCGTCGAAGACCATCTCGTCGCGGATCTGGTCGCGCAGCTGCTCGGCCAGCTCCAGCGCCGCGTCGGCGTTCTCCAGACGCAGGGTCACCAGGAACTCGTCCCCACCGACGCGACCCACCAGGGCCGACGACGGCGCGCTGGCCCGCAGCCGGTTGGCGACCTCGACGAGCACCTTGTCCCCCGCGGCGTGGCCGAGGGACTCGTTGACCTGGCGCAATCCGTCGACGTCGAAGAGCAGCAACGCCACCACCTCACCCGGTGCGCCGACCTTTACCGACTCGTCCAGCGCCGCGGTGACGCGCCGCCGGTTGGGCAGCCGCGTCAGGGTGTCGTGGTAGGCGTCGTGCCGCAGGCGGTCGACAAGTCGCGAATTTTCGAGCGCCACGGCGGCGTGGGCGGCCACCGTCTCCAAGACCGAGATGTCGCGTTGGGTGAAGTACAGCGGGTCGGCGAGCCGGTTGGTGACCTCGAGGGTCCCGATCACCACACCACCCGAGCGGAGCGGAACGACCACCGTGTCCTTGACCCCCCGCTCGGCGAGGCTGGCCCTGAACTCGGGATCACTTGTCACACCACGGCCGACAGTCACCGGGCGAGCGGTCTCCAACACCTTCTCCCGCAACGCCGACGGGGTCAGGGACAGATCCAGCAGGCCAGAATCCTCGACTCGCGCGGTCAGCAGAATCTCGGGGTGACGGCCCTGTGCGGGCAGCCAGAGGGTGGCGTACTCGGCCTGCATCAGCGCGCGCACCCGGCCGAGCAGGGCGTCGACGAGGGTGCCGTCCTGGCCGCTGGCCGCGACCGCCATGCTCAGCTCGTACATGTCGGTGAGCGTGCGGTGCTGGCGGAAGAACTGGGTGTACGAGCGGTAGACCAGAGCGAGCCCGGCCGCCAACGCGGCCAGGGGCACCAACGACCACCAGGACGCCTGGATCAGGATCAGGACGACCAGACCGGCGGCGACGTTGATGCCCGCGGTCAGGAGCAGTGACGGCGCCGCGCGGAGGGCTTCCCGACCGGCCTGCCAGCCCTGCAACAGGGTGTGCACCGACATGACGGCGGTGAGACTCACCAGGAACACCACGCTGATCGCGCAGCAGAGACTCACCCACGTCGTCAGGCCGACACCCGACCTCGGCGGCAACGCCTGGAGGACGAGAGTGGCGAGCGACGTCCCCGCGGCGGCCCGCGCCGCGTTGAACCACACCTTGGGCGCCGTGATCCGGTGTCGCAGTTGCGTGACCAGGGACGCGAGCGTGTAGATGACGACGACCGTCAGCGGCGGCAGGAAGTACAGCGCCAGGACGAGCGGCAACTCGGTGAGCGTCATGGCCACCGACTGCCGGCGAGCGACCAGCACCAGCAGCGGCAGACCCGCGGCGATCATCGCCGCGAGAAGGAGCGCTGCCCAGTGCCAGTCGCCGAACGGACGGTCGGCGACCAGACCGGTGAGGGTTGCGCAGGTGACCGCCAGAAGGATCAGCGGAGCGGTGATGATCCAGGCGTCTTCCGACGACCTGCGCCTCAACTGGTCCCGCGCGATCATTCCGCTCCCTGGCGGTGTGGCGTGTCCCTTGACAAGCAGTGGCCCGTCGGACAGGGGTCGTCAGACCCAGATGACGTCCGCGAGGTGCAGATCGGCGGGTACACCGTGGTTTGCGATGACCATGGTGGCGGCGGCGGCCAGGATGAGGAGCGAGCCATACAGCCGGCCCAACCTACGACCAGACATAAGATTGCTCCTGTCGGAAGGTCTCGTGGGGTAGTGGAGGTTCCACGATCGTGCCACAGCCCGGGCAACCAGAGAAGTGGTGGCCGCCCTACTGGCCCCACCGTCTGTTACTTCCCGCCGTTCGGCCTACCGCCCTCGTCACACTGGGCCAGATCACGAGCTTGCGGGTCAGTTCACCGCTGCGCGCAGTGCTGAAAACGACCTTCAACGCAATTCGGGTCCACCTATAAGCACTCGCCACATCCGGTTCGAACGTCACGCTCAGTAACATCTGCCTGCGTGACCCGCACGCACGCCTCAAGTCCGGCCATCGACCACCATACCGGCTCCGCGCCATCACGCCAGTATCTCGTCGGGTTCATTTCACATGGACGACGCCTCATGAACCACGCGACCACGAACAGCGTAAACGCAGCTCACATGGACGGTCCCATCGACCCTCGCAGATGCAATTTGCGTGAACACTCAGGCGTACCGGCGCTCAAGCCGGCTCGGCCGCGTCCTATCGCAACGGTCGGAACAGGGGCCCATTTCGGCCGCCGTCGCCTCGTGGGCCGCGACGTACCCGCCTTGTTCCCGTGGTCCCGGCATGGAGAGACCTCCACCTGGCTGCGTGGCGGTACCCGTCGCCATGGCGGTGTAGGCCACGTCCGGCAGTCGGGCCCAACCGCGTGGCAACCGAGCAGGAGCAGAGCGTCCTTTGGGGTACGTGCCGCTTGTCAACGGTCCTGAACTGTTGCAGTCGGCCTCCTGCAAGATGCAGCGGCTGGTCCACGAGGCGCAGTTGCCGCATACCGCACGGCGCGCGTGGCCTTCACGGCGCTGCCCCGTCAATCTCGCCAGCGCCAGGGATGCTCTACCCGGGGATGCGCCTTGGGCGTGGTGAGCCGACCAATGTGCTGCCCCGGGCAACTCAAACCCGGCAGTCGAGCCGGCCCGCCAGCAACATCGCAGCCGCGACGCCGGTCGGCGTCGAGGCACCAGGAGGTGGCACGAGCCGCGCGCAGGGCCGGTCGTGCACGTCAGGAGACAACGGCCTCCGGTTGCAGACCGACCCGGGTCGACATCCGTCAGGAACGCCTCACGGCAGGTCTAACTCTGTGCATCTAACCGTCGCCAGTTCCTAATAAGCGGGCTGCGTACAGATCGACCGCCGGATGGGACACAGGTGCGGATCACCGAGGCCAGAGCCAACGACCTAGCCTCGGTGATCCTGAACGGTTTCGCCAGCAGCGCTACCGCGAAACCTCGTGCCCCGGTATCCCGGGGGTTGGACGGTTCTTCCTTCATCGCGAACTGCGTCCGCCTGCTGCGGGAGCCCTACATCGCGGTCAAGCGTGGGATGCGCCGTGCTGACGAGCCCAGACCAGCACCGATCGGTCGCTGCTGCCGGAGACGATGTGGTATCGATTGCCCTGGCAAGGCAACACCGCAACCGCAGACACCCAGCTGGTGTGCCCGGTTAGTCGTGCCAATTCGACGCCAGTGTCGGGGTCCCATATCCGTACTGTTTCATCGCCGGCCGAGACGACGCGATATCGCCCGTTCGCGTTGGGGAGCACCGCGACCCCTGATACCCAGCTGGTGTGGCCGGTTAGTCGTGCCAATTCGATGCCAGTGTCGGGGTCCCATATCCGTACTGTTTCATCGCCAGCCGAGACGACGCGATGTCGTCCATTCTGGCCGAGCAGCACCGCGACCCCGGACACCCAACCAGTATGGCCGGTGAGTTCGGCCAGCTGGGTGCCGTTGTCGGGGTCCCACACGCGTATTGTTCGGTCGCTGCTGCCCGAGACGATGCGGTGTCGACCTTCCGGGGCAGGCAGAACCGCCAGGGCGGTCACCTCATTGGTGTGGTCGGTGAGTTCGGCCAGCTGGGTGCCGTTGTCGGGGTCCCACACGCGTATTGTTCGGTCGCTGCTGCCCGAGACGATACGGTGTCGACCTTCCGGGGCAGGCAGAACCGCCAGGGCGGTCACCTCATTGGTGTGGCCCGCGAGTTCGGCCAGCTGGGCGCCGTTGTCGGGGTCCCACACGCGAATCGTTCGGTCGCTGCTGCCCGAGACGATACGGTGTCGACCTTCCGGGGCAGGCAGAACCGCCAGGGCGGTCACCTCATTGGTGTGGCCCGCGAGTTCGGCCAACTCGGCGCCGTTGTCGGGGTCCCACACGCGAATCGTTCGGTCGCTACTGCCCGAGACGATACGGTGTCGACCTTCCGGGGCAGGCAGAACCGCCAGGGCGGTCACCTCATTGGTGTGGCCCGCGAGTTCGGCCAACTCGGCGCCGTTGTCGGGGTCCCACACGCGAATCGTTCGGTCGCTACTGCCCGAGACGATACGGTATTGACCTTCCGGCCCAGGCAGAACCGCCAGGGCAGTCACCTCGTCGGCGTGGCCGGTGAGTTCGGCCAACTCGGCGCCGTTGTCCGGGTCCCACACGCGTACAGCCCCGTCGCTGGCGGAGATGATGCGGTGACGTCCGTCCGGGCTGGGCAGCGCCGCCACCGCAGACAGCCCTCTCGCGTGTCCGCGGAGCACGTTCAGTTGGGTGCCGTTATCGGGGTCCCATACTCGCACCGTCCCGTCGCCAGCGGAGACGACGCGGTAACGCCCGTCCGGGCTGGGCAGCACGGCCACCGAGGAAACCCAGCTGGTGTGGCCAGCGAGCTTTGCCAACTCGACGCCGGTGTCGGGGTCCCATATCCGTACCGTTTCGTCGCCGGCGGAGACGACGCGGTGGCGCCCGTCGGGGCCAGGCAGCACTGCCAGCGCGGTCACTTCGTTGGTGTGACCGGTGAGTTCGACGAGATCAGTGGCGTTGTCGGGGTCCCATACCCGTACCGTCTCGTCCCCAGCGGAGACGATGCGGGATCGCCCGTTCGGGCCGGGCAGCAGCACTAATGAGGACACCTCGTCAGTGTGGGCGCTGAGAATCGCTAGCTCAGTCCCGGTGTCGGGGTCCCATACCCGCACCGTTCCATCGCTGCTGCCGGACACAATCCTGTGCTGGCCATCTGGACCAGGCCACGTCGCCACCGCCGACACCCCTCCGCCGTGGCCCGTGAGCTCGGCTAGCAGGCTGCCGGTGTTCGCATCCCACACCCGCACCGTCCGGTCGCTACTGCCAGAGACAATGTGATGCTGCCCATCTAGGCCAGGCAACACCGCCACCGCAACGACTGCCCCTGTGTGCCCAGTGAGGGTGCGCGCGGTGGTGCCAGACCAGAACGCACTTTGCGCGTGCCAAGGCCAGTCAGGGTGGTCGAACGTGAGCGTTTCGGCAAGATGCGTTGACCGGGTCTTTCGGGCCCAAACGTGCAGCCACCATGCTCGTTCAGATTCCACCCGGTTGGACCAGTCGCTGGTGGCGGCACTCTCGAGGGCCGCGGCGGCGGCAATTTGCTGGCGGTGAGTCAGGGTGTGCCGATGCCACAGGATCTGTCCGGGCGGGAAGGAGAGCAGGAAGCCTGGATCCGTCACGAGGTCGTCGAGAACCTTGCCAGCCGCGGCGTGACTGGGCAGCTGCAGTCGGGTGTAATCGTCCACACCTGCCCAATCCCGACGACCAGTAATGCTGTTGCGGCGTGGGATAAGCCAGCTAGCGATCGTCCGATGCGCGGCGGCCCATGCGGCGTTCAACCGTTGGGTAAGCCCGGCGTCGATGGGCTCCCGATCGTCGTTCGGGCCGGCGGGGGCGATGAATAGGTCACGGAGGCTTTGGTGCCGGACCTGGTAGTGGCGCACCTGACTGATGCTGGTCGTGACGTCGAGGAAGGCGCGGGCGGGCCCATCTAGCCACCTCGCCAGTTGGCCAATGGCGCTCGACCGATGCAGGGCGGCGGCGAGCTCTTCGATGGCAACACCACGCCTGAGCGCAGCGAGCACGGCCAAGGCCGGTAGGTGCAAGCCTTCCCAGTCGGGATGCTTGGACCATCGTTGGATGTGCTGTTCGTAATACCCGCGCAGTCGATCTGGAAGGCAGGCTACGTCGGTTGGGGGGCGCAAGCCGGCGCGAATCTCGTCTAGGACATACCGGAGGTAGATCCACACGCCTTGGCAGCGGTCCAGCAACGTCGCAGCGAATACCTCCGCGGTAACTCCATGATCGGCAAGTGCCCGGGTCAGCGCTGCGTCCGAGTTGGGGCCATTTGTGGCAACTTGTAGGTAGGTGGCCATATCGGTTAAGTTGTCCGCGCCTTGCACATCGATCTGTGACCAGCCAACCCGCAGTGGATCACGCAGCGCGACCAAGGGAAGTCCGTAGCGGCTCGTCGCGATGATGTAAGCCCCTGGCGGTAAAGCGTCCGGGCTGGGTAGTCCTAGTGGTACCCCGGTGCCCATTCCCGGCGGGTCTGGTTCGGCCTCGTCCAACCCATCGACGACCAGCACGATCGGCAGGCGCTCCGCTGGCGGATGCTGCTCGTTGCGGGCTGCCACCGCTGCTCGAATGACCCTTGCGAGCCAGTCTGGCCGCTCTGCCGCAGCGGGAAAGACGTCACCGGGCGTGAACCGCTGCGCCAAGCTCCAAGCAGCGATCAATTGGGCCGCCAAACTCTTACGTGCCTCGACTGGGTTACGCGCACCGCCGTCCAGCGCAGTGAAGTGATACGCGCATGGACGGGTCCAAACCAGGTGAGCCGCCAGTGCACTCTTACCAACCCCAGCTTCGCCGCGGATGACTACGTAACCGCGGTCGGCTCTGGTGATCCGTTCATCAATACGGCTGATCAAATCCTTGCGGCCTTGGAATCGCGCGAGGTCCAAGAGTTCGAACAGCGGTGCTGGATCAAAGACCGCGCTATGAACCTGATCGAAGCCGCCAGCCGTGACCTGCACGTACATCGGTCCGGTGTGAACGGTTCCAGTAATATCTCGCCCGGCGGCTACTGCACCTGGGGCTAGCTGCCATGATCGGCTCATAACTAACGGCCCAATTCCGACGTCCGTCCAGGCTGGTGTCCTCTGGTATCGATATCGGCTCGTTCAGTGACGTCTCGCCCGGCGACGACGGCGCCCGGATTCACCCCCGCTACCGGCGACGGATCGTGGACTTGGGCACATGGGGATCCACCAGTGCGGACCTGTCCAGCGATGTCTCGGCCGGCGACGACAGCTCCGCTACCAATCCGTTGTTCCGCGTCCGCTGGCCGGGTCGCCAGCCATCCCGCCAGTGCCGCTCCGGCCACCGTCAGGGCTCCGCAGGCGACCCACCACTTCCAGTCGCCATGCAGTTCATTGATCAATGCACTGTTGACCGCGGCTAGTGCCACCCCAAATCCCGCGGCCCAGGCAACCGGCCGACCTGCCACCTGACACACCCCTGATCATCGAAGGCGCTGACAGCGATACCGAAGGAACCAAGTCTAGTCGGAGCCAGCTAAGGCACCCCTGGACTGCAACTGAAGATCATCTATGACGTGCTCGGGTCTACCGTCGAGCTGGAGCTGATTGCCTCCAACCTGGTCGACGGGCGTACTGGACCGTCTCTGAGGTGACACATTCCACCGACTGGCGAGTGGTGGAGAACCCGGCCCAGGTCGCCGCGCTGCTGAGGGCGGTGAGATCTCTCGGCAAACGCGCCGAGAGGGTCACGGCGTTCTCGGCCGCCTCTACCACGCATGGATGCGTCCGTCGGAAGTCGCGGACCCACGGCGGGATACTGCGACTTGTCCGACGGCACGCCGACTTCGACGACGTGGCGAGGTCAAGCCTTCCCTGTCCTGTCACCACGAGAAGATCGACCATCGCTGGGGCAGGCAGGTTGGGCGCTTGGTCCGAGAGGCCACGGAGGTTCGGCAGGACCTTACCGTGCAATTGCCCGACCCCTCGACCCGCCCGGTTGCCCAGCAACTGCCTACAACCAGTTGTCACGGGCTGGACGCAGCCATAATCGGCCAGACCAACGACCGCGGCCCCCGATCAGCATCTCTGCTGGTCAGGGGCCGTGTCTGCACCTGGTGGCGGGTAGAGGATTCGAACCTCTGTAGCTTTCGCGACGGATTTACAGTCCGCTCCCATTGGCCGCTCGGGCAACCCGCCAGGGCACCCCACCGCGTCGTAACGCGGCGGCGGAAGCAAGGATAGCGGCTCACCCCGGGACCGACGCAACCGGGTACGGTCAGAGGGTCGTGCCGCTGGTCGGCGGCCGACGGCACGCCCAGACCGCCCGACAGCAGGAGCAGAAGCATGCCAGCGAACCCGTCATTCGACATCGTGAGCAAGGTCGACCGCCAGGAGGTCGACAACGCCCTTCGCCAGGCGGAGAAGGAGCTCTCGACGCGGTTCGACTTCCGCGGCACGGGCGCGGAGATCTCCTGGTCGGGTGAGGAGGCGATCGGCCTCCAGGCAGAGACCGAGGAGCGCGTCCTCGCCGCGCTGGACGTCTTCAAGGAGAAGCTGGTCAAGCGGAACATCTCGCTGAAGTCGCTGGACGCCGGCGAGGCACGCCCGTCCGGCAAGGTGTTCAAGATCGACTGCAAGGTGATCCAGGGCATCGAGACGGACAAGGCCAAGGCGATCAGCAAGAAGATCCGCGACGAGGGCCCCAAGGGCGTTCAGGCGCAAATCCAGGGCGACCAGCTGCGCGTCACCGGCAAGAAGCGGGACGACCTCCAGGCGGTCATCTCGCTGCTCAAGGGCGAGGACTTCGGCGTCGCTCTCCAGTTCACCAACTACAGGTAAGGAGGCGGTGGCTGGCCTGGTCATGAGCCGCACCACGCCTTGTCACCTGGGTAGACGTCGTCACCAGTGGTTGTCGTTAGTCGCTCATGATCGGCCTCCGACGGCCTAGGGACGGCCTGAGCCTGACCCTCGTCGACGTGGGCCCGATGGCACCAGTCGGAAGGCATGCCACATGCGCCCCAGCAAGCGTGAGCAAGAGGCAGTCCGTGCCTATGTCCGGGACCAGGCCAATGAAGAGGTTGTCCACCTTGAGAAGGCCGCGTCCGAGCTGGTAGGACCTGTGCGGCACGACATCTGGGATGTGCACTGCACCGGTAGTCGCTGGTGGGTTGTCACGGAACCGATGTATCTGTACAGCCAAGTCGACTTCAAGAGCCGCGATGTCGTATTGACATTCCATGTCGGCTTGGCTCTACGACTGTCCTATCAGCAGGAGCGTGAAGTTCCAGTCGCCGAACCTCACGCTGAGCTTCTGCCGGGATCATGGCGACGTTGGCAGCAAGCGTTTGATGCCTACGATAGCGGCGATGAGGCCGAGAACTTCCAGGCCGTCGGCATGCGGCTGCGGGAGTGCCTCGTATCATTCATCGACGAAACTGCCGATGAAAGTCTGGTGCCGGACGGCACCCCGCCGCCGAAAAAGGCGGATTTTAAAGGCTGGGTGGAACACTTGGCGAATCGCCTTGCACCGGGCGATTCGTCCGCGAAACTGCGATCTTATCTAAAGGCTATTTCGATAGAGACGTGGTCATACACCAACGGCCTAACACATGCCAAGAACGCCGCACGGATAGATGCGGAGATCGCGCTCAAGATGGTGGAGCACTTATTAGGCATGTTCAGTGCTGCACGGTTGCGCCACGCTCGGTTGAGCGTCCGATGCGAGTCCTGCCAGTCCTACCGGGTGGTCGCTGGCGTTTGTGGGCACTGTGGCTGGGTCGATGCTGAGTACGTACCACATCCACGACGTGAGATCAGCGAAGACGAACGAGCACGACGGCTGGCCGAGCCGTGCACGCCGAGTTCAGACATATCGACATTTATGACACCGAACGACTTTAGTGGTTGAGCCGCGAGCGGGTCCGGCCCATCCGGCAAACTCCCACCCTCAGCTCGCAAATCGAGTTGGCCGACGGCCATAGGCTCAGACAGTCAGGCGCACTGCTCGCGCATCAGTGCTCCTTAATCGGCAACTCCGTCAGTTGACCGCGTATGTTGCGCCGCCAGCGATACCCCGCTGCATCAGTAAATTCGATCGCTACGGCAAAGTCTTTAGTTGTTTCCAAAACCACAGGATCGCCGTATGCGTCCAGCTCGCCCGTCTCACGGGTCAGGTCACCGTCAGGGATAACAACCCTCGGCTCAGTTGCGGGTGGAAGAACGCTCATCAACTTCGTATCCCTCAAGTCCGGCTCCTCCTCCGTGCCAAACTTGCGGAAGTAGAATTCGACTTTCACATCGTGAACAGGAACACGGGACGCGTTCTGCATCCAAGCACACCAGGACCCGCCCATAACCCCCGTTATCGGCGTGGTGCCGAACCATCCACAAACCTGCACAGCTTGGGCTCTTCGCTGCTCCTCCGAGCGCTCACGCCGGTCTTCCTCCGCGCGCTGATCGCGTGCTGACTCTCGCTCATAAAGTCTCCGGGCTGTCCTGCCCGCCCAGATTGCGGCTACGAACGCACCTAGAGTGGTGACAAATGAACCCCACGCCGGGACATCTCCTAAATCAAGGTCACTGATCAGCGACATGCTGTCAATAAAGCTCACAGCAGGAAGATAGGCGGTGGCCGCAACCCCTGACGAGAGCTGCGCCATCCCGTCTGCCGTCGACCCGCCCTGTGGGGAGTGGGCCGCCGCCCGGCCCGCCATGTCAAGACGGCCTTGACGCACGGTCGGACGCTGGCGGGTCGGGCGGTGGTCTGCTCGGCTCGCCCGGGTCGTCGGCTGACGGGATGGCCCGCGCAACCACCCGCGGACCGCAACCCGCCGACGGGGTTGCAACCATCTCGGAGCCCGAGCGCCCCCGCCGGAGGCGCAGTAGCCCCAATCCCGCGACCGCCGCCAGCTTGCCGGCGCGGCTGGCGTGCGCTCCCCTACGCTGCGCGGGCTCGTGGCCGCGCGGCCCGGCCGGCTGTCGGCTCACCACCACTCGGTCAACCGCCCTGTCGTGTTGCGGCGGCCCCTTGGGCTTCCCGCTTCCGCGCCAGCCGCCGGGCGTATTGCGTGGCCGGAGTCGGAGCGCCAGCGGAGCGACGGACGCGCGCCCAGGCGGCGGCGCGTGCGGCCCGTTCAGGGCCGCCTTGAAGACGTACAGAAACTTTGCACAACATCGCCGGCAGTCCGGCCGGCTAGCCGTACGAATGGGTAGTGCTGAAGGGCTAGCAACGGCGTTATCGTCTATCCATGTCGCTGGTTCCGTGGGCCTACGAGGTCTCCCGTCGAAACCTGGCGAGCACCCTGCCTCGCCGCTGGGCTCACGTCCAGGGCGTCGCTCAGAAGGCACAGACCCTCGCCGCAGCTGTCGGTGATGACGTCGCTCTGCTCGAAGCCGCAGCGATCCTGCACGATGTCGGCTATGCCCCTCACTTGGCGATGACTGGATTTCATCCCCTTGATGGCGCGGTCTATCTGAGGGGTATAGACGCGCCGGATCGACTCGTTCATCTCGTCGCGCATCACTCCTGCGCCGTCAGAGAGGCGCGTCTCCGAGGCTTGGCAGGACAACTGGCCGACTTTCAGGACGAAGAAGGGCCGGTCAGAGACGCGTTGTGGATGTGCGATCTCACCACAACGCCTGACGGAGAGCCGACGGATTTCGTAAGTAGGGTTACCGAGATCAAGGAGCGGTACGGTCCGGGTGACTTAGTAACCGTTTTCATAGACAGCGCCCAGCGTGACCTGGCAGATGCTATTGCCAGAACGACGAGCCGACTTCGCGAATTCGCCGGCTAACCCAGGTAGGGTGGTCTGTCCTCCAAGCCGTGTTCGATCCGTAGGAGCATGGACGGATGGATCGGGAGAGTCTGGACGCTCTCCGGGTCGACCCATTTCACCTCTGAAGATTCGCTGCTAGTACGGAGCTGGCCGCCGATTACCCGGGCTCGTAGGCAGATCGAAAATTCCTGCCGCACCTCGCCGTCGTCATAGGCGATAACGTGAGCAGGGTCCGAGTAGATGCCAGAGATCCCGGTGAGTTCGACGTGGAGGCCCGTCTCCTCCTCGACTTCACGCACGGCTGCCTGCGCGGTCGACTCTCCGACGTCCTGCGCTCCACCGGGCAAGGCCCAGAGGCTGTTATCAGATCGTCTGATGAGCAGGACATTCCCTCGTTCGTTCTGGACGAAGACTGTCACGGCCACCACCAGGGAATTGGCCAGAGGCGCGGTTGGGTCGTTTAGGAAGTCAGTCTTGGGCATCAACTAGCTCCTGCTTTCGCGTGTTGCCGATCGCCAGACTGCCTCGAAGCTGTCCGAGTACGTGTTGAAGAGGCCGTGCGTTGCCGTCTTGCGGAGATGCATCGCCGGTGCCATGGGTGCGGTCTTACCGTAGACATGAGGATTAACGATCATGTCGTTGTCAAAGCGGTAGATAGAGTTGTAGAGCACTGTTGAATGGTTCCGCATCTCGATGTTCGGCACGTCCGTCAGCGAGCCAAAGAAAGCATTGGCCTGGTCGATTTTTGCCGAGATCGTTTCTGGCCCGATCCCCTCATCAACACTTCGCTGTTTGACCGCGATGCTTTCCCGTTCGCCAAGCAGTATGCGTATCCTCGCGCCAGCAGCCGCCTTCTTGTGCATGCGCTCCAAGAGGTCAGGCTTCTCAGTAAGGAACATTCCCACGTAGACAAGAATGCCCACGTCTGCTGTCGCTGCGTCGAGTAGCCGGTCCCAGAGGTTCGGCGGCACCGCTCCTCGTGTGGGATAGAACTGCACCATCCCGGCGGAATTTGATACGTCGTCGGTGGCTCTCTGCGCTCCCGGCCACAGGAAGTTTTCGTCTTCCTTCAATCGCTTCGCGATCATAAAACGGGTGCGAGGATGCGGAACCCTGCCAGCGAGCCAGCGGCTCACGGTCTTTACGTCGCACTCAGTGAGAAGCGCTAGCTCGGCCGGCGATACCCGGGACCGGTCAAGCGCGTCTCGCAGACGATCGTTGGCCATCGTCGCTCCTCACGGTGGGGACGTTTCCATCACTATAAACGTCCCAAGCGTCCATGCAAAGGCGTTTCGGCGTCACCCGCGTCGATGTTTTCTTAGAGCAGGAGCAGTCGTCCACTGGGGACGCGCTCAGACACAGGAGGTTTGTTGTGAAGCTGTACGTGGACACCACGAGCAAGCAGGTGACGGCGTCGAAGGACCCGGAGCCGAAGAACGACCAGAACGGCAATCAGAAGTCCGAGAAGAACACGGGCCGGCTCATGTGGTCCACCCAGGTCTTCGTGCTCGACGAGAACGGCGGGGAGGTCATCACCATCACCACGGCGGGAGAGAAGCCGAGCGTGAAGGTGGGCGACTTCCTGGCTGTCGAGCAGTTGGAGGCCATTCCGTGGGCGACCAACGGGCGTAACGGCGTCGCGTTCCGGGCGGTCTCGCTGAAGCCGAAGACTGGTTCTCCGGCCAAGTAGGTCCCTCGCACCGCTGTGCTGTGTGAGCCGCTGGTGTCCGTGGCTCGCCGAAGCGGCCTGATGGTCCGCTGAACTAAATCCACAAGATCGGTTCGGGAGTGCTTCTGACTCCTACATTCCCGAACCTGGTCATCACCTGTGGTGGTGGCATCCCCGTGGAAGTTGGCGCGGGGTCGGTCTGACTCCTACATCACCCGACCCCGTCGCCCTCCAACTCATCCAACCCAACTTGCACTTGGGAGGACTCGTCGTGTCCAAGTCTAGCCCCCGCCGGTTCGCCGGCAGGTCAACCGGAACGGTGACGGTCATCGAGGCCAAGGTCCACCGTTCCTCCGCACGTAACGCCCGCATGGCGTTCATCCTCACGGCGGTCATCGTCGGCCTCCTCGCGGCCGTGGTGGCCGCCTCCTCCATTCACCCGATCCTCGCCGTCATCGTCGGCGCGCTGATCGGCGTCCCGACCGGCGGCCTCGTCTGGCTGCTCGTCCGGATCTGGCCGGTGATCCGGCTGCTGTGGTGGTGGACCCCGGAAACCATCCTCGGCGTCGTGCTGCTCACCGCGTGGGTGCAGCTCGCCAACCACACCCCAACCGTGGTGACCCTGATCGTGGTCGCCCTGGTCGTCGGCGTTCCCGCCGCCATCCGCCCGGTCCGCCGTCAGGTCGTCGCCTGGGGTTGGTGTCTGGTGGTGAGGCATCGGCTGCGGGTGTGTTTCGCGCAGTTCATCATCGCCAACCAGTCCGGTTCGCTGCCGCTGATCCTCTGGGCACGCCCGACACCGGTTGGTGAACGGGTCTGGGTCTACCTGCGGCCCGGCCTGTCCGCCAAGGACCTGGAAGGTCGCCTCGACAAGATCGCGGTCACCTGCCACGCCTCCACCGTGCTCATCGAGCGCGCTTCGGAGAACAACGCCGCCTACCTGCGGTTCGACATCAAACGCCGGGAGGTGCTCACCGCCCACGTCGGTTCACCCCTGGTCGACGTGATCGACCCGACCGCGCCCGTCTCGGCATCGCCGCTGACGGTCCCCACCGCCCTGGACCTGCCGGACATCGACATGCCGACGGTCACCCTCCCGACCCAGGGCAAGCCCGCCGGCAAGAAGCCGGCCGCCACCACGACTGCCAACGGCAGCAAGCCCGCGGCTTCGTCCGCGTCGTCCGTCGAGGACGACGACACCTCCGACTGGATCTGACCCCAACCCAACCCGGACGCGAGGAGCCATGGCGGCTCGTTCGTGTGGCTCCTCGCGCCCACAACGCCCAGGAGGGCAATCTCATGACCACCACGATTCCCACCACCGCTGAAGCGGTGCCGGTGGGTCCTGGCCTGTCGATGTTCGACCCGATCTTCATCGGGATCGACGAGTTCGGCCAACCCGTCTACCTCGACGTCATCTACCGCAACCTGCTCACCGCAGGCGAACCCGGCGGCGGCAAGTCCGGCCTCATCAACAACATCTGCGGCCACGCCGCCCTGTGCGACAACACCCGCCTCGTGCTCTTCGACGCCAAACTCGTCGAACTCGGCCCCTGGCGCGACCTCGCCGACGCGTTCATCGGCCCCGACATCGACCAGGGCATTGACGTCCTGCGTCGCCTCCTGGTCGTGGCCACCAACCGCTACGCCTGGCTCCTGGCAAACCGGCGCCGCAAGCTCGCCGACGGCGACGGCATGTCCGTCATCGTCACCATCATCGACGAACTCGCCATGTTCTCCACCGTCCTCGGCACCAAGGCACAACAGGAAGAGTTCTCCACCCTCCTGCGAGGGCTCGTCTCCCTCGGCCGCGCCTGCGGCATGCCCGTCGTCGCCGCCACCCAGCGCCCATCGTGGGACATCATCCCCGCCAGCCTGCGGGACCTGTTCGGCTACCGCGCCGCGTTCCGCTGCACCTCGCTGAACAGCTCGAACATCATCCTCGGTCAGGGCTGGGCCGAGCAGGGCTACACCGCCTCCGACATCAGCCCCACCAACCAGGGCGCGGCTTACCTCCTGGCCGAAGGCGGCGTTCCCCGCCGCATCAAGGCCGCCTACCTCACCGACACCGACATCTACAACATCGCCGACTACGCCGCCTGGACCCGCCGCCCCACGATCAGCACCCCGACGGTCAACCCCACCGAATGGGAGATGGCGGCATGACCACGCGCGAACGCGCCTACGCCAAGGCCAACAACCAGCGGGCCGCCCAGTTCACCGAACTGTGGATCGTCGGCCGTCCCGAGGACATCGCCGTCATGGTCCGCGCCGCCTCGGCCAGCGGCCGACTCGTCTACCTGTCCCCGCCGACCCCGATGGGCGGCGACGACACCCGCCACCGCCGCTACCTGCGGCTGCGCACTCACTAATCGGCCGACAGGACCGGATCTGCCTCGCAAGCTCGCCGGTCCTGCCGACCTCCTACCAAGCCCTTCTGAAAGGACGTGGTTGCCATGAAGGCTACCCAGAACCCACCCACCGCAGCACCGGTCACACCGGCCGCTCTGCTGCGGATGGCTGCCCTCTACCTGCGCCGGCACGGCTGGCACCAGGGCACCTACTACGCCAACTCCACCGAGACCCTCACCCCGCCGGCCTGCGCCGCCGGGGCCATCGGCATCGCCTGCGCCGGACACACCGTCGAGCACTTCTCCCAGCTCGACCCCGACGCCCTCGCCGACTACCTCGCCGCCCTGGGCGCGTTCGTCGACTACCTCGACACCACCGCCCCGGTCTTCCTCATCGACGAGGACGGCTACCTGCTCGATGAGCACACCTCCCCGTACTCGTGGAACGACGATCCGGCCCGCACCGCCGAGCAGGTCATCACCGCCCTTACGGCGGCTGCCACCGAATGGGACTCCCTCCACATCACGGGGGACGAGAACCGATGAGCGCCGTCAAGCGTCCCTTGACGCCTTCCGTTCCTCGACAGAAGCGCCGGGATGTCGTCGAGAACGACGAGTTCGCCGGCTTCGCTCGGCGCATCATCCGCGCCCACGGCCGCCGCGTCGCCACCGGCGATGTGGAAGCACTCCGTGACCTCATCACCCTGTCGTCGGTCATTGACGACGCGATCGGTGAGGCCGTGATCGGCCTGCGCGCGTTCGGCTACTCCTGGGCCGAAATCGGCTCCCGCCTCGGCATCTCCCGCCAAGCCGCTCAACAGCGCTGGGGAGACAAGCCATGACTGATCTCCGCGCCGTCGACCTGGACAACCTGGCCGACCGGACCGGCATTCGGGTCGAGTTCTACGACCCGCTCGGCACCCGCTACGGGTTCCCCACCTTCCCCTACCGCTGCGCCCCTGCCGGCCTGGCCACCGTGCGTCAACTCCGCGCCGCTGGCCTTCGTCCTGGAGGACATGACCCGGTCGCGCAGATCTATTGGCGGCACCGCACCAACCGGCGGGTCGCGTACCTCTACCGCACCGACCTCGCCGCACCCAAACGCACCGCCACGCCTGCCCAGCGGGAAGCCATCGCTAAAGCCCTGCTCGCTCGCCGGACCTGCCGGACCTGCGAGCAGGTGAAGCCCTACTACATCCCCCGCCGCTACGGCTGCTGCCTCGACTGCCACGGAGGCCACTAATGGCTGTCCTGATCACCTTCGCCGTCATCCTGCTCATCGGCATCGCCATGGCCTACATGGGCGGCATCCGATGAACCGCGAACCAGCCGCCACCCGCTTGGAGGGCCTGGTCCTGGTCCTCATCCTTATCGCCGTCGGCGGCTCCGCCGGGGCCGCGTCGTTCACCCACGTCCACGACTGGACCATGGCCAACAGCCCCGCCAACACCCCGGGCTGGTTCGGCTGGGCCAACGCCGTCATCTCCGAACTCGTCCCAATCGCCGCCCTGCTCACCATCCGCCGACGCCGCCGCACCGGCGCACCCATCGGCTACCCGATGGTCCTGCTCCTCGCCGCCGCTGGCCTGTCACTGGCCGCGCAACTCGCCGTTGCCAAACCCGGCCCGTCCGGGTGGCTCCTCTCGGCGGTTCCCGCGCTGGCGTTCATGGCCCTGGTCAAACTCGTCCTTGCTCCGGCGACGACCCCGACCGCCGACACCACTCCGGCTACTCCGCCCGCCGTCGACACCCCGCCGACATCTGAGCCGGTCGTCGATACCCCACAGGCAACAGTCCCGGCCGCCATCACGGCACCCGCCTTCACCCCGATCCCGGCCGCCCGACCCGAGGTCCCGGCGCACCTGATGCCTACCGCCCGATTCGTCATCGGACGCCACGAACAGAGCACCGGCCGACCCATCACCACCGACGAACTCGCCAGCCTGCTCTCGGTCACCCCGGACATCGCCCGGGAACTGCTGCACACCATCACCGGCCACACCCCGGCCGTCAACGGCACCCCCGTCACAGGTGGTGCCCGATGACCATCCACGTCGTCGACATCGACTACACCTTCCACACCTGCCCGGCCTTCGCCGAGCCACACCCCTACGACACCCGACGCACCGTCATCCACGTCATCCCCGGCGGACCCTGCCGGAACCCGGTCACCATCCGCTGCGGCGACACGACCGCCACCATCGCCTGTCACCGGCACGAACCGGCCGACCGCCAGTGCGGCGCCTGCCGCATCATCGTCACCCAACACACCATCACCAACCGGCACCTCACTGAGGCTGCCTGATGGATTCGACGCTGGACCTCACACCCCGCGCTTCGGCCCGGGGTGTGGGCTCGAACGCCGACACCACCAGTCCCTACGTCGGCTACACCGCCGCCGGCTCCGCGTTCACCCGCGCCCAGCAACCGGACTACTTCGGGTGGCTGGAACACGTCCGCGCTGCCGCCGCCTGCACCCGCCCGATCCGGCTGGCCGGGCAGCTGCTCACCGTGGAGCCCACCACCGGCCGGCTCCTCGACGCCCGGCACACCGACGCCATGCCCGACGCCGCGATCTACAAGGCGTGCGGCAACCGCCGCGCGACGGTCTGTCCCGCCTGCGCACAGACCTACCAACGCGACGCCTTCCAACTCCTACGAGCTGGCCTCGTCGGCGGCAAAGGCATCCCCGACACCGTCGCCGCGCACCCGGCGGTGTTCGCCACGTTCACCGCACCGTCCTTCGGCACCGTGCACAACCGGTCGGTCAAAAGGCACACCTGCGTCAACCGCAAACGCTGCGACTGCCGGGCAGAACCATGCCACGCCCGCCGCGCCACCGACCCCACCGCCGGGCTCTGCGCCCACAACCGCCCGGCTGTCTGCTGGGCACGCCACGAGACCGGCGACACGGTGATCGGGCGGCCGTTGTGCCTGGACTGCTACGACCACGACCACCAGGTCGTGTGGAACCTGTTCTCCGGCAAGCTGTGGCACCGCACCAAGCAAGCCGCGGAACGCCACCTCGCCCACCTCGCCCGCCAGCGCGGCATCCCCCGCGTCGAGCTGGTCACCCCCTCCGGAAAGGTCCGCAAGGTCGCTCCGGTCCGGCTCTCACCCGGGAAGGTCGCCGAACTCCAAGCTCGGGCAGCGGTGCACTTTCACGCCATCGCCCGCCTCGACGGTGTCAACCCCGCCGACCCCGACGCAATCGTTCCGCCGCCGCCCGGGTTCTCCGTCGACGACCTCATCGACGCGCTGCGCCACGCCGCCGCGCAGATTGCCTACACCACCCCACCGCACCCCGACCGGCCCGAGGGCTGGCCCATCGTCTGGGGCGAGCAACTCGACCTGGAGCCCATCACCACCAGCGGGACGGGAGAAGTCACCGACAGCCTCGTCGCCGGCTACCTTGCCAAGTACGCCACCAAAAGCACCGAGGTAACCGGGCACCACTCCGTCAGGCTCGACGCCGATTCGATCGGCGACTACGCCGACCCCGACGGCGACCACATCGCCCGCCTCATCGACGCCTGCTGGCGCATCGGCCGACCGGTCGGCACACCCGTTCCGCTCTCACAACGACCCCGGGACCACCGGCCTGCGCCAGGCTTCGTGAAGCGCTGGGAGTGCCCCGACTGCGGCACCCACACCCGCTACGCCGCCTGCCCCGTCTGCATCGCCGCGCGTCAAGCCGCCCTTGACGCCGAACCCACGAAGCCAGCCACGGGCAACCCCTACGCCCGGCTGCGGCGATGGGCACACATGCTCGGCTACGGCGGCCACTTCCTCACCAAAGCCCGCCGCTACTCCGTCACCTTCCAACTCCTGCGCGACACCCGCGTCAGCTTCCGCCGACACGAGCACGAGGACCAGGCCGACGAGCAACCCGGCACCCTGCGCGCTGTCGACCACCTCGACGAGGACGACACGACGCTCATCGTCGGCACCCTCACCTTCGCCGGCGTCGGCTGGCACACCACCGGAGACGCGCTGCTCGCCAACACCGCCGCCGCCATGGCACGAGAGCGACGAACCACCGGCCGCGAAGAACTCGCCCACGAACTCAACACCACCCCCGCCGGCACCGTGCCGGCTGCCGCTTGACCCCTCGACTACGGGAGACGACATGACCACCGCACAACCGCTCAAGCTCTGGACCGTCGAAGACGTATCGGCCTACCTCGGCGTCCCGGTCCAGACCCTCTACACGTGGCGTAAGCGCCGGATAGGTCCGCCCGCCGGCCGCGTCGGTCGGCATCTGCGCTACGACCCGGAGGCGGTCCGGGCCTGGTTCGAGCAGCAAGCCGCAGCCTGAGGGGAGGAACGTCGTTGGCTCACGTCGAAGATCGCTGGTACAAGGTCGTTGTCCGCCCGGAGGGCAAGTCGGAACGGGTCAAGACCCCTCTTCATGGGAAGGGGCTCCGTTACCGGGTTCGGTATATCGCGCCGGATGGCCGGGAGCGGTCGAAGTCGTTCCCGGACAAGGAGAAACGGGCCGCCGAGGCATTTCTCGTGTCGGTGGAGTCGGACAAGCTGCGGGGCACCTATATTGACCCAGCCGCCGGGAAGCTGACGTTTCGTCAGTATGCCGAGCAGTGGTTGGCCGCACAGACCTTCGACGAGTCGACCCGGGAAGCAACAGAGCGGCGGCTACGCCGGCACATTCTCCCGTTCCTCGGTAGCCGATCCCTCGCCGCGATCCTGCCGACTCACCTGCGCGAGCTGGACCGCTCACTACAGCAACTCGGCTTGGCGGCCACATACCGCGTCGTTGCCTACAGCAATGTCGCCACGATCCTCAACGCGGCTGTCGACGACGGTCGGATCGCTCGCAACCCATGCCATGCGAAGACTGTCCGGCCACCGAAGGTGCCGCCTCGCAAGGTGGTGCCCTGGTCCCGGGAACAGGTGCTCGGCATCCGCGCCGGCCTGCCGGCGCGCTACCGTGTGGCCGTCGATTTGGGCGCGGGCTGCGGACTTCGTCAAGGTGAAGTTCTGGCCCTGGCCGTGGAAGACATCGACTTCCTTCGGGGCACCCTGCATGTCGTCCGTCAGTTGAAGATCGTGGGTAGCCGGCTCGTCTACGCGCTGCCCAAAGGTCGCAAGACGCGAGACATCCCGTTGCCCGCATCGGTGGGGACAGCCCTTACCAGTCACCTGGAGGCGTTCCCTCCAGTGCCGGTGACGCTGCCGTGGGAGGTACCCGGCGGTCCTCCGGTCACGGTCAACCTGGTCGTCCACGGGCGCACAAACGTCGCCATGGACCGGCACACGTTCAACCGGGACTCCTGGCATCCCGCGTTGGCGGCTGCCGGGATTCAGTCGTCGCGGGCCACCGGGATGCACGCGCTGCGGCACTTCTACGCCTCCGTTCTTCTCGACGCTGGGGAGAGCGTCAAGGCGCTGTCGGAGTACCTGGGCCACGCCGACCCGGGCTTCACCCTACGCACGTACACGCACTTGATGCCGGCCAGCGAGGACCGCACACGGCGTGCTGTGGACAAGGTGTTCGGGTCGCCCTCGGACGGCCTGGCGACGGCCTAGCAGCGATCATGGCTGCGTTTTGACTGGTGGCGGGCGGTATCACTCCAGTTCACCAACTACCGGTAACGGGAAGCGGCGGGGCCGGCCACGTTCCGTCGGCCTGCCCTGCACCCTCGCTGATCAGGCTGAGCCGGCGGTGAGTCCCTCGACGACGAGAGCCTGGACACCACGGAGCACGGCCGCCTCCTGCTCGTGCCCCACGCTGGCGGCGACAGCGGCCCAGTGCGCGGCGCACTCGGCGGCCAGCGCCCAGTCTCCGCGGGACAGCTGGGCGACGATCTCCTCGTCGTCCGGCGGCCAGTCGCGGGAGCGGGCGACGTCGGGCACCCAGTGGGCGATCTGGTCCCATCCTGCTCTGCGGATCCCGCTCGCCGCTGAGACGGTCTGGCGAGGATCGCCGTTCTCGGCCGCGACGCTGATCTCGCTGTCGAGCGCTCCGTCCAGGTGGCGCCACTGACGCGTGGTCATGCGCAGGCTGACCACCTTCTCCGGCTGGTCCATCCAGCCATCATCGTCGAACTCGGTCCGCGTCGGGCTCCCCGCTCAGCGCTGCGGCGGCAGCCACGTCAGCGGACGACGGTGTACCAGTGCGCGGTCTCGCCCGGGATGGGCGTCAACCGCACCCGCTCGCCGCCCGGGTCGTCGAACATGTGCACCCCGTCGCCGAGCAGCACCGGTGCGAAGAAGATCAGGATCTCGTCGAGCAGGCCGGCCCGGAGGCACTGCTTGGCGACGTCCGCGCCGAGGACGTTCACGTACTTGTCGCCGGCGGCCTCCTTGGCCTGGGCGACGGCGCTGTGCAGGTCGCCGACGAACGTGATGTCTGCGGGTGGGTCGGCGGGCGGTTGGTGGGTCAGCACGACCACCGGTCCGTGGTACCGGCCGCCGAACGCGCCCTCGCTGTCGGTGCCACGGTTCGGGTCGTCGCCGCCGAAGGTGCGGTTGCCGGCCAGGATGGCGCCGACGTTGGCCAGGACGCGGTCCGCGGTCGGGTTGTCGATCGTGAGGTGCTCGGTCAGCCAGGACATGTCGCCGCCCGGCCCGGCGATGTAGCCGTCGAGCGACGCGGTCGCGGAGTAGAGCAGCTTGGCCATTGTTCCCCCTGTCGAAGGTCAGTCTGGGACACATCCGACCTTGGCAGAAGGCACCGACAACCGCCGGAACCGCGGGAGAGGGGTCAGACCGGGACGGGGTCTTCGGCGCGTACCGCCGAGGCTTCTGCCCGGGCGATGGGCCCGGCGGGCAGCGCGGCGACCGCGGCCCCGACGGCCACCGCCACCCCGGCGAAGACGAAGGCCCACGGCACGCCCCCGGCGTAGTCCACGATCAGGCCGGCCACCGCGCCGCCGGCGGCGCTCGCCCCCACGGCAACCGTGACGACCCAGGTGTACGCCTCGTTCAGCATGCCGGCCGGGGCGATCCGGCCGACCAGGGTGTTCTCCAGAGTCAGTGCCGGCGCGATGGTGGCCCCACCGACGACCAGGGCCACGCCCAGCGCGAGCGGCGTGGGCATCACCGCGAACACCACGAAGGTGCCGGCCAGCGCGGCGAGCAGCAGGGCGAACTGGCGGGTCATGTTCGGCGCCGGCCTGCGGACGCCGAACCAGAAGCCGCCGATCGCGCTGCCGACCCCCCAGACCGCCAGCAGCAGCCCGGCCAGGCTCTCCGGGTCGTCGGTGGTGGCGTTGCCGGCGTACGCCGGAACGATCACACCGGCGGCGCCGAAGGCGATGCCCAGCCCGGCCACGCAGACCAGCAGGGCCGGAAAGCCGCCGACCCGCAGCGGGCCGAGCCCACGGGCGTGGTGTTCGCGCGGGTGCGGACGCCACCCGCGCATCACGCGACCGAGGGCGACGGCGGTGGTGCCCACCAGGGTGACGACCGCTGCCCCGATCAGCGCGGCGGCCGCGTCGGCGACCAGCACGAAGCCGGCAACGAGCAGCGGGCCGAGCACGAACACGATCTCGAACAGGGAGGTCTCCGCGGCCAGGGCGGTGTTGCGCAGGGCGTACCGGCCGGAGGCGGGGCTCGTCAGTTCATTCCAGGCGCCGCGGATGGCGGCGGTGAGCGGCGGGTACGTCGCACCGGCGACGCCGGCTGTCAGGTAGATGGCGGCGAGGGCGTCGTCGCCCAGGCGGCTGGCCAGCAGCAGACCGATGAGCGCCAGCGGGTGGGCCACGGCGGTGACGAGCAGCACCGGGCTCGGGCCGACCCGGTCGGCGATCCGCCCGGCCACCGGGCTGAGCGCGGCGCCGGCGACGGCGTAGATGCCGCCGGCGACGGCGGCCAGCGCGTACCGGCCGGTCATCTGCTCGACCACCAGCAGCAGCGCCAGTGGCGTCATACCGATGCCGAGTCGCCCGATGATGCCGGTGATCAGCAGGATCGGCGCACCGGGGATCCGCCAGACACCCAGGTACTGGCGCAGTGCGGCCACGGGGTACACCTCCGCTGGGACAGGTAACGGGTAGAAGCCCTGTCGACCCTAACTCCCGAGCTCAGGCCGTGGACGGTCGATCCGCTCACACCAGCACGGAGGTCGGGACTGACCGAGCGGTCACAAAGGGGGTAGGTTGCTGATCGAATTGGGTCCATACGCCGGCACCGCACGATGAGGCAGGAGGTCCGATGTCGGGGACTACCACCGCACCTCTGCGAGTCGAGATCTATTCCCTGTACGGCGACGCCAGACCCAGTGAAGCCGCCTCGCCCAGCCTGCGCGGCTCCCTGCCCGCCCGGGCCGTCCAACAGTGCCCGCCGGTCGCCGCCGCCTCGGGACTCGGCTGGTACGTCTACCCGCCAGCCGACTTCGCGCTGCGTTGGGACGGGCAGGACACCGAGTGGACCCTGCTGACGGAGAACGAGCCGACCCAGTGGCGTTCGCTCGCCGGCGGTTACGACGGGAAGCTGCCCGACGCGGCCGACCAGTTGCAGGCGGCGCCGGAGCAGTTCCGCGGCGACCTGGACATCTTCGACAGGTACGGCGCCAGCATCCCGTTCCTCGACGCCGACCCGCGCGCCGCCAACACAGTCGAGCTGGTCACCGGCGTTGTCGCGCGTACCTCCCCGGGCTGGTGCCTCATGGCCCGGAGCGCGCCGAACTGGCCCGCCCAGCGCGGCCTCCAGCTGTACGAGGGCGTAGTGGAGACCGACTGGTACACCTCGCTGCTGCCCACCATCCTGCGACTCACCGAGGCGGGGCAGGTGGTGCGCTTCTACCGGAACATCCCTCTCATGTGCCTGCAACCTGTGCACCGTTCGACGCTGGAGGCCTTCCGCAACGCCGAACTCGTCACGGGGGAAGGGCTGCCGGCGTGGCCGGAGGACGTCTGGTCGGACTTCGTGGCGCTGCGCCGCCGCCGCCAGGACCCGGAGATCCGCAGCAGCTACCGCCGGGAACAGTCCCGCCGGGTCCGGGAGAACGCCAACTATCAGCCGATCGGGGTAACGGAAGCGGACCAGCCAACCTGATGCCCACAACCGACGAGCAGCTCACGCCGCCCCCCGGTTACCGGGCACTGTTCCGGCATCCGGTCGCCTCGCGACTGGTCATCGCCCGGGGCATCTCGGAGCTGGGGGACTTCATAGGCTTGGCCGCACTGCTGCTGCTCGCCTACGACCAGACGAACTCCGTCCTCGGGCCAGCCGCGGTCTACGCCGCCCGCACCCTGCCCGCCCTGCTGGTCGCCACTGTCTTCAGCGGCTGGCTGGACGTTCCGGCCCGGCGTACCCTGCTGGTCTGGCTGTCAGTCGCCGGCGCGGCGCTGATCGCCGTGCCCGCGGTGGTCCCCCAGCCGGTCCCGGCAATCGTGGCGGCCGGCCTGCTCGGTGCCGTACGGGCCGCGTACGCGAGTGTCAACGTGGCCGTCGCCGCCGAGGCGGTGGACGCTCCGCTGCGGCTGCCGTTGTTCGGCCTCAGCGCCTTCGCCAACCAGTCGGGCCAGGTGGTCGGCCTGCTCGCGGGCGCAAGCCTGACCGTGGCCCTCGGATCCCGGGTGGCGCTCCTGGTCGACCTCGCCTCGTTCCTGATCGCCGCGGTCGTCCTGGCCGGACTGCCGAAGCGCCCCCACCGGGTACGCGGCAGGCGTCCACCGGCGACGGCGGGCATCCGGATCATCGCCGGCCATCCCGTGCTGCGGGGCGTCGCCCTGCTCACCCTGGCCACGGTGTTGTCCGGCGCGCTGCCGGAGACCCTCGCTCCCGACCTGGCCGCCGGGGCGTGGCGTCCCGCAGTGCTGGCGGCGTCGGCGCTGGGCGGGGCGGTCTTCGTCCTGGTGGTGGGCCGGTCCGGCTGGCTGGGTCGGCTGGCCGGCCAGGTGGCGGTCGCCGCGATGCTGGCCGGCGCGCTGCTGCTGACCGGTGTGCTGGTAGCCGTCGACGCGCCGCTGTGGGCGCTGACCGTGGGCAACGCGTTGATCGGCGCGGGCGGCGGCTGGTTGATCGGGGCGCAGGCCACGTTCGCCCGGATGGCCCCTCCGGAACGGATGGGGCAGGTCGAGGCGACGATCGTCGCGGCGAACATCGTCACCTCGGGGATCGGCATCTTCCTGCTGGGGAGCGTGGCCGCCGTGCTCTCGCCCGCCGCGTCGTACCTCACCGCGGCCGTGGTCCTGCTCGCCGTCGTGCTGCTGACCCGTCCGGACCGGCTGCCCGCACCGGAGTGACCCGGAGACGACTCCACCCGCGTCCGTGCGGGGACGCGGGTGGAGTACGGCGTGCGGCGGGTCAGCGCTGGAACTGCACCGGCCCCGAGTTGGCGGCCATCCGCTCCAGCCGGGCGACCCGGTCCTCCATCTTGGGGTGGGTGGAGAAGAGGGCGGCCACCGCACCACCGGCGAACGGGTTGGCGATCATCAGGTGGGCGGTGCTGGTGAGCGTGCCCTGGGCGGGCAGCGGGCGTCGCCGGGCCACCGCGTCGATCTTGCGCAGGGCGCTGGCCAGGGCCAGCGGGTCCCGGCTCAGCTCGGCGCCCGACTGGTCGGCCTGGAACTCACGGCTGCGGCTGATCGCCAGCTGGATCACGGTGGCCGCGATCGGGCCGAGGATCAGGGTCAGCAGCAGGACGGCCGGGTTGGGCGAGTCCTCGTCGTCCCCACCGCCCAGCGGGATGAACCAGGCGATGTTGGCCAGGAAGGTGATGATGCCGGCCAGACCGGCGGCCACGCTGGAGATCAGGATGTCCCGGTTGTAGACGTGGGACAGCTCGTGCCCGATCACACCCCGAAGCTCCCGGTAATCCAGGATCTCGGTGATGCCCTGGGTCACGCAGACCGCCGCGTGCTGCGGGTTACGCCCGGTGGCGAACGCGTTGGGCTGGGCGGTCGGGCTGACGTACAGGCGCGGCATGGGCTGCCGGGCCTCGGTCGCCAGTTCGCGCACCATCCGGTACAGCTCGGGGAACTGCGCCTCGCTGACCGGTTGCGCCCGCATCGAGCGCAGCGCGAGCTTGTCGGAGTAGAAGTAGGAAATGCCGTTCATGACCAGTGAGATGAGGACGGCGATGACCAGGCCGCCACTGCCGCCGAACCAGTAGCCCACCGCGAGGATCAGGGCGGTGAGCAGACCGAGCAGCGCGGCGGTCTTCAGACGGTTGTGGTGCACGATCTCTCCTTCGGTGCACGGATCGCCGGGATCCGCTGACCGGTTCAACAACCCGGTACCCGTCAACCATCCGTCTCAACGCTGAGAATTGACTGAGACTGGAGTTGCAGGTCAGCGGGCGGCGAGATCCAGAACCAGCTGCGGGGCGAAGCCGAGCACCACGGCGGTCACCGTGGCCACCGCCAGCACCGCCGCCACCACACCCCCCAGCGGCACGGTCGGAGCCGCGCCACCCGACGTCGCCGTCGGCGCCCACAGCGCGGCCGTGACCCGCAGGTAGTACGCCAGGCCGATCACCGCGTTCAGCGCCACCACAAGCGCCAGCCAGGCCGCGCCGCCGTCCAGCAGCGACCGGACCACTGTCACCTTCGCGAACAGCCCGGCCAGGCCCGGCGGCAACCCGGCCAGACCCACCAGCGCGAGACCGAGCGCCGCGCCCCGCCACGGGTGTCGGCGGGCCGCCCCGCGCAGGTCGTCAAGCGTGCCGCCGTCCGCACCCACCGGGCGCAGCGCGGTCACCCCGGCGAACGCGGCCAACTCCAACACCACGAAGAAGACGGTGTACGCCACGGCGGCGGCGTACGCGGCGGACCGCGCCTCGCCCGTGCGGCCGGCGGCCAGCGCCAACGCGCCCAGCGGGGCCAGGATGTAACCGGCCTGCGCCACCGAGGACCAGGCGAGCAGCCGGACGGTACGCCGCTGACGCAGCGCCACCAGGTTGCCGACGGTCATCGTGAGCACGGCCAGCAGGGCGAGCACCGGGCCGGTCTGGTCCGCCGGCAGCGCCCGCTGCACCACGGCCAGCAACGCGACGAGGCCACCCAGCTTCGACGCCGTCGACAGGTACGCGGCCACCGGCAGCGGGGCGCCGTCGTAGGTGGCCGGCGCCCAGGCGTGGAACGGCACCGCCGCCACCTTGAAGGCCAGCCCGAGCAGCAGCAGCGCCCCGGCGGCGCTGGTCAGCGGCAGGTCGCGCAGCTCCGACCGCTCGGCCAGCAGAGCACCGAGCCGATCGAGGTGCAGCGAACCGGTCACCGCGTACAGCAGCGCCGCGCCGAGCAGGGTGACAGTGGTGGCCACCACGCTCACGACGAAGAACGTCACCGCAGCCTCGGCGCTGGCCAGGCTGCCCCGCCGCAGGCCGACCAGCACGTACAGCGGCAGGGTCAGTGTCTCCAGGGCCACGATCAGGGTAATCAGGTCGCCGGCCGCGCCGAGCACCACACCGCCGGTCATCGAGCAGGCGAGCAGGAAGGCGTACTCCCCCACCGGCGACCGCCCGGCCCGCAGCGCCGGCACCGACAGCCCGAGCACACCGAGGGTGAGCAGCGCCACCACGGCGGCGACCACTGCCGCCCGCCCGCCGAAGACCCAGGAGCAGTCGCCGCCGACGCAGAAGGTGCGCCGCTCGCCGCCCGCGCCGACCACCGCGGCGCCGACCGCGGTGGCGAGCGCGCCGAGCGCGGCCACCGCGACAGTGGCCCGAGGTCGCGCCACCACAAGATCAATGATCAGCACGAGTACGGCGGTGCCGGCCGCCAGGTACGCCGGCAGCAACGCCACGCTGTCCACGCTCTGCACGGCGCTCATCAGGGCCTGCCTTCGTTCGCGTCCACCCGCTGCGCCGCGCTCACCGGGAGATCACCCCGATCAGGGCGTCGACGGGCGCCTCGGCGACGCCGAGGACCAGCGCCGGAACCAGGCCGATGGCCAGCGCGAGCAGCACCAGCGGCGCCCACGCGGTCAGCTCCGCGCCGGCCAGACCGGCCCCGACCCGACCCACCGCGGGGCTCGGCCGGCCGTGGGTGACCTGGCGCAACAACCGCAGGAAGTACGCCGCCGTGAGCGCGCCACCGACCGCCGCCAGCACCCCGAGGGTGATCCACAGCGGACCGCCCACCTGGAGCGCCGCGACCACCGCGAACGCCTCCCCCCAGAAGCCGGCCAGCCCGGGCAGGCCGAGCGACGCGATCGCCGCGAACGCCAGCAGGCCCGCCAGCCGGGGCGCGGTCTCCCGCAGCCCGGACAGCTCGGCGAGCGCACCCGTGCCGGTACGGTCCTTCACGGCACCCGCGAGGAAGAACAGCAGGCCGGTGATCACACCGTGCGCGACGTTGCCGATCAGGGCCGCCTGGATGCCGGTGGCGGTCAGCGTGGCGACGCCCAGCAGGACGAAACCCATGTGCCCCACGCTGGAGTACGCGATGAGCCGCTTCACGTCGGACTGGGCGAGGCAGACCAGCGAACCGATCAGGATCGCGGCGACCGCCAGCACCCCGAGCACCGGGGCAGCCCAGCGGGCGCCCTCGGGCGCCACCCCCACCGCCACCCGGATCAGCCCGTACGTGCCCATCTTGAGCAGCACACCCGCCAGCACGACGCTGCCCACCGTCGGGGCCTGCGTGTGCGCGTCGGGCAGCCAGGAGTGCAGCGGCCAGAGTGGGCTCTTCACCGCGAACGCGAGCGCGAGCAGCGTGAACGCCGTCAACTGGGTGCCCCGGGACAGCCCGCCCCCACCGGTCAACGCGACCACGTCGGCGGTGCCCGCCGCGGCGACCACGACATACACGCCGACCAGCAGCAGCACCGACCCGAAGAGGGTGTAGAGCGCGAACTTGCGGGCCGCCCGCCGCCGGTCCGCGCCACCCCAGCCGGCGATGATCGCGTACATCGGCAGCAGGACGACCTCGAAGAAGAGGAAGAACAGCACCAGGTCCAGGGCGAGGAACGTGCCGAGGATGCCCACCTCGACCACCAGCAGCAGGGCCACCAACGCCCGGCCGCTGCCGCCGTCCGGCACCCGCCACACCGTGTACGCGCAGCAGAGCAGGGTCAGCAGCGCGGTCAGCACCACCAGCGGCCAGGAGATGCCGTCGACGCCGAGGTGGAAGCGCAGATCCAGGCCGGGCACCCAGGGCAGGTCCACCTGGTGCCACGGACGCACCGCGGGCGTACCGGCCGACCAGGCGAACCACCCGCGCCCACCGAACACCAGCGGCACGGCGGCCAGCAGGGTCAGCGCCGCAGCGATCGTCCCGATGATCCGTGCGGCCCGGTCCCGGGGCGTCGCCGCCACCGCGACCGCGCCCACCGCCGGCACCACCAGCACGGCGACCAGCAGAACCTGCCCAAACGTCATCGGGTAACTCCCAGCACGGCGGCGGCCAGGCCGATCAGCAGGGCGCCGGCCAGCACACCGGCGGCGGCTCGGGGCAGCGCCGCCCGGTGCAGCGCGGCGAGCCCGGCGCCCAGGCCGGAGGCGGCCCGGCCGCTGCCCTCGACGGCGCCGTCGACCACCACCTCGTCGCCGCTGCGCGCGAGGCGGGCCAGCGCCCGGACGGGGCGTACGACAAGGGTGTGCTGGACGTCGTCGAGCCGGAACGCGCGGGCGAAGACCGGCCGCAGCGGACCCAGCGCGGTCGCGGGATCGGCGGCCCGGTCGCGCTGCCAGCGCACCCACACCAACCCCGCGCCGACCGCCAGCAGAGCCAGCGGCAGCAGCAGCGCCGGACCGACGTGGACCAGGCCGTCCTCCGCGCCGGCGACCGGCACGGTCGCGAACCGCAGCCGGTCGGCGAACGCGCCCACGAACCCGGCCAGGCCGAGCAGCGCGGCCGGCACGGCCAACAGCAGCACCGGCCACCGCAGCACCGCCGGCGGATCGTGCGGCGTGACCAGCGGCAGCCGGGGCTCGCCGAAGAAGGCCCGCAGCAGCAGCCGGCCCGCGTACCAGGCGGTGATCGCCACACCGAGCAACCCGGCCAGCCAGACCAACCAACCCACCCACGACGGCGCCGGCCCGGTGCCCTCCAGCGCGGCCGACTCGGCGACCGTCAACACGCCGTCCTTGCTCCAGAAGCCGGCCAGCGGCGGCACACCGGCGAGGGCCCCCAGGCCGATCACGGTGCACCAGAACGTCACAGGCATGCTGCGCCGCAGACCACCCATCTCCGACATCAGCGTGGTGCCCACGGCGTGGATCACCGCGCCGGCGGCGAGGAACAGCAACGCCTTGAACGCGGCGTGGGTGAGCAGGTGGAACAGCGCCGCCGACGGTGAGCCGACGGCCAGCGCGCCGGTCATGTAGCCGAGCTGGGACACGGTCGACCAGGCCAGCACCCGCTTGATGTCGTCCTGGGCGGTGGCGGCGAGCGCCCCGAGCAGCAGGGTGATCGCGCCGAGCACCCCGAGCACCGTCAACGTGACCGGAGCCGCCGTGAACAGCGGGTAGAGGCGGGTCACCGCGTACACCCCGGCGGCCACCATCGTCGCGGCGTGGATCAGCGCGGAGATCGGCGTCGGGCCGGCCATCGCGTCCGGCAACCAGGTGTGCAGCGGGAACTGCGCGCTCTTGCCCGCCACCCCGGCCAGCAGCAACAGGCCGGCGGCGGTCAGCGTCGCGCCGGAGTGGTCGTGCGCGAGCACGTCGGCGATCCGGAAGCTGCCCGTCGACACGCCGAGCACCGCGATGCCGAGCAGGAAGCCGACGTCACCCACCCGGGTCACCAGGAACGCCTTCATCGCGGCGGCCGGTGCGCCCGCGAGCCGGCGGTCGTGGGCGATGAGCAGGTACGAGCAGAGGCCCATCACCTCCCAGCCGACCAGCAGCATGATCAGGTCGCCGGAGACCACCACGAGCAGCATCGCGCCGGTGAAGAGGCTGATCTGGGCGGCGTACGGCGGGTAGCGGTGGTCGACGTCGACGTCGTCGTGGGGGCCGCGCCGCAGATAGCCGATCGAGTAGACCTGCACGGCCAGGGCTACCGCGGCGACCGCGACGGCGACCAGCGCGGCCGCGCCGTCCAGGCGTACGCCGAGGGTCACCCGCAGCCCGCCGATGTCGACCCAGGTCGTCGACGTCTGTGTCGGACCGTCGACCGTCACCAGCAGGGCGACGGCCAACGCCAGCGCGCCGGCGGCCCCGGCGACGCCGATCGTCACGGCCGCCGTGCGGGCCCGGTCACCGCCGGCCGCACCCCCCGGGTGACGCGGGGCCGGCGGCAGCAGCAGACCGAGCAGGCCGGCAACCAGCGGTACGGCGGGCAGCGCCGCCCCGAGCAGCCCGGTCACCGAGCCGCCTCCGCGCTCTGGCCGACGGGCCGCGCGGGCACCGGCGGCTCGGTCAACGCCACGTCATCCACCGCCACTGTGGCCCGCAGGCGGTAGAGCTGAAGGACGATCGCCAGCCCCACCCCGATCTCCGCGGCGGCGAGCACGATGACGAACAGCGCGAAGACCTGACCGGAGTGCGGCAGCACCGCGCGGACCGTGGTGTCCGCCGTGACCAGGATGAGGTTCACCGCGTTGAGCATCAACTCGACAGCCATCAGCACCAGCACGGCGTTGCGTCGGCGCAGCACGCCGTACACGCCGAGGCCGAACAGCAGCGCCGCGGTGACGTACGGGATGACGGGCCTCACCGACGCCCCCCGGAGGTCAAGCTCCCCGCCGACGCCTCGGCGTCGTCGCCGCGCCGGCCGATGTCCGGACGGGACAGCACCACCGCGCCCACCAGGGCGGACAGCAAGAGTACGGACAGCACCTCGAACGGCAGCACCCAGGAGGTGAAGATCTGCTCGCCCAGCCGCTCGGCCGTGCCCGCGCCGGGCATCGTGACGGTGCTCCAGCGGTACGCGTCGACCAGCAGGACGCTCAACCCCAGGCCGGCGCCGCCACCGATCAGCGCGGCGGGCCAGCCGGGCCGGTCCAGATCGTCGGAGGCTCCGATCGGGGCCCGCGTCAGCATCACCGCGAACAACAGCAGCACCACCACCGCGCCCACATAGATCAGCACCTGCACCCAGGCGACCAGCTCGGCGCCGAGCACCAGATAGTCGCCGGCCAACGCGCCCAGGCAGACCACCAGGTAGAGCCCTGCCCGGACCAGCTGCTTCGTGGTCACCACCAGCACGCCGGCGCCCACCGCGACCGCGCCCAGGGCGAGCAGCAGCAGATCCGCGCCGGTCACCGGGCCGCCCTTTCGCCGGGTCGGGCCGTCACCACGTGTCCCGTCACGACGTGTCCCCTCACGACGCGGGACCCGGGTCGGCGTCGGGGCGTACCGCGGGTGGGATCGAACGCGCGGCCTTGCGGGCCGCCGCGGTCTCCTCCTTGGCCGGCTCGCCGTTCGGGTCGTGCGCCGGCGGGGGTGGAACCGTGGCCATCCACTGACCGAGGTGGTCCTTGTCGTGCAGCAGGTCCTTGATGTCGTACTCGGCGTACTCGAACTCGGGAGACCAGTAGAGCGCGTCGAACGGGCAGACCTCGATGCAGATGCCGCAGTACATGCAGAGCGAGAAGTCGATGTCGAACTTGTCGAGCACGTTGCGCTGGCGGGGGCGGGCGGCGCCGGGCACCGCCACCTCCTCCTTGTGGGAATCGATGTAGATGCACCAGTCCGGGCACTCGCGGGCGCACAGCATGCAGACCGTGCAGTTCTCCTCCGACAGCGCGATCACTCCGCGCGAGCGCGGCGGCAGCTCGGGGGCGACGTCCGGGTACTGCTGCGTGGTCGAGCGGCTGGTCATCGTCTTGAGGGTGACCGCCAGCCCCTTGACCAGGCCCGCGCCGGGCAGGCCGCGCTCGGTGGCGCCGCCCGCCGGATCGCCGTGCTCGCTGGAGTCGGTCATGTGGACCATCCTGCCCTGTGGCCCCGGCGCGCGCGACCACCACCCACAGGTCCACGGCGGTACGGTGGTCGCGGGGACGCCATGAACGAGGTGTACGCCGAGACGGGGCGGTGGACGAAGTTCGTCGACACCGGCGAACCGTTCCCGATCAACCTGCCGATCAGCCGGATCACGCCCCGGGTCCGTTGACGACCGTCGGTGGGAGCATCTCGACGCCGAACTGCTGGAGCAGCTGGAACAGTTCGTTGCAGCTCCACACCTCGACGATCCGGCCCGCCGTGTCGAAGCGCAGGAACGTCGCCCCGGAGTAGCTGACGACCTGGCCGGTCGGCGGCACCGGCCCGAACTGCCCGGCGTGGGTGCCGGCCGCCCGCCAGTGCACGGCCACCCGCTCGCCGGCGGCGACCACGTCGACGATCTTATAGCGCAGGTCCGGGAAGGCCGCCCGCCGCTCGCGGTGCCAGGCCAGTGTCGCCTCCGGGCCGGTCCCACCCAGGCCGGGGCACTCCTCGGCGATCAACTCGTGGGCCGACTCCTCCCGGCGGGCGTTCCACACGTCGGCGATGAAGCGCCGGGCCGCCGCCTCCACATCCGTCATGCCGGCAGGGTATCCGGGCGGGCCGGCCCCGAGCCGGGCCAGGTTGAGTCGCACCGCACGGCCGGACCGAAGATCCGCGAGGATGAGACGGAGGCGGCAACAGACCGGAGGATGACGTGGGCGAGGAAACAGGCGGGAAGTACGTCGAGCCGGGTGGCGAGTTCACCCGGGACCAGCGGTACATCGCCACCCGGATCACCGCGGACGGGCGGGACGGCTACCCGGTCGAGCCGGGCCGGTACCGGCTGGCGGTCAGCCGAGCCTGCCCGTGGGCCAACCGCCTGATCATCGTGCGACGGCTGCTCGGCCTGGAGGACGCCATCTCGATGGCGGTGGCCGGCCCGACCCACGACGCCCGGAGCTGGACCTTCGACCTCGACCCGGGTGGGCGGGACCCGGTGCTCGGCATCGAGCGCCTCCAGGAGGCGTTCTTCAAACGCTTCCCCGACTACGACCGCGGCATCACCGTGCCGGCGATGATCGACGTGCCGACCGGGCAGGTGGTGACCAACGACTACGCGCAGATGAGCCTGGACCTGTCCACCCAGTGGACCGCGTACCACCGCGACGGCGCCCCCCAGCTCTATCCCGAGCACCTGCGGGAGCAGATCGACGAGGTCAACGACGTGGTGTTCCGCGACGTCAACAACGGCGTCTACCGGTGCGGCTTCGCGGGCAGCCAGGAGGCGTACGACAAGGCGTACCACCGGTTGTTCGACCGGCTGGACTGGTTGACCGAGCGGCTGACCGACCAGCGGTACCTGGTCGGTGACACCATCACCGAGGCCGACGTGCGGCTGTTCACCACGCTGGTCCGCTTCGACCCGGTCTATCACGGCCACTTCAAGTGCAACCGGCAGAAGCTGAGCGAGATGCCGGTGCTGTGGGCGTACGCCCGGGACCTGTTCCAGACCCCTGGCTTCGGCGACACCATCGACTTCGACCACATCAAGCGGCACTACTACGAGGTGCACCGCGACATCAACCCGACCGGAATCGTGCCGCTCGGCCCCGACCTGTCCAACTGGGTCACCCCGCACGGCCGCGAAGCGCTCGGCGGCCGCCCCTTCGGCGACGGCACCCCGCCCCCACCCCCCGCCGAGCCGGTCGACCCGGCGCACACCCCGCTGCGCTGACCCCTCCCGCCCCGGCCGCAGTCCCGCGCGGGCGGCCGGCCTCGTCGATCATGGACTTGTGGTGCCCGATTGGGGGAATAGACAGGCGTTTTGTCACCCACCACAACTCCATGATCGACGCGGCGGGGGCGGGCGGCGGGCAGCCGGGCGCGGCGGGCGGCGGGCAGCC
>NZ_MUZA01000018.1 GCF_021442385.1 Micromonospora sp. MH99
GCGGCGCGTCCGGCGGCGGCGACGCGCCCGTGCGCGGCGGCCCGGGCTCGGCCGGTGCCCCGTCCGGGCCCAGCTCGCCGCGTTGCTGCTTGGCCGAGCGCAGGTCGTCGATCCAGCCGAACTCCTCGCCGGCCACCGGCTCCTCCGGCTCGGCCTCGGCTCGGCCTCGACCCCAGCGGCGGCCCTTCGCGCGGGGATCACGCCGCTCGTCCGGGCCCTCGTCGGGGCGGTCCGCACCACGCGATCTCACTGTTGACCCTCTCCTGCGGCGTCCGTGCCGCTGTCCTGCTTCGTGCGGGGACCGCCCGCTTCCGCGGCCGGTTGGCCGTTCCGACCGACAAGCGCCGGGGCGGGCTGCGGTGTTACCGCCGACCCCGCGCTCGGGGCCGCAACCGACGGGCCCGCTGTCGCGGGCGAGGAGGCGGTCGGGGTTTCGGGGCGGGCGGGCGGCGGCGGCAGCCCGCGGACGATCCGGCGCAGCACCGGCAGCCGTGTCGACACCGACCGTTCCGCCCCGTGCGGGCTGGGCTGGTAGTAGTCGACGCCCACCAGGTCGTCCGGGACGTACTGCTGGGTGACCACGCCGCGCTGGTCGTCGTGCGGGTAGCGGTAACCGGTGCCGTGGCCCAGCCCTCGGGCGCCGGCGTAGTGCGCGTCCCGCAGCCCTCGGGGCACCGAACCGCCCCGGCCGGCCCGTACGTCGGCGATGGCCGCGCCGATCGCTGTGGTGGCCGAGTTCGACTTCGGTGCGGTGGCCAGGTGGATCACCGCCTGCGCCAGGTTGAGCTGCGCCTCGGGCAGGCCGACGTACTCCACGGCGTGCGCGGCGGCGGTGGCCACGCTCAGCGCGGTGGGGTCGGCCATGCCCACGTCCTCGCTGGCGAAGATGACCAGCCGCCGGGCGATGAACCGGGCGTCCTCCCCCGCCACCAGCATCCGGGCCAGCCAGTGCACTGCGGCGTCCACGTCCGAGCCGCGCATGCTCTTGATGAACGCGCTGACCACGTCATAGTGGGCGTCGCCGTCGCGGTCGTAGCGCACCGCCGCCACGTCGACCGCCTGCTCGGCGGTGGCGAGGTCGATGCGCCCGGCGCCGAGCGCCGTGGCCGAGGCCGCCGCGGCCTCCAGCGCGGTAAGCGCCTTGCGGACATCACCGGCGGCGAGCCGGACCAGGTGGTCCTCGGCGTCGGTGGTCAGGGTGAGGGCGCCGCCCAGGCCGCGCTCGTCGGTGACCGCGCGGCGCAGCAGGCCGCGTACGGCGTCGTCGTCGAGCGGTTGCAGGGTGAGCAGCACGCACCGCGACAGCAGGGGTGAGATGACCGAGAAGTACGGGTTCTCGGTGGTCGCCGCGAGCAACGTGACAGTACGGTCCTCGACGGCGGCGAGCAGCGAATCCTGCTGGGTCTTGCTGAACCGGTGCACCTCGTCGATGAACAGCACCGTCTGCGGGCCGCCCGAACGGCGCTGGCGACGGGCCATCTCGATCACCGCCCGGACGTCCTTGACACCGGCCGAGAGGGCCGACATGGCGACGAAGCGGCGGTCGGTGGCGGCGGCCACCAGGTGCGCGATGGTGGTCTTGCCGCTGCCGGGCGGTCCCCAGAGGATGACCGACATCGCGGCGCCGCCGGAGACCAGTTGCCGCAGCGGTGCGCCGGGGGCGAGCAGGTGGTCCTGCCCGATCAGCTCGTCCAGGCTCGCGGGCCGCATGCGGACGGGCAGGGGCGAATCGTCCGCTACCGGAGTGAAGCCGTCGACACCGGCGGGGCCCTCGGGCGCGCTGCGCGGCCCGGTGGGCGCACCGAGGGAGAAGAGAGCGTCGGACTCCATCACGAAGACAGTACCGGGCCCGACCCGCGACGCCGGAATCGCGCTGCGGGCCGGGTCACCGCTGATCGGTCTCGGTCAGCCACGGCCGGGGCGACGGCCCCGGTACCAGCGACCGCCGCCACCGCCGCGCGGGCCGCTGCCGACGCCGGCCAGGTAGAGCGAGAGCAGGAGCAGGCCGATGAGCACCAGGGTGTTCCAGTTGAACAGGTCGGGGGCGCCGAAGTCGGTGTTGAGCAGGTCGAGAAGCAGAGCGAAGCCAAAGACGATGGCCGCGAGAATGGCGAGCATGTCGGTCCTCCGGTGGGGGTTCCCAGTAGGTCGGCGCGTGATGTACCCAATCGGTCGACTCGTCAATCTCCACCGTGGATCAGCACGCGGGCTGGCGGACCCGGCGCGGCCGCCGGTACGGCGGCTCCTAGGCTGACGTCATGATCATCGACGACCAGGCGATCCACGACCGGGCCGCCATCCTGGCCGCCGCCGGTGACCACCCGTTCGTCCGGCACTCGCTCTCGCCGGGTGTGCCAGCGCACGGCTACCGGCGCGACGGCGCCGTGCTGTGGTTGCTGCCGCCCGAACGCGGGCTGGGCGCCGACGCCATCGGCCCCGTCGAACCGGTGCTGGAGATCTGCGCCGCGCTGGTCGCCGACGGGGTGCTGCGGCCGGAGCACCGGATGCACCTGCCCCGGCTCGACCCCGCCCTGGCGGCGGGCCGGCTGGGGGTGGACGAGTTCGTCGACTGGGAGTTCCACTGGACCACCGTGACGCCGCCGGCGCAGCCGGACGAGCAGCGGGTCGTACGACTCACCGACGCCGACCGCCCGGCGCTCGCGGCGCTGGTCGACGAGGCGTTCCCGACCACCACCACGCGCCCGGACGACCCCCGGGTGCTCGACTGGTACGGCATCCGGGACGGCGGCCGCCTGGTGGCGTGCGGCGCGGACCGCAGCCGGGGCGACGTCGGGTTCCTGGCCGGCCTGACCGTCGCCCCCGACCAGCGGGGCCGGGGGCTGGGCGCGGCGCTGACGGCCGGCATGACCCGGGCGTTGCTGGCCCGGCACGACACGGTCGGGCTCGGCGTCTACCCGCACAACGTCCAGGCGGTACGGCTGTACCGCCGGCTCGGCTTCACCGACACCCTGTCCCTCACCGCGATCCGCCTCGGCTGAGGCCGCTCATCGACACCGGGGCGTCGGTGAGCGGCCTCGGCGCCCGGCGCCGGTGAGCGCCCTTCGCTACCGATCGGCGGGGACCGGGGCCACTGTCGGCTCGCTGGAGGGAGCGGGTCGACGGCCGGCCAGCCAGGCGGGCAGGTAGAGCGGCGCGGCGACGGCCAGCACCACCGCGCCGACCACCATCGCGGCGCTGACGCTGACGCTGGCGGCAATCGCGGTCAGGACCACCCCGCCGAGGGCGGCGGACGGCTGCCCCATCATCGAGTTCAGCGAGAGCACGCTGGTCCGGTACGGGCCGTCGACCTGGCGGTGCAACAGACCACTGTGCAGCGGGTTCGACGCGCCGTGCACGGCGTAGCAGGCCAGGTAGGCCACCAGCACTCCGACCGGCCCCGCGAACAGCCCCATCCCGACCACAGTGACGCCCTGCAGGATGCGCAGCAGGGCCGCGCCCGGAGCCGCCCCGAACCAGCGCAGCAGCAGCGGGGTCAGTGCCGCGCCGGCCGCGCTGGCGAGCCAGGCGGCCGAGCTGGCCGGCCCGAGCAGCGCGGCGGCGCGTTCCGGGTCGCCGACCACCTCGGCGAGGCGGACCGGCAGCAGCGACTCGAAGGTGACCATGCCGAAGCCCCAGAACAGCTCCACCGCCACCAGGGCGAGCAGCACCCGGGACCGGCGCAGCAGACCGATGGCCTGACCGACCATCCGGGGCGCCTGCACCACCGACGCCCGCACCGCCGCGAACCCGGTGGCCGGCCGCTCCTCGACCAGCAGGACCAGCAGCGCGACCAGCGCGACCACCTGGGCGACGATCGCGACCAGCACCGGCACAGTGAGCGCGCTGACCGGCCCGATCGGCCCGAGCGCGACCAGGCCGCCGCTGAGCAGCGCGCCGCCCGCGATGGCCCCGCCGATGACGGTGCCGGCGTACCCGAGGCCCTTCTCGTACTCGGCCTGCGGGTCGGCGGCCAGGGTGGCGTCGACGTACCAGGATTCCAGCGGGCCGCTGTCCAGTGCCCGGTAGACGCCCTGCAATGCCCAGACCAGGAAGAACAGCGCGAACGAGTCGGCCACCGCGAAGAGCGCCAGCGAGGCGAGGTTGAGCGCTCCGGCGGCGAGCAGGACGGGTCGGCGGCCGAGGGCGTCGGCGAACCCACCGGTGGGCAGCTCCAGCGCGAGCACCAGCAGCCCCTGCGCGGTGCCGACCAGGCCGATCTGCGGCAGCGACAGGCCGCGCTCCTGCATCAGCAGGATCATCACCGGGATCATCAACCCCGTGGGCAGCCAGCGCAGGCCGTAGAGGGTGAGGTAACGACGCCGGACCTGGCGTACGGTCAGCGCGCTCACGACGCCACCTCCGTTCGCGACTGCGGGGCTCGCAACCCCGGCTCACTCCTCGCGCTCACGACGCCACCTCCACTCGCGACTGCGGGGCTCGCAAGCCCGGCTCACTCCTCGCGCTCATCGGGGGCCGTCCAGCAGCGGGTAGGCGGCCAGGAAGACCTGCACCGGGCGGGCCTGCGGGTCGGTGGGCTCGGCCACGTCGACCGGCTCGGCCTCCCGGTGGTACCGCTCCAGCACCTCCCACACCTCCGTCTTGAGGGCCTCCAGCCGGTCCGGCGGGATGGTCATGAACACGTCGCCCATGCCGAAGGCGTCCCGCCAGGCGGGGGACCACTCGTGCTGGGTGGCGAACCAGCGCTCGGCGTGCTCGACGAGGAGGCGCACCTGGTCGCCCTGGATCCACTCGATCGCGGCACGGGCGTCGGGGTCGTCGTCGAAGTCGCTCGGCTCCCAGCTCGTGACGTCGTGCGCGGCCTGCCACCAGCGCTGGCGTCCGCTGCCCCGGTCGGGATCCTCGGTGACCAGCCCGACCTCGGCGAGTTGGCGCAGGTGGTAGCTGGTCGCGCCGGTGTTGGTGCCGAGCAGCTCGGCGAGGGTGGTGGCGGTGGCGGGCCCGTTCACCCGCAGGGCGCCGACCAGCCGCATCCGCAGCGGGTGCGCGAGCACCCGGACCTGCCGCTTGTCGATCCGCACCTCGCGCGGGGCGGGCCGCGGGGTCGCTTCGTCATTCGCCATGACTGCACACTATCTCTGCACACTTCGTATGCACAAGAGTTGTGCATAGAAAGTGTGCAGGAGGTCAGGCCAGGAGTTCCCGCACCCCGCGCAGCCGCGTCCGGAGCAGACCTGCGGCGCGGGAGGAGTCGAGGCGTACGTCGCTGGGGCGGACCACGCCGGCGGCGGTGGCCGTGGTGGTCTTCAGACCCGTCGCGTCCAGACCGAACCGCTCGGCGACCAGCAGACCCAGCTCAGCCCGGCTGACCGCGTCCGGGCCGGCCACATTGAGCAGCCCGGCGTACGACGAAGAGGCCAACTCCAGCACGGCGTCGGCCAGGTCGCCGACGTCGATCGGGCAGCGGAACTCATCGGTGAACAGGACGGCCCGACCGGCCAGCGCCTCGCGGCAGAGCTCGATCTGCTTGCTGCCCTCACCGAGGATCAGCGAGGTACGCACCAGCGCCGCACCGGGGTCGATCGCCCGCACGGCGGTCTCCGCCGCCGCCTTCGCGGCCCCGTACGCGTTGACCGGGCTGGGCGGGTCGTCGTCGGCGTACGGCGTGGGACGGCCGCCGTGCAGCGCGTCGCTGGACAGGTGCACCAGCCGCGCCCCCACCTCGGCGGCGGCGAGGGCCACGTTAGCGGCCCCGTCGGCGGTGACCGCCCAGTCGTCGTACCGATAGGGGGTCGCGACCACGGTGTCCGGCCGCACCTCGGCGACCAGCGCGCGCACGGCGGCGCGGTCGGTCACGTCCAGCCGCCGCCCGACAACGCCGGACACCCCGACGGACCCGCAGTGGTACGTCCCCACGACCGAGAACCCGGCGCCGGCGGCCCGCCGACAGACCTCCCGGCCCAGAAACCCGCTACCCCCGACAACAAGCACCCGCATCCCAGCCCACTCCCCCACCGATGATCAAGAGGTTTGCGTCATCTCGCGGGGCGATGATGACGCAAACCTCTTGATCAACCAAGCAAGGGCAGTGGGGGGTGCGGTCAGACCGGGTCGGCCACCGGGGCTGCCGGGCCGGCCGTGCCGGCGTGGGCCGCCGGCTGCGGCTTGGGCTTGGCGTCGATGCCGGCCTCGGTGCGCTGCTGGGCGGTGATCGGCGTCGGGGCGCCGGTCAGCGGGTCGAAACCGCCCCGGGTCTTCGGGAACGCGATGACCTCGCGGATCGAGTCCGCGCCGGCCAGCAGCATGCAGACCCGGTCCCAGCCGAACGCGATGCCGCCGTGCGGCGGTGCGCCGTACTTGAACGCCTCCAGCAGGAAGCCGAACTTGTCCTGCGCCTCCTCCGGCGTGATGCCGAGCAGGTCGAAGACCCGCTTCTGCACGTCGCCCCGGTGGATACGGATCGAGCCGCCGCCGATCTCGTTGCCGTTGCAGACGATGTCGTACGCGTACGCCAGGGCGCGGTCCGGCGCCTCCTCGAACCGGTCCACCCACTCCGCGTTCGGCGAGGTGAACGGGTGGTGCACGGCCGTCCAGCCACCCTCGTCGGTCTTCTCGAACATCGGCGCGTCGACCACCCAGCAGAACGCCCAGGCGCTCTCGTCGATCAGACCGGCCCGCTTGGCGATCTCGACCCGGGCAGCGCCCAGCAGCTCCTGCGCCTCGCGGGCGTTCGCGCCGGCCGCGAAGAAGACCGCGTCGCCCGGCTTGGCGCCGACCGCGTCGGCGAGCCCGCCCAGGTGCTCGGCGGACAGGTTCTTGGCCACCGGGCCGCGCGCCTCGCCGGTCTCGGCGTCCAGCACCACGTACGCCAGACCCCGCGCGCCGCGCGCCTTGGCCCAGTCCTGCCAGCCGTCCAGCTCCTTGCGGCTCTGCGCCGCGCCACCGGGCATCACGACCGCGCCCACGTAGCCGCCCGCGTCGATCGCGCCGGCGAACACCCGGAACTCGGTGCCGCGCAGGTAGTCGGTCAGCTCGGTCAGCTCCACGCCGTAACGCAGGTCCGGCTTGTCCGAGCCGTACCGGGCCATCGCGTCGTGCCACGTGATCCGCGGGATCGGCCGGTTGATCTCGTGCCCCGCGAGGTCCTTCCACAGCGCCGAGACGATCGCCTCGCCGAGGTCGATCACGTCGTCCTCGGTGACGAACGACATCTCGATGTCGAGCTGGGTGAACTCGGGCTGCCGGTCGGCGCGGAAGTCCTCGTCGCGGTAGCAGCGGGCGATCTGGTAATACCGCTCCATGCCGCCGACCATCAACAGCTGCTTGAACAGCTGCGGCGACTGCGGCAACGCGTACCAGCTGCCGGGCTGGAGTCGGACCGGCACCAGGAAGTCGCGGGCGCCCTCGGGCGTCGAGCGGGTCAGCGTCGGCGTCTCGATCTCCAGGAAGTCCCGCTCGTGCAGCACCCCCCGGGCGAGGTGGCTCGCGCGCGAGCGCAGGCGCAGCGCGTTCGCCGGGCCGCTGCGGCGCAGGTCCAGGTAGCGGTACCGCAGGCGGAGGTCGTCACCGGCCTCGACCTGGTCGTCCACCGGGAGCGGCAGCGGCGCGGCCTCGGAGAGCACCTCCAGCTCGACGGCTGTCACCTCGACCTCGCCGGTGGGCAGCTCCGGGTTCTCGTTGCCGGCCGGCCGACGGGTCACCTCGCCGACGACCTTCACGCAGAACTCGTTGCGCAGCGCGTGCGCGTCCTCCTCGCGGAACACCACCTGGACCACGCCGGAGCCGTCGCGCAGGTCGACGAAGATGACGCCGCCGTGGTCACGCCGGCGGGCGACCCACCCGGCGAGCGTCACCGTCGAGCCGGCGTCCGCGGCGCGCAGGCTTCCGGCATTGTGGGTACGGATCACGGCTGGCAACTCCTCATCGTGGAACAGTCCTCACCCGCATTCTGTCAGGGGTGGCCGGCCCCGCTCGGGGGCACCCGGCAGGCCGGCACGATTCGCAGGTGAGCAGGCGGCGGGCCGCGCGCTTCGCCCGGTGGGCAGCCTGGCGAACCCGGCTCGCCGGGCCGTCGCGCCGGTTAACGTGGCCGAATGCGCGCCGTACCGAACTGGGGCGTCGCCACGGCGGTGGCCGCGCCGGTGCTGCTGGTGGGCGGTTGGACGGTCGCGGGCGCCCGGCAGCCGGCCGGGTACGACCCGGTTCGCGACACCATCAGCGAACTGGCGGGGCACGACGCCACCGACTCCTGGATCATGATCACTGCGCTGCTGCTGCTGGGCTGCTGCTACCTGGCGATCGCCGTCGTGCTGCACGCGGCCGGGCTGCCCAGCCGCTTCCTGCTCGCCGTCGGCGGCGTGGCCACCATCGCGCTTGTCGCCTTTCCCCGGCCGGCGGTCGGCGGCTCGCTCAGCCACGGCATCGCGGCCACCATCGCCGTCCTGGCGTTGGCGCTCTGGCCGGCCGGGTCGGCGCTGCGGTTGCCGCGTGGCCCGGACGCGGCACATCCGCGCGCCCCGCAGCCGCCCTGGGCGTTTCGGCGGGGCGTGGCGCTGAGCGCCACGATCGTGCTGCTCGCCCTCTTCGGCTGGTTCGCGTTCGAGGTGACCAGCGGATCCCGGACCGGCCTGGCCGAACGGGTGACAGCCGTGGGCGTGTCGCTCTGGCCGCTGTTGGCGGTCCTCTCCGCCCGACGGGCCCACCTCGCCTGGGCCGGCGACGGCGCCACGCCGCTCGGGCCGGCCGTGGCGACGACAGGTGTCGTACCGCCGGATCCCCTGTTCCCCACGGACGGACCGGACCGCCTCGCCTGAGGCGGGGCGCTCGGCGGGGCGGACGGCAGGCCCCGGACGCGCGGCGCGGGCCGCCGGAGGGTTCCGGCGACCCGCGGGCGGTGAATCGATCAGAAGACGCTGACGCCGTAGCGGCTCAGGGCCTCGGTGACGGGCTGGAAGTAGGTCGTCCCGCCGCTGCTGCAGTTACCGCTGCCGCCGGAGGTGAGGCCGAGCGCGGTGCTGCCGGAGAAGAGCGAGCCGCCGCTGTCGCCACCCTCGGCGCAGACGTTGGTGCGGATCAGGCCGGAGACCGAACCCTCGGCGTAGTTCACCGTGGCGTTGGTCGCGGACACCGAGCCGCTGCGCAGGCCGGTGGTGCTGCCCGAGCGCTGCACCGACTGGCCGACCGACGCGTTGCCGGACCCGGTGATGTCCCGGTAGCTGCCGTTGTAGAGGTAGACGTTGCCGGCGGCGTTCGCGGAGTTGCTGTGCCGCACGATGCCGTAGTCGTTGCCCGGGAAGCTGGTGCCGGTACGGGTGCCCAGCAGGCTGGTCTGGCTGGAGTTCGAGTACCAGTTGGTGCCGAGGTTGGTGCAGTGCCCGGCGGTCAGGAAGTAGTAGGTGCTGCCGCTGCGCACGTTGAAGCCGAGCGAACAGCGGTAGCCGCCGGTGTAGATGGCCTGGCCACCCGAGATCCGGGTGCTGAGCACGCCGGCCTCGGCCTCGACGCGGACCGCGCCGTTGGCCTTCGCGGCAGCGGCCTTGACCCGCTCCAGCTTGGCGCCGGTGACGGTGCTGTCGACGGAGACGACCACCTGGTTGGTGATCGGGTCGCTCCACCAGGCGGTGCCCGGGATCTTCGCCGAGCGCTCCAGCTCGGCGGTGGCCCGGTTGAGCTCCGCGGCGCCGCGGGTGACGTACCGGACGCTCGCTCCGGCCTTGCTGACCGTGCGGGCGGCGGCAGCGTCGGTCACCGTGACGACGGTCTTGCCGCTGGCGTCGATGTACGAGCCGGCGGAGCGGTCGCCGAGCTGAGCGGAGAGGGCTGCGGCGGCGTCGGGCGAGGCGGCGGGGGCGGCCTGGGCGGGTGCGCCGATGAGCGAGCCGACGACCAGGGTTCCGCTCACGGCAACAGTCGCCGCAACGCGGAATGAGGACCTCGTGGGTCGCATGTAACAAACCTCCTGGGCGGGGGAGACGGGTCCGGCCGGGGGTGGCTGACCCGAGGGCGACCCGGCCGATCTGCGAAAACCGGCCGAGTGAACTGAAGTATTCACATACTTAAGATCATTGACAAGACCTGGTTTCGCCCGAATTCGTCGACCCGCTCCGGTCACACCTTCGCAACACCGTGGACACGCTCGCGGGCACCTGCCGTCACACCCCTGAGGACCGCCGGATCCGTTTCGGACACCACTTGCCGACCGACGCCGTTGCCGCCACAACCCCCGCCGCGCCCCGACGCCGGCATCACCACGGGATCGGGCAGCACGGCGGGGGCCGTCGTACGGCGGCGACGCGGACGGCAGACGAGCGGACGGCGACGCGGACGAGCGGACGGCGTCAGGGGGTACGGCGGCGCGCGCCCGGACCCGGGCGGGGCAGGACGTCGCGGGGATCATCCAGCGAGTGCCCCTCGGCGCAGCGCAGCTCGACGCGTACCGGGGCGCCGCAGTCGCGGTGCTCCACGCTCAACGGCGGGCCCTCGGCGTCGGCCAGGTACCGGTCACCCCACCCGAGCACGGCGACCAGCACCGGCCAGAGGGCCAGACCCTTCTCCGTCAGCCGGTACTCGTGGCGCAGCCGACTGCCGGGCTCCCGGTACGGCTCACGGCGCAGCACGCCCCGCTCGACGAGCACGGCCAGCCGGTTGGTGAGAACCTGGCGCGGAACACCGGTGCGGACCCGCATGTCGTCGAAGCGCCGCACGCCGCTGAACACCTCGCGCAGCACCACCATGGTCCACCGCTCGCCGAGGATCTCCATCGCGCGGGCGATGGTGCAGTTCTCCACCGACCAGTCCAGTGCCGCGGGTCTCATCCGACCAGGCTAGGTCTCATTGACAGACTCAGCAACGTCCTGCCAGGCTGCGTCCATGACTCAGACCCAGGAGCCGGCGCGCAGCCGTACCTTCACCTGGTCCGACCCGGCGGCCAACGCCGCGCAGGTCGGTCGGCGCAGCGGCCTCGACCTGCTCCGCGCGATGATCGCCGGAGAGCTGGCCGCGCCCCCGGTGATGCACCTGATCGACATGGCGCGGATGGAGGCCGACGAGGGTCGGGTCGCCGTCGAGCTGGTCCCGCAGGAGTTCCACTACAACCCGCTCGGCACCGTCCACGGTGGCGTCATCTCGACCCTGCTGGACACCGCCGCCGCCTGCGCCGTGCACACCACGCTGCCCGCCGGGATCGGCTACACCTCGCTGGACCTGAACGTGAAGTTCCTGCGCCCGGTCACCGTCGACAGCGGCACGCTGCGCTGCGAGGGCACGGTGCTGCAACGCGGCCGCCGCACGGCCCTGGCCGAAGCCCGCCTCACCGACGCGAACGCCCGCCTGATAGCCCACGCGACAAGCACCTGCCTCCTCTTCCCCCTCCCCCCAACCCCCTGAAGACCCCCCTCGCCCCGCCTCCATCTCCGGCGGCCTCTCGGCGGTTGATCATGAAGTTATTGCCCGCCTCGCCGGCGTGTCGCGGCAATAACTTCATGAACAACGGGGTGTGGCGGGGGTGGGGTTACGGGGTTAGCGGAGGGCCAGGCGGGCTGCTCGGGCGTCGCGCTTCTCCTCGAAGCGGGCCGCCGCGTTCTCCAGGGCCTCCAGCTGGGCCGCGAGCTGCTCGCGGGCGACCTCACCGTCGGCGTCGAGGCCTGTCACGTTGAAGACGTCCCACTGGCGCAGCACCGGCTGCAACACCTCGTCGCGGTGCTGGCGCAGGTCGTAGATGCCGGCGAGGGCGATCGCCACCGACTTGCGAGCGAAACCGTCGATGCCATTGCCGGGCATCTGGAAGTTGGCCACCACGTCGGCGACCGCCCGCATGGCCTGGCTCGGGGCCAGCTCGAACGCGGCGGCGAGCAGGTTGCGGTAGAAGACCATGTGCAGATTCTCGTCGGCGGCGACCCGGGCCAGCAGCGCCTCGCAGGCGGGGTCGCCGGTGGCCTTGCCGGTGTTGCGGTGCGAGATCCGGGTGGCCAGCTCCTGGAACGAGACGTACGCCAGCGAGTGCAGCACCTCGTCGTCGTGCACGTTGACGTAGCCCGCGGACATGTGGGTCATCCGGGCGCGCTCCAGCGCCACCGGGTCGACCGCCCGGGTGACGGTCAGGTAGTCCCGGATGGCCGTGCCGTGCCGGCCCTCCTCGGCGGTCCACCTGTGCACCCACGTGCCCCACGCGCCGTCGCGGCCGAACAGGGTGGCGATCTCGTGGTGGTACGAGGGCAGGTTGTCCTCGGTCAGCAGGTTGACGATCAGCGCGGTCCGGGCGACGTCCGGGATCGTCGAGTCGGTCGGCGACCACGCCTCACCATTGAGCGGCCCGTCGAACGTGCGCCCCTCGCTCCACGGCACGTACTCGTGCGGGAACCACTCCTTCGCCAGCGAGAGGTGGCGGTCCAGGTTGCGCGCGACGACCGGCTCCAGCTCGACGAGCAGGGCGGTCTGGCTCAGTGTGGTGCTCACGGTCACGAGTAACTCCCTACGGTGGCGTAACTTACGCTACCGTAGGTCCCCGCGGCCGTGCGCGCCAGTCGTGACACTCAACCGACCTTCGGCTTCAGGTCCTCCCGGGGCGGCGCCCACTCCCCGGCGTCGGCAGTGACCTGCTCACCCGAGCGGATGTCCTTCACCTCGTCCGGAGCGCCGTCGGCCCCCGGGAACCAGACGTACGGGATGCCACGCCGCTCGGCGTAGCGGATCTGCTTGCCGAACTTCGCCGCGCTCGGCGACACCTCGGTGGCGATGCCCCGCCCGCGCAGCGCCGACGCGATCCGGCCGCTGGCCGAGCGGTGCTCCTCGTCGGCCAGGGCCACCAGGACACAGGTGGGCACCGAACGGGAGACCGACAGCTCCCCCGCGCCGAAGAGCAGCCCGAGCAGCCGGGTCACGCCGATCGAGATGCCCACCCCGGGGTACGAGACAGCGCCGGCGCTGGCCAGGTTGTCGTACCGGCCGCCGGAGCAGATCGAGCCGAAGCGCTCGTAGCCACGCAGTTGGGTCTCGTAGACGGTGCCCGTGTAGTAGTCCAGCCCACGGGCAATGCGCAGGTCCGCCACGCAGAGGCCGGGCGAGTGCTCGGCGGCGGTGTCCACCACCCGGACCAGCTCCTCGATGCCCTCGTCGAGCAGCGGGTCGCTCACCCCGAGCGCCCGCACGGCGTCGGCGAAGGAGGCGTCCGGGGCGGAGATCTCGGCCAGCGCCAGGCACGCCTTGGCCTGCGCCTCGCTCGCCCCGGCGGTCTCGGCCAGCAGCTCGGTCACCTTCGCCGGGCCGATCTTGTCGAGCTTGTCGACGGTACGCAGCGCCGCCTCCGGGTCGGTCACCCCGATGCCCCGGAAGAAGCCCTCCCAGATCTTGCGGTTGTTGACCTGGATGGTCACCGGTGGGATGGGCAGGGCGCCCAGCGCGTCGCCGATGACCAGCGGCATCTCCGCCTCGTGGTGCGCGGCCAGGGTGTCCCGGTCGACGATGTCGATGTCGGCCTGGACGAACTCCCGGTAGCGCCCCTCCTGCGGCCGCTCACCCCGCCACACCTTCTGGATCTGGTAGCGGCGGAACGGGAAGCTCAGCTTGCCGGCGTTCTCCAACACGTACCTGGCGAACGGCACGGTCAGGTCGAAGTGCAGGCCGAGCTGGTCGTCACCACCGGATCCCTCGGCGTCGGCGTGCAGCCGCCGAATCACGTAGACCTCCTTGGAGGTCTCGCCCTTGCGCAGCAGCTGGTCCAGCGGCTCCACGGCGCGGGTCTCCAACGGCGCGAACCCGTACAGCTCGAAGGTGTCCCGGATCTTGCCGAGCACGAACTGCTCGATCATCCGCTGGCCGGGGGTCCACTCCGGGAAACCGGAGATGGGCGTGGGCTTGCTCATCGGCGTACTCCTTGCGGTGCCGCGCCCGCGGCGCGGTGGTGTCGTGGGTCCGCGCGCGGCGCGGACGAAGAACTAGAGGCCCCGGGTGGGAGCGGCCGGCGTCGTGCCGGCCACCTCGATGAGGTACGGGTTGCTGGCGCGCTCGCGGCCGATGGTGGTGCTGGGGCCGTGGCCGGGCAGCACGACGGTGTCGTCGGCCAGCGGGAGGATCTTGTCGCGCAGGCTGGTGAGCATCGCCGGCATGCTGCCGCCGGGCAGGTCGGTGCGGCCGATCGAGCCGGCGAAGAGGACGTCGCCGGAGAGGCAGATCTCGTCGGCCTCCCAGCCCGACCCCGCGCCGGGCAGCCGGAACAGCACCGACCCGCCGGTATGTCCCGGGGCGTGGTCGACGGCGATCTCCAGGCCGGCGAGCGTGAGGGTCGCGCCGTCGGTCAGCTCGGCCACGTCCTCCGGCTCGGTGTAGCTCAGCTTGCCGCCGAAGAGCGAGGTCAGGTCGGCCGACAGACCCTTGGCCGGGTCGGCGAGCATCTCCCGGTCGCCGGGGTGCACGTACGCGGTGATCCCGCGCGCGCCGCAGACCGGCGCCACCGAGAACGTGTGGTCGAGGTGGCCGTGGGTGAGCAGCACGGCGGCCGGATGCAGGCGGTGCTCGGCGAGCAGCGCGTCGAGCTGGTCGAGCACCCCGATGCCGGGATCGACCACCACGCACTGCTCCCCCGGCGCGGTGGCCACCACATAGCAGTTGGTGCCGAAGGCGTCCGCGGGAAAGCCGGCCACGAGCACGGGCGCTGTCCTCTCCGTCGAGCTGTCGTCCTGCCCAGCAGCCTAACCGGCGCGGCGAGCGCGTTTGCCGCGTCCGCCCCCGAGGCCCCATCCGACACAGTGACATCGCACGATATGGGCTGCTGGCGGCGGGGTGGACCTCGTACACCACATTCCCAGTCACTAGCCGTACACTCTGGCGGGCGTGTGGCGTGGCACACGCGACGCCCGGACGGGCCGGGGTACCCGGCCGCCGGTGACGACCAGGCAGAGGAAAGGGGAGCACCTGTGGCTTCCAGCAGGGACCGGCAGCGCAAACTGGCGCGGGCCAAGCTCGACCGGCAGTTGGCTCGCCGGGCCGCCGCCACGCGGCGTCGCCGGCAGATCCAGGCCGGCGTCGGCGCCTTCCTGGTCCTCGCGGTGATCGTGGCCGGCTCGGCCTGGGCGCTCGGTGCGTTCGACTCCGATCCGAAGAAGAACACCGCCGCGGAGGACACCTGCCTCTGGACGCCGCAGGACGCGAGCGCCAACACCAACCTCAAGGACGTCGGCACGCCGGCGACCAAGGACCTGCCGACCGACGGCACCCGGGCGATGACGGTCACCACCAACCAGGGTGCGCCGATCACCGCCGAGCTGAACCTGGCCAACTCCCCCTGCGCGGCGGCGAGCATCGCCCACCTGGCGAGCCGGTCGTTCTACGACAACACCAAGTGCCACGAGATCACCGCCGACGGCGCGCTGCGCTGCGGTGACCCCAGCGGCACCGGCCTCGGCGGGCCCACCTACTCGTTCTACGACGAGGACGTGCCGACCGTGCCGTCGGCGTCGCCGTCGGCCAGCCCGGCGCCCGGTCAGCCGCCGACGTACCCCAAGGGGACCGTGGCGATGATCTCCAACCCGCCCGGTGCCAACGGCAGCCAGTTCCTGATCTTCTTCAAGGACTTCACGACCACTGACCCGAAGTACCCGGTGATCGGCAAGGTGACCGGTGGGCTCGACGTGGTCGAGAAGATCGGTGCCCTGCCGACCGTGGACAATGGGACCGGGGCAAAGGTCAAGCCCAAGACCGACGTGGTGATCCAGAGCCTCACGGTCGGCGAGCCGGTCACCGGCGCGGCACCGGCGCCGTCCGGTGCTCCGGCCAGCAGCCCGAGCGCCGGCTGACCGGTCGCCCCACCCCACCCGAGCGGCACCCCGCAGCAAACAGCCAGGAGGATCCAGGCGTGACGTCCACCAGAGAGCGGCAGCGCGCGGCGGCACGCGCCCGACTCGAGAAGGAGATGGCCGAGCGCTCGGCCAAGGCCCGCAAGCGCCGCCAGACGCAGGCGATCGTCGGCGCGGCCGCCGTGCTGGTGCTCGTGGTCGCCGGCACCGTGTGGCTGGCCACGACCCTCGGCGGCGACGACGACAAGACCGACACCGCCGCCTCGGCGCCCGGTGCCAGCGAGTGCGTCTACAACGCGATGCCGACGGACCAGCGGCCCCCGCAGATCAAGGACGTCGGGGTGCCCAGCAACCAGCAGTCCGCCAAGGGCGTGCAGACCATGACGATCACCACCAACCTGGGCCCGATCACGGCCAAGGTCGACAGGTCGCAGGTGCCGTGCACGGCCGGGGCGTTCACCTACCTGGCGGACAAGAACTTCTTCGACAACAGCAAGTGCCACCGCCTGGTGACCGAGGGCATCAAGGTGCTGCAGTGCGGTGACCCGAGCGCCACCGGCAAGGGCTGGCGGGACACCGACGGCACGGGTGGCCCGAGCTTCCGACTGCCGGAGGAGAACCTGCCCACCGACAAGCGCCCGCCGTACCCGGAGGGCGTCATCGCGATGGCCAACTCCGGTCAGCCGGGCAGCACCGGCAGCCAGTTCTTCATCGTGTACGGCGACTCGCCGCTGGACCCGGCGTACACGGTGCTGGGCACGGTCACCGGCGGCATGGACATCGTCAAGGACGTGGCCAAGGCCGGCGACGACGGGGCGTTCGCCCAGCAGGCCGGTGGCGGCCACCCGAAGAAGGAGGTCGTGATCACCGACCTCACGATGAGCCCGCCGCAGGGCTGACACCCGCACGAGACGACGAAGCGCCCGCCGGCTGAGCCGGCGGGCGCTTTCGTGTGCGGGGTACGGGGTTCAGGCGCCCGAGGTGACCCGGTACGCGTCGAAGACCCCGTCGACCTTGCGAACGGTGGCCAGCAGGTGGCCCAGGTGCTTCGGGTCGGCCATCTCGAAGCTGAACCGGCTCACCGCCACCCGGTCGCGGGTGGTGGTGACCGTCGCGGACAGGATGTTGACCCGCTCGTCGGAGAGCACCCGGGTGACGTCGGCGAGCAGCTTGTGCCGGTCCAGTGCCTCGACCTGTATCGCCACCAGGAACGTGGAGGCGGACGTGAGCTTCCAGCTCACCTCGACCACCCGCTCGGCCTGGGCCCGCAGGTCCTCGGCGTTGGCGCAGTCGTCGCGGTGCACGCTCACCCCGCCGGAGCGGGTGACGAAGCCGAACACCGAGTCCGGTGGGACCGGCGTGCAGCAGCGGGCCAGTTTGATCCAGACGTCGCTGACGCCACGGACCACCACACCGGGATCGCTGCTGCTCTGGCGGCTGCGCGGCGGCCGGGTGGCGACGGCGGTCTCGGCGATGTCCTCCGCCGCGCCCTCCTCGCCGCCGTACGCGGCCATCAGCTTCTGCACCACCGACTGCGCGGAGACCTGACTGTCGCCGACCGCCGCGTACAGCGACGCCACGTCGGCGAGGTGCAGGTCCCGGGCGATCGACATCAGCGCGTCGGAGGTGAGCATCCGCTGCAACGGCATGCCCTGCTTGCGCATCGCCTTGACGATCGCGTCCTTGCCGGCCTCGATCGCCTCCTCGCGCCGCTCCTTGTTGAAGTACTGGCGGATCTTCGTGCGGGCGCGCGGGCTCTTGACGAAGCCCAGCCAGTCCTGCGTGGGGCCGGCCGTCTCGGACTTCGACGTGAAGATCTCGATCACGTCGCCGTTGGACAGCGTCGACTCCAGAGGCACCAGCTTGCCGTTGACCCGCGCGCCGATGCACTTGTGCCCCACCTCGGTGTGCACCGCGTACGCGAAGTCCACAGGCGTCGACCCGGTCGGCAGCGGGATGACGTCACCCTTGGGGGTGAAGACGTACACCTCCTGGCTGGACAGGTCGAAGCGCAGCGCGTCCAGGAACTCGCTCGGGTCGGCCGCCTCCCGCTGCCAGTCCAGCAGCTGCCGCAGCCAGGTCATCTCGTCGATGTGCGCCGGCGGGCCGACGATCTGGGTGCCCTTGTGCTCCTTGTACTTCCAGTGCGCGGCGATGCCGAACTCCGCGGTGCGGTGCATCGCGTACGTGCGGATCTGCATCTCCACCGGCTTGCCGGTGGGCCCGATGACAGTCGTGTGCAACGACTGGTACATGTTGAACTTGGGCATGGCGATGTAGTCCTTGAACCGCCCCGGCACCGGCTGCCAGTTGGCGTGGATCACGCCGAGCGCCGCGTAGCAGTCCCGCACGGTGTCGACCAGGATCCGGACGCCGACCAGGTCGTAGATGTCGTTGAAGTCGCGACCCCGCACGATCATCTTCTGGTAGATCGAGTAGAGGTGCTTCGGCCGCCCGGTCGTCTCCGCCTTGATCTTGGCGGCCTTCAGGTCGGTGCCGACCTTCTGGGTGACCTGCCGCAGCAGCGACTCCCGCTGCGGCTGGTGCTCCCCGATCAGCCGGTTGATCTCCTCGTAGCGCTTGGGGAACAGGGTGCCGAAGGCCAGGTCCTCCAGCTCCCACTTGATCGTGTTCATACCGAGCCGGTGGGCGAGCGGCGCCAGGATCTCCAGCGTCTCCTTGGCCTTCTGCTCCTGCTTGGGGCGGGGCAGGAAGGTCAGGGTGCGCATGTTGTGCAGCCGGTCGGCCAGCTTGATCACCAGCACCCGCGGGTCCTTGGCCATCGCCACGACCATCTTGCGGATCGTCTCGGCCTTGGCGGCGTCGCCCAGCTTGACCTTGTCCAGCTTGGTGACGCCGTCGACCAGCAGGGCGACCTCGCCGCCGAAGTCGGCGCGCATCGCGTCGAGCGTGTACTCGGTGTCCTCGATGGTGTCGTGCAGCAGCGCGGCGACGAGCGTGGTGGTGTCCATGCCCAGGTTGCCGAGGATGGTGGCGACGGCGAGCGGGTGGGTGATGTACGGGTCGCCGGACTTGCGGTACTGCCCGGAGTGCCACCGCGCGGCCGTGTCGAAGGCGCGCTGGAGCAGCCGCGCGTCGGCCTTCGGGTGGTTCTCCCGGTGACTCGCGATGAGCGGCTCCAGCACCTCGCTGACCTGCGAGGTCTGCCAGGGCGCGTTGAACCGGGCCAGCCGGGCGCGCACCCGCCGACCGGTGGGCGCGTTGGACAGCCCGAAGCCACCGCTCGGCGACGGGTCGACGCCGGCGTCGGTCGGGAACGGGACCACGACCCCGTCGGCGCCCGCGGACGCCTCGGTGGTGGCGCTCACCGGGACCCCGGTCGGAGCCGTCGCGCCGTCGGCAGGAGCCCTGCCGGAGCCGTTGTCGGTGCCCGTCACCCGGGCCGGCGCGTCGCCGTTCCGGTCGGTCACCGAGCCGTCAGCGTCGCCTGTCGGGTGCACCGTGCCCTCCGCCGGAGGGACGACATCGTGGGACACCGGCCTCCTCACCGCTCGCCGGAAACACACCGGCCGAACGTCGGCCGGCCTGGTCTCGCGTCGCCGGACGGTGTACCGCCGGCGTCAGCAAAGGGCAATGCTACCCGCACGGACGGTCCCCTGCCGCTCCGCCGGACGGTCGGCGCGAGCTCCGCCCGACGGGCCGGGCTCAAACGGTCAGCAGGGCATGGACCGGGCGCGGCGCCAGCCGCTCCCGCGCGCCCAGGAAGCCGATCTCCAGCAGAACGGTGAAGCCCGTGACCGTCCCGCCGGCCCGCTCGACGAGGTCCAGCGTCGCCTCGGCGGTGCCGCCGGTGGCCAGCACGTCGTCGACGACCAGCACCCGGTGGCCGGCGGTGAAGGCGTCCTCGTGCACCTCCAGGGTGGCCTCGCCGTATTCGAGCGCGTACGACACCGAGTGCGCCGGACGGGGCAGCTTGCCGGCCTTGCGCACCGGCACCACGCCCACCCCGGCCGCGTACGCGACAGCCGCCGCGACGACGAAGCCGCGCGCCTCGATGCCCACCACCACGTCGAAGCCGTCCCGCCCGTGGTACGCGACGATCCCGTCGACGACCTCGCGGAACGCCTTGCCGTCGGCGAACAGCGGCATCAGGTCCTTGAACAGGACACCGGGCTTGGGGAAGTCCGGCACGTCCAGCACCCGGCTGGCCACCAACCGGGCGGCCTCCGGGCCGCTGTCCCCGCGCGCCGCGGTGCTGTGGGTCTCCGTCACGGTTGTTCGTTTCCCTTCCCACGACGACGGCGTCCGGCATGCTGCTCGCACAGCATGCCGGACGCCGTTCGGGCGTTTCCTCCCGGGTCGACCCCGGGGCCGGTCAGCGCCGCTTGGCGCCGCCGGGCCGGTTACCGCCGCCGCCGGGGCGACCGCCCCGGGCGCCGGTCGGCCGCTTGCCCACCGGCCGCGCGCCCACCTTCGGGGCGGCGCCGGCCAGCGCGGCGGAGTCGGGGTCGAGCGGCGCGTCGGCCACCTCGCCCTCGACCGGGGCCGCAGCGCCCTTGCCGGTGACCTCGCCACGGCCCGGCGTGCCCCGACGGGCCTGCACCCGCTTGTTGTGCGCCTGGATGCGGGGGTCGTAGTTCTTCAGCAGCGCCAGCAGCGGCGTCGCCACCAGGATGGAGGTCAGGAACGCCACCGCCATACCCACGAACAGCACCAGGCCGAGGTCCTTCAGCGTGCCGGCGCCGAGCAGGCCGGCACCGATGAAGAGCAGACCACCGACGGGCAGCAGGGCCACCACCGAGGTGTTCAGCGACCGCATGAGGCTCTGGTTGACGGCCAGGTTGGCCGCCTCGCCGTACGTCATGTTGTTGTTGGCGGTGATGCCGCGGGTGTTCTCCTGGACCTTGTCGAAGACCACCACCACGTCGTAGAGCGCGAAGCCCAGGATCGTGAGGAAACCGATGATCGTCGACGGGGTGACCTCGAAGCCGACAAGCGAGTAGATGCCGGCGGTGAGGATCAGGTTCGTGAACAGCGACGCCACCGCGGCGACCGCCATTCGCCACTCGAAGCGCAGGATCAGGTAGACCATCACCAGCGCGATGAAGATGACCAGACCGAGCACGGCCCGCGAGGTGACCTGGCTGCCCCACGCCTCGCTGACCTGGTTGCCGCTGATCTGGTCGGCGCTGATGCCGAACCGCTTGGCGATGTCGGCCTTGACGGCGGTGGCCTGCTCCGCGCTGAGCTGACCGGTACGCAGCTCGTAGGTGTCGCCGCCCGTGCCACCGACCTTCTGCGCGGTCACCACCTCGGCGCCGCCGCCCTCGGCCGCGAGCGCGGCGTCGACCTGCTCCTCGGCCTGGTTCAGGGTGCCGACGCTGGCCGGCACCTGGAACGAGTTGCCGCCGGCGAACTCGATGCCGAGGCTGAACCCGCGGATCGACACGCTCAGGATCGCGATCAGGATCAGGATCCCGGCGACGCCGAACCAGAGCTTGCGCCGGCCGACGACGTTGAGACCGGCCTCGCCGTTGTAGAGGCGGCTCGCCAAACCGTTCTGAGCCATCTCAGGCCTCCTTGGCGCGCGGGTTGCGGGGCTGAGTCTGCTGGTTGCGGGCCGGAAGCGCCCGGCCCAGGCCGCTGACCCGCGGGGACAGGAACGCCCGGGTCCGGGCGAACATCGTCATGATCGGGTGCCGGAAGAGGAAGACCACGACCAGGTCCAGCACCGTGGCCAGGCCGAGGGCGAACGCGAAGCCCTTGACCGTGCCGACCGAGACCACGTAGAGCACCACTGCGGAGAGCAGGGTGATCGCGTTGGCGGAGATGATCGTCCGGCGGGCGCGGACCCAGGCGCGGGGCACCGCGCTGCGCGGGCTGCGCCCCTCCCGGATCTCGTCCTTGAGTCGTTCGAAGTAGATGACGAACGAGTCCGCCGCCACACCGAGCGAGACGATCATGCCGGCGATGCCGGCGAGGGTGAGCGTGAAGCCGATCTGCCGGCCGAGCACCACCAGCGCGCCAAAGACGAGCAGCGCGGAGAGGATCAGGCTCAGGAAGATCACCGAGCCGAGCAGCCGGTAGTAGAAGAACGCGTAGATGATGACCAGCAGCATGCCGATGCCGGCCGCGAGCAGACCGGCGCGCAGGTGGCTGGCCCCCAGGGTCGCGGTGACGTTCTGCGACTCCTGCGCCTTGAAGGTCACCGGCAGCGCGCCGTAGCGGAGCTGGCCGGCGAGCGCGCTGGCGTCCTTCTGGTTGAAGTTGCCGGTGATCTGGGAGTTGCCGGTCAGCACGCCCTGGATCTCCGGGGAGGAGACGATCTCGTTGTCCAGGACGACAGCCACCCGGCACTTGCCGTCCTGACCGAGCGCGCTGGCGTCGCAGGCCTGGCCCTCGTTGTTGAACGCCTCACGGGTCAACGCGGTCCACTTGCTCTGGCCGTCACCGGTGAAGTCGAGGCTGACCACCCAGGCGTTGGTCTGGTCGAGCACCGCGTCGGCGTCGTCCACGTCGGTGCCGAGGACCTTGGCCTGGTCGAGCAGGTACTTCGAGGCGCCGCCCTCGCAGGACACGACCTGCTGCTTCGGGTCGGAGATCGACGCCGGGGGACGCTTGTCGAGCTGGGCGCACCCGATCGTCGGCACGTTGAACTGCATCTGCGCCGGCAGCACGGCGACCTCTTGCGGCGACAGCGCGCTGAACGGCTTGAGCTTGTCGCCCAGCGACGGGTCGGCGCTCAGGTCGGCGGGGGCCTGCAGACCGCTGGCGGCCTGCCAGGCGGCGGCGCCGACCTTCTGCTCGACGGCCTTGCGCTGCTCCTCGACGCTCGCCGGCACCGGCTCGGCGCTGGCGCTCGCCGACGGCGCGGGGGCGCTCGCCGAGGCCGAGGGGGTCGGCGTGGCAGGCGTGGCACTGGCGGACGGCGCGGGCGCCATCCCGCCCTGTCCACCACTGGCCGACGGGCTCACCTTCGGCGCGGCGCTGCCGGACGGGGTCGCCGACGGGGCGCCGGACGGGGTGACGCTGCCCGGCGGAGCCGCCGTGGCGGCCGGCGGCGCGGCGGCCGTCCCGCTGCCGTCGGCGGCCTTGAGCACCTTGCGGAAGCGCAGCTCGGCCGCGCTGCCCACCTCGTCGAGGTTCCGGTTCTCACCGGGCAGGGAGATGACGATGTTCCGGTTGCCCTCGGTGACCACCTCGGCCTCGGCCACGCCGAGGCCGTTGACCCGGTTCTCGATGATCTGCCGGGCCTCCTCAAGGTTCTCGGCAGTCGGGGGCTTGCCGTCGACGTTGTTTGTCGCCTCCAGCGTCATCCGGGTGCCGCCGATCAGGTCCAAGCCGAGCTTGGGCTCGAGCCGGTCCTTGAAGCTGCCGCTGGCGCCGCCCGAGAAGAACACCAAAAGATAGAGGACGACGAAGATGAACCCGAGCACGGCGAGCTGCCGGCCGGGTCGCATCTGTCCCTGAGGTGGTGCCACGGTTGTCCTGTCTCCCTGTACGGTCGCGCCGCTGCGCGCGGCGGCGGCGAGTGTCGGGCCGGGGGTCCCGGCCAACGGGTCTGACCTGGCCGACGGGGGTGCCGGCGCGCTGGCCGGACACGCCGGCGTGGGACGCCGACGGTCACGGGAACGTGCCGACGCCCGGCGTCGACCCAACTATCCAGTTTTCACGTCGCGTCCGCTGCCCCGTCCGTGACGGGGCGGCCCCGAACTCCGGTCGCCTGGCCGTACGCCAGAACCGTCGCCCGGCGGGCGGAGTCAGTCCTTGACGGTGTCCGCGTCCTCGGTGACCGGCTCGCTCGGCAGCTCCGCGCGGGTGACCACCCGGGCGATGGCCGGCCGGGCGTAGCGGGTCTGGACGCCCGGAGCGATCTCGAGCAGCACGGCGTCGTCCTCGACGCCGGTGACCGTGCCGTAGAGCCCGCCGATGGTGACAACCTCGTCGCCCGGGCCCAGCGCGGACTGCATGGCCTCCGCATCGCGGCGACGCTTCTGCTGCGGACGGATCATCATGAAGTACATGACGCCGAAGAGCAGGACGATCATCAGGATCGGCGTGAAGCCGCCGGCCCCACCACCCGCTGCAAGGTATTGCACGGTTACTGCCTTCCCATTGGCCACCAGCCACGGCACGGGAGTGCCGGAGCGGAGGCGGATTCTCACATCCTGTACAGACCGCGGCGAAGTCTAATCCCTGCACCTGAGAACACCGAATGCGGCACAGATCACGTTCACATCACGGCTGATCGGTGTCCAGGGAGAACAGATCGGGCGCAGACGGGACATCCATCCCAAATGTACCATTCGGCGGAGTACGCCCCAGGTGCCGCCAGGCAGCCTCCGTGGCCACCCGGCCCCGCGGGGTACGAGCCAGCAGGCCGGCGCGCACCAGGAACGGCTCACAGACCTCCTCGACCGTGTCCGGCTGCTCCCCCACCGCCACGGCGAGCGTGGACAACCCGACCGGGCCGCCCCGGAACGAGTCCACCAGCGCGGTCAGCACCGCCCGGTCCAGCCGGTCCAGGCCCAGCGCGTCGACGTCGTACACCGTCAGGGCCTTGCGGGCGGTGCCCAGGGTGACCACACCGTCGGCCCGGACCTCCGCGTAGTCGCGGACCCGGCGCAGCAGCCGGTTGGCGATCCGCGGCGTGCCCCGGGACCGGCCGGCGATCTCCGCCGCGCCGTCGGCGGTGATCGGCACCCCGAGGATGCGCGCCGAACGGTGCAGCAGCGTCTCCAGGTCCGCCGGGGCGTAGAAGTCGAGGTGCGCGACGAAGCCGAACCGGTCCCGCATGGGCCCGGTCAACAGACCCGAGCGGGTGGTCGCGCCGACCAGGGTGAACGGCTCGACGTCGAGCGGGATCGCGGTGGCGCCCGGCCCCTTGCCGACCACCACGTCGACCCGGAAGTCCTCCATCGCGCTGTAGAGCAGTTCCTCCGCCGGCCGCGCGATCCGGTGGATCTCGTCGATGAAGAGCACGTCGCCCTCGGCGAGGCTGGTCAGGATCGCCGCCAGGTCGCCGGAACGCTCGATCGCCGGACCGCTGGTCACGCGGATGCCGGCGCCCAGCTCCGCGGCGACGATGTTGGCCAGGCTCGTTTTGCCCAGCCCGGGAGGCCCGGACAGCAGGATGTGATCCGGGGGCGACCCCCGCCGCATGGCGCCCTGCAACAACAGGTCGAGCTGATCGCGCACCCGGTCCTGGGCGATGAACTCGGCCAGCCGCCGGGGCCGCACGGTGGCCTCCACGTCCCGGTCGGCATCACTGACGTACGCCGAGACGAGCCCGTCGGTGTCGCTCACCGCGCCGCCCCCCGTCGCCCCTGGGCGGTCATCGGGTACGACCCAGCAGGCGGATGGCCTGCTTGAGCAGGACCGGCACGGGCGGGGTGGCACCGTCGATGGTCTCCGCCACGGCGGCCACCGCCTGGTCGGCCTGCCCGGCCGTCCAACCCAGACCGATCAGCGCCTGCCGCACCTGATCGGGCCAGGCGCCAGCGGTCACGCCGCCCACCCCGTCGGCGCCGATCGACACCGGGCCGATCCGGTCCCGCAACTCCAGCACCAGGCGTTCGGCGCCCTTCTTGCCGATCCCGGGCACCCGGGTCAGCGCGGCGGTGTCGGCGTTGGCGATGGCCTTTCGCACCGCGTCCGGCGTGTGCACGGCCAGCACCGCCTGGGCCAGCCGTGGGCCGACCCCGCTGGCGGTCTGCAGCAGCTCGAACAACGCCTTCGCGTCGTCGTCGGCGAAACCGTAGAGGGTCAGCGAATCCTCCCGGACCACCAGGCTGGTGGCCAGCCGCGCCGGCTGCCCCACCCGCAGGTCGGCGAGGGTCCCCGGGGCGCAGTGCACGGCCAGGCCGACACCGCCGACCTCGATCACGGCCAGATCCGGGCCTGTCGCGGTCACCGTGCCGCGCACGCTGGCGATCATCGTGCTCCTCCTCGTCGTGCCCGATCGGCCGCGGCGGCCAGCTTGGAACGGGTGCCGCCGCGCCACACGTGGCAGATGGCCAGGGCGAGAGCGTCGGCGGCGTCGGCCGGCTTCGGTGGCTCGTCCAGCCGCAGCAGCCGGGTCACCATGGCGGTCACCTGCGCCTTGTCGGCCTGACCGGAACCGGTCACCGCCGCCTTCACCTCGCTGGGCGTGTACGTCTGCACCGGCAGCCCCGCCCGCGCCCCGGCCAGCACGGCGATGCCGCTGGCCTGGGCGGTGCCCATCACCGTCCGGACGTTGTGCTGGCTGAACACCCGCTCGACGGCGACGCTCTCCGGCTGGTGCTCGGCGACCAGTTTGGTCAGCGACCGGTCCAGGTGCAGCAGGCGCAGCGGCAGGTCGTCGGCCGGGTCGGTGTAGACCACGTAGTACGCGATGAGCGTGCACGGCCGGCCGGGCACGCCCTCGACGACGCCCACCCCGCACCGCGTCAACCCCGGGTCGACCCCCAGCACCCGCACGCCGCCCCCTCCCCCAGCCGTCAGCAGTACGTGTGTTCGACACCCTAACCGGCCTCCTTCCCAGCAGCCCCACGGGACACGCCCTCCCCCACCCCACGCCCCCTGACGACCCGCGCCCCGCGCCCCGCGCACCGCGCCCCGCGCCCCGCGCACCGCGCCCCGCGCCCTGCGCAACTTCCCGGAAGTTGCTGCCTCCGACGCTCGGGAGACAGCAACATCCCTGATACTGCGCGGATCTTGACGACGATCACCCACCCGACCGGCCGGGAGGGGGGCGCGGCACCGCAGCCGTCAAGGTCGTGCTCGAACCAGGATGTAGTGGTCACGAGACGCCGGGAGACCACTACATCCTGGTTGTTGCGCGATCTTCCGGCGCGGCGCGGCAGCCGGGGCGAGGCGCCGCGGCGGGACATGGCCACACAGCATTGGCACCGAGTATGTGTCGCTGCCCCATGTGCCGCAGGGCACACAGCTCGTAACTTCTTGCGCCATGACGGCAGAACCCGTGGCGGTCCCCCACGTCGTACAGCTCGACCTCTCCGGTCGGACCGCCCTGGTCACCGGGGGCGGCAGCGGCATCGGGCGGGCCTGTGCCCTGCGGTTGGGCGCGGCCGGCGCCACGGTGCTCGTGGTGGACCGCAATCTGGAGGCGGCCAAGGCGGTGGCCGCCGAGGCCGGCGGACGCGCCGAGGGAGTGGACCTGGCCGACGCGGCAGCGGTGGACGCGCTCGACGTGGACGTGGACATCGTGGTGAACAACGCCGGCCTCCAGCACGTGGCGCCGCTGCAGGACTTTCCCGTCGAACGTTTCGAGTACATCCAGCGGGTGATGGTGGAGGCGCCGTTCCTGCTGATCCGTCGCGCGTTGCCGCACATGTACGCCCGCGGCTGGGGCCGGATCGTCAACATCTCGTCGGTGCACGGCCTGCGCGCCTCGCCGTACAAGGCGGCCTACGTCTCGGCGAAGCACGCCCTTGAAGGGCTGTCGAAGGTGGTGGCGCTGGAGGGTGCCGCGCACGGGGTGACCGCCAACTGCATCAACCCGGCGTACGTACGAACGGCCCTGGTGGAGAGCCAGATCGCCGATCAGGCGGCCAGCCACGGCATCGGCGAGGCCGAGGTGATCGAGAAGGTCATGCTGGCGCGGGCCGCGATCAAGCGGCTGATCGAGCCGGAGGAGGTCGCCGAACTGTTGGCGTACCTCTGTTCGCCACCGGCGGCCTTCATCACGGGCGCGTCGATCGCGCTCGACGGGGGCTGGACGGCCAACTAGTGGGCCTGAGCACAATGTCGACCATGTCGTCGCCGGTGGAGTTCCTCGAACTGCTCGCTCGCGAGGCCGCCGCGGTGGAGTTCGAGGGCCCGTTGGTGGCCGCGCGCGCCGGCGGGATGCCCGCCGACCGGCTGGCCGAGCTGGAGCAGGCCAAGACGGTGGCGCTGCGGGTCCGCGCGCTGCTGGAGCGCCGCCGCCGTCGGGAGACCGAGCTGTCCGGCCTGTACGACACGGTCAGCGACCTGGCGGGGCTACGCGACCTGGACGACGTGCTGCGGGCGATCGTGCACCGGGCCCGTAACCTGCTCGGCGCCGACGTGGCGTACATGACGCTCAACGACGACGAGCGCGGCGACACGTACATGCGGGTGACCGACGGGTCGGTCTCGGCCCGCTTCCAGCGGCTGCGGCTGCCGATGGGTGCCGGCCTCGGTGGCCTGGTCGCCCAGTCCGGAGCCCCGTACGTGACCGCCAACTACGGCGAGGACGCGCGCTTTCACCACACCGGGGAGATCGACGCGGGCGTGGGCGAGGAGGGCCTGGTGGCGATCCTCGGGGTGCCGCTGCGGCTCGGCTCCACCTCGATCGGGGTGCTCTACTCGGCCAACCGCTCGGCCCGGCCGTTCGCCCGCGAGGAGGTGGCGCTGCTGGTCTCCCTGGCCGCGCACGCGGCGGTGGCGATCGACACGGCCCGGCTGCTGGCCGAGACCCGCTCGGCGTTGGCCGAGTTGTCGGCGGCGAACACCACCATCCGGGCGCACAGCAGCTCGGTGGAGCGGGCCGCGGCGGCGCACGACCGGATGACGGCGCTGGTGCTGCGCGGTGGCGGGGTGGAGGACGTGGCCGCGGCGGTGACCGAGGTGCTGGGCGGGGCGCTGCTGGCGTTGGACGCCGAGGGCCGGTTGCTGGCCCGGGTGGGCGAAATCGACGAGCCGGACCGGGCGAACATCGTCGAGGCGGTGGCCGCCTCGCGTACGGAGGGACGCAGCGTGCGCCGCGGCCCGCTCTGGTACGCGGCGGTGGTGGCCGGTGCGGAGAACCTGGGCGCGCTGGTGCTGCGGCCCGACGACGAGTTGGTCGACGCCGACCAGCGGATCCTGGAGCGGGCCGCGCTGGTGACCGCGCTGCTGCTGCTGTTCCGCCGGACGGTGGCCGAGGCGGAGGGGCGCGTCCGTGGCGAGTTGCTGGACGATCTGATCGCCCGGCCGCTGCGCGACACCGACGCGCTGCGCAGCCGCGCCCGCCGGCTCGGTGTGGACCTGGACGCGCCGCACGTGCTGGTGGCGGTGGGCGACGACGCGATCGCGGCGACCGGCTCGGCGCGGCAGCGGGTGCTCTCCTGGGCCACCACGTACGCCTCGGCGCGCGGTGGCCTGGCCGCGGCGCGCGACGGTCGGGTGGTCCTGATGCTGCCGGGCCAGGATGCCGGTGGCAGCGCCCGCGCGGTGGCCCGGGACCTGTCGCGGGTGACGGGCCGGCCGGTGACGGCCGGGGCGAGCGGCCCGTCGACCGGGCCGGGGACGCTGGCCGGGACGTTCCACGAGGCGGACCGCTGCCTCACGGCGCTGGGCGCGCTGGGCCGCGCCGGTCAGGGCGCCAGCACTGCGGAGCTGGGCTTCGTCGGTCTGCTGCTGGGCACTGTCGGTGACCGGGGTGAGCGGGACGTGGCCCAGTTCCTCACCGCCACGGTCGGGCCGGTGGTCGACTACGACGCCCGGCGCGGGACGGCGCTGGTGAAGACGCTGGAGGCGTATTTCGGGGTGGGCGGCAGCCTGGCCCGGGCAGCCGAGCAGTTGCACGTGCACGTCAACACGGTGACCCAGCGCCTGGAGCGGGTGGGGCAGCTGCTCGGCGCGGACTGGCAGCGCCCCGAGCGGGCGTTGGAGGTGCAGTTGGCGTTGCGCCTGCACCGGCTGCGCGCCCCGGCGGGCTGAACCCGCCGGGGGCGCGCGGTCGGGTCAGCGGGCGCGGATGCCGTCGAGGACGGTGTCGACGACCTGCGCCGGAAGTTTCCGGCCGTCCAGGTCCGGGTTCCACTGAAGGACGCGTTGGATCAGCATCGGCCCGGTGAGCAGCGCCATGGTCACCTCGACGTCGATGTCGGCCCGTAGCAGCCCTTCCTCGATGCCGCGCCGCAGCACCTCGCGCATGAGCTGCCGCCGGGGCGCGATGATGTTCTGGTAGAGCTGGAACTGGTCCGGGCTGCGGTTCACCGCCGGCACCAGACACGGCATGATCTTCGACGCGCGGGGGTCGGCGTTCTGCCCGATCGCGCCGACCAGCAGGAGCAGGTCGTCGCGGACGGAGTCGCCGGCCGGCTGCGGCATGACGCCCTTGAGCCGGCGCAGCGCGTCCAGCAGCAACGCGTCCTTGCCGGCCCAGCGGCGGTAAATGGTGGCCTTGCCGACGCCGGCGCGGGTGGCGATCGCCTCGATCGAGAGCGCCTCGATGGTGCTGCCCTCGGCGAGCAGGTCGAGGGTCGCCTCGATGATCGCCTCGTCGGCGCGGATGCTCCGCGGTCGCCCGGGCGACCGCGGAGCATCGGCGGTGGACGTCATGTCCGACATTGTCGCCGAACCTAGGCCGTGCCGGCCAACTCGGGCTCGGCGGCGGGGGCCGCCGACGCCGGAGCCAGGGCCTCGCGACCCGGCATCCACCGCAGCACCACGAGCATGCCCAGGGCCGCGACGATCGCGGACAGCGCCGCCGCCCAGTGCATGGCGGTGACGAAGGCGTCGTTGGCCGCCGAGATCAGCGTCGGCGCCGCCGGACCGAGCTGGCCGGCAGCCGCGTACGCCCCGGAGATCGACTCGTTGGCCGCGTCCTGTGCCTGCGCGGGCAGGCCGGTCAGCGCGTCGCCCACGTCACTGCGGTAGACCGCGGAGAGCACCGACCCGAGGACCGCCACGCCGAGCGCGCCGGCCACCTGGCGGACGGTGTTGCTCACCGCGGAGCCCACGCCGGCCTTCTCGCGGGGCAGCGCCGACATGATGGACTCGGTTGCCGGCGGCATGATGTTGGCCATCCCGACGCCCTGGATGAAGAAGACGACAAGCACGATCCAGATCGGGGTGGACGCGCCGATGAAGGCGAACGCGGCAAGCGCCACCACGGTCAGCCCCAGCCCCACTGCGGCGACCGCCCGGCCGCCGTAGCGGCGGACCATCGCGGCGCTGCGCGGCGCGAAGATCAGCTGGGCGCCGGCGAAGGGCAGGAAGAGCAGGCCGGTCTGCAGCGGGCTGTAGTCGCGGACCAACTGCAGGTAGAACGAGCTGAAGAACATCACGCCCATCGCGGCGAAGAACACCAGGCCGACGATCGCGACCGGCGCGGCGAAGCGCGGCACCTTGAACAGCCGGACGTCCAGCGACGGGTGGTCGGAACGGAGCTCGTGCCGCACGAACCAGGCCAGCACGGCGAGGCCCACCAGGATCGAGCCCCAGGCCACCGGACGGTCGAAGCCGTGCTCGCCACCGTCGATGATGCCGTAGGAGAGGGCGACCAGGCCGACCACGGAGAGCAGGACGCCGAGCAGGTCGACGCGGCCGGGGCGCGGGTCACGCGACTCGGGGACGAGCAGCGCCACCAGGATCACGCCGGCGACGACCACCGGGACGTTGATCAGGAAGACCGAGCCCCACCAGAAGTGCTCCAGCAGCGTGCCGCCGAGGATCGGGCCGATCGCCACGGCGAGGCCGACCGCGCCGGCCCAGACGCCGATGGCCCGGCCGCGCTCACGCGGGTCGAACACGTTGGAGATGATCGAGAGCGTCACCGGCATGATGGCCGCGCCGCCGACCCCCATCAGGGCGCGGGCCGCGATGAGCTGCGCGGGGCTGTCAGCGTACGCGGAGAGCAGCGACGCCAGGCCGAACAGCGCCAGCCCGATCATCAGGAAGCGCTTGCGGCCGGCGCGGTCGCCGAGCACCCCGAAGGTGAACAGCAGCCCGGCGAAGACAAGCGTGTAGGAGTTGATGGACCACTCCAGCTCGCCCTGGCTGGCCCCGAGGCCGTGGATCGGGTCGGCCAGGGTGCGCAGTGCGACGTTGAGGATCGTGTTGTCGAGGACGACGACGAGGAGGCTGATCACCAGCACCCCCAGGATCGCCCACCTCCTCGGGTGTCCCGTGTTCTCGTGCAGTTCCATGCCCGGTTCTCCCCCCGGTTGCACCCGTCACGCAATACGATACGGGCCAGACTCGTAACGCGAACAGCCTACGGGCGGGCATTAACGATACGGAACCGATCCGTATCGTATGTGGTGCGCATCACGTCTGGTCCGGCACCCCGATCGGGGACACGACGGGTCGGCCCGGGACGCACCCGCCGAAGCTCAGCGAGGTCGCGGGTTGTCCAGGCAGGCGGCGACGGCGTCCGGCAGCGCGTCCAGGTGGACCGCCGGCGCGGCGAGCGGCTCGATCCAACCCGGCCCCGCGCCGTACACCCGCAGGCGCGGGAAGTCCCGGGCGAAGCGCACCAGGCGGTACGCGCGGCCGGTGACCGGCGTCTGCGACCAGAGCACGACGGTGTGCGGGCGGGCCTGGTAAACCGCGTTTGTCAACGCGGTCCAGGGCAGCGCGGGGCCGAGGTGAAGGCAGCCGCGCCCCTGTTCCCGCAGGGCGGCGGCGAGCGCGTGCAGGCCGAGGCTGTGCGCCTCCTGCTCGGCGCCGGCCAGCAGCACACCGCCGGCGGGCAGTGAGCGGCCCGGCTCGCGCCGGTGCACGTCCAGCCCCACCCGGACGCCCTCGGAGAGGGCATGCTCGACGGCGATCTCGGCGGCAGTACGCCCCGAGAGCCTCGCCAGCAGCGGCCGGCACACCTGCTCCCACAGCGCCGGCACGCCCCACTCGTCGGCCAACTCCAGCGTCAACGTGGCGACACGGTTACCGTCCAGGTCCTCGGCCGCCAAGAAGACACCCTTGTGCGCGGTCTGCACGGCGTCGGCCGGAATCGGATGGGTCAGCACCAGACGTACCCCCGGGTAGGCGTTCTCTACCCGGGGGTTCGTTGAAACGACGCACGGTGGATGCGCCGTCGCGGGATTTGCCGGCAACTGCGTGACGCACCCGCAGCCCACCGACGACGCCGGCCGGCGCCCCCATCGAGGCGCCGGCCGAGCGTTCGTGCGTCCTTCAGCGCCGCCGGCACAGTCAGCGCGTGGGCCCCGATGTCAGCGAGTGGTCCGCAATTGGCGCATCGAGTCGTTGAGCTGCCGCTTCATCCAGCGAGCGGCGGGCCGTTCGATGAACCGGTGGATCAGCCAGGCGGCGATCAGCAGAGCGGCGATCAGCGTGGTGATCAGCAACCACGGCGACAGGTGGTCCTGGAGCCGGTCGATGACGGCGAGCCCGACCGTCTGGTGAATGAGGTACAGCGGGTAGGTCATGGCACCGGCCGTCGCGACCCAGCCCCATTTCACCCAGGAGAAGAAGTTGAGAGCGACCGCTGCCATCACCACGACGAAGGCTGTCACGATGACGGCCGTCGGCGCGAAGGCGACGTCGCGGGCCTGGGCCAGGCTGGGCAGCCGGGTCAGCGCGATCAGCAAGGAGAGGCCGACGATCGACCACAGCAGCAGGTTCGGGCCGAACCGGTAGATGAGGTAGAGGGCGATGCCCGCGATGAAGTAGCTGGAGTAGCCAGCCGCCACGACGGCGCTGAACCACGCGCTGCCGAACTTGGGCACGACCAGCGAGGCGACGGTCCAGATGGCGCAGAAGGCGACCACACCGCGGTAGGTCAGGCCGCGCGCCACGAGGATGGCGAAAAGGAGGTAGAAGATCATCTCGACGGTGAGCGTCCAGTACGACAGGTCGAGGTGCCGGATGCCGAGGAACTCCTGCATCATCGTCAGGTTGCCCACCACGTCGCGGAGCTTGAGGTCGACACCCCTCGGCACGGCCACGAGCACGGCGGCGGCCACCAGGACAGCGAACCAGTAAGCGGGGTAGAGCCGGACGACGCGGGAGACGAAGAAGTCACCGACGGAGCGTCCCCAGGCGCTCATGCAGATGACGAAGCCGCTGATGATGAAGAAGAGCTGCACGCCGAGGAAGCCGTACTTGGAGACGGAGTGCAGCAGCCCGAAGTGGGACGCGGCGGAGGGCTGCCACGCACCGACCTTGTCTCCGATGAGGTGGTACGCGACGACCATGAGCGCAGCGCCGAGGCGCAGTCCGTCGAGGACCAGCAGGCGCGGCCGCCGCCCGCCCGCCGCCCGCTCGACGGCCGGCGCCACCACGCCGGCCTGCTGGGGCAGGTCCGCTCGTTGGCCAGCCCGCATCGGCTCGGTGGTCTGCGCTGCGACCGCGTGCTCGTCCATCGCCTGCGTCATCGACGTCTCCTGGTGTTCGCGGCGGTTCCGTGCCGCTGTCGCCGTAGGGAATTGATCATGGGTTTGCGGTGCCGACGGGCGGCAGGACCGTCCGTTCCGCACGCGACCGCCAGTACAGCCAGAACGCGGCGAGCGTGAAGAGCACCAGCGTCGTCGACACGTAGGGATCAACCGCGAACCGCTGGGCCAGCCCGTCAAACCGGTTAGCCTGCCAGATCAGGCCGCGCGGGGAGAGTCCGCCGTAATAGGGGCCCGGCCACATGAGAAACGGCGCGATCGCGGCTATCGCGACGATGCCGGCGACCAGACGTGCCGCGCCGTGTGAGCGACGCGCTACGTCGATCAACACCACCGCCATCGGGCCGATCCAGAGCCAGTAGTGCGACCAGCTGATGGGCGAGATGAGCAGCATGGTGAAGCCGACGACGACCATGGCCATCGCTTCCTCGCCGTGCCGCGCAAGCGCGGTGGCAAGGGCGAGGCCACCGACCAGCACGACCGCGACGGAGAGCATCCACCAGATGGTGTTCTGCTGGTCGGTTTCGAGCAGTCGGGCGGTGAACCCCTGCAGGGACTGGTTGCCGCCGTACCGCGGGCCGGAGGACATCAGCACTCGGTGCGAGTCGAACGCCCGCCCGGTCAGCCAGTAGTCGTACGAGCCGCCCGGCTGGATGATCGCGCCCAGCAGCGTGAGCCCGGCGAAGGTGCCGGTCGCGACGATGGCGGCCCGGATTCGCCGGGTGAGCAGCAGGTAGACCACGAAGAGTCCGGGCAGCAGCTTGGTCGCGGTTGCGACGCCGATGCCGACGCCCTTGAACCGGCTCCGGCCGGGCAGGGCGAGGTCCGCCACGACCAGCAGCAGCACGAAGATGTTGATCTGGCCGAGGTCGAGGTTGCGCTGCAGCGGCTCGGTCCAGAGCAGCACCGCGCCGACGGCGGCGACGAGACCGAGCCGGCCCCGGGTGCCCTCGTAGCCGAGCATCGTGGTGGTGAACCACAGGGCGAGGAAGATCGCTGCGATACCCACGATGTTCATGACGGTGAGCGCGGTCCGCGGATCGAGCAGCGTCAGCGGCGTCAGGAACGGCAGGGTGATCGGCGGATAGGTGTACGGAAGGGCGAGCGTGGTGTACCCGAGCTGGTAGACGGGCTGCCCATCGAGGAACGCGTGGGCGGCCCCGAGGTACATGTTGAAGTCCGTCCCCCGGAACGGGCGGTCGCGCACGAAAGCGCCGTACGCCGCGAGCGAGACGGCCAGCAGGGCCAGGCCCGGGAAGAGGAGCCAGTTCGGCAGGGGGGTCCGCGGGGGCGCGACGTGATCGGCCGGTACGTCGGTGGCGAGCCGACGGATGCGCTCTATGGTCATAGTGGGCTGGATGGTAGTCGGGTTGCCGCCCCCGTGGGTAACGACCCCTCGCGCCTTCGACGACCACCGTGTCCAAAAAGTTACGATCGGTTGCACCGCTGGCCGAGAGGGCTGCAAACTCCCTGGCAGGAGCGCGTGACCGGCCTGGCGGCGAAGAGGCCGAGCCGGCGACCCGGGCTCGTCGCCCAGGCCACCGACGCACGCCAGAGCTATCCGCGGCGGGTGACGGCCAGGCGCCGGGCCAGGTCGGCCACGGTCCCCCAGATGCCGCGCCGGAACAGCACCACGACAAGGACGAAGATCCCGCCGGTCACCAGGCCGATCGCCTCGAACCCGGAGAACGACAACCAGTCCTCCAGCCGGACCACAATGCCGGCGCCGAGCACCCCGCCCCAGAGCGTGCCGATCCCGCCGAGCACCACCACGATGACCGCCTTGCCGGAGGTGGTCCAGTGCAGCACGTCCAGCGAGACGAACCGGTGGCCGACCGCGAACAGCCCGCCGCCCAGCCCGGCGATGAACCCGGAGAGCACGAACGCGGTGAGCTTGTAGCGGTGCACGGGGTAGCCCAGCGCACGGGCGCGGGCCGGGTTGTCCCGGATGCCGACGAGCACCCGGCCGAACGGCGAGTGCACGATCCGCCAGGCGGCGGCCAGGCCGAGCAGCACGATCGGCAGGATCGCGTAGTAGAAGTAGTAGTCGTCGGTCAGGTCCAGGCCGAAGAACGAACGGGGCACGCCCTGCAGGCCGTTCTCCCCCTGGGTCACCGAGCGCCACTCGTTGGCCACGTAGTAGACCATCTGCGCGAAGGCCAAGGTCACCATCGCGAAGTAGATGCCGGTGCGCTTGACCGCCAGGTAGCCGATCGGCACGGCCAGCAGGGCCGCGGCGAGCGCACCGGCCAGCACGGCGAGGGGGAACGGCAGGCCGGCGTGGATGGCCACCAACCCCGTGACGTACGCCGAGGTGCCCCAGAACGCGGCGTGCCCGAAGGACATCAGCCCGGTGAAGCCCAGCAGCAGGTCCACCGCGACGGCGAACAGCGCCCAGCAGAGGATGTCCACCGCGACCGCGGGGTAGAGGCCGTTGGGCAGCCACGCCGCGACGGCCAGTCCGACGGCGAGCAGCGCGTACCGCACCCAGCCGGGAGCCCGGGCCACGGCGATCAACCCGGACGGCGGCGTCGAGCGGGACGCGTCGGCGGCAGTGTCCACGGTGCTGGTCATGCGGGAGCCTCCTCACGACCGAACAGGCCGGCCGGGCGCCAGAGCAACACGCCGGCCATCACGACGAAGACGATGGTCTGCGAGACGATCGGGAAGGCGGACAGGTACGCCTCACCCCACGCCTGCACGAGGCCGATACCGAAGCCGGCGGCGACCGAACCGAAGATCGAGCCCAGCCCGCCGATCACGACCACCGCGAACACCACGATGATCAGGTCGGCCCCCATCAGCGGGTTGACCGCGCGCATCGGAGCGGCCAGCACGCCGGCGAGACTGGCCAGCCCGATCCCGAAGCCGAAGACCGGTGTCACCCACCGCCCGACGTCGATGCCGAAGGCGCGGGTCAGGTCGGGCCGCTCGGTGGACGCCCGGACCACCATCCCGATCCGGGTGCGGGTGAGCACCCACCACACCGCGACGCAGAGCAGCACCGCGAAGCCGAGGATGAACACCCGGTAGGTCGGGAAGTCGAAGAGCCCGAAGTTGACCGACCCGCTCAACAGCGACGGGGTCTCGTACGGGCTGGACTGCACGCCGTAGCGCAACTTCACCAGGTCCTGCAGGATCAGCGTCAGGCCGAAGGTGAGCAGGAAGTTGTAGAGCGGGTCGAGCTTCGTCAGCCGGTGGATAACGGCGCGCTCCAACGCCATGCCGAGCAGACCCAGCCCCACCGGCATGATCACCAGGGCCGCCCAGAACGGCACTCCCACCTCGGTGAGCAGCACGTACGCGCCGAACGCGCCGAGCATGTAGAAAGCGCCGTGCGCGAAGTTGACCACCCGCAGCATGCCGAAGATGACGGCGAGCCCGAGGGCGAGCAGGGCGTAGAACGCCCCGCTCACCAGCCCGTTGAACGTGTTCTGCGCGAAGCCGCTCACAGCCAGCCGCTCACAGCTTGCAGTCCGCCGAGGGCGCGCGGAACGCCTCCGCGGCGGGGATCGTCTTGAGCACCTTGACGTAGTCCCACGGCTCGGTGACCTCGGCCTGCGGCTTGACCTGGGCCAGGTACGCGTCGTGCACCACCCGGTGGTCCTCGGCGCGGATCTTGCCGTTGCGCAGGAAGACGTCCTCGATGGTCTTACCCTCCAGCCCCTTGACCACGGCGTCCGCGTCGTCGGTGCCGGCGGCCTGCACCGCCTCCAGGTACTGCAACGCCGCCGAGTAGTTGGCGGCGTGCGCGAAGGTGGGCCGCGTGCCGGCCTTTCGCTGGAACCGGTCGGCGAACTCCCGGTTCTTCGCGTCGAAGTTCCAGTACCAGGCGTCGGTGTACGTGGTGCCGGCCAGCGCGGCCGGGGTGAGCGAGTGGATGTCGGTGAGGAACATCAGCCCCACCGCGAGGCCGACGCCCTTGTCGCGCAGCTTGAACTCGTTGTACTGCTTCACCACGTTGACCAGCTCCGCGCCGGCCTGCATGGTGCCGAGCACGTCCGGCTTCGGGTTCAGCGTCGGCGCCTTGAGCAGGAAAGTGGAGAAGTCACCGCTGGTGTTCGGGAACGGCGCCCCGTCCTTCCCGACGACAGTCCCGCCGGCCGCCGTGATGGCGGTGGAGAAGCTCTTCTCCATGTCCTGCCCGAACGCGTAGTTCGGGTAGAGGATGTACCAGTTCTTGCCGATCTGCTCGGTGGTGGTCTTCCCGGTGCCGTTGGCCAGCATGTACGTGTCGTAGGCGTAGTGGAACGTGTATTTGTTGCAGCTCTTACCGGTCAGGTCGGTCGTCGCCGCGCCGATGTTGAAGTAGAGCTTCTTCTTCTCCTTCGCCACGTCGGCGACCTTCAGCGCGGCCGACGAGGTGGGCACGTCCAGGATGAGGTCGACGCCCTTGCGGTCGTACATCTCCTGGGCCTTGGAGTTGGCCACGTCCGGCTTGTTCTGGTGGTCGGCGGTCTCCACGGTGATGTTCCTGGTCACCGCCTTGTCGCCATACTTCGCGGTGAAGTCGGCGATGGCCATCTCCACAGCCGTCACCGAGTTCTTGCCGGACAACTCCGAGTACGCCCCGGACTGGTCGTTGAGCACGCCCAGCACGATCTTGTCGCCGGTCAGCTTCTCCTCGCCGCCCGCCTGGGGTCCACCGCCGCCGCAACCGGCGACCAGCAGCACCGCGGCCGACGCCGCGGCCACACCCACCGTCCTGCGCATGCCCACTCCATCCATGCCGCGCACCGTCGCGCGGCTCGTCGTTGGAAAGAATCAGATCCCGAGGTACGCGAGCAGCTCGCGTTCGCGCGAGCGCACCTCGGAGTTGTCCATCGCCTCGGCGACACGTCCCTCGGCCAGCAGGTAGTGCCGGTCGGCGACGCCGGTGGCGAAGTGCAGGTTCTGCTCGACAAGCAGCACGGTCACCCCGTGCCGCTTGGCCTCGCGCAGCAGGTCGCCGACCTGCCGCACCAGCAGCGGTGACAACCCCTCGGTGGGCTCGTCGCAGAGCAGCAGCCGGGCGCCCATGCGCAGCACCCGGGCCAGCGCGAGCATCTGCTGCTCGCCGCCGGAGAGCATGGTGGCCGCCGAGTCGCGCCGGGTGTACAGGGCGGGGAACGCCTCGTACACCCGTTCCAGCGGCCACGGGTCGGGGCCGACGGTCGGGGGCAGGGTGAGGTTCTCGGTGACGGTCAGGGTGGCGTAGCTGCCCCGGTCGTCGGGCACCCAGCCCAGCCCGAGGCGGGCCCGCCGGTGCGCGGGCAGCCTGGTGATGTCCCGCCCGTCCAGCTCCACCGTGCCGCGCTGGCCGGCGTGCAGCCCCATCACACAGCGCAGCAGGGTGGACTTGCCGGCGCCGTTGCGGCCCACCAGGGTGACCACCTCGCCGGCGGCGACCTCCAGGCCGACCTCCCGCAGCACCCGCGCCTCGCCGTAGAACGCGGAGAGGTTGTCAATGCGCAGCATCGGCGGCTCCCAGATAGGCGGTGATCACGCGCTCGTCGGCGCGGACCTGCTCGTACGGGCCCTCGACGAGGACCGTGCCGGCCTGTAGGACGGTGACGGTGTCGGCGAGCCGGCCGACCACGCTCATGTTGTGCTCGACCAGCACCACGGTCCGGCCCGCGCGGATCCGGCTGATCAGCTCGACGGTACGGTCGACGTCCTCCAGGCCCATCCCCGCGGTCGGCTCGTCGAGCAGCAGCACCTTCGGGTCCAGCGCGAGAGCGATGGCCAGCTCCAGGGCCCGCTTGCGGCCGTACGCCAGCGCCGCCGACGGCGCCTGCGCCAGCTCGGCCAACCTCACCTCGGCCAGCAGCTCGTCGGCCCGTTCGGTGTAGCGGTCCAGCAGCTTCGCCGAACGCCAGAACCGCCAACCCAGCCCGCTGGAGGACTGCAACGCCAGCGCGACGTGCTCGCGGGCGGACAGCTGCGGAAAGAGGCTGGTGATCTGGAACGAACGGGCCATGCCGAGCCGGGCGACCCGCTCCGGCGGCAGCCCCGTGATGTCCCGCCCAGCCAACTCGATCCGCCCGCCGCTGGGCGTGAGGAACCCGGTGAGCAGGTTGAACAGAGTGGTCTTGCCGGCGCCGTTGGGGCCGACGAGCGCGTGCACGCTCTCCGGGGCGACGTCCAGGTCGACCTCGTCGACCGCCCGGAAGCCCCGGAAGTCCCGGGTCAGCCCGCGGGCCGACAGGAGCGCTTGCCCGGCCATCGCCTCATCCTCCGCACGGTCGCGGCGACGGTCGATTCGGTGACCGTGGTCACAGGGCCGTCGCGTGGAGGAAACCTACGGCTGGCCCCGCGAGTCGAACCATGTCGATGGACTCCACATTCGGCGAGCAGGGGACGTACGCGAACCCCACTCCCCTGTCCGGCCGACTTGACCCAACCTCCTAGGTTGATGATCCACACAGCCCAGCGGAAGGTCCCCACCCCATGCCCGTCGGCTTCACCATGGCGATCGTCTTCGCCGTCGCCCTGGCGGTCAGCGCCGTCCTGGCACTCGTCGCCCCCGCGCGGCCCCTGAAGCGGATGGCCGCCCTCGCGACGCTCGTCTTTCTCGCCCTCACCCTGCTGGTCGGTGTCACCTCCAGCGCCCACTCGGTGCCCATCCGCTCGGTCGGCATCGTCACCAGCTTCGGCAAGCCCACCGGCAAGGTGACCGGCTCCGGCCTGAAGTGGGTCGCCCCCTGGCAGAAGGTCGGCGAGTGGGACGCCGGCCGGCAGAAGTACGACCACATCGGCGGCAACAACTGCGTGCGCGTCCGCACCGGCACGCTCGCCGACGCCTGCGTCGAGGTGCTCATCGAGTGGCAGGTCAGGCCGGAGAACGCGCCGAAGCAGTTCATGGACTACAAGGGAGACTTCGACAGCTTCCGGGGCCAGCGGGTGGGTGTGCAGCTCGACAGCGCGGTCAACGACGCCTTCGCCGCGTACAACCCGCTGGAGAAGATCGACGCGCGGACCGGTGACCTCAACGTCGACCTGAAGCCGTTCGCGGCGAACATCAAGACCAGCGCGGACACCCGCCTCGCCAGCGACGTGGACATCCTCTCGGTGACCATCACCCGGGTGAACCACGACGACAAGACCGAGGGCAACATCAAGGCGTTCCAGGACAAGCTCGCCCAGACCCGCAACCTGGAGCAGGACCGCAAGAACGCCGAGATCTCCAAGCAGATCACCGAGACCAACGCGAAGGTCGACAAGGTCACCCGCTGCCTGGAGATCGCCGAGAAGAACGGCGCCAACCCGGGCCTGTGCATCAACCCGGGCATCGTCACCGGCAAGTGAGAAGAAGCCGGCCCACCCGTGGCGGGTGGGCCGGCGGCACGCTGGTGGATGCTCGGCTCACCAGGACGGCTCGTCCGCCCGGACGTGCCGCAGCGAGTACGCGGCGTCGGTGAAGGCGCCGCCCTGCCGGGCGGCGGGGTCGACCGGGTCGCGCGAACCGGGCACCCCGTCGGCGAAAACCTCCGCGTCGTCCACCGGCAGATAGCCGAGTTGCGCCCCGGCCGTGGTGTCCCAGAACGCCCGGGTGTTGGCGGACACGGCGTAGGCGGTCGCGAAGTGCACGTCGGGGGCGGTCAGAGCCGCGCGAACGAAACCGATGCCGTCGCGCGGGCTCAACCAGGTCGCCAGGTAGCGGACCTGGTCCGGCTCGTCCTCCCAACTGCCGATGCGCAGGCACACCACCGACAGGCCGAACTTGTCGGCGTACAGGCGACCGAGCGCTTCGACGGCGACCTTGCTCACCCCGTAGAAACCGTCCGGCCGGACCGGCTCGTCCGGCCCGACCACCTGGCCGACCGGGTAGAAGCCGGTGACACGGTTGCTGCTGGCGAGGACGACCCGCCCGACCCGCTGCCGACGGGCCGCCTCCAACACGTGGTACGTGCCCAGCACGTTGCTCTCCAGCAGGTCGGCCAGGGGCGCCTCGTCCGGCAGCCCGGCCAGGTGCACCACCGCGTCCGCGCCCTCGAGCGCGGCGGTCACGGCCTCGGCGTCCGCCAGATCCAGTTGGATCGTCAGGTCTGTCGAGGACTGCGGCTGCGTGGGCACCCGATCGACCAGGACGAGGCGGCGCACCTCGTCGCGCAGGTGACGGCAGACCGCCGAACCAATGCGACCGGCGGCACCCGTGACGACGACAGTGCCCAGACGTGAACCCATGACGCCATCCTGCCGACCCGCACCGACAGGATCGCCGGTGCGGGGTGACCGTCGGACGGCCGCCCTCGCCCTGGGCCGGTCGAGCGGGTCAGCCCAGCCGGCTGGCGCCGGCGCGCTCCCACTGGCGGGGAGCGCTGATCGTGGCCCAGCTCGCGCCGAACGTCATCCGGCGCAGCGGTGACGCGACGCCGCAGAGGCTGAACCAGCCACGGGTCAGACCCACGGTGACCGGGTTGCTCATCATGCCCTGGCGCAGGGTCCTCATGGCCAGGTCGACGCTGTGGAATCCGTACTCGCGCATCTCGGCCTCGTATCCGCCGATCGCGTCCAGCAGCGGCAGGTGGCCGCCGTCGGCCAGCGACAACTGGCGGGTGAGCAGGGCGGCGTCGCGCAGCGCGGTGTTGGCGCCGTTTCCGCCGGCCGGCGGCATCCCGTGCACGGCGTCGCCGAGCACGGTGACCCGCGAGGGCGCCCAGGGCGCCGGACGGTCGGACGCCTGGAAGGGGAACGCGCTCACATCGCCCGGTGGGCACCTGTCGATCAGGTGGCGGAGCGCCGGATGCCAGTGGGTGATGAGCCCAGCGACGTACGCCTTCAACTGGGGGCCGTCGAGGCGCTCCGGACGCGACGGGAACAGGTCGTTGCGGGCGACGAACGCGCACAGCAGGTAGTCGTCCCCCACCGGCTTTTGGCGTTCGAACACCGACGTGAACAAGAAGTACGGCGCACCGGTCACGATGAGGTTCATGCCCTCGGCCAGCCGGGCGGGCAACCAGGCCCGGGTGTCGTCGTTCAGCGGCAGCTTGAGCCCGACGCCGACCGCGCCGGCGTCTCGCGCAGTGGCGGTCGGCAGGTACTGCGCCCGCACCCGGGAGTTGATCCCGTCGGCGCCGACCAGGACGTCGCAGGTGGCGGCCGTCCCGTCGGCGAAGCGCGCGGTGGGGCGACCGTCAGCGGCGAGGTCGTAGCGCTCGAATGCCTTGTCGTAGTGGACGACGTCGTCGAGTCCGTCGAGGAGAACCCCACGCAGCGTGGAACGGTCGACCGGATAGGCCCGTTCGGCGGGGTCGGGATCGTCGGGATACATGACCGAGTCCTCCACGAGCACCAGCGTGCGCAGGTCCGTGCCCAGGAAGCCGAAACCGCCGCCGGGCCGGCCCGCGGTGTCGGTGAACGCCTGCCAGTGCGGGTCGGGCAGGCAGGCACGCAGCGACCGGCTGCCCGCCGGGTTGATCGCGAGCCGGTAGCGGTCCACCCGGTCGTCGCGGCGTCGGTCCCGCTCGTACACGGCGACGGTGATGCCGTGTCTACGCAGACCCTGGGCGAGAGCGAGGCCGCCGATGCCTCCGCCGACGATCAGCACGTCAGTCATGGGTGCGGCTCTCTGGTGCGAAGAGGTCGCAGAGTTGGTTGACTACCGACTCGGCCTTGTCGGGCCGCAGACGAATGCCTTTGACGGTGGCGATCACCAGCTCGACGCTGGCGGCGACGTCGAGGTTCACCGACCAGACGTGTCGCGCGACGCCCTCGGTGAAGATCGCCGCGAGCGCGTCCCGCCAACCCTGTTCGTCGCGTTCGATGTCGGCCCCGGTGGACTCGTCACGTCGAGCCCGAAGATCGAGCTCGTCCAGCACGATGAACAACTCGGGCCGTTGCGCGACAGCGGTGGCGATCTCGCTGAGGTGTTGCCGTAAGCGGGCTGCGGGTTCCAGGTCGTTGTGCATCGTCGCCTCGAATTGGCTGGTCACGTGCTCGAGCACTGCGGCGATCAGGTCGGCCTTGGTCCGGAAGTAGTGGTGCAGGGTGGAGTGGTCGATGCCGGCCGCGGCGGCGATCGGCCGCAACCGGAACCCCTCGAAGCCCTCCTCGGCGATCGCCGAGAAGGCCGCGTGAATGAGCGCCTGCCGGCGATCGAGCTGTTCGGTCATCCTCCACCATCCCCCAACCAAGCGGTTGGTTGATAGTCCAGCATCTGTGTGTCACCCTGTCAACCACGTGGTTGATGGAGACCCTTCCCGTCCGGGTCGGACGAGCCGTACATCGCCCGGCGCAGCGATCAGGGCCGGTCGGTCCCGAAAACGGTTGAGCGTCGGGTCGTCGACCAGCGAAGCTGCTGCGTGTGACTGATGCTTCCGAGCGTGCAGCGACGCCGGTGACCGTGGTGCGCGACGGAAAGCTGCGCGCGGCGGGGCTGCGTCTTGGCGACGCCATCGTCTACGACTGGGGATTTCACCTCGACAATCGACCGTACGAGCAGCGCAGCTTCGTCCTGCTCGATGATGGGTTCCAGATCAATCAGCCGGTTCTGTTCCCACCCGAGCAGCAGGGCTGGTGGTACTGCGACCTGGTCCGAGTCATCGATCATGAGAACGTGGTCACTGTCGACGACCTGTGGATCGACGTGATCGTCGGACCTGGCGACCACCCCTACCGGGTCCTGGATCTCGACGAGTACGCCATGGCCGTGCAGGACGGCGCGCTCAGCGTCACTGAGGCGACCGAGGGACTCGTCCGTACGCAGCGTTTCCTTGATCGACGTCTCAACCGACGGCACGACCCGCAGCGCTCCTGGCCGGACTTCCCACCGGCCAGCATCACCGACCTGCTGCACGCCGTATTTCCTCAAGACTGGTCCCTCATCGACGCCGGATGAATTCCCTAGGCGTAGCTGAACAGCGGCGGGAAGACGAGGACCACGATCCAGGCCCACGCGGCGTACACCGGCAGGTAGCCGGTCTGCCACCGCTCCAGGGCAGCGAAGGGCGTACGCCGACGGAGGAAGCTCAGCAGGAGCCACGCCGACCAGGCGAGGTTGACCAGCAGGATCACGTTCTCGCCGAGAGCCGCCGCCCGGTTGGGGGTGCCGCCGTAGTTGTCGGTGATGCGCCCGGTGATCTCCACCAGCACCAGCACGTCGATGGCGAGCGCGCTGACCACGAGCGCGAGCTGGAGCTTGTCGAACGCGCCGGGCGGGGCCAGCGGATCGCGGGCCGAGAGCGAGTAGAGCAGCAGCCCCAGCACCACGACGAGCAGGAGGTCGAACAGGATCAGCGCCTCGCGCTCGACGTCGATGCCGTGGCTGGTCCAGACGACGGCGACGAGGAAGGCGAGCAGGGCGGCGGTGAAGAGCGGGGTGAACAGTCGCGTGAGGACCGGCGCGATGTTCTCGACGACGCTCTGCTTGGCCTCGACGAGCCACCCGGCCACCACGACCGCGGCCGCGGCGCCGCAGGGCAGGAGCCACTGCGAGACGAAAGCCTCCGGGACGATCCCGATGGCCGCGAAGGTGTTGAACAGGAACGCGGCGAGCACGCCGCCGCCGAGGGCCATCAGCACGAAGTAGATGAACCACTCGCCGGTGAAGCGGATGAAGTCCATCCGTCGACGCGATGAGCGCCAGTCGTCGGCGACGTAGGCAAGACCGACCACGAGCCACAGCGCGATCGGCAGGTGGACGCTGGTGACGACAAAGGACTGCGAGTCGCCCGCCAGCGGGTAGACGTTGGCGGCCACCGCGCCGAGCACGAACAGCGCCACCAGCGCCACGATCACCGCCGGCCGGGCTCTGCGGCGCCAGGCGAGGAACGCCGCCAGCCAGGGCAGCACGAACAGGGTGAAGTTGCGCGTGTAGAACGAGCCGTCATCGTCGAAGGTCAGCCCGAACAGCGCCGGCACCTTGACCGACGCCACCGCGCCGGCCGCCGCGCCGAGCATCACCCACAGGTCCCGCCGGGAACGCGCCCCGGCGGCCGGAGCACCGGAGTCGCCGGTCAGCACGAGCTGCTTCCAGAGCCGTTCCGAATGCTCGCGGGCGAACTCGCGGGACAGCTCGTCGAGACTGCCCATGCGCTTGACCGCGACCAGGAACGCCTCGTCCGGGCTCAGACCCGCCGCGACGAGTTCGTCGACCGAGCCACGGAGGTGGTCTTCCAACTCGTCGGCGTCCACCGACTGCAGCTCCCGACGCCGGAGCACGTAGCGACGCCACTGCGCGAACTGCGCTTCCAGCTCCTCGGGCTCGTCGTGCGCCGTCATGCCAGGCCCTCCAGCGGACGCACGGTCAGCGGCGTACGGTCGTGCCAGATCTCCTTGAGCGCGCCCACGACGGTGTCCCACTGTCGGCGCTGCTCGGCCAGCTCGGCCAGGCCCCGGTCGGTGATCCGGTAGTACTTACGTTTGCGCTCACCGGCGACCGACTGCCAGCTCGCCTCCACATAGGCCAGACGCTCGAGCCGGTGCAGCAGCGGGTACAACAGCCCCTCGGTCCAGTCCAGCTCACCGCCGGACAGCTCGTTGATCCGCCGGAGGATGGCGTAGCCGTAGCTCTCCCCCTCGGCCAGGATGCCGAGCACCATCGGTGTCGCCGAAGCGGCCACCAGATCCTTAGCGACCTTCACGAGACCTCCCACCCAACCCTAGAAGTACGATGCATAGTACTGCTGGGTATTTCGCGAACGCAACGACTCCACGGCCCCGCCGGGCCAGGCGGAAAACCGCTGGGGCGTCGGTGGTCGAACCCGCGACAATTGCCGGCGTGCAGGAGATCGAGGTCGTCGTCGCCCACCAGGAGCGGGCGACCGTGCGCGTCGGCGACGTCTTCCTCAAGATCGACACCGATCCGGATCACGCGGACGTCGAGGTCGCGGCGATGGCGATGGCGCCCGTGCCGACCCCGGAGGTCCTGTGGCACAACCCGCCCGTGCTCGCGCTCGCCGCGCTGCGCGGCAGGGCGCTCGGCCGCCTCGGCGAGCCGTCGACCGCGCCGTCGACGGCGTGGGCCGCGGCGGGCGCCGCCGTACGGACACTGCACGACGCGCCGCTGCCGCCCTGGCCCGGTCGGAGCCTTGACGAGGTGGCCACGCAACTCGACGACGAGTGCGGGTGGCTCGTGACGAACGGGGTTCTCCCCGCCGACCTGGTCACCCGCAACCGCCACGTTGCCGAGGCGGCGCTGCGGCAGTGGACACCCGTGTTCACGCACGGCGACCTGCAGGTCGCCCACGTGTTCGTCGACGGTGACGAGGTCACCGGCGTGCTCGACTGGTCCGAGGCGGGCCGGGGCGACGCCCTGTTCGACCTCGCCACGTTGACTCTCGGCCACGAGGAGCACCTGGTCGACGTCGTGGCCGGCTACGGCACCGACGTCGACCTCGACGTGGTCCGGGCGTGGTGGTCGTGGCGCAGCCTGGTGGTGATCCGCTGGCTGGCCGAGCACGGCTTCGACCCGTCGGCGCCCGGCTGCGAGGTCGACATGCTGCGGGCGCGGATGTGACGAGCGTCAGGGGATGAGTCGGTCCAGCAGCTCGAACCGCTCGTACGGCTGGTTGTAGTCCCCGAAGTGCCCGTCGTCGCGCACGATCTGGGTGCCGCCGAGCCGTTCGAACATGGCGCGTCCCTGGCGGTCGTCGCAGCCGTACGGATCCTCGCGGGAGTTGATGAAGGAGATGTCCCGCACGTGCGACCGGATCGCGGCCCAGTCGTAGCTCTCCTGGAGCACCGGTTCCTCGCTGGTGTTGGGCCGGGTGCAGTAGCCGGCGACCAGGATCGCCTGGGCGACGGTCACCTCGACTTGCTCCAGGAGCGCCAGCAGCAGGGCCGCGCCGCCGGAGTGGCCCACCAGGACGGTGTCCTCGTCGAAGCGGTGCCCGTCGAGCACCGTCGGCAGGAACGTCGCGATCGGCTCGACGTTGATGCCCGGAAGGTGCGGGATCTCGACCGAGTAGCCGCGAGCCTCCAGCCGCTGCGCCAACCAGCGGTACCAGACCACGTCCGGGTTGCCGCCGGTCCCGTGGAAGATGATCGCGCTGCGCCCCATCGTGCCCCTTCCGCATCGACGTCGTGATCAAACCACGCGACCGGCAGATGCACGAGAGGGGTTCCCGGTCGTCGGTACGCGTCAGTCGTACAGCGCCGACACCCACAGGTGGGTGAGCGTGTCGACCAGCACCGCCCGGTCGTCGAACGGCGGCACCCCGCACGCGGCCAGGTAGTAGAGCCGCTCGCCGGTCCAGGTCAGCGATGCGGCGAGCGCCTGCACGTCGACACCGTCGAGCCGGGCCGCGACAGCGGGGTTTGCCCGCCGATCGGCCTCGATCCGCGTGATCGTGGCGTCGGTGAACGTCTCCATCTGGGCCAGCCACAGCTCGCGCAGCTGCGGGTCGGACGCCCAGGTCTCCACGATCGCGCGCAGCACGGCGGCATTGGCGAGCCAGAGTTCGGCACCGGCGTCGATACCCGCTCGCAGCGTCTCGCGCGGGTCGGCCGCCGCCTGCACCCACGGTTGGGCGGCCTCGTGGCCGGCGCCGACCGCCCGACGTACGAGCTCGGCCAGCACCGCCTGCTTGCCGGCGAAGTAGAAGTAGAAGCTGGCCCGCGAGACGCCTGCGGCAGTGATGATGTCGGCCACGCTCAGCGTGTCGAAGGTGCGCTCGCGGAGCAGTTCGCGAAGGGCGGTCAAGACACGTTCCCGCAGCTCGGCGCGGCTCTGCTGAGGTTCGTCACGTCGGGCCATCACGTGTCGCAGCGTACCGTGTGGGACGTCTGGACACGCTGACCAGACACGGCGTATGGTCGGGCGATGACCGAGGTTGCGGACCGCACCGCGCAGTTCCTTGACCCGCCCGGGCACCGCTGGGCACCCCACCGACACCTGCACGACGTCACCGGCGACGAGCTGGCCGGGCAGCCGCCGGAGGTGCTCGCGTGAAGTACACGACGTTCGGGCGGACCGGGCTGCGAGTGTCCGAGTTGGTGCTCGGCGCGATGACGTTCGGTGAACAGGGTGGCGTCGGTGCGCCGATCGAGGAGTGCCGACGCATCCTCGACATCTACGCCGAGGCCGGCGGCAACATCGTGGACACCGCCATCAACTACCGCGGTGGCGCCAGCGAGGAGATGCTGGGCGAGCTGCTCGCCGGGCGACGCGACAGGTTCGTCGTGGCCACGAAGTACACGGTGACCCGTGATCCGGCCGACCCCAACGGCGGCGGCAGCCACCGCAAGAACCTCAGGCTGTCACTGGAGACCAGCCTGCGCCGGCTGCGCACCGACCACATCGACGTCTACTGGGTGCACATCTGGGACCAGCGCACACCCATCGACGAGACCGTCCGGGCGCTCGACGACGCGGTCACCGCCGGCAAGGTTCTTCATGTCGGGGTGTCGGACACCCCTGCCTGGGTGGTCTCCCGCGCGAACATGTTGGCCGAGTGGCGCGGCTGGACCCCGTTCGCCGGCCTACAGGTGCCGTACAGCCTCATCAACCGCGACGCCGAGCGGGAACTGTTGCCGATGGCCGAGGCGTACGGCATGACAGTGACGGCCTGGAGCCCGCTCGGCGGCGGCGTGCTCTCTGGCAAGTACAACGCCGGCGCACCGCAGGAGAGGACGCGGCTGAGCCGGGACACGATCGGCGACCGCGACCTCACTGTGGCACGGGTCGTGCAGGAGGTCGCCGGCGAGCTGGGCGTCACCCCGGCGCAGGTGGCCCTCGCCTGGACCCGCCAACGCAGCGGCGTGCTGCCGATCATCGGTGCGCGGACCGTGGAACAACTCCGGGACAACCTGGGCTGCACCGCGGTCACGCTGCCACCGGAACTGGTCCTGCGGCTGGAGACGGCGACCGGGTTCAGTCTCGGCTTCCCGGCCGACTTCATCGCCGAGACCAGACAGTGGGTGCTCGGCGCCGCCGCGTGACCCCTGTCGCGCAGGCCAGCGACAAAGGCGTCCGGGCCGGTGGCGATCGACATGGGCACGCGCCGTCATCTGCCGCGAACGGCACTCCGGGATAGCCTTGGCGCATATGGCTACCTATCGCAGCGCCTCAGTGCTTCTCTCCTCGGACGGCACCAGGACCCCTGGCACCGCCGCCCTCTTCGCCGAGCCCGCCCGCAAAGGTGGGACCCGGCCGTGGGCAGGCGACTTCCGGCCCGCCAACAGCGCCGGCAATGGCCCCAAGAACGCGGTCGGCAAGACCTTCACGTTGGAGCTGCCCGACGGCAGCACCGGCAAGGTCGTGGTCCAGAGCCTCAAGAGCGGAAGGGGTGGCGTCGTACTGGCGCTGATGGGCGAGGACACACCACCCTTCTGAGCGAAACTGATCTCCGGCCGGCGCCGCCGGTCGGAGATCGCCGCCGGGTGAGCGTGCTCGGCTCAGTCGAGTGTTACCACCCAGCGGGCGCCCTCGCCCCGCGCCAACCGGTCGAACGCGGCGGGCGCCTCGTCCAGCCCGACCGTGCCACTGACCAGCACGCGCAGATCCAGTGTGCCCTCGGCCAGCTCGGTGGCCAGCACCGGCACCTCACGGTCCGGGTCGGACGAGCCGTACACCGAGGAGCGCAGCGTCCGGGCGGAGTGGAAGATGTCGAGCGCGCCGAGGCTGACCATGTCGTCCTTGGCGCCCATGCCGACGACGGTGACCGCTCCCCCGCGCCGGGTGAGACGCCACGCCGCCCGGATCGTGGCGGCCCGCCCGACGCACTCGAAGGCGTGGTCGACGCCGCGGCCCTCGGTGCGCGCCCGCACCTCCTTGGAGAGCCGGTCGTCGGAGAGCAGGAAGTCGGTGGCTCCGGCGGCGAGGGCCAGGTCCCGCTTCGCCTCGGCCACGTCGACGGCGAGGATCGTCGTCGCGCCGGCCCTGCGGGCGGCGGCGAGAACGGCGAGCCCGACCCCACCGAGCCCGATGACGGCGACCGACTCGCCGGGCGCGACCCGGGCGGTGTTGCCGACCGCGCCGACGCCCGTGAGCACCGCGCAGCCGAGCAGCGCTGCCTGCTCGGCGGGCAGCCCGGCCGGGATCGGCACGACGGCGCTCTCCGGCACCACCACCGCCTCGGCAAGCGCGCCGAGACCCAGCGTGAGGTGCAGCGGGACACCGTCCTCGGTCTCGCCGCGCGCCACGGTCGGGGCGGTGTTGGCGGCGCAGAGCCAGGGTTCGTCGTGCCGGCACCACCAGCAGGCCCGGCAGGCGGGCGCCCAGTTGAGCACCACAGGCGTGCCGACCGGCAGCCGGGTGCCCGGCCCTGCCTCGGCCACCACGCCGGTCGCCTCGTGCCCGAGCACCAGCGGGAACGTCGCGGCCAGGGTGCCGTTGACCATGGACAGATCGGAGTGGCAGACGCCGGCCGCGCGGATCGTCACCCGCACCTCGCCGGGGCCGGGCGCGGGCAGGCGTACCCGCTCGACCCGCAGTTCGGCCCCGCGCCCGCGCGCGACAAGCGCGCGGACGGTGACCGACCCGCCGGCCTGCTCGGCGACCACCGCCGACCCGCTCGCCGGCTCGGCGACCACTCCCGGCTCGCCCGCCGGCTCGGTGGCGCTCATCGCTGGATCGCCTTCAGCTCGCAGAACTCGGCGAGCCCGTGCACGCCCAGCTCCCGGCCCAGGCCGGACTGCTTGTAGCCGCCGAAGGGCGCGAGTGGGTTGAACGCCGCGCCGTTGATGTCGACCGCCCCGGTGCGCAGCCGCCGCGCCACCGCGAGCGCCGCCTCCGGGTCGGCGGACCACACCGCGCCGGCCAGCCCGTAGCGCGAGTTGTTGGCGATGGCGACGGCCTCGTCGGTGTCGTCGAACGGGAGAACGGCGAGCACCGGGCCGAAGACCTCCTCCTGGGCGAGCGCGCTGTCCGGGTGCACGTCGGCGAAGACGGTCGGGGCGACGAAGTGCCCCCGCGCCGGCACCGGGGCGTCCGGGCCACCGGCGACCAGGCGGGCGCCGTCGGTGAGGGCCCGCTCGACGTGGCCGCGCACCCGCGTCGCCTGGGCGGCGGAGACCAGGGGGCCGAGGCGGGTGGCCGGGTCGAACGGGTCGCCGACGCGGTAGCCGGCCACCGTCGTCGCGACCAGGTCGAGCGCCTCGGCGTACCGGTCGCGGTGCACCAGCATCCGGGTCCACGCCGTGCAGGTCTGGCCGGAGTTCATCAGGGCGTTGCCGACGCCGACCTTGACCGCGGTGGCCAGGTCGGCGTCGTCGAGGATCACGTTCGCGGACTTGCCGCCCAGCTCCAGCGCGACCCGGGCGATGCGGTCGGCGGCGAGTCGCATGATCCGGGTGCCGGTGGCGGTGGAGCCGGTGAACGAGACCAGGTCGACGTCGGGGTGCCCGGCGAGCGCCTCGCCGACCGTCGCGCCGGTGCCGGGGACCAGGTTGAGCACCCCCGGCGGCAGACCGGCCTCGGTGACCGCGTCGAAGAGCAGGTACGCGGTCAGCGGGGTCAGCTCGCTGGGCTTGAGCACGACAGTGCAGCCGGCGGCGAGCGCGGGCGCGACCTTCGCCATCACCTGGTGCAGGGGGTAGTTCCACGGGGTGATCGCGCCGACCACGCCGATCGGCTCGCGTACGACCAGGGAGTTGCCGATGGTCTCCTCAACCGGCGGGCGGGCGGCGAGCGCCACGTGGTCGCGCAGCACGATCAGCGGCAGCGCGACCTGCACGCGGGTGGCGAGCTTGAGCGGGGCCCCCAGCTCGACGGCGATGGTGCGGGCGAGGTCGTCGGCGCGCGTCGCGAGCGCGGCGTGCAGCCGGTCGAGGTACGCGGAGCGTTCGGCGGGCGCGGTGGCCGCCCAACCGGGGAAGGCGGCGCGGGCGGCGGCGACGGCGGCGTCCACATCGGCCGCGGTGCCGGCGGGCACCTGACCGATCAGCTCGCCGGTGCTCGGGTTCTCCACGTCGATCACGTCGGTGCCGGCGGGAGACGTCCACTCGCCGCCGATGTGCAGGTGGCGCCGGAGGCGCAGGGCGTCGGGCAGCAGCGACGGCGGGGCGGCGAGGTCCATGGCGTCCCTTCCGGGGTGGGCGACGGGCGGAGGCGACAGGGGTCGCGGCGGGCGGTGAAACTAGCGCTGGGAGTTTGGACGCTACCCGCTGGGCCGCCCGGACTCCACCGCCCCGACGGTGCGGGCGTACTCGGCGGCCAGCCCGTGCAGCAGCGCGTCCAGGCCGAGGGCGAAGGCGCCCTCGTCCACGCTCTGCTGGTGCTCGGCGAGCCGGTGCGCCTGACGCAGGTGCGGGTAGTGCGCGGCGTACAGCTCGGGGTCCTCGACGAAGCCGCGGGCGAACGAGCCGAGCGCCGAGCCGGCCACGAAGTAGCGCAGCGCCGCGCCGATGTGGGTGGCGCGGGCCGGTGGCCACCCGGCGCGGACGAGGCCGCCGTAGACCGCGTCGGCCATGGCGAGGGCGGCCGGCCGACGGCCCGGACCCTGCGCGAGGTACGGCACGATGTTCGGGTGCGCGGTGAGCGCCCGCCGGTACGACCAGGCCCAGTCGCGCAGCGCGCCGGCCCAGTCCCGGCCGGCGAAGCCGCTGGTGTCGACGGTGCCGGTGACCGCGTCGGCGACCGCGTCGAGGATCTCGTCCTTGGTGGCGAAGTGGTTGTAGAGCGACGGGCCCTGCACGCCCAGCGCGGCGGCGAGTCGACGGGTGGAGAGCGCGGGCAGACCCTCGGCGTCGATGAGCGCCGTGGCGGTGTCGACGATCAGCTGCCGGGTGAGCCGGGGCTGGCGGGGTCGGGGCACTGCGCTCCTCGCGAGTCGGCGGCACAGGGGTCTGGACGCATCAAAACTTACACCGCTAGTTTAGGGGTGACCGGCCGCGCCGACGCCAGGAGGACCACCGTGGACTTTTCGCTCACCGACGAGGAGCGGGCGGTGCGGGACACCGTCCGGTCGTTCATCCGCCGCGAGGTGATGCCCCTGGAGGCGGAGGTGCTGCGCCGCGAGCGGGCGCACCAGCCGGGCCTGGACCACTCCGAGGTGCGCGAGCTGCAACTCAAGGCGCGCAAGTTCGGCTTCTGGGGCCTGGCGACCCCCGAGGCGTACGGCGGGATGAACCTGCCGGCCGTCCTCCAGTCGTTGATCTGGACGGAGCTGGGCCACACGTTCGTGCCGTTCCGCTTCGGCGGCGAGGCCGACAACATCCTGTTCCACGCCACCGAGGAGCAGAAGCAGGAGTTCCTCATCCCGACGATCGAGGGTGAGCGGCGGTCCTGCTTCGCGATCACCGAACCGGGCGCCGGCTCGGACGCCGCCAACATCCGGCTCTCCGCGCGCCGCGACGGCGACGACTGGATCCTCGACGGCGAGAAGACCTTCATCACCGGCGGCCACGACGCCGACTTCGCCATCGTCGTCGCGGTGACCGACCGGGAGAAGGGCGCCCGCAACGGCGGCGCGACAGCGTTCCTGGTGGACCGGTCGATGGGCTGGCGCTCGGAGTTCATCCAGACCATGGGCGAGGGCGGGCCCGCGTCGCTGATCTTCGACGGCGTACGCGTGCCGCACCGCAACATCCTCGGCGAGATCGGGCAGGGCTTCACGCTCGGCATGGAGTGGATCGGCAAGGGCCGCTACACCATCCCGTCGCACGCCATCGGCATCGCCGAGCGGGTGCTGCAGATGGCGATCGACCACGCCAACACCCGCGAGACGTTCGGCGCGAAGATCGGCACCAACCAGGCCATCCAGTGGATGATCGCCGACTCGGAGACCGAGCTGGAGGCGGCCCGCTGGCTGGTGCTGCGCTCGGCGTGGACCGTCGATCAGGGCCTGGACCCCCGGCACGCCTCGTCGATGGGCAAGCTCTACGGCGCCGGGATGGTCAACCGGGTCGTCGACCGGGTGCTGCAGATCCACGGCGGCATGGGCTACACCCGGGAGCTGCCCATCGAACGCTGGTACCGGCAGGTCCGGCTCTACCGCATCTTCGAGGGCACCGACGAGATGCAGCGGCTGATCATCTCCCGTGACCTGCTGCGCGGGTACACGAAGATCGGCGGCCACCTGGCCTGAGCCGCGTCACCCCGCCAGCGCCTCCAGGGCGGCGTCCACATCGGCCTCGGTGGAGTAGAGGTGGAACGAGGCGCGGACCCGCCCGGCGCGCACCGCCGCCCGGATGCCGGCCGCCGCGAGACGCTGCTCCGCGCCGGGCACGTCGACGGCGACGATGGCGCTGTCCCCCGGTGGCCGGCCCAGGCCGGTCAGGAACCGGTTGGCCAGCGCCACGTCGTGCTCCTGGATCGCCGGCACGCCGATCTCGGCGATCAGCTCCATCGCCGGCGCGGCGCCGACCCAGCTGAACCAGGCCGGCGAGATGTCGAACCGGCGGGCGTCATCGGCCAGCCGCAGCGGCGGGCCGTAGTAGGAGGCGTACGGGTCGCGGCCCGCGTACCAACCGGCCGCGTCCGGGCGCAGCCGCTCGCGGAGCGCGGGGGCGAGATAGGTGTACGCGGTGCCGCGCGGGTTCATCAGCCACTTGTAGCCGCCGACCGACACCACGTCGGCCCGGCTGCCGTCGAACGGCAGCCATCCGCACGCCTGGGTCGCGTCCACCACCACCAGCGCGTCGTGCGCGCGGGCAGCGGCCACGATCTCGTCGTACGCGGCGACGGAGCCGTCGGCCGACTGCACCAGGCTGAACGCGACGAGGTAGGTGTCGGCGTCGATCGCGTCGACCAGCCGGTCCGCCGGCACCGTGCGGACCGTGACACCGCGCTCCTCCTGCACCAGCCAGGGGAACAGGTTCGAGGTGAACTCGACCTCCGGAACGACAACTGTCGCGCCGGCCGGCAGGGACGCCGCCACCGGCGCGAGCATCTGGGAGACTGTCGCGCCGACCGCCACGTCGGTGGCCGGCACGCCGATCAGGCCGGCGAACGCGCTACGGGAGCGCTGCACCGACTCGCCCCAGCCCTCCCACGACGTGCTGCCCACCCGCCAGGCGGCCAGGGCGTCCTGCAACGCCGTCCAGGCCGGCTCGGGCGGCAGCCCGTAGGAGGCCGTGTTCAACCAGCCGGGCTCCGGCTTCCACAACTGCTGTGCCTGCGCGATCTCCATGCCGGCGACGTTAGTACCGGACCACCTGGCATAGGCACGGCCAATCGGCGATCGGCGGCCTGAGAGATCTCGGACCCAAGAAAGGCAGCGAGCGTACCGTCACAGCGGTATCACGACGCCGCTGCGACGGCGCGCTCGCCGAGCCACCGCCCACGTAAAAACAACCACGACGGCATGGGTACGACCGAGGCGGTTTCACGCCGGGGTTATCGTCCAATTTCCGTCGGCAGTCACCTGAACTAACGCCGGCGCTTCCAGCGGCCGCCTACCCGAATAACCGCCGATCTCGTTAATGAGGAGGCCGCCCTCTCCGGATTCCAGGTTGTAGGCCTCAACGATGAAATTACCATCTCCCTTCGAATGGGTGACCTTTGCCGTGTCGGCGTTACCGCCCAGTACGATCACGTCGTCGCCGCGCCCTGACGCCTTTCCGCTGGCGGCCTTTGACGCGATCTGGTCAACGCTGCCCACCGTCAGCGTCCATTTGCCGTTAGTCTCCACCTCGAACTCAGTGGTCATTGAGTCCTCTTCGAGGTTGATCCACCGCTTGCCCGTATAGGCACCGATCGCGTTTACGAGCAATCCGTCCGGGCCGTCCGACTTGACGATGGTGTTGCTCGTACACCGTGGGCAGGAAAATTTGACGACGGCCAGATCGCTAAGGTTGCCGACCTTAACCACATCATCGCCTCGCCCGGTGTACACCTTCGGCTTCGGCGCGGCCGTTTTCGGCGGTGCGGCTGCCGCGGTGGGCGCGGGGGCCGCCGGGGTGGGGGACGGGCTCACACTGACCGTCGGCGTTGCGATCGAGGCGATTGGGTTACCGGATTCACCATTTCTCGGCGTCGCGCTGGCAGCCCCGCCTGCGGTGTTTCCACTGTCGCCCGCAGTAAGCGCCCCGACAACGCCGGCACCACAGCAGAGCACGAGAACGAGGGCGACACCCCCGAGCAGCCATAGGAGGGGCTTCTTCTTCCTCGCTGCAGCGACAGCTGGCCCGAGGGGCACTGCGGCGGATGGCGACGAGGAGGGCTGATAGGGCTGCTGGGGTGCGGTGCCGTCGGGCCCGGGCTGCGGGTATGTCAAGGTCGTCCCCCTGAGTGGATAGCTGGTCCAGCGATCGTTGTCGCCTCACCAACGGCTCCCAACAGGTGTGTCGGATTGGTGACCGACAGTCTGCCCGGACGTGTCCGAATACACGGCCATCCGACTATTTGCATTCCACCGGAGCGGTGACCATCGTCGCCACCACGGCCGCCCCAACAGCCAGTCGACGAAACTGCTATGACAAACGGATAGAGAAGACCGACAAGGGCGGCGGTAAAGATGAAAGGACGGCACGATCAATCGTGGCGTCGCAACCAGCAGCAAAGCGTGAATGGGAAATGACCGCACTCGGCGAGCCGTCCTCGCATAACCGAGACTGGTCACGGTGGCCCACGGCGGTGTGCCGGGTCGCCGGCTCGCGGGTGGATCCGGATGAGGCTGTCGGCGAGGCCGGCCAGCCATCGGTCGACCTCCACCAGGTGCCGCACCGCCGAGGCGTCGGCCGTGCCGAGCAGCGGACGGACCCGGTCCACCTCGTCGACACAGTCGCCCGGGGTCGGCACCGGACCCGCGGCCCGGCCCTGCGCCACCTCGCCGGCCAGTTCGTCGTACGCCGACCGCAGGTGCCCGGCCGCGTCCCGCAGCAGCACCGCCGCCGCCGGCCAGCCGGCGAGGCAGCCGGGCGGGTTGCGGCGCAGCAGCGACTCGGCGCCGGGCACCACGTGCTGACCGGCGCCCAGAGCGGCGTCCCAGTCCACGCGTGCGCGCCGCGGGTCGTGGCGCTCCGAGTGGTACTGGCAGTAGGACGAGTCGACCAGAACCATCCGCTGGCGGACCCGATCGAGGTCGTCCTCGGGCGGTGGCGCGTCGCCGAGCACCGCCTCCACGGTCCGCTCGACCGCGTCCCCGCTGGCCGTCAGGTAACGCGCGGCGTTGTGGCGCAGGTCGTGGCTCGCGCCGCGCGGCCACATGGCCACCCCGGCGAGCACACCGATCACCGCGCCGAGCCCGACGTCGACCAGCCGCGCCTCGGCGAGCCGCCAGCCCTCGGGGCTGAGCTGGCTGAACACGACCGTCAGCAGCAGGGTGAACAGCGCCTGCTGCCACACCGGGCCCAACAGGCGACCGACACCGAACGCCAGCAGCAGCGTGACCGGCAGCACGACGGCGTACACGATGGGCTGCTCGATGAGCAGCACCAGCAGGCCGCTGACGACGACGCCCGCGATCGTGCCGAACACGGCGGGCCGCAGGGCGGTGCGGGTGTCGGCGGCCGAGGTCCGCAGGACCGTGAGAGTTGCCAGGAGCACCCAGAAACCGTGGTTGAGCTGCAACACCCCGGCGGCCACCCGGGCGACCGACAGCGCCACGGCCAGTCGCAGCGCGCTGTGCAGGTGGGCCGAGCGGGGGGCCAGGTGGGAGCGGAACTGCCACCAGTACAGCGTCCACGGGCTGTGTCGCGCGTACTCGAAGAGCTTGGGGTACGCCTCGCCCCCGGCGGGCCGGGCTCCGACGGCGACCCGGGCACCGACGGCGAAGACCCGCACGTGGTCGGCGAGGGCCAGCGCCGTCGCGTCCCGGCACATCCGGGGTACGTCCGGCGCGTCGGCGCCACCGCCTCGTCCGACCGGGTACGCGGCCTCGGCCGCGCGGATCGCGACGTCCAGGCCGGTGAGGTCGACCGGCGGCGCACCCGGTGACAGGCTCCGGCCGGCGGCCCGGATCGTGTCGGCGCACGTGCGCAGCAGCCGCGCCGCCGCCAGTTCCCCGATCGGCTCCGGCGGGGCGTCCCCCGCGAGCCGGTCCGCCTCGACGAGCACCTCCCGCAGCGCGGTCGCCGAGATCCGCAGCGCCCGGTCCTGGGCGCCCGCCGCGGTCGGCGCCCGCTCCGGCGGGTTGCGGCCCAGACCGAGCGGGGCCACCAGGTCGTACGCCCGTGCACGCCGGCGGTCCCGACCACCGGGACCGGCGTGCGGGTCGGTCAGCGCGTCGGCGGCGTCGTCGAGGAACGCCCCGACACCGTCGGCCGCCCGGGTGAGCATCTGCCGGAAGGTGACCGGCACCGGATCGGGCCAGAGCAGCACCTCGGCCGCGGCGAGCAGCAGGACCGCGAGCGTGACCCCGCCCAGGCGCTGCGGCAGGGTGTCCGGTTGGTACGGCGGAAAGGACGCCAGGATGTAGAAGAGCTGGAACGCGCTGGCCAGACCCACCAGGCGCGGATTACCGACCCCCGCGAACGCCACGACGAACCCGATGACAAGCATCCCGCCGGCCGCCGCCCACGTGCTCCACGCCAGCAGCGTGCCGGCCGCGATCAGCGCCCAGACCGCCGGCAGCGACATGACGAGGATCCGCGCCCGCTGCGGCGCCGGACCGGGCAACTGCGCGAACGACCCGGCGGCGATCGTGCCGAACAGCCCGTACGTGGCGAGCACCGGGCTGCCCGCCCCGTACCGGCAGGCGTAGAAGACGACTGACGCGATGAGCGTCAGGCGCACCGCGCGCCGCAGGACGGCGTCGCCCGGGTCACGGCGGCGCAGCCGGCCAAGGAGGCTGGTTGCGAGCACGCCTGCTCCCCCGGTTCGTCGCGGCACCCCTTCCCGGCCCACCATTGTTCTCCGGGCCGCCCGGGGGCGGCGCGTTTCGCGACTTCATCACCGGAGAGAGGGCCACCGGCCGACAGCGCTACACGGTGGTGCGTCGCCACTGCTGGCTGGCGCCGGTGCCGCAGGTCCACTGCACGGCCTGCGCACCGTCCGCCGTGGCGGCGTTCAGCACGTCGAGGCACTTCCCGCTGTGGCGGGCCACGAGCCTGACGTAGCCGGTTCCGAGGTCCTCGACGCGCCACTGCTGGTTGGTGCCGCCGTTGCAGGTCCACTGGATCACGCGGACGCCGTCGGCTGTCGCACCCGCGCCGCCGTACACGTCGAGACACTTACCGCTGCTGACGCTTGTCACCGTCGCGTAGCCGCCGCCGGCGTCGGAGAACCGCCACCGCTGGTTGGCCTGCCCGTTCGCGCCCCACTGGACGACGTTCGCGCCGTCGGCGGTGGACGCGTTGAAGACGTCCAGGAGCTTGCCGCTGTGCCGCGCGGCCACCGTGTAGGTGGTCGGCGTGGGGGCGGTGGTCAGCGGCGCCACGCGGTACAGGCCGCTGCCGTGGGCGGGGATGGAGCGGGTGAGGGTGCCGGTGACGGTGCCGAGACCGGCGCCGGTCCACAGGTCGGTGACGGTGGCCGAGCCGATGCCCAGATCGGCCAGGTTCACGGAGACGTTGGCGGTCGCGCTCTCGCGGTTGAACAGCGCCACGTACCGGTGGTCGGTGCCGGGAACGTCGGCGGTCCAGACCTGCCGGGTGCCGCCGACGAGCTGCCGGTTGTTGGCGCTGTTCTGGTCGACGGCGAGCACCGCCGCGTTGGTCATCAACGCCAGCTCGGCGGCGCGGTTCTCGACCAGGTTGCCGCCCCACATCAGCGGCGCCCGGTTGATCGCCCACAGGGTCATCAGCGTGCGCTGCTCGTCGGCGGTGAGCCCGGAGTAGCGGGGTGCGCCGACCGGGCCGTACTTCGACAGCCGCCCGATCGGGATCATGTCCGGGTCGGGCCAGGCGCCTGTCGTCCGGTACGGCGTCCAGTTGCGCAGCTGGTCGAACAGCGCGTCGAGCGACGACCAGTTGTCCCACAGGTCGTTGACGATGCGCCACATGTGCGCGTTGTCCCGGACATGGCCCCCACTGGCCAGCGGTGTCGCGCCGGGCGAGAGGCTCAGCACCATCGGTCGTCCGCTGTGCTGGATCGCCGTCCGGTAGCCCTCGACCTCGGCCTGCCGGTACGTCGGGGCCGCGATGTCGTCCACCTTCACGTAGTCGACACCCCAGCTGGCCAGGAGCTGAAAGACCGAGTCGAGGTACGCCTGCGCGCAGGCGTTGGACATGTTCAGACCCCACATCAGGTTGAGCCAGGCCGCGGTGGTGCTGTTGTTGATCTGGTTGGCGCGGCAGGTGGTGCCGAGGATCGGCACGTTGTCCGCGACCGCCTGCCGCGGGATGCCGCGCATCAGATGGACGCCGAACTTCAGTCCCTGGTCGTGCACGTAGTCGGCGAGCGGCTTGAACCCGTTGCCGCCCGCCGCCGAGGGGAACCGGGTGGTGTCCGGCAGCAGCCGTCCGTTGGCGTCCATCCGCAGCCGGGGATTGAGGTTGGAGTCCTGGTTGGGGCTGTTGTTGTGCTGCCCCGGGTAGTACCAGGCCCAGTCGATGACGACGTACTGCCAGCCGTGCTGGCGCAGGTTGTCGCGCATGTAGTCGGCGTTGGCCCGGACGTCCGCCTCGGTGACGCTCCAGTTGAACGAGTCGTAGCTGTTCCAACCCATCGGCGGGGTGTTCGCCGTGCCGTTGTCCCACGCCACGGCGGGCTTCGGAGAGATGACGGTGAGGCCGACGGCGAGGAGCACGACCAGGACCGTGAGCCCGGCCATCCGCCAAGTGGTGGAACGCGCGAGGACGAGCGTCATCGGACCTCCCGACAAACAGTGGTGGTTGTCGATGTTAACGCTCACACATTACCTGTCAAGCCCACCGGAACACCTGACGGCCTTGACCGGCGCAACCGCAACCGATCCCGACGGGTCGCCGATCCGATCCAGGCATGCCGATGGTACGTATGGCGCGTGACCTACTTCGCGGACCTGACGCCGTACACGTACCTGGAGCGACACGAGGACGAGCCAGGGGCAGCCGACGAGCCGTGGCCAGACCTGCCGCGGCTCAACGTCGGTTGGCTGGATGCCGCGCATCCGTACCCGACCGGCGCCGCCCCGGACTGGTTGATGCCCGCCCTGACGGCACTGGCCAAGGCGCGGGTCCGCCAGACACGCGGGTACCACTACTGCGAAATCTGCATCCGGGACCTGGGCGAGGACGCCAGGGAAGCCATCCGGCAGGGCGTGATCGCCCGCGAGAGCGCCGAATTCGAGGTACGGGGCGACGGCGTCGTGTACGCCGCACCCCAGCTCCTGCTCCACTACGTCGCCGCCCACGAATACCTGCCACCAGCCGAGTTCTGCACGGCGGCCCTGGGAGCAACGAGCTGACGCGCAACGACGCGTCACACGAGGCGTCGGATGCGGACCTTCGGGCGCTCGTTCGCAGGTGGCCCTGCTTGTGCTGGCGGACCTGCTCATCCCAGACCGCCTGGTCGTAGCCGGGATCGGGCGGGATCCACCTGTGCGACCCGTCGCTGTAGTGGTACTTCTCGTCTCCGGGCCGAAGGATGCTCACCGCACCCAGCCGAGGAATCGGTGGTGCAGGCGTCTGGCGGGGACGTCGGCCAGGTGTTGCGTAGCAACGACGAGTTGTACGGCCAGGTAAACGGTCAGGGAAAGGCGACATCCGTCGTACTCGGTCAGCAACTCCCGCCGCCCCGGCCCGCAGGGCCAGTCGGTGCCACACCACCCGCAGCTCCAGAGTGGTGCGACCGGCTGGTGGACGGTCGTCACGACGTGCCCTGGCTGGGCCAGTGGTCGCGGTTGATCGGGAGGCGATGACGGCTTCGGCACGGCAGGTCGGTTCCGCAACGGCAGATGCGTCGCCAGTGCCGCCAGGACCAGACGGGCCGATGCCTGCGGGCCAGGGTCAGGGCGACCGCCGAGAGATATTCGTCGTACGAGACGCGTCGCACGCGCGCCCTCCCCGTCATCGCGGGGTGGCCAGGCACCCCTGAGTTTGAGGGGGACGCGGCGGCCAGGCGAGTCCGCACCGCCCGCCGCATCCCGTGATGGGGACGTTACGGACGGTCGTGGCGTCACATGGGTAGGGTTCGTACCCCTAGATCAAGAGACGAGGCCGACCTTCAGTGCGAGATCTCGGGCGTCCTTGCGGGTGGCTGGCGGCCCGTTGAGCAGATCCAGGGTGATCTGTCGGGCGTAGCCGTTGAAGCGGATCGTCTCCGGAGCGGACTCGTACGCCCGGCGAAGGCTCACCATGGCGGTTTCACCGTCGTCCTTGCCGTAGTGAGCGCGAGCGACCTCGATGAGGTGTCGCGCGCGGCGTGGCCGCGACGGGATGGCCGCCGCATCATGGCGACGTGCCTGTCGCACCGCTTCGCCGGACTTCTGCAACTCGACGGCCACGGTGACGGCGTGGGCACCCATGATGACGCGGGAGAACGACGTCTGCGGTTGATAGAAGCCTTGCGGCAGGCGCTGCGCGATGCGATCGGCTCGGTCCCAGTACCGCCAGGCCCGGCCTTCCTCACCCGCCCTCGCGGCGGTGTAGGCAGCTTCGAAGCGGAGCGCTCCGACGAGGGCGAGGAGGTTGGTGGTCCCATCCGCCGCGCGCGGCTCCACTGCCGAGAGGACGTCGAGCGTCACCGCCATGGCGGTGTCCCAGTCACCGGCGTCGCGGTGCACCTGACACAGGAACCACCCCGCGCAGGCCAACGCCTCAAGATCCCCGGACTCCTGCGCGGCCACCATGGCACGGTCAGCGACCCGCCACAGGATCTCGGCGGCTGGCTGGTAGGCGAGGAACATCTGCGCCAGCCCGAGCGCCTCGGCCAGGAGCGCCTGGGCGCGTCGACGCTCGGCACCCTCGTACGTCAACGCCGCGCGTTGGGCGTCCCGAAGCAGGTCGGGCAGGAGGGTGCCCAGCACTGTGCGATGGTCCGACGCCTGATGGCGTGCCCGCCATGCGGCTGCGAGGCGGTCCTTGATGCGACCCAACGGCTCCGGCACGTCGTCGCTGGAGGACGTGCAGCGGTTCACCGCGTCCCGGACCGAGGCGAGCGCCGGATGCTCCGGCCCGTTCACGACGGCGGAACGGTTGCTCAACTCCCCGACCAGGGCCGACAGGTCGACCTTGAGGGCACGCGCGATGCGGTCCAGCATGTGTACACGCGGCGGCAGGATGCGGTCGGTCTCCACCGCCTTCACCCACTCGGCGCTACGCCCAACCAGGCCACCGAGCACGGCACGAGTCTTGCCCGAGCGCTCACGGTAGACCTTCAGCCGCTGACCGAAGGTCAACTCCGGCATGGAATCCATCCCGAACCTCCTTGTGGCGCGGGACGCCGTACCGGCTCATCCGCCGCCACGACCACGTTACCGACCGGCCAGCCGCCCGGTAACCCGCACACGCGGCGGCCGGCGCCTCTCGGCGGTGATCGACACGAGATCAGCGATATCGGGGTGTCCTACGTGCCCGGATACCCCAATATCGCCGATCGCGTGTCGATCACGCCCGTGACCGGGTCAGGCCGGGACGCCGGCAGGCGCGGACGCCTCGTCGGGGCGTGCCGGCGACTCGTCCTCGTCATGGTCGTCGAGCATCGTGGCCTCGTCGAACGGGTCGTCGCCGCGCAGCACTCCGGCCGCCCGGTCCCGGTCGAACTCACCGGTCCAGGTGCCCACCAGGACTGTCGCCACCGCGTTGCCGGCGAAGTTGGTCAGCGCACGGGCCTCCGACATGAACCGGTCGATGCCCACGATCAGGCCGACGCCGTCCACCAGGTCCGGGCGGTGCGACTGGAGCCCGCCGGCCAGGGTCGCGATGCCCGCGCCGGTGACGCCCGCCGCGCCCTTCGAGGCAATGATCATGAACAGCAGCAGCGAGATCTGCTCGCCGATGGAGAGCGGGTTGCCGAGCGCGTCGGCGATGAACAGCGACGCCATCGTGAGGTAGATCGCCGTGCCGTCGAGGTTGAACGAGTACCCGGTCGGCACCGTGATGCCCACGACCGGCTTGCTCACGCCGAAGTGCTCCATCTTGGCGATCAGCCGCGGCAGCGCCGACTCCGACGAGGACGTCGACAGGATCAGCAGGAACTCCCGGCCCAGGTACCGCAGCAGCGAGAAGATCGAGATCCGGGCCACGAACCACAGCAGCGCGCCCAGGACGACCAGCACGAAGATCAGACAGGTGGCGTAGAAGCCGAGCATGATCTGGGCGAGGCTCTTGAGGGCGTCCACGCCTGTCGCGCCGACGACGGCGGCCATCGCGCCGAACGCGCCGACCGGCGCCAGCCACATGATCATGGCGAGGACCTTGAAGACGACCCGCTGGATGACGGCGATCGCGCCGAGCACGGGCTCACCGCGCCGGCCCATCGCCTGCACCGCGAAGCCGACGAGCAGGGCCACCAGCAGCGTCTGGAGCACCTCCCCCTCGGTGAGCGCGGAGAAGAGGGTGGTCGGGATGATCCCGAGCAGGAACTCCGTCGTACCGCCGGCCTCGTCTCCGGCGGCGGCCTTGCCCGCGCCCGCGAGGTCCTGGCCGAGGTCCAGGCCGGAGCCGGGGTGGATGAGGTTGCCGACGACCAGACCGATGGCGAGCGCGACAGTCGACATGGTCAGGAAGTAGCCCAGCGCCAGGCCGCCGACCTTGCCGACCTTCGCGGCCTGCCGGACGGAGCCGACGCCCAGCACGATCGTGCAGAAGATGACCGGGCTGATCATCATCTTGATCAGGTTGACGAAGCCCGTGCCGATCGGCTTGAGTTCCTTGCCGAAATCGGGGGCGACCAGGCCGACCACGATGCCGGCGAGCACGGCCACGATGACGGCCAGGTACAGGTAACGGGTACGGTCCCGGCGGGCCGACGGCTCCGCCGTGGTGGTGGATGCGGTGGTGTCCATGTCGACAATGTGAAGCGCGTCTCACCCGTTGACATCCTTGCGGTCATTCTGTTCACCGCGAAAACCACACGGAGGTGATGGAGGTGGCCCGACGACAGTGGAGCATCGCGGGGCAGCTGTTCGCCCTCCAGGCGGTGGTGGTGACGCTGCTCGTGCTGGCCGGCGCGGCGGGCGCCGTCTGGCTGGCCCGCGTCGACTCCCGCCAGGCCGCCCAGGAGGAGGTGCTCGCCGTGGCGCAGACCGTGGCCGGCTCCCCCGACGTCCGCGCGGCCCTCACGACCGCCGACCCGGCCAGCATCCTGCAGCCGTACGCCGAATCGACCCGAAAGGCCACGGGCACCAACTTCGTGGTCGTGATGGCCCCCGACCGCACCCGTTTCTCGCACCCGACCCCCGAGCGCATCGGCGAGCCGTTCGTCGGCGAGATCGGTCCCGCCCTGGCCGGCCGACCGTTCACCGCCACGAACGTCGGGACGCTCGGCGAGTCGGTGCGCGCGGTGGTGCCGGTGTACGACGACGAGCGGCGCATCGTCGGCCTGGTCTCGGTGGGCATCACCACCCGGGCCATCAACCGCAAGCTGCTGCGCCAGCTTCCCGTCCTGCTCGGCGTCGCCGCGCCGGCGCTCGCGCTCGCCGGCACCGGATCGTGGCTGCTCAGCCGCCGGCTGCGTCGCCAGACCCACGGCCTGGGGCCAGCGCAGATGACCCGGATGTACGAGTACTACGACGCGGTCCTGCACTCGGTGCGCGAGGGCCTCGTGGTGCTGACCACCGATCGGCGGGTGGCGCTGATCAACGACGAGGGCCGCCGGTTGCTCGGTCTCGGCGCCGACGAACCGGTCACCGACCAGCCGGTGGTCGGGATAGACCTGCCGCCCGCCGTGGCCGAGCTGCTCGACTCCGGGCGCGACGCCCTCGACGAGCCCATGCTGGCCGGCGACCGGGTGCTGGTGGCCAACCAGCGGACCGCCCGCTTCGAGGGCGCGGCGCTCGGCACCGTGCTGACCCTGCGCGACCAGACCGAGCTGCGCACGCTCGCCAGCGAGCTGGACTCGGTCCGCGCGCTGACCGAGGCGTTGCAGGCGCAGACCCACGAGTCGGCCAACCGCCTGCACACCGTCCTCACCCTTGTGGAGCTGGGCCGCGCCGACGAGGCCGTCCGGCTCGGCACCCGGGACCTGGCCCTCGCGCAGCAGCTCACCGACCGGGTGGTCGACGCGGTCACCGAGCCGGCCCTGGCCGCGCTGCTGCTCGGCAAGTCCGCCCAGGCCGGCGAGCGCGGCGTGGACCTCGTCATCGAGCCGGACTGCCGCCTCGACGACAGCCCGCTACCGACCAACGACCTGCTCACCGTCGTCGGCAACCTGATCGACAACGCCCTGGAGGCCGTCGCCGGCACGCCACCGCCGCGCACCGTACGGGTCTTCGTCGGCGCCCTCGACGACGAGCTGATGGTCCGGGTCGCCGACAGTGGGCCGGGGCTGGCCGAGGACCGGGTGGCGGACGCGTTCCGGCGCGGCTGGTCCACCAAGAGCACCGGGCGAGGTCTCGGTCTGGCGCTGATCGGGCAGGTGGTCCGCCGCCACGGTGGCCGCTACGAGGTGGGCCGCTCGGACGACGGCGGCAGCCTGTTCACGGTCCGCCTACCAGTCGGCGGTGCACCGCGATGACCGACATCCGGGTGCTCGTCGTCGAGGACGAGCCGCTGCTGGCCGAGGCGCACGCCGCGTACACCGAACGGGTTCCGGGTTTCGTGGTCGTCGGGGTGGCGCACACCGCGCGGGCCGCGATGGCGGCCCTGCGCGCGGGTGGCGGCGGTGACGTGGACCTCGTACTCCTGGATTTTCAGCTGCCCGACCTGCACGGCCTGGACGTCTGCCGGGCGCTGCGCGCGGCCGGCAGCAGCGTCGACGTGCTCGCGGTGACGTCCGCGCGGGACCTGGCGGTGGTCCGCACCGCGGTGTCCCTCGGGGTGACCCACTACCTGCTCAAACCGTTCACGTTCGCGGCGTTCCGCGACAAGCTGGAGCGCTACGCCGACTACCGCGACCAGGCGCTCGCCGACGGTGAGGTCACCGCCCAGCACGACGTGGATCGGATGTTCGCGACCCTGCGCGGCACCGCCGGGCACAGCCTGCCCAAGGGCCTGGACGCGCAGACCCTCAATCGGGTACGCGGGGCGCTGGCCGACGGGACCGGCCCGCAGGCGGGACTGTCGGCGACCGAGGTGAGCGCGGCGACCGGGATCTCCCGGGTGACCGCCCGGCGCTACCTCGAATACCTGGTGACGATCGACCGCGCGGTCCGCAGCCCCCGCTACGGAACCCCCGGCCGCCCCGAGGTCGAATACCGGCCCCGCTGAGCGGGACGAGCGCTCCGCGTCCCGCGCTCTGCGTCAAGATCTGCGCAACTTCGCCGATGTTGCTGCCTCCGGCGCACGGGAGACAGCAACATCCCTGATGTTGCGCGGATCTTGACGCAGAGCACCACCCCGCCGGGAAGTCGGTGGCGGGGCGAAGATCCGTTGTTAGACTTGGCGCGTTGGGTCAGCGGTACGACCAGGGAGACCAGACATGGTGGGTGACGACGACATCTCCGGGTGAGACCGGACATGTTCGGCGACGGCTCGGCGCGTAATCACGCAGCCGCCGTGGCCATGACGTCGTTTCACCGGTCCCCGTTGGTCGTCGGGCGGCTTGGACGCGCCCACCCCACCCTTTGAGGTCACTCGCATGTCTGATGCGTACATCGTCTGCTCGAACCTGTCCTTCTCCTGGCCGGACGACACCCCGGTCTTCTCGGAGCTGTCCTTCACCGTCCCGGGCGGTCGCACCGGGCTGGTCGCGCCCAACGGCGCCGGCAAGAGCACGCTGCTGCGGCTGATCGCCGGGGAGCTGACGCCCAGCGGCGGCAGCGTCACCGTCGACGGCGTACTCGGGTACCTCCCGCAGACGCTGCCGCTGGTCGGCGACCTGACCGTGGCCCAGGTGCTCGGCGTCGCCGAGCGGATCGCGGCCCTGCACGCCATCGAGGCCGGCGACGCCAGCGAGGCGCACTTCGCCACCATCGGCGACGACTGGGACATCGAGGAGCGCACCCGCGCCGAACTCGACCGCCTCGGCCTGGGTGACCTGGCGCTCGACCGGCGGCTGCACACCCTCAGCGGCGGTCAGGTGATCTCCCTCGGCCTGGCCGCGCAACTGCTGCGACGGCCCGACGTCCTGCTGCTCGACGAGCCGACCAACAACCTGGACCTGGCGGCTCGGCACAAGCTCTACGACGTGCTGTCCGACTGGCCCGGGTGCCTGCTGCTGGTCAGCCACGACCGGGAGCTGCTGGACCGGATGGACCGCATCGCCGAGCTGGAACGAGGCGAGATCAACTGGTACGGGGGCAACTTCACCGCGTACACCGAGGCGGTGCAGGCGGCGCGGGAGGTGGCCGAGAGCAACCTGCGCAACGCCGAGCAGGAGGTCAAGCGGGAGAAGCGGGAGATGCAGCAGGCTCGGGAGCGGGCCGACCGGCGGGCCAGCAACGCCTCCAAGAATCTGAAGAACGCCGGTCTGGCCCGGATCGTCGCCGGTGGGCTCAAGCGCAGCGCGCAGGAGTCGGCGGGCAAGGCGCAGGGGACGCACTCGGCCCGGCTCGGCGAGGCCAGGGCCCGTCTCGACGAGGCCGGTCGGGCGGTCCGCGACGAGGACACCATCACCGTCGACCTGCCGGACACCACAGTCCCGTCCGGACGGACGGTCTTCTCCGGCCACGGGATGCGGGCCCGCTTCGACGATCGGGAGCTGTTCGGCGGCGACGGCGCCGACCTGGTGATCCGGGGGCCGGAGCGGATCGCGCTCACCGGGGCGAACGGCGCCGGCAAGTCGACCCTGCTGCGCCTCGTCAACGGCGATCTCGAACCGGCCGGCGGCGAAATCAAACGGGCCGACGGGCGGATCGCGTACCTGTCGCAGCGGTTGGACCTGCTGGACCTCGACCGCACGGTGGCGGAGAACTTCGCCGCGTACGCGCCGAGCCTGCCGGACGCCAGGCGGATGAACCTGCTGGCCCGGTTCCTGTTCCGGGGCGCGCGGGTGAACCTACCCGTCGGGGTGCTCTCCGGCGGCGAGCGGCTGCGCGCCACCCTCGCCTGTGTGCTCTGCGCCGAACCGGCACCGCAGCTGCTGCTGCTCGACGAGCCGACCAACAACCTGGACCTGGTCAGCGTCGCCCAACTGGAGAGCGCGCTGACCGCGTACCAGGGAGCCTTTGTGGTGGTCAGCCACGACGAGCGGTTCCTCGCCGAGATCGGCGTGCAGCGCTGGTTGCGGCTGGCCGACGGCCAGCTGCGCGAGATCGCGGCGCCCGACCGGGGCTGAGCCCAACGGTCCGGCCGGCGCCTGCCGGCCGGACCGACGCCGGCTCAGCTCACGTTGGCCGGGCCGAGGACGCTCTTCAGGTCACCCATCAGCGCGGTCGTCGCCGCCACCCGGAACGGGCCCAGCCGCAGGGTGGTGGTGCGACCGCCGTTGAGCAGCTTGACGTGCACCTCGGTGTCGCCGGGGTGCAGGACGAGGGTCTCCTTGAGTCGTTCCACAAGCGGCGGCGTGCACCGGTGCACCGGGATGGTGAGGGTGACGGGCTTGTTGGTGGCGCTGGTGCTGACGTCCGGCATGGACATGTCCATCGCCATGATCCGTGGGGTGTCGTCGCGCCGGTCCACCCGGCCCTTGACCACCACGATGGCGTCCTCGGCGATGTACTGCCCGATCACCTCGTACGTGTTGGGGAAGAACAGGGTCTCCACCCCACCGGCCAGGTCTTCGAGGGTGGCCGACGCCCAGGCGCGGCCCTGCTTGGTGACCCTTCGCTGCACGCCGGAGAGGATGCCGGCGAGGGTGACGACCGCCCCGTCGGGCACCGCGCCGTCCTCGGCGAGGGACGCGATTGTGGTGTCGGCCGCCGCGCCGAGGATGTGTTCCAGGCCGAACAGGGGGTGGTCGGAGACGTACAGGCCGAGCATCTCCCGCTCGAAGGCCAGCTTGTCGCGCTTGTCCCACTCGCTGTCGCCGATGACCGGCATCACCGTCGTGCTGCCGGTGTCGGCGTCGCCGAAGCCGGCGCCGAACAGGTCGTACTGGCCGACGGCCTCCTTGCGCTTGACGTCGGCGTACGCGTCGATGGCGTCGGCGTGCACCGCGAGCAGGCCCTTGCGGGGGTGCTGCATCGAGTCGAACGCACCGGCCTTGATCAGCGATTCGATTGTCTTCTTGTTGCAGACCACCGCGTCCACCTTGGACAGGAAGTCGTAGAAGTCGGTGTAGTCGCCCTTCTCCTGGCGGCACCGCATAATTGAGGCGACGACGTTCGCGCCGACGTTGCGGACCGCGGCCAGGCCGAAGCGGATGTCCTTGCCGACCGGCGTGAACGGCCCGGCCGACGTGTTCACGTCCGGCGGCAGCACCTGGATGCGCATCCGGCGGCACTCGGACAGGTACAGCGCCATCTTGTCCTTGTCGTCACCGACGGACGTGAGCAGCCCGGCCATGTACTCGGCCGGGTAGTGCGCCTTGAGGTACGCGGTCCAGTAGGACACCAGGCCGTACGCGGCGGAGTGCGCCTTGTTGAAGGCGTACCCGGCGAACGGCACCAGCACGTCCCACACGGCCTGGATCGCCTCGTCGGAGTAGCCGCGCTCGCGGCAGCCGTCCCGGAACGGGATGAACTCCTTGTCGAGGATCTCCTTCTTCTTCTTACCCATCGCCCGGCGCAGCAGGTCCGCCTGACCGAGGGTGTAGCCGGCGAGGATCTGCGCGGCGCGCTGCACCTGCTCCTGGTAGACGATCAGGCCGTGGGTGGGCGCCAGGATCTCCCGCAGCGGCTCCTCCAGCTCCGGGTGGATCGGCGTGATCTCCTGGAGGCCGTTCTTGCGCAGCGCGTAGTTGGTGTGCGAGTCGACGCCCATCGGGCCCGGCCGGTACAGCGCCAGGACGGCGGAGATGTCCTCGAAGTTGTCCGGCTTCATCAACCGCAGCAGCGACCGCATCGGCCCACCGTCGAGCTGGAACACGCCCAGGGTGTCACCGCGGGCCAGCAGCTCGTACGCGGCCTTGTCGTCCAGCGGCAGGCCCAGCAGATCGAGCTTGAGGCCGTGGTTCAGCTCGATGTTCTTGACGGCGTCGTCGATGATCGTCAGGTTGCGCAGGCCGAGGAAGTCCATCTTCAGCAGCCCGAGCGACTCGCAGGTCGGGTAGTCGAACTGCGTGATGATCGCCCCGTCGGCGTCGCGGCGCGTCAACGGGATGTGCTCGATGATCGGCTCGGCGGACATGATGACGCCGGCGGCGTGCACACCTGTCTGCCGGATCAGCCCCTCGATGCCCTTGGCCGTGTCGATCACCTTGCGCACGTCCGGGTCGGAGTCGTACAGGCCCCGGATCTCGCCGGCCTCGGCGTAGCGCGGGTGCTTCGGGTCGAAGATGCCGGTGAGCGGGATGTCCTTGCCCATCACGGCCGGTGGCATCGCCTTGGTGATCCGGTCGCCGACCGCGTACGGGAAACCCAGCACCCGCGCCGAGTCCTTGATCGCGGCCTTCGCCTTGATCGTGCCGAAGGTCGCGATCTGGGCGACCTTGTCCTCACCCCACTTGTCGGTGACGTACTTGATCACCTCACCGCGCCGACGCTCGTCGAAGTCGATGTCGACATCCGGCATCGAGACCCGCTCGGGGTTGAGGAACCGCTCGAAGATCAGGCCGTGCTGGATCGGGTCCAGGTCGGTGATGCCAAGCGCGTACGCCACGAGCGAGCCGGCGGCCGAACCACGGCCCGGACCCACCGCGATGCCCTGCTTCTTCGCCCACTGGATGAAGTCGGCGACCACGAGGAAGTACGACGGGAAGCCCATCTGGTTGATGACGCCCAGCTCGTACTCGGCCTGGACGACGTGCCCCTCGGGGATGCCGTTCGGGTAGCGGCGGGCCAGCCCGGCGAAGGTCTCCTTGCGGAACCAGGACTCCTCCGTCTCGCCCTCGGGCACCGGGAAGCGCGGCATCAGGTTGTGGAACTCGAACATGCCCTTCGGGTCGACCTTCTCGGCCACCAGCAGGGTGTTGCGGCAGCCCTGCTGCCACAGCTCGGACGAGTCGACCGCCCGCATCTGGTCGGCGCTCTTGACGAAGTAGCCGCCGCCCTCGAAGCGGAACCGGTTCGGGTCGTCGATGTTGCTGCCGGTCTGCACGCACAGCAGCACGTCGTGCGCGGTCGCCTGAGCCTCGTGCGTGTAGTGCGAGTCGTTGGTGACCACCGGCGGGATGTCCAGCTTGCGGGCGATCTCGGTGAGCCCCTCGCGGACCCGGCTCTCGATGGAGAGACCGTGATCCATGATCTCCAGGAAGTAGTTGTCCTTGCCGAAGATGTCCTGGTAGCTCGCGGCGACCTTGAGCGCCTCGTCGAACTGCCCCAGCCGCAGCCGGGTCTGCACCGCGCCGGACGGGCAACCGGTGGTCGCCATGATGCCCTCGGCGTGCTCGGCGATCAGCTCCATGTCCATCCGGGGCCACTTGACGTAGTGCCCCTCCATGGACGCGCGCGAGTTGAGGGTGAACAGGTTCTTCAGACCCTGCGCGTTCTTCGCCCACATGGTCTTGTGGGTGATCGCGCCGTTACCCGAGATGTCGTCGCTCTTCTGCTCCGGCCGACCCCACTTGACCCGCGCCTTGTGATAGCGCGACTCCGGCGCCACGTACGCCTCGACGCCCAGGATCGGGGTGATCCCGGCGGCCATCGCCTGGTTGTAGAAGTCGTTCGCGCCGTGCATGTTGCCGTGGTCCGTGATCGCCACCGCCGGCATGCCCAGCCGGTTGGCCTCGGCGAACAGGTCCTTCAACCGGGCCGCTCCGTCGAGCATCGAGTACTCGGTGTGCACGTGCAGATGCGCGAACGAATCAGCCATGCCTGGCGCCCCCCGGCGGTGTGGATCTCGGTGGTCGGAGCCGACCGGCACCTACCCTACCGAGGTGATCTCGGCGGCTCCACCGTCCGCGCCGACGGCCGTGGCCCGCGTCTCGTCGGCTCAGCGACGGGACATGCCGACGGGCGAGAGCCTAGGCTCGTGCCCATGGCGAGGTACTACGACGTACACCCGGAAAACCCGCAGCCCCGGATCATCGGCCAGGTGGCCGACCTGATCCGCGGCGGCGGCCTCATCGCCTATCCGACCGACTCGTGCTTCGCCCTCGGCGTGCAACTGGGCAACCGGGACGGGCTCGATCGGATCCGCGAGATCCGCCACCTCGACGACCGGCACCACTTCACCCTGGTCTGCCGGGACTTCGCGCAGCTCGGCCAGTTCGTGCAGATCAACAACGCGGTCTTCCGGCTGGTGAAGGCGTCCACGCCGGGCAGCTACACCTTCATCCTGCCGGCCACCAAGGAGGTGCCCCGCCGGATGCTGCACCCGAAGAAGCGGACCGTCGGCGTGCGGGTGCCCCGGCACACGGTGACCCAGGCGCTGCTCGCCGAGCTGGGCGAGCCGCTGGTGTCGAGCACCCTGGCGCTGCCCGGCGAGGACGAGCCGATGACCCAGGGCTGGGAGATCAAGGAACGGCTCGACCACCAGCTCGACGCGGTGCTCGACGCCGGCGACTGCGGCAAGGAACCGACGACGGTGATCGACCTGTCCGGGCCCGAGCCGGAGATCCTGCGCCGGGGCGCGGGGGACGTGTCCCGGTTCGAGTAGCGCGGGTCGGTTGGCGGACCGGAGGAGGGCAGCCGCGGGTCAACGGCCGTACGCTTGAGGATCGGCACCGGCGAGCATTGGACACCCGGCATGCCTGCTCCGGACGACCTCGACGCCCTGGCCCGCCGCGCCGCGCAGGGTGACTCCGCGGCACTGGACGCCCTGCTGGTCGCGGTGCGTCCGGAGGTGCTGCGGCTGTGCGCCCGGTTCCTGCCCAACCGCCAGGACGCCGAGGAAGCCTGCCAGGACACGCTCCTGGCGCTGGCCAGCGGCATCACCCGGTTCGAGGGTCGCTCCTCGTTCCGCACCTGGCTGCACCGGCTGGCCGCCAACCGGGCCCGCTCCACGTACCGCACGCTGCTCCGCCGCTGTCGACTGGAGGCCGGCGGCGTTCCGGTGCCCGACCAGGCCGATCCCCGACGGACCAGCGTGGTCGCGGGCACCCGCGTCGACCTGCTCGACGCGTTCGACTCGGTCCACCCCGACCACGCCGAGGTGGTGGCCCTGCGCGACGTCCTTGGGCTGAGCTACCCCGAGATCGCCGCCCTGCTCGACGTGCCGGTGGGCACCGTGAAGTCCCGGTTGCACCTGGCCCGGCGGCAGGTCCGGCAGCGGCTCGGCGCCGGATGAGCCGGGCGTCGTTCCGCCGGCTCGCCGTCGTCCTCGCGGCCACCGTGGGGGTCGCGGCCTGCGGCGCCGACGCCGTCTCGCCGCTGCCCGTCCAACCGCCCGGTCCGACCAGTTCCACGCCGGCACCCGCGGCGACCTCCGCGATCGCCGCGCCCACCGCTTCGCCGTCCCGGCCGCCGCCGACCAGCGGGCGCCCGCCCGCCGCACCGCCCACACCCAGCAGGACAAGGGGTACGCCCCGGACGACTTCCCCGCCGACCGCCGCCGCGACCCCGGCCTGTCAGGGCGCGGTCCGGTACGACCTGCCGCTCGCCGAGACCGAGATCGAGCTGCTGCGGTCGCTCTGCTTCGCCACCGGCGCGGTGCTGCGGATCCAGGGCATCGGGCCGGGGCTCGTCACCGTGGACCGCCCGGAACTGGTCTCCCAGCAGTACGAGGCGGGCGTGGTGGACGTCCGCTTCGTCCGCACCGGCACCGTCGCCGTGACGATCCCGAAGGAGGGCCGGGACCACACCATCACCGTGGTGGTCCGCTGACCGCACCTACCGCAGGCGTACGCCGGCGAGCAGAGTGTCCACGAAGTCGGGACCGCTGCCCGGCGGTGGGGCGATCTGCACGTACACCAGGGCGGGACCGCCGGGGTGCAGGGCGGCCGACTCGACGATCTGCGGCCGGCCCTGGTCGCAGACGTAGCGGACCACCGTCCATTCGACGCCCGCCTGTCGGGTGGTGCGGGCCGGCGCGGGCGCGCAGTCCCCGTGTGTCCGCTCGGCCAGGAATCCGGCCGGTGTGGTGCGTGCCGCCGTGGCGGCGGAGAGGCCGACGAACGCGCCGGGCAGTCGGGGGTCGGCGGCCCAGCGGCGGGGTCGCGGCGACATCACCAGGCCCGGTTCGGGTTCCCCGTCGGCGCCGTACTGGCCGGCCCAGGTCGTCCCCGTGGCGGACCAGCCGGGCGGCAGTGCCACGGTCAGCGGCCCGGTCGTGTACGTGCCGCCGACCGACCGAACCGATCCGGTGCCACCCCGGTTCGGCGGCGACCTGGCCCACCGCGAGGGCGGTCACGACGGCCACCCCGGTCAGCAGGGACCGGCGTGCACGGCGCGGTGCTGGTCGCCGCCGTGCGCTCGCGGCGACCGGGTCGGCCGGTTCCCGCACCGGGTCGCTCGCGCGGGCCAACGCGGCGTGCAGGGCCGCGGCGTCGGGATAACGGTCGGCCGGGTCGTACGCGGTGGCCCGGGCGAGCACCGCCGCGATGCCCGGTGGCAGGCCGTCGCGGAGTCGGATCCGCGGGGCGTGCGGCGGGTTGGGTCGGGCCGGGTGCGTGCCGGACGGGTCGGCGGCCAGCAGCCGGACGCCGAGCCGGCCGAGCCCGTACACGTCGGCGCGCGTGTCGACCACCGCGCCCGGGTCGTCCTGCTCGGGGGCCATGTAACCGGGGGTGCCGGCCCGGGCGGTCAGCCCCGAGGCGGTGGCGAGCGCCTTGGCCAGGCCGAGGTCGGCGATCAGCACCGCTTCGGGCGCGTCCGGCCCGGTGGAGCGGAACAGGACGTTGCCCGGGGTGAGGTCCCGGTGCACGACCCCGTGCCGGTGCAGCACGGCGACCCCGGCGCAGACCTCGCCGAGCAGCCGCAGCGCGGTCGGCGCGGGGATCTCGCCGGTGGTGAGGCGGTCCCGCAGGCTCCCCCGGTCCGCCCAGGCCAGGACCGCGTACGGCCGGCCGTCGGGCAACTCACCGACGGTGTGCACCCGGATCAGCCGCTCGTGCTCCAGGCGGCGCAACAGCCGGGCCTCGTCGAGGAAGCGTTCCCGGACCCGCAGGTCGTGGCTCCAGTTCTCGGCCAGCACCTTGATCGCCACTCGCGCGTCGAGCACCGCGTCGTAGCCCAACCAGACCGTCGCGAACGAGCCGACGCCCAGCAGTCGCTCGACGGCGTACGGCCCGATCCGCTGCGGAGCCGTCACGGTGTCACCCCCGGCCAGCACGGTCTCTTCACAGTAGACCGGGCCGGTCGGAAACCCGACGAACCGCTGACGCCGGCGCGGTGACTAACAGGGCAGGAGACCCATCACCGAAGGAGCACACCATGAACCGTCCCTCGATCCTTCGCACCACCGCCGCGCTGGCGCTCAGCACGCTCGTCGCGGTGATCGCCGCGGGCCCGGCCTCGGCGGCGCCGCCGGCCGGTGGCGCCGCGCCCGGCTCGGCGCGCGGTCCGCTCGCCGCCACCGTCGGACACGACCACCCGCAGGTGCTCAGCGTCGGCGGCGCCGGCGTGTACCGGATCGGCGCCAGCCTGGCCGCGCTCACCGCGGCCGGCCGCATCGACTGGACCGCACCGGGCTGCGACGGGGTGGTGCACACCGGCGTGACGGGTTCCTGGGCGGGTGTCCTGCTGCTCGCCTTCCGTGCCGGTCGGCTGGTGGAGATCGGTACGGCCACCGCGCCGCCGCAGTCGCCCGCCGGGGCCCGGGTCGGCATGTCCTTCGCGGAGTTGGAGGCGATCTACGGCCCGCGCGGGTCGCTGATCCGCAACGACGCGGGGGACGCCGAGGCGTACCTGGTCCGGGTCGGATCGCGGGTGGAGCTGTTCACCGGGCACCCGATCCGGCCGGGCGTGGGCTACTTCCAGGTCGGCCCGGCCAGCTTCGTCGAGCGGAACTTCCGGCAGGGCTCGGCCTGCTGATCCGGGTCAGATCTCGGGGCGTCCGGTCCGTACCGGGCGCCCCACCCTGCTGCCTGACGGGGCGGTGGCCGTCCCGGCAGCCAGGCCGGCCCGGCGGCATCGCCATGCCTCCTTTGCTCTGCTTCAACCCAGGCAACAGCGAAGGGCCGCAGGTGTTGCCTGGGTTGAAGCAGAGCAAAGGGCCAACAGCACCCGGTCGGCGTCCCCTGCTGCTGCCCGCAGCGCTGATCCAGCCCGGACGGCGCCCGGGCGTCGGGCCGCGCCCAGCCAGCCTCCGTCAAACCGTTGGCGGCAGTCACATCAATATCGGGATGGACAACACTGTGTGCCACACAGTATGGTGTGACACATGGTTAGCGAGGACGTTCTGAAGACGCACCTACAGGAGTTGCGTCGGGGCACCGTCGTGGTGGCCAGCCTGGTCGCGCTCCGCCGGCCGGACTACGGCTACGCACTGCTGCAACGGCTCACCGACCACGGCTTTCCGGTCGACGCCAACACGCTCTACCCGCTGCTGCGACGCCTGGAGGACCAGGGGCTGCTGACCAGCGAGTGGAACACCGAGGAGAGCCGACCGCGCAAGTTCTACCGGACCAGCGACGAGGGCGAGTCGATGCTGGAACGACTTCTGGGCGACCTCGCCGCCGTACAGACCTCCATCACCGGCCTGATCCAAGGAGTGGACCGATGAACACCCTGACCGACCGCTATCTCGCCGCGACCCTGCGATCGGTGCCCACCCCGCGCCGCGAGGAGATCGCCAGCGAGCTGCGCGCCTCGATCGAGGACATGATCGAGGACCGGGCCGGCAGCGGCCAGGACGCCACTGTCGCCGAACGGGAGGTGCTCACCGAGCTGGGCAACCCGGACCTGCTGGCCGCGCGGTACGCCGATCGTCGGCTCCAGCTCATCGGCCCGACCTACTACCTGGTCTGGCTGCGGCTGCTGAAGCTGCTGCTCAGCCTCGTCCCGGCGATCGTCGGCACGGTGGTCGCGGTCGTCGACGTCGCGGACGGCAAGGGTTTCGGCGCCATCGGCTCGGGCATCGGCGTCGCCATCCAGGTTGCCCTCCAGATCGCCTTCTGGCTCACCCTGACCTTCGCCCTCATCGAACGCTTCAAGCCCATCTCCGGCCTGCCCGACTGGACGGTCGACCAACTGCCGGACGTCCCCGCACACCGGAACATCTCCCTCGTCGACACCATCGCGTCGGTGGTCATGCTGGTGGCGACCATCGGCTACCTGCCCTTGCAGCACTTCCAGTCCTGGGTGCACGAGCCCGACGGCGGCAACATCCCGATCCTCGACCCGACCCTGTGGTCGTTCTGGCTGCCGGCGCTGATCGTGGTGCTGCTGGCCACCGCCGTGTTCGAGATCGTCAAGTACCGGATCGGGCACTGGAGCTGGCGGCTGTTCGGGGTGAAGGCGGTGCTCAGCCTGGCGTTCTCGCTGCCGCTGATCTGGCTGGCGCTCTCCGACCGGCTGCTCAACCCGGCCCTGGGCGACCGGCTGAGCTGGCTGGCTGAGGGTGACAACCGGAACACCCTCGGGGCTGTCATCGCGGTGGGCACGGCCGTGATCCTGGTCTGGGATCTGATCGACACCACCACCAAGACCCGCCGTCAGGTCGCTGGAGCCTGAGCGGCAGCAGACCAGGCGGCCCGGCGCGGACCTCGCGCCGGGCCGCCGCGCGTCCATCGGGCCAGGTCACCGCCGCACCTCCCGGTGAACGGCCGTGGCAAGCGACGTGGCATCGTTCCCGGATGACCGTGGCACCGCGAGAGGAATGGCGTCGTCCGGGCCCGACGGCCGAGCAGCGTCGGATCGACCTGTGGCTCGGCCTCGCGGTCACCGGGCTGGCGCTGATCAGCCTCACCCTGGCCCGCAGCACCGGGGCGTTCCTGCTGGGTCCGCCACCGTCGGGGCCGGAGCAGCTGTTCTGGACCGTCGCGGTGACGCTGCCGCTGATCTGGCGGCGACGCTGGCCGGCCGCCACACTGCTGGTCGTCGCGGTGGCGTTCATCGCCGCGCAGGCCCGGTCGGCGCCGGAGACCCAGTTCTCCGCGTGGGCCCTGTTCTGCGCCCTCTACACGATGGGCGCCTGGGGACCGGACCACCAGACGGCCCGCCGGCTGCGGATCGGCGTGATCGCCACGATGTTCGCCTGGCTGGGTATCTACTACGCGGTGACGATCGACCACATCCCGCCCGGCGCCTTCGACGGCGCGGTAGGTCCGGTGCCGCCGGTGCTCGCCGCGATGGTCAGCGGCGTCCTGGTCAACGTGCTGGTCTTCGGGTTCGCGTACTTCTTCGGCGAGACCGCCTGGGTGGCCGCGCGACGTGAGCACGAGCTGTGCGAACAGGCCGAGGAGCTGCGCCGGTCCCAGGCCGAGGGCCGGGAACGGGCCGTGCTCGGCGAACGGGTCCGGATCGCCCGGGAGCTGCACGACGTCGTCGCCCACCACGTGTCGGTGATGGGGGTGCAGGCGTCCGCCTGCCGCCGGGTGTTCGACCGTGACCCGGGCAAGGCCCGCACGGCGCTCGCCGCCATCGAGCAGAGCGCCCGCACCGCCGTCGACGAACTGCGCCGGATGCTCGGCGTACTGCGCGCCTCCGGCGACAGCGACGTCGAGCGGCCCGCGCCCGGCGACGTCGAGCGGATCGACGAGCTGGTCGAACGGGCGCGGGCCGCGGGCCTGACGGCAACCCTCGGGGTGTACGGCGAGCCCGTCGCACTGCCCGAGTCGGTGTCGCAGGCGGCCTACCGGGTGACGCAGGAGGCGGTGACCAACACCCTGAAGCACGCCGGGGCGGATCTGCTGGACGTGCGGGTCCGCTACCTGGCCCGGGAGGTGGAGGTCGACGTGACCGACGACGGACGGACCGGCCGCCGGGCCGGTGCCGCCGGGCTCGGCCTGATCGGGATGCGCGAGCGGGTCACCGCGCACGACGGCGAGCTGGAGGCCGGCCCCCGGGCCGGCGGGGGCTGGCGGGTACGCGCCCGATTCCCGCTCGCGGATCCGGCGATCGGCCGGCAGCGCGAGACCGGAGACGGGCGGTCGTTGACGGCCGGGGCGGGGCGGCCGTCGTGAGCGCCGCACCGATCCGGGTGCTGCTCGCCGACGACCAGCATCTCGTGCGCACCGGCTTCCGGATCATCCTGGAGGTGGAGGACGACATCACCGTGGTCGGTGAGGCCGCCGACGGCGCGCGGGCCGTCACCATGGCCCGCGCCACGCGCCCCGACGTGGTGTTGATGGACGTGGAGATGCCCGGCATGGACGGGCTGGAGGCCACTCGGCGGATCACCGACGACGGGCCCGGCGCTCCGGCGGTGCTGATCCTCACGACCTTCGACCGCGACGACTATCTCTTCGCCGCGCTGCGGGCCGGGGCCAGCGGTTTCCTGCTCAAGAACGGCACACCCGAGGAGCTGATCGAGGCGATCCGGGTGCTGGCCCGGGGCGACGGTCTGCTCGCCCCGGAGATCACCCGCCGGGTGATCTCCACGTTCGCCCGTCCCGGTGATCCGGCGGGCACCGCGCACCGGGGGGCCGACGCCGAGGCCGCGCTGGGCGAGCTGACCCCACGGGAGCGGGAGGTGCTGGTGCTGCTCGCCGCCGGGTCGAGCAACGCCGAGATCGCCACGACCATGTGCCTGGGCGAGGCGACGGTGAAGACGCACGTGAGTCGGGTGCTGGCGAAACTGGGGCTGCGCGACCGGGTCCAGGCGGTGGTGTTCGCGTACGAGAACGGGGTGGTCCGCCCCGGCGGGTGACAGGTGTCCGTCGCGCGACGGACCTCGCGGCTCAGCCCTCGGACGGACGGCGGACCGACGCGTTCGATCTAGCGTGGACGCGTGACGAGAACGCTCCAACTCGACGGCGTCGACCGCAGCTTCGGCGACCGGCAGGTGCTCAAGAACGTGTCCTTCGAGGTGGCGGCCGGCCGGATGACCGGCTTCGTCGGCGCCAACGGCGCCGGTAAGACCACCACCATGCGGATCATCCTGGGTGTGCTCGCCCCCGACGCCGGCGAGGTGAGCTGGGGTGGCGCGAAGCTCACCCGGCAGGACCGCCGCCGCTTCGGCTACATGCCGGAGGAGCGGGGCCTGTATCCCAAGATGACCGCACGGGAGCAGGTGACCTACCTGGGCCGGTTGCACGGTCTGGACGCCCCCGCCGCCCGCCGCGCCACGGATGCCCTGCTGGAGCGGGTCGGGCTCGGCGAACGCGGCGACGACCTGCTGGAGACGCTGTCGCTGGGCAACCAGCAACGGGCCCAGATCGCCGCCGCGCTGGTGCACGACCCCGAGGTGCTGGTGCTCGACGAGCCGTTCTCCGGCCTCGACCCCCTCGCCGTCGACACGGTCGTCGCCGTGTTGCGCGAACGCGCCGCCGCCGGGGCGCCGGTGCTGTTCTCCAGTCACCAACTCGACGTGGTCGAGCGCCTCTGCGACGACCTGGTGATCATCAATGACGGGGTGATCCGGGCCGCCGGCAGTCGTACGCAGCTGCGCGACTCGTACACCTCGCCCCGCTTCGAGCTGGTGGTGGCGACCGACGCCGGCTGGGTCCGCGACCAGCCCGGCGTCACCCTTGTCGAGCTGGACGGCGCGCGGGCGGTCTTCGACCTGCCGGTCGGCGCCGACGAGCAGCCCATCCTGCACGCGGCCCTCGCCCGCGGCCCGGTCCGCGCCTTCCGCCCGGTCAGCCCCTCGCTCACCGAGATCTTCCGAGAGGTCACCCAGTGAACGTCACCCAGGCCACCCGGCTGGTCGCCGAACGCGAGATCCGGGTCAAGCTGCGCGACCGCACCTTCCTGTTCGGCACGCTCTTCTTCCTCGTGATCGCGGCCGCCGGCACCATCCTGCCGCCGTTGCTCTCCGGCGGCCCGAAGAGCGTGGCCGTCACCCAGGACGCGGCCGGCCCGCTGCGCGCCGCCGGGCTCGACGTCCGGGTGGTGGCCGACGACGGCGCCGCCGAGCAGGCCGTCCGCGACGGGGACGTGGACGCCGCGGTCGTCAGCGGTCCGGAGGTGCTCGCCATGGACGAGGCCCCCGACGAGGTGGTCCGGGCGCTGAGCACCGCGCCGCCGGTGCGCCTCCTCGACCCCGACGCGGTCGATCCGGTGGTGGCGTTCCTGGTGCCGTTCGTCTTCGCGTTCGTCTTCTTCATCACCTCGCAGACCTTCGGCCTGCAGATCGCGCAGAGCGTCACCGAGGAGAAGCAGACCCGGATCGTGGAGATCCTGGTCGCGGCCGTGCCGGTACGGGCGCTGCTGGCCGGCAAGGTGATCGCCGGGGGCATCCTGGCGCTCGGGCAGATCGCGCTGATCGGTCTCGTGGCCGTCCTCGGCATGCGGATCGGCGACAGCGGGGACCTGCTCACCCTGCTCGCTCCGGCGATCGGCTGGTTCGTGCCGTTCTTCCTGCTCGGCTTCGTGCTGCTGGCCGCGATGTGGGCGGCGGCCGGCGCCCTGGTCAACCGCCAGGAGGACATCGCCGGTGTGTCGACGCCGGTGCAGCTCGCCGTCATGCTGCCGTTCTTCGCGGTGATCTTCCTGAACGACAATGCGACAGCGATGCGGGTGCTGTCGTACCTGCCGTTCTCGTCGCCCACGGCGATGCCCCTGCGGTTGTTCACCGGCGACGCTGCCGGCTGGGAGCCGATCGTGTCGCTGGCCATCCTGCTGGTCGCCGCCGGCGCCTTCCTGGTCGCCGGTGCCCGCGTCTACGAGGGTTCGCTGCTGCGGACCAACGGCCGGACCTCGCTGCGCGCCGCCTGGCGGGAGCGCGAGAGCATCGGCTGACCGGCGACGGCCCACGCGGGCGTCGGTGTCCCGAGCGGACACCGGCGCCCGTCGCCGTTCCCCCGCCCGTACGGCACCGGTCCGCACACCCGTTCGGTGGCTGCGAACGCCGCCGGCGTTCCTACGGTGAGCCGATCCTCCCGGCAACGACCTGGTCGTCGCCGATCCCGGACCGGAAAGGCTCTCCATGACCCCACCGATCGACACGCGGCGCTCCGGCGCCGCACCACGCCTGCGGCGTCTGCTCAGCGTGGTCCTGGCGGTCGTGCTCGCCAGCACGCTCCCCGCCCTCGTCCGTTCCGCGCCGGCCTCCGCCGCGGCGGGCAACCTGATCCTCAATGGCAGCTTCGACAACGGCAGCACCGAGCCCTGGTGGACCCGCCTCGCCTCCACCAGCACCACTGTCAACGCCGGCCAGCTGCGCATCCGCACCAGCGGGCCGGCCACCAAGCCCACCTGGGACGACCTGGTCGGTCACTTCGAGTTCGGGGTGACGGCGGGGCAGCCGTACCGGTTGCAGTTCGACGCCAACGCCGACGTCGGCCGCACCCTGCGCGTCTCGGTCTCCCGGGTGGACACGCCCTTCACCTCCGCCGTCGACCAGACCGTCGCGCTGACCTCCACGATGCGCCGCTTCACGTTCGACTTCACGTCGCCGTTCGGTGATCCCAAGGCAGTGCTCCTGTTCCACCTGGGCGCTCAGGCGGCCTCCACCGTGCGGCTGGACAACATCTCGCTCACGCCGCTGGCCATCGACCCGAGCACCGATCCGATCCTGTACTGGAACGGTGTCCTGCTGGACACCTACCGGGCGTTGGACCTGCCACCCACCGCGTCGTCCCGGCAGGCGGCCATCCTGCACGCGGCGATGCACGACGCCGCGGTCTCGGTCACCGGCGTCGGCAACCCCTATCGGGTGCGGGTGCCGGTCAGCTATCCGGGCACCATGGACAACGTCGTGGCGCCGTCCCTGCACGCGGCCATCGACAGGGCTGCGGTGGACGTGCTGACCGCCCTGTACCCGACGCGACGCACGTCCTTCGAGACCGCCCACGGCATCGCCGTCACCCGGCGACCGTCCGGTGTGAACGCCGCCGAGGCCGCGCGGGGCGACACCGTCGGCGCCGCGGCCGCCGCCGCCAACCTCCAGGCCCGCGCCAACGACGCCGCCGACGTCACCACCGCGTACCGGTTGGACGGGGTGGACGGGTCGTGGCGACCGACCGACGGCAAGCCGGCCGTCAGCCCGAACTGGGGACACGTCACCCCGTTCGCGCTGACCTCCGGCGACCAGTTCCGGCCCGGCCCGCCGGCCGGCGCGACCGACTACGCGGACCTGCTGGGCAGGCAGGAGTACCGCGACCAGGTCCAGGAGGTACGCGACCTCGGTGGCCGGACGTCGGCACTGCGCACCGCCGAGCAGACGCAGATCGCGTTCTTCTGGGCCAACGACCTGGCGGGCACCTACAAGCCGCCGGGCCAGCTCTTCGCCCACACCCGGATCGTCGCGGAACAGCGGAAACTCGGCATCCTGGCCAACGCCCGCCTGTTCGGGCTCGTCGCCCTGGCCCTCGCCGACGCCGCCATCGCCGCCTGGGACGCCAAGTACCTGACCGACATCGACCTGTGGCGGCCGGAGAGCGCCATCGGCAACGGCTGGCAACCGCTGTCGCAGGACCGCGACGGTGTCTCGTTCTCGCCGTCCTTCCCGGCGTACATCTCCGGTCACGCCACCTTCGCCGGGGCGTGGGCGGCGGTGCTGAAGGGCTTCTTCGGCACCAACGCCATCGCCTTCGACGCCACCACCGACGACCCGCACGCCACCGGAGTCGTCCGCCGGATGAGCGGCTTCGACGAGGCCGCCCGGGAGAACGCGCTCAGTCGGATCTACCTGGGCGTGCACTACCCCTTCGACGCGGACGCGGGAATCGCCACCGGCACCTCCGTGGGCGCATACGTCTACGCGAACCGGCTGCGACCGTGAGTCGTCCGCCGGCGTGACGGGGGGCTCCCCGCCCGGTCTGTCGACCGGGCGGGGAGCGGGGGTCGATCAGGGTGACGGGAGGCAACGCCAGTGGCTGAAATCGCCGGTACGCGACCAGACGTCCCACGCGGCGGCGATGTTCCAGCCCGGATCCAGGGCTGTCCGACGGTCGACGCCTCGCCGCGACAGCTCCATGTCGCTGAACTGGAACAGACCCCAGCGCCGCGACCCGTCGGCGGTCACCTCCACCCGCAGCGGGTCCAACCCGGACAGGCACCGCGCCAACCGCACCGCCTCGGCCGGGTCCGGGGCGAAGGTCTCTCGCAGGTGGGTGCTGACGCGGTTCTCCGGCCAGGGGACCGGCAGCACCGGATCACCCGACAGGGCGTCCAGGAGCGGCTGGTCCACAGTGCCGCTGACCGACAGACCGGCCAGCGCCTGGAAGGCGATCACCCGGCTGGTGGTGTCCGGGCCGAACCAGCCGTCAACGGGTACGCGCAGCCCGACGGCGACCAGGCGATCCTGCAGATCCAGCACGCAGGGGCCGTACATGCCCTGGCGGAGGACGATCGGGCAGGCGGTGGCCGACGGGGTGGTCGTACCCTCGCCGCGCGGCAGCAGTGCCCCGACGGTCAGCGCGCCGACCAGCGCGAGCGCCCCCATCCGCAGCCGCCGACGTGCCGGTCCGGCGACCCGGCGCGGGTCACCAGGCGTCCGATGAGGGCTGCCCGCGTCGGGAGACGCCGGGTCGGGTGGCGTCGACTCCTCCTCTTGGCGCACGGGCTCGCTGAGCCGGGCCTCGATGTCGCGGCGCAGGCCGACCCACCGCTCGATGTCCGCCGCCGGAGTGCCGCAGGCGGCGAGCAACGCCACGACGGTCCGCTCGCGGGGCAGAGTGTTCCGGCCGAGCATCGTGGCGAGGGTGCTCGGAGGAAGCCAGTGCCCGGCCGCCGAGGCCCGGCGCGAGATCTCCCGGTACGTCAGGCCGGAGCGTCGCCGCACGTCCCGAAGCGCCACCACGTACTCCCCCGCCGTGGCCACCTGCGGCACCGGATCCCGGGCAGCGTCAATCATCGGATCTCCCCGCGTCGTTGATGTGGTCGGACCCGGACCGGTGCCGGTCGGAGCCGTCGGTCCGTACGCCGGTCAGCGGCGCGGCCGTCGGGAAAAACGCTAGACAGCCGGGTCGTCCGAGACAATGCCCTGGTCGGGGCGCGGCGGTGTCCGAGCAGCTCAGGGCCTTCTGTCCGGGTCTTGTCCGACCATCTCGGACAGACGCCGCACGGCGCCTTGCCCCGGGGCGCGTGGGGTCAGGAGAATCAGATGATGACCATGGGGGACCTCCGACCGGACGAGGCGGCCGACCCGGCCGAGTTCGTCGATCTGCTGCGCCGCCTCAAGGACCGGTCCCGGCTGACGTTCCGGCAACTGGAACAGCACGCGGCCACGGCCGGCGACGTGCTGGCCCGCAGCACCGCCGCCGACGTCCTGCGCCGGTCCACTCTGCCGCGACCCGAGGTGCTGGCGGCGTTCGTGCGCGCCTGCGGCGCCGGCGATCAGGTTGACGAGTGGCTGCGGGCACGGGACCGGCTGGCGGCCGGCGCGTACACCACGCCCGCTGCACCGGCGACCGAGCCGACGCCGTCGGACGGGAGCGCGGGCGACGTGTTGATCGGCGGCCCCGACGAGGCGCGGTCGTGGTTCGCGCGACCAGCGCCGCTGGCGGCGCTTGCCGCCGTCGTCGTGCTTGCCGCGTTCGGCGCCTGGTTCCTGTGGCCCGACGACCACGAACAGCGGACGGCGGAGAAGCCGGCCGCCTCGTCGGCCACGCCGGCCGGCAGCGCCACGGCCGGCGGCAACGGCACGCCGCCGGCCAGCGGCCGGAGCCGGATCCGTCCCGCCAGCGCCCCGCAGCTCTGCATCAGCGAAGGGCGCGACCGCAGCGGCGCCTACGACGACGCGGTGGCGGTCCAGCGCCCCTGCGTCGGGGCCACCCCACCGGAGACCTACCTGGTGCCGGTCGCCGACGACCTCTACTTCGTCAAGTGGGACCATCCGGTGAACGGGTTGGGCTGCCTCACCGTCCGGCGCGACGATCCCGGCCGCAACCTCATCGAGCCCTGGGACAAGTGCAGCACCGACGCCGGTGCGCAGCTGTTCCGCTTCGAACCGACCGGGACGGCACCGGACGCGTACCGTCTCCGCCCGTCGGACAGCGACCTGTGCGTGGGCATCCGGGACGACGCCAGCAAGGTGCCGGCCGAAGCGGTGGCCGAGCCGTGCACCGGCCAACCCGACCAGGTGTTCCTCGTCGATCCGGTGCCGGAAGACTGACGCCCCGCACGGCCCGCACGCCCCGCACGACCCGTGCCGCCCGCGCGGTGGCCGTTCGTCGTCAGCGGGTGGGCACCGTGGCCCAGCCGGCCGGCAACCGGGGCACCGACCAGGCCGGATCGGGTTGCCATCGTGCCCACGCCGGATCCCACCAACGCTCACCCGCGTCGAGCAGGGCGGCGATCCGGTCGCCCTCGCCGCGGATCGCGTCCGCCATGCCCGGGTAGCGCCCCTCGACGAGACGCTGCGCGAAGATCTCGACGTCCTTCCAGACGTACCGGTCGTCGTCCGCGCCCCACCACAGGTCCAGCTCGTGGTCGAGAGTGTCCACCCCGATCGGGGTACGCCGCAGCGGATCCTGCAGGTTGAAGTACCAGCCGGCGAAGTCGCGCTGCGGGCCCGTCCAGAACACGTCGACCGAGTGCGCCTCGCCCGGCCGGTGCAGCATCAGCTTGCCGTGCCCCGACCAGGAGCGGTGCCCGGCCATCTCCCACGGGTGCCGGCCGCAGGGAAAGACGCCGTCGGTCGGGAAGCCGAACTCCGCCCCCGACGGCAGGTAGAGGGCGAGCAGGTCGGGCGAGTCCTCGACGCAGATCGTCGGGCAGCCGAACCAGACCTCGCCCCGCAGGATCTCCCGCCGGACGACCACGTCACCCGGCGCGAATCGGCGTTCCACCATCTCCTCCGGAACCTCCTCGTTCGCCCCGACGTCCACGACATCGAGTCGATCGCACGTGCAGGGTCGCTGACACGCGTCAGGTCGCCGATGTGGGGGCAACCGCTCGCGCGGACACCCCCACCTCGGCGACCTGGTGTGGATCATGCCGGGAACGCCGGACGGGCCGGACGAGCCGGACCTCAGGCGTCGACGGCCGCCATCACGTCGTCGCTGACGTCGAAGTTCGCGTAGACGTTCTGCACGTCGTCGCAGTCCTCCAGGACGTCGATCAGCTTGAAGATCTTGCGAGCGCCCTCTTCGTCCAGCGGGACGTTCATGCTGGGGATCAGGGAGGACTCCGCCGACTCGTACTCGATGCCGGCGTCCTGCAACGCCGTCCGCACCGGGATCAGGTCGGTCGGCTCGGAGACCACCTCGAACGCCTCACCGAGGTCGTTGACCTCCTCGGCGCCGGCGTCGAGGACGGCCATCATCACGTCGTCCTCGCTGGTGCCCTCCTTGGGCACGATCACCACGCCCTTGCGGGAGAACATGTACGACACCGAGCCGGCGTCGGCGAGCGAGCCGCCGTTGCGGGTCAGCGCGGTGCGCACCTCGGTGGCCGCCCGGTTGCGGTTGTCGGTGAGGCACTCGATGAGCATGGCCACGCCGTTCGGGCCGTACCCCTCGTACATGATCGTCTGCCAGTCGGCACCGCCGGCTTCCAGGCCGGAGCCGCGCTTGACGGCGCGGTCGATGTTGTCGTTCGGCACCGAGCTCTTCTTCGCCTTCTGGATCGCGTCGAAGAGCGTCGGGTTACCGGAGGGGTCGCCACCGCCGGTGCGCGCGGCCACCTCGACGTTCTTGATCAGCTTGGCGAACATCTTGCCGCGCTTGGCGTCGATGACGGCCTTCTTGTGCTTGGTCGTCGCCCACTTTGAGTGGCCGGACATCTTCTACCTCCGTCTGTCATTGCACGCCTGCGTCGACTGCCGCACCGACTCCGCGCCGCATTCGGCGATCCGGCGGCCGGTCGGCCCCGCGGGAAGTGCCGCGCCGGGCGACGGCCCTGCCGAACCGCGGCAATCTTACCGAGGTCACACCCCGCCATGTCACACCCGGGACCTGCCCGGAGTGCCGGCACGGCGTCGAGCCCGTCCAGGACCAACGATCGGGGGCCGGGATCCATGCCCGTGCGCCCGCGCCGGTCGGCCGCTCAGGCGGCCCGCACCAGCTCGACGAAGTACGCGTGTACGCGCAGGTCACCCGTCAGCTCAGGGTGGAACGAGGTGGCCAGCAGGTTGCCCTGGCGCACCGCCACGATCCGCTCGGCGGCCGGGCCGCCGGTGACCTTGCCGATCACCTGGACGGCCGCGCCGACCCGCTCGACCCACGGCGCGCGGATGAACACCGCGTGGAACGGCTCCCCCGGCACACCGTCGACCTCCACCGGCGCCTCGAACGAGTCGACCTGCCGGCCGAACGCGTTACGCCGTACCGTCATGTCGATGCCCGCGAAACCGCGCTGGTCGGCGCGGCCGTCCAGCACCTCGGCGGCCAGCATGATCATGCCGGCGCAGGAGCCGTAGACGGGCATGCCGCCGGCGATCCGCTTGTCGATCGGCTCGCGCATCTCGAAGATGTCGACGAGCTTGCTGATGGTGGTGGACTCGCCGCCGGGGATCACCAGCCCGTCGACCGCGTCCAGCTCGCCCGGACGCCGGACCGGGCGGGCGTCCGCGCCCGCCGCGGCCAATGCCGCGACGTGCTCACGGACGTCCCCCTGCAACGCGAGCACGCCGATCACGGGTGCCGTCACGTTCGTACCGTTCCTCTCCGTGCCACGCCGCCCGAAAGAGCGCTCACCAGCCGCGCTCGGCCAGGCGGTGCGGCTGCGGGATCTCGTCGACGTTGATGCCGACCATCGCCTCGCCCAGACCGCGGGAGACCTTCGCCAGCACGTCCGGGTCGTCGTGGAAGGTGGTGGCCTTGACGATCGCGGCGGCCCGCTGGGCCGGGTTGCCGGCCTTGAAGATGCCGGAGCCGACGAACACGCCCTCCGCGCCGAGCTGCATCATCATCGCCGCGTCGGCCGGCGTGGCGATCCCGCCGGCGGTGAACAGCACCACCGGCAGCTTGCCGCTCTCGGCGACCTCCTTGACCAGCTCGTACGGGGCCTGCAACTCCTTGGCCGCGACGTACAGCTCGTCGGCCGGCAGCGAGGACAGCCGGGCGATCTCCTGGCGGATCTTCCGCATGTGGGTGGTGGCGTTGGAGACGTCGCCGGTGCCGGCCTCACCCTTGGAGCGGATCATGGCCGCGCCCTCGGTGATCCGCCGCAGCGCCTCGCCCAGGTTGGTCGCGCCGCACACGAACGGGACCGTGAAGGCCCACTTGTCGATGTGGTTCGCGTAGTCGGCCGGGGTCAGCACCTCGGACTCGTCGACGTAGTCGACGCCGAGCGACTGGAGGATCCGCGCCTCGACGAAGTGACCGATGCGGGCCTTGGCCATCACCGGGATGGACACCGCCTCGATGATCCCGTCGATCATGTCGGGGTCGCTCATCCGGGAGACCCCGCCCTGTGCGCGGATGTCGGCGGGGACCCGCTCCAGGGCCATCACGGCGACCGCGCCGGCGTCCTCGGCGATCTTGGCCTGCTCGGCGTTGACGACGTCCATGATCACGCCGCCCTTGAGCATCTCGGCCATGCCCCGCTTCACGCGGGCCGTGCCGACGACGGGGGCGGTGCCGGTGGTCGAGGCGGTGTTTTCGGGCACGGGTCAACGCTCCTTGGACGTGCGGTGGGGGTGGCAGCGAAAATGCTACGCACTGGTCAACGCCGCGCCGACAGCCAATCAGACCCCCGGTGGCCTGCACTGTGGCCCTGCTCACCGCCGCGCCGGGCCGCCGCCCCGATCAGCCCGCGCCCGCCCGGATCAGCCGGCGGGAACGTCCGCCGGCACCACGAGCGTCGGGTCGTCGATGTCGAAGTAGCGCGGCCACTCCCGGCCCCGCCCCATCCGCAACAACCGCACCAGCGGACGACTGCGCGCCGAGCGGGCGTCGCGAACCAGGTCGGTGTGCACCTGCCGGGACAATGCCAGACGGCGGCTCGCCGCGATGACCGCCGCGCAGTCCGGATCGGCCGGATCCAGCCGCACCGCGCGCAACTGCCGGGTCAGGTCGTTCTCGGCCGCCTCCCGCTCCTGCGGCGGAGCGTCCAGCGCGACCCGGGCCGCCGCGTACAACTCGACGCCGAAACGCCGCTCCGCCAACACCGCGGCGGCCGCCGCCCGGCGCAGCAGGTGGGCGTCGAGGGCCCGCGCCGCCAGCTCCGCGCGGCCCTGCAGCCGCTCGACCCGGCCGGCGGTCCAGATGAGGTACGCCGCAAGCACCCCCACGAGCACGCTCGCGGCCACCACCCACCACATGTGCGGCATCGTAGTGCTGCTCCGTTTCTCCTCCGTTGCGCGCGCCCGCGCCGGTCACCGGCGTCACCAGCCGCACCATCCGTCACACGGCTCAGCCCAGCCCCACCCATTCCTGGTCGATGACCCGTCCGTCCGTCGCCTCGATCGCCGCTGCGTATACCTCAAGAACACGCCGGGCAACCACCGGCCAGTCGAAATTCGCCACCACCTGATCGCCGCAGGCGCTCAGCGTGGCCCGCCCCGCCGGCTCGTCGAGCAGCTCGGACAGGGCCTCGCGCAACCCCACCGCGTCTCCGGTCGGAAAGAGCCGCCCCGCCCGCCCACCGTCGAGCACCCGGCGGAACGCGTCCAGGTCACTCGCCACCACAGTGGTGCCGGCGGCCAGCGCCTCGGTGAGGATCATCCCGAACGACTCGCCGCCGGTGTTCGGCGCCACGTACAGGTGCACGCTGCGCAGCATCCGGGCCTTGTCCGCCTCGCAGACCAGCCCGAGGAACGTCACCTGCTCCCGCAGCGCGGCCGGGAACTGGTCGTACAGGTCGTCCGGGTCACCCGGGCCGGCGACCAGCAGCCGCAACCCCGGGCGGGTCGCCGCCAGCGCCACGAAAGCGTCCCGCAGCACCGGGAAGCCCTTGCGCGCCTCCGTGAACCGCCCCAGGAAGCCCACCGTGCCGCCGGTGCCCGGCCCGCACTCCCCCGGCCAGCCCGGCAGCGGCTCGGCGTCGGCGAACTTCGCCACCGCCACCCCGTTGGGGATCTCCACCGCGCCGCCGTCCATGTGCTCGACCTGCACCTTGCGGGCCAGCGCGCTCACCGCGATCCGGGCGGTGATCCGCTCCAACACGATCTGCAGCACGCCCTGCGCGGCGGCCAGCACCCGCGAACGGGTCATCGCCGTGTGGAACGTGGCCACCACCGGGCCGCGCGCGGAGAGCACCGCCAGCAGCGACAGGCTCAACGTCAGCGGCTCGTGCACGTGCAGCACGTCGAAGTCACCGTTGGTGAGCCAGCGCCGGACCCGGGCCGTGGAGACCGGACCGAACGCGATCCGCGCCACCGACCCGTTGTACGGCAGCGGCACCGCCCGGCCGGCGGACACCACGTACGCCGGCAGCGGCGAATCCTCATCCGCCGGAGCGAGCACGCTCACCTCGTGACCGAGCACGATCAGCGCCTCGGCGAGATCCATGACGTGGTTCTGCACCCCGCCGGGGACGTCGAACGAGTACGGGCACACGATGCCGATCCGCATGCGTCAGCCCACCCTCTCAGCCCTGGCCGGGGGCCGACGAGGGCAGCGCCGTGCCCTCCCCCGCCCTCGTCTGGTCCAGCCACATCCGCTGCAACATGTGCCAGTCTTGCGGATGGCGGGCGATGCCCGCCGCCAGACCGTCGGCGATCAGCTGGGTCAGCGACCGGACCCGCTGGTCCAGTGGCCCCGCCTCGGGGCCGGGCACCGGCAGCGGGCCGGCGAGCGAGGCGCACGCCGCGTCCTTCTCGTACCACATCGAGGCCACGTACAGCGGCGCTCCGGTGTGCAGCGCGAGCAGCGCCGGCCCGGCGGGCATGCGGGTCTTCCCACCGAAGAAGTCCACCTCGACGCCCCGGGCGGAGAGGTCCCGGTCGGCCAGCAGCGGCACCACCGCGCCGGCGCGGAGGCGGTCCAGCAGCACGTCGAACGCCGGACGCGGCCCACCGTGGGTGGGCAGGATCTCCATGCCCAGCTCAGCCCGGAAGGCCATGAAACGCTTGTACACACCCTCCGGTTTGAGCCGCTCCATGACGGTGCTGATCGGCCAGCCGGTGGCCGCGACCCAGGCGCCCGCCGCGTCCCAGTTGCCGGCGTGCGGCAGCGCCACCACCGCGCCCCGGCCGGCGGCCACGTCGGCCGCCAACAGCTCGGCGCCGTCGAGGCGGAACCCGGCCAGGATCTGCTCCCGGCTCAACGCGGGCAGCCGGAACGCCTCCATCCAGTAGCGGGCGTACGAGCGCAGCCCGCGCTTGACGAGATCGTCCAGCTCGGCCTCGGGCAGCTCCGGGCCGACCACCCGGCGCAGGTTCGCGCGCAGTCGGGCCGTACCCCCGCCGCCGCTGCGATGGGCGCGGTCCGCGCCCGCCTGGAACGCCGCCGCCACCACCGGCCGGGGAAGCGCGCGGACCAGCCGCCAGCCGGCGACGTAGCCCAGCTCGGTGAGGTTCACGCGGCTCGGCCGCCGGTCGTCCGACGCCGGGTCGCCGGCGTGCCGGCCGCGCTCACGCCTGGCCGTCCGGCTGGAGCTGCTGGGCCTGGCGGTAGACGTGCGCCATCCGCTGCCCCACCGTGAAGATCGAGATGGCAGCGAGCAGCCAGAGCGCTATCTCCAGCGCCGGCTTCACGCCGACGCCGGTGAGGATGCCGCCGACCCCGACGATCAGCAGCCGCTCGGTGCGCTCGGCGATGCCCACGTTGCAGGTCATGCCCAGCCCTTCGGCGCGCGCCTTCACGTAGGAGACGAGCCCGCCGGCGGCCAGGCACAGCAGGGCGGCGGCCACCCCGGAGTGGTCGCCCCGGGTGGCCAGCCAGTACGCGACCGCGCCGAAGACGGCACTGTCGGCGACCCGGTCCATGCTTGAGTCGAGGAACGCGCCGAAGCGGGTGGAGCCGCCGCTCATCCGGGCCATCGTCCCGTCGAGCAGGTCGGTGAGCGCGAACACGGTCACGATCAACGCGCCCGCGACCAGGTGGCCGCGGGCACCGAAGCCGAGCGCGCCGATGAGCACACCAACGGTGCCCGCGACGGTGACGGCATTGGGAGTGACGCCCGCGCGCAGGAGGGCACGTGCGATCGGCTCGACGACGCGGGTCATCCCCGCGCGGGCCGACACTTGGAAGATCTTCGCCATGGCGGTCCCCACGATAACGGTCCGCCCAGGTCCGGCGATACGGCCGGTCCCTCCGACCCGCCCGGGGCAGGCTTGTGCCTGTCCGGCAACGGGTGTGAGATCGAGCCAAAGGGTGAGCCAGCTCACCCGCCCGCCCGTTGAGTTCCCGCTGTGCAGCAGACCACCGGAGGATATCGCCGCGCACTCGCCCCGGGCCGCTACCCGTCGCGCGGCGGTCGCCACCCACCACCGGCTGAGGGAGGTGCGCCCCATGGCGCAGAAAAATCAGGAAAAGGGGGCCACCGGCGGCACGCCGGTGGTGACCGACCCCGCGCGGGTTCGCAACGTCGTGCTCGTCGGGCACTCCGGAGCGGGCAAGACCACGCTCGTCGAGGCGCTGCTCGCCGCTACCGGCACCATCGGCCGGGCCGGCAGCGTCGTCGACGGCACGACCGTGGGCGACCACGACCCCGCCGCCGTACGCCAGCAGCGCTCGGTGAGCCTGGCCTGCGCACCGCTGCTGCACGACGGCATCAAGGTCAACCTGCTGGACACACCCGGGTACGCCGACTTCGTCGGCGAGCTGCGGGCCGGCCTGCGGGCCGCCGACGCCGCGCTGTTCGTCGTCTCAGCGGCCGGTGGGATGGACGCCGCAACCGTGGCGCTGTGGGAGGAGTGCGCGGCGGTCGACATGCCGCGCGCCGTCGCGGTGGCCCGGCTGGACCAGCCCCGCGCCGACTTCGACGAGGCGGTGGCGCTCTGCCAGCGGGTCTTCGGCGACAACGTGATGCCCCTGTACCTGCCGATGCTCGGCGACGACGGTGTCTCCACCGAGGGCCTGCTCGGGCTGATCACCCGACGGGTCTTCGACTACTCCGCCGGGCTGCCCGCCGACGTACGCGACCCGGACCCGGAGCACCAGCGGGCCATCGACGAGTCCCGCAACGAGCTGATCGAGGGGATCATCGCCGAGAGCGAGGACGAAACCCTCATGGACCGCTACCTCGACGGCGAGGAGATCAGCACCGAGGTGCTCATCGAGGACCTGGAGAAGGCCGTGGCCCGGGGTCACTTCTACCCGGTGGTGCCGGTCTGCGCCGAGACCGGCGTCGGTCTGGACACCCTGCTGGAGGTGCTGACCGCAGCGTTCCCGTCACCGCTGGAGCATGAGCTGCCCGCGGTCACCGGCGTGGACGGCTCGCCCCGCCCGCCGCTGACCTGCGACCCGGACGGCCCGCTGGTCGCCGAGGTCGTCAAGACCACAGTCGACCGCCACGTCGGTCGGGTCTCGCTGGTCCGGGTCTTCTCCGGCACGCTGCGCCCCGAGCAGACCGTGCACATCTGCGGGCACGGCATGGCCGAACGCGGGCACCCCGACCACGACGCCGACGAGCGGGTCGGGCACATCTACACCCCGCTGGGCGCGACCCTGCGCGAGGTGCCGCACTGCGTGGCCGGCGACATCTGCGCGATCACCAAGTCGGGCAGCGCGGAGACCGGCGACACCGTCTCGGCCAAGGACGACCCGCTGCTGATCGCGCCGTGGGAGATGCCGGAGCCGCTGCTGCCGGTGGCGATCGTCGCCCGCAGCCGCGCCGACGAGGACGCGCTGGCCCGCAACCTCGCCCGGCTGGTCGCCGGCGACCCCACCCTGCGGCTGGAGCGCAACCCGGAGACCCACCAGCTGGTGCTCTGGTGCATGGGCGAGGCGCACGCCGACGTCGTGTTGGACCGGCTGCGCGCCGGAGGCGTCGAGCTGGACACCGAACCGGTCAAGGTGTCGCTGCGCGAGACGCTGACCGCGCCGGCACGGGGGCACGGCCGGCACGTCAAGCAGTCCGGCGGCCACGGCCAGTACGCCGTCTGCGACATCGAGGTGGAGCCGCTGCCCCGCGGCGCCGGCTTCGAGTTCGTCGACCGGATCGTCGGCGGCGCGGTGCCGCACAACTACATCCCGTCCGTCGAGAAGGGCGTCCGCGCCCAACTGGAACGCGGACTGGTCGCCGGCCACCCGGTGGTGGACCTGCGGGTCACCCTCGTCGACGGCAAGGCGCACAGCGTCGACTCCTCCGACGCGGCCTTCCAGACCGCCGGAGCGCTCGCGCTGCGCGACGCCGCCGAGCGGGCCCAGCCGACGCTGCTGGAACCGATCGACGAGGTCACCATCCGGGTGCCCGACGGCTCGGTGGGCGCGGTGATGGGCGACCTGTCCAGCCGGCGCGGCCGGGTGCTCGGCACCGAACCCGACGAGGACGCCGACGGCCGTACCCTCGTGCGCGCCGAGGTCCCGGCCACCGAACTGCTCCGCTACGCCGTCGAGCTGCGCTCGATGACCGCCGGCACGGGCACCTTCCGCCGTCACTTCGTCCGCCACGACCCGATGCCCACCCACCTGGCCGACCAGGCCCGCAAGGAACACACCCCGTAACCCCGCCTGCCACGCAGGGACGGGAGGAACCGCCGATGCGGTTCCTTCCCGTCGCGTCCTGTCGAGCTGCCCCACATGCGGGGCACCGCTGCCGGAGCGGACCGTTCCCAGCCGGCCGGCTCCAGCCACTCGCAGGACCCGGGTCAAGTACGCCTTGATCCCGCATCCGCGCCGACGCTGCCCCAGATCTGGGGCAGCTCGACAGGACGCGACAGCAGCACGGGACGGGGCACCGCCACCCCGCACGGCACCGCGCGCGACGCCACGACAAGGCCACCGCACCAACGCCACGGACCCCGCTCGGAACGGCTCCGGCTCCGGCTCCAGCTCCAGCTCCAGCTCCAGCTCCAGCTCCAGCTCCAGCTCCAGCTCCAGGGACGGTGTGCCCTCTGCGCGCCTAGCGCGGGTCAGGGGTGGGTCGTGGGATGGGCGGGGCGGGGCCAGTGCGGGCGGTCGGCGTCGCGCAGAGCGGCGGTGCGCAGGGCGGCGAGTTGGCGTTCCACCTCGACGAACTGGTCCGGCGCCAGCGGCCCCCGGCGCAGCGCGGCGGCGTTCTCCTCGACCTGGGCGACCGTACGACAGCCGGGAATCGGGATGGTGCGACCGCTGCGCGCCCAGATCCAGCCCAGCGCGCCCTGGGCGAGGGTGCGCCCGTCGGCGGTCAGCGCGGCGCGGACCGCCCCGACCCGGCGCAGCCACTCGGGGGCGGGACGGCCGCCCCGGAACCACTCCAGCCAGCCCGGCGCCAACCCGCGCACGTCGTCGCGGGGCAACGTCGACGCGGCCGTGTACTTGCCGGTGAGCAGGCCCATCCCCAGCGGCCCCTGGTTGACGCTGGCCAGGTCGTACTTGTCGCAGACGGCGAGCAGCTCGGGTGCGTCGCGCAGCACCGACAGGGCGTGCTGCACGGCGGTGGCGCCGGAGGCCGCCTGTCCGAACGCGGCGGCCCGGTCCGGGCGGTCGGTGCTCCACCCGTACGCGCGGATCAGGCCCTCGGCGACCAGGTCCTCACAGACGCCGATCAGCGCCTCCGCGCGAGGCACCGACAGGTCGGCCAGGTGCAGCTGGTAGAGGTCGATCCGGTCGGTGCCCAACCGGCGCAGCGACGCGGTCACGGCCCGCCGCAGGTACGCCGGCGACGCATCCTCCCCGGTCGCCTGCCGGGTCGCCTCGTCGAACGTGTAGCCCCACTTGGTGGCGATCACGGCCTCGTCCCGACGGCCGGCGAGGGCCCGCCCCAGCACCCGCTCGCCATGCCCCGCGCCGTACGTGTCGGCGGTGTCGAAGAGGGTGATGCCCTCGTCGAGCGCGCGGCGCACCGCCCGCACGGACTCGTCGTCGTCGACCGCGCCCCAGCCCAGCGGCTGGTTGCCCTCCGCCCAGGGACCGGCGATCGCCCAGCACCCCATGCCGAGGGCGCTGACCTCGATGCCGCTGCGCCCCAACATCCGTGTCGTCACTGCCATCGGCCGATCGTGCCACCTTCACCGGGCCGGGGCGTAGCAACTCCGCACGCGCAAACGCGGTACGCGCGCGTCGGGACCGTACGGCATGATCGACGCCATGCGACGGCTGGGCGTGGACATCGGCGGTGTGCTCATCGAGCCGGCCGACGACGACGCCGACACCTCCTTTTTCGGCGCGCACTACCTGCGCACACCCATGGTCGACGGGGCGTTCGACGCGCTCGCGGCGCTCGGGCCGGCGTTCGACGAGGTGCATCTCGTCTCCAAGTGCGGCGAGTCCACCGAGCGGCGGACCTGGGAGTGGCTGGCCCACCACGACTTCACGGCCCGCACCGGGATCCCCGTCGAGCGGGTGCACTTCTGCCGGACCCGGCCGGACAAGGCGCCGATCGCCCGGCAGCTCGAACTGACCCACTTCGTGGACGACAAGCTGGAGGTGCTCGGCTACCTCGACTCGGTGCCGCACCGCTACCTGTTCCGGCCCCGCCCGGCGGAGGTCGCCGCGCACGCCGCGTTGCTGCCGCTCGTACACCGGGTGGAGAGCTGGCCGGAGCTCGTCCCGCTGCTGCGCGCCGACTAGCCGGACCGGCGCGGACCCCGCGCGGACGGCGCGGTCAGGACGGCCAGGCCCGGGCGAGCAGGTCGCGGGTGTCGCCGAGCAGCTGGGGCAGCACCTTGGTGCGGCCGATCACCGGCATGAAGTTCGCGTCGCCGCCCCAGCGGGGCACCACGTGCTGGTGCAGGTGGGCGGCGATGCCGGCGCCGGCCACGCCGCCCTGGTTCATGCCCAGGTTGAAGCCGTGCGCATTGCTGACCTTGCGGATCACCCGCATCGCCGTCTGGGTGTACGCGGCCAGCTCGACAGTCTCCGGCTCGTCGAGGTCGGTGTAGTCGGCGACGTGCCGGTAGGGGCAGACCAGCAGGTGCCCCGGGTTGTACGGGTAGAGGTTGAGCACGACGAAGACGCGCTCGCCGCGGGCGACCACCAGGCTCTCCTCGGTGGGCAGCCCGGGAGCCAGACAGAACGGGCAGCCGGTCGGCTTCTCGTAGCCCTCGGCGGGGCGGTCCTCGCCGGAAATGTAGGTCATCCGGTGCGGCGTCCAGAGCCGATCCAGGCCGTCCGCCATGCCGTCGCTGTCCGTGTGCCGCTCCGCCCCTGTCACGAGCCGATCCTACGGAGCCGCGTGGGCGGGCCGCGACACCCGTCACCGGGAAACTCCTTGCTGCAAGTTGTTGACGGATTGCCGCCCAGACCTGAAACTTCCATGCATTCAGGCACTTGAATCAATGGATGGAGAGCTTCATGATCCGACGACTCGGCAGGATCATCGCGGCGCTCGCGCTGGCCGCCGCCACCACGGTGACCGGGGTCACCCTCACCGCCAGCGCGGCGCACGCGGACGGCTGCTACACCTGGGGTCGCACCCTGTCGCAGGGGATGTCCGGCGAGGACGTCCGCCAACTCCAGATCCGCGTCGCCGGCTACCCCGGCTACGGCGCCGTGCTCACCATCGACGGCGCCTACGGCCCCGCCACCCGGTCCGCGGTGATCCGCTTCCAGCAGGCGTACGGACTGGGCGCGGACGGGGTCGCCGGCCCGCAGACCTTCAACCGCCTGTACGCCCTCCAGGACGACGACTGCACACCCGTCAACTTCAGCTACGCCGAACTGAACAACTGCAACAGCACCTGGTCCGGCGGTGCGGTCGCGGCGAGCACCGCCCGCGCCAACGCCCTCGTCTCGATGTGGAAGCTCCAGGCCCTGCGGCACGCCCTCGGCGACGTGCCCATCGCGATCAGCAGCAGCTTTCGCAGCTACACCTGCAACAGCGCGGTCGGCGGGGCGTCGAACAGCCGCCACCTGTACGGCGACGCGGTGGACCTGGTCGGCTCACCGTCGCTGTGCCGGCTGGCCCAGCAGGCCCGCAACCACGGCTTCGGCCAGATCCTCGGCCCCGGCTACCCCGACCACAACGACCACACCCACGTCGCGGCGGTCGGCGGCTGGTCGGCACCGACCTGCGGCATCTGACAGCCACCGCGCCACGGTTCAGCCTGACGGCCGGTGCCGCAGGTCGCCCTGCGGGCGAGGCATCGAGCGTCCGCGCCGCTCATGATCGTGCTCGGACATGGATGTAGTGGCCTCCCTGCTGCGGGGAGGCCACTACATCCTGGATCGAGCGCGATCATGCTGCGCCAGGCGCAGGCGGCGGCTATTCGGCCGCCGCGGAGGGGCCGATGTTGGTGCGGGAGGTCACCACGTCCAGGACGTGGTTCACCGCCTCGGCGATCGGCACGCCGTTGCGCTGCGAGCCGTCGCGGTAGCGGAAGGACACCGTGCCGGCGGCCACGTCGTCGTCGCCGGCGATCACCATGAACGGGATCTTCTGCTGCTGCGCCGTCCGGATCTTCTTCTGCATCCGGTCGTCACCCGCGTCCACCTGGGCCCGGATGCCCTCGGCCCGCAGCGCGGCGACGAAGCCGTGCAGGTAGTCGGTGTGGTCCTCACGGATCGGGATGCCGATCACCTGCACCGGCGCCAGCCAGGCCGGGAACGCGCCCGCGTAGTGCTCGGTGAGCACCCCGAAGAACCGCTCGATCGACCCGAACAGCGCCCGGTGGATCATCACGGGCCGCTGGCGGGTGCCGTCGGCGGCCTGGTACTCCAACCCGAACCGCTCCGGCTGGTTGAAGTCGACCTGGAGGGTGGACAACTGCCAGGTCCGGCCGATCGCGTCCCGCGCCTGCACCGAGATCTTCGGCCCGTAGAACGCCGCGCCACCCGGGTCGGGCACCAGGTCGAGGCCGGAGGTCTCGGCGGCGGTCCGCAGCGCCTCGGTGGCCTCGGCCCAGTCCTCCTCGGCCCCGATGAACTTGGGCGAGTCGTCCCGGGTCGACAGCTCCAGGTAGAAGTCGTCCAGGCCGTAGTCGCGCAGCAGGTCCAGCACGAAGCTGAGCAGCGTGGTCAGCTCGCCGGCCATCTGCTCACGGGTGCAGTAGATGTGCGAGTCGTCCTGGGTCAGGCCGCGGACCCGGGTCAGGCCGTGCACGACGCCGGACTTCTCGTACCGGTAGACGGTGCCGAACTCGAACATCCGCAGCGGCAGCTCACGGTACGACCGCCCGCGCGCCCTGAAGATCAGGTTGTGCATCGGGCAGTTCATCGCCTTGAGGTAGTAGTCCGCGCCCTCCAACTGCATGGGCGGGAACATGGTGTCCGCGTAGTACGGCAGGTGACCGGAGGTCTGGAACAGCTGCGCCTTGGTGATGTGCGGGGTGTTGACGAACTCGTACCCCGCCTCCTCGTGCCGCCGCCGCGAGTACTGCTCCATCTCGCGGCGGATGATCCCGCCCTTGGGGTGGAAGACCGCCAGGCCCGAGCCGATCTCGTCGGGGAAGCTGAACAGGTCCAGGTCCGCACCGAGCTTGCGGTGGTCGCGCCGGGCGGCCTCCTCCAACAGCTTCAGGTACGCCTTCAGCTCGTCGCGGGTCGGCCACGCGGTGCCGTACACCCGCTGCAGTTGGGGGTTCTTCTCCGACCCGCGCCAGTACGCGGCGGCGGAGCGCATCAGCTTGAACGCGCCGATCAGTCGGGTGGTCGGCAGGTGCGGGCCGCGGCACAGGTCCGACCAGCAGACCTTGTCCTCCTTGGCGTCGAGGTTGTCGTAGATCGTCAGCTCGCCGCCGCCGACCTCCATCACCTCGTCGGTGTCCAGGCCCTCGCCCTTGACCTCAATCAACTCCAGCTTGAACGGCTCGTCGGCCAGCTCGGCGCGCGCCTCGTCGAGGCTGCCGAAGCGGCGGCGACGGAACCGCTGCCCGGACTTGATGATCTCCTGCATGCGCTTCTCGAGCTTGCTGAGGTCATCGGGCTGGAACGGCTTGGCGACGTCGAAGTCGTAGTAGAAGCCGTTCTCGATGGGCGGGCCGATGCCCAGCTTCGCCTCGGGGAAGACGTCCTGCACGGCCTGGGCGAGCACGTGCGCGGTGGAGTGGCGCAGCACGTTGAGCCCGTCGGGCGAATCCAGGCTGACCGGCTCGACCGTCGTCTCCTCGGTCGGCGCCCAGTCCAGGTCGCGCAGCTGACCCTGCGGGTCGCGGACCACGACGATCGCCTTGGGGCCGTTCGCGGGCAGTCCGGCCGCGGCCACCGCGTCGGCCGCCGTCGTCCCGGCGGCGACGACGACAGGGTCGGCCACGGCGGGGGTACGGGGTGCGGACACGGTGACTCCTCCAAGCAGTACGAAACGGTGCCGGTCCTCGGCTCCTGCCGATGCTATCGGTCCACCCCCTCCGGCTCGGGAAGGGCACCTTCCTCGCGTGAGGCGTTGAACCTTTCGCGCCTGCCAGCCGAACTAGAAGGTGTGGCCGGAAACCGGAGCCGGTCGCGTCGAGACGGATGGGGCACGAGATGGCGAGCACGCACGGCGGAGGCCGTCCGCGGCGAATCGCGGCGGTGACCGCGCTGACCGCCGCGGGGCTGCTGCTCTGGCCCGGTACGGCGGCGCACGCCGCGGATGTGACGACCACCCCGACCGAGGCACGGCAGGGCGACGCCGTACGGCTGGAGTTCAGCGTGCCCGAGGAGCGCGCCGGCACGAAGACCACCCGGATCGAGGTCCGGTTGCCGGCCGACGCGCCGGTGGCCGAGGTCTACCCGATGTCTGTCGACGGCTGGGCGCCCAAGATCAGCTCCCGTACGCTCGACAAGCCGGTGACCGGCATCCACTCCTCCGGAGTGAGCACCGTGACGACTGCGGTGACCTGGGTCCGCGTCGGCGCGGGCACGTCCGGCCCGGCCCAACTGGCCCTGTCGATGGGCCCGCTGCCGCAGGCCGAGCGGCTCACCTTCGAGGTCGTCCAGACGTACGCCGACGGCACTGTCGTCCGGTGGGCGGACGCCAGCGGAGCGCACCGGGCCCCGGTGCTGACGCTGCTGCCCGCGGTGGCGGGTGCGGCCGGACCGGTCGGGCACGGCGGGCACGGCGCCCCGGCGGCCGACACGGCGAACGGTCCTGCCGCCGGCGCGCAGGATGTCAACGGCGCCGACGCGGCGGCC